>SVDD01000018.1:0-76761 GCA_015057945.1 Lachnospiraceae bacterium | reverse complement strand
ATAGTGTCACAGAATTTAAGTAATTATATTACAAAAAAATGCATACAGACTATTGACTGGGAATTTGCCATGCGCTAAAATAGCTTTTACTTATTTTGGAGTCATGGGCTCAGTGCGCCCTTTTTTTGACTTGCAAAATATTAGCAACATATAACCAGATTCATTGAAATGTTGATACATCGAAATACAATGCTCGTAACGATGAATGCACATTTTGAGAAAATCCACATCTTTCTATGAATCACAACGATCAAGCGGGTGTCTTCCCGCAATGGGGTGAACGGTCAATGGAAAAAAGCAAGATGCGTGTCGTTAAAAACGGCAAAAACGTCAGAATGACATTTGCACAGCACGAAGAAGTGCTCGAGATGCCAAACCTGATTGAAGTCCAGAAGGATTCATACAAGTGGTTCCTTTCAGACGGCCTCCGCGAGGCATTTGATGACATCTCTCCAATCCAGGATTTCGCTGGACACCTTTCCCTTGAGTTCGTAGGCTATAAGCTCTGCGAAGGTGAGAAGAAGTATACTATAGAGGAGTGTAAGGAGCGTGATGCTACATATGCTGCCCCTCTTAAGGTTAAGGTTCGTCTCATCAACAAGGAAAAGAATGAGATCAATGAACATGAGATATTTATGGGCGATCTGCCTCTTATGACAGATACAGGCTCATTTGTAATTAACGGTGCAGAGCGAGTTATCGTTTCACAGCTCGTTCGTTCTCCGGGTATCTACTATGGTTTAGACCATGATAAGATCGGTAAGGAGCTTTATTCATGTACGGTTATTCCTAACCGTGGTGCATGGATCGAGTACGAGACCGATTCCAATGATGTATTTTTCGTACGTGTAGACAGAACACGTAAGGTTCCTGTCTCCGTATTTATTCGTGCCCTTGGCATCGGCAGCAATGCTGAGATCATTGACCTTTTCGGTGAAGAGCCAAAGCTTATCGCATCCTTCGAAAAGGAGCAGCCTGAGGCACAGAACTATGAGGGCGGACTTCTCGAACTTTACAGAAAGATAAGACCCGGTGAGCCTCTTTCAGTAGACTCAGCAAGTTCTCTTCTTAATGGTATGTTCTTCGATCCGCGCCGTTACGATCTTGCCAGAGTAGGACGTTATAAGTTCAACAAGAAGCTCCACTTCAAGAACCGTATCAAGGGACATACTCTTGCAGAGGATGTTATCGACGAGACAACAGGTGAGGTTATCGCTACAGCCGGTGAGCAGATTTCTATCGCAAAGGCCATAGAGATTCAGGATGCAGCAGTACCATACGTATGGATTGATGGTCCTACACGTAAGGTAAAGGTTCTTTCAGCACTGGAAGTAAACCTTGATAAGTACATTACATTTGATGCTGCAGAGATCGATTACGAAGAGGCTAAGGAGTACGAGCATGTAAGAGAGTACTTCCAGAAGCAGGCTGACCGTACAAACTCATTACTCAGCTCAGATGCAGAGAAGAAGCTTTGGGATGCCCTTTCTGTTTCAGAGAAGCAGGCTATCATTGATCAGGACAAGCCGGATGAGCTTGTTTACTATCCTGAGCTTGCAAGACTCATGGAGGAGCATGCTGATGATCAGAGAGCACTCCGTATCGCCATCATGAGAAACATGCATGAGCTTGTTCCGAAGCACATCACAAAGGAAGACATTTTCGCTTCCATAAATTACTGCATGCATCTTGAGGAGGAGATCGGTACAAAGGATGATATCGACCATCTCGGAAACCGTCGTATCCGTGCTGTTGGTGAGCTTCTCCAGAACCAGTACCGCATCGGTCTTTCACGTATGGAGCGTGTTGTCCGTGAGCGTATGGCAACACAGGATATCGATGAGATCACACCTCAGAGCCTTATAAACATTAAGCCTGTTACAGCTTCTGTTAAGGAGTTCTTCGGTTCATCACAGCTTTCACAGTTCATGGATCAGAACAACCCGCTGTCAGAGCTTACTCACAAGCGTAGACTTTCCGCTCTCGGACCAGGTGGTCTTTCAAGAGACCGTGCCGGATTTGAGGTTCGAGACGTACACTATACACACTACGGACGTATGTGCCCTATCGAGACACCTGAGGGACCTAACATCGGTCTTATCAACTCTCTTGCATCATACGCACGTATCAACGAATACGGATTTATCGAGTCTCCTTACCGTAAGGTTGACAAGGAAGATCCTAAGAATCCAAAGGTTACAAGGGAAGTTGAGTACCTTGCGGCAGACGAAGAGGATAACTACGTAGTAGCTCAGGCGAATGAGCCGCTGGACAGCGAGGGACACTTTGTCCATGACAATGTTTCCGGCCGTTTCAGAGAGGCTACACAGGCATTCCCTAAGGCCTCTATTGATATGATGGACGTATCACCTAAGATGGTATTCTCAGTTGCTACATCCATGATTCCGTTCCTTCAGAACGATGACGCGAACCGTGCCCTCATGGGATCAAACATGCAGCGTCAGGCCGTGCCTCTTATGGTTACTGAAAGAGCGGCAGTAGATACAGGTATTTCTGCCAAGGCTGCAGTAGACTCAGGTGTATGCTGCGTTGCAAAGTATGACGGTGTTGTAGAGATCTCCGCATCCAACAAGATCGTTGTGCGCCGTGATTCAGACGGAACTGTTGATGAGTACAAGCTCACAAAGTTCATGAGATCCAACCAGTCTAACTGCTATAACCAGAAGCCTATCGTTTTCGCCGGTGACCATGTCAAGGCAGGAGACGTTATCGCTGACGGTCCTTCAACATGTCAGGGTGAGATCGCTCTGGGTAAGAATCCTCTCATCGGTTTCATGACATGGGAAGGTTACAATTACGAGGACGCGGTTCTCCTTTCAGAGAAGCTGGTTCAGAACGATGTTTATACATCTATTCATATTGAAGAGTACGAGTGCGAGGCTCGTGATACAAAGCTTGGACCTGAGGAGATAACTGCTGACGTTCCGGGCGTAGGTGAGGATGCTCTCAAGAATCTTGATGAGCGTGGAATCATCCGTATCGGTGCCGAGGTTCGTGCCGGTGATATCCTTGTAGGTAAGGTTACTCCTAAGGGAGAGACAGAGCTTACTGCAGAGGAAAGACTTCTTCGTGCTATCTTCGGTGAGAAGGCACGTGAGGTTCGTGATACATCACTTAAGCTTCCTCACGGTGCTTATGGTGTAGTTGTAGATGCGAAGGTATTTACAAGAGAAAATTCAGACGAGCTTGCTCCGGGAGTATCAGAGTCAGTTCGTATTTATATCGCACAGAAGAGAAAGATCGGTGTCGGTGATAAGATGGCCGGTCGTCACGGTAACAAGGGTGTATGCTCAAGAGTTCTTCCTGTAGAAGATCTTCCATATCTTCCAAACGGTCGTCCTCTTGATATCGTACTTAACCCTCTCGGCGTGCCTTCCCGAATGAACATCGGTCAGGTCCTCGAGTTACACCTTTCTCTTGCTGCAAAGGTTCTGGGTATCGACGTTTCAACACCTATCTTTGATGGTGCTACCGAGCCTGATATCCGTCAGACCCTTATACTTGCAAACGATTACGTTAACAAGTCATGGGAAGAGTTCTCCGAGTTACATAAGGAAGAGCTTGACCCTGAAGTATATGAGTACCTTGGAGCTCACCTTGATCACAGGGCTGAGTGGAAGGGAGTTCCTATCGGAACAGATGGTAAGGTTCAGCTTCGTGACGGCCGTACAGGTCTTCCGTTCGATGGCAAGACATCTATCGGATTCATGCATTACCTGAAGCTTCACCACCTTGTAGACGATAAGATCCATGCCCGTTCAACAGGACCGTACTCACTGGTTACACAGCAGCCTCTCGGCGGTAAGGCACAGTTCGGTGGACAGCGTTTCGGAGAGATGGAAGTTTGGGCCCTCGAGGCGTATGGCGCAGCTTATACTCTTCAGGAGATCCTGACCATGAAGTCCGATGACGTTACAGGACGTGTTAAGACTTATGAGGCTATCATTAAGGGACAGAATATACCTGCTCCTGGTGTACCTGAGTCCTTCAAGGTTATGCTGAAGGAGCTTGAGGCACTTTGTCTTGACGTTCGTGTTCTCGATGAGAATCAGAATGAGATCGAGATCAAGGAAGAGCTCTATGATGCTAACCAGGATATGCATCGTCTCCTTTCCGGCGGAGACAGCCGTTACGAGAAGAATGAGAACTACGGTCAGTATGGCTATGAGACTCAGGAGTTTAAGAACGGTGAGCTTGTTAATGCTGACGATGCTGTAGCAGCTGCACAGGGAGTTGAGCTTTTCAGTGAAGATCTGGAGCTTGAGTCCGCTATCGCTGCTGACCTTGTGGATGATGATTATGATGAAGATTCTTCATCTGATGATTATTATGCAGAGAGTGATGCCGTTTCAGAGTCTGATGACTTCTCAGACGGTGATGATGAATAATTAGGAGGAATACATGGCACAGCTTGATAAAATAAATGAGCCTGTTCAGTTTGATTCAATCAAGATCGGCCTCGCCTCTCCGGAGAAGATTCTGGAGTGGTCTCATGGCGAAGTGAAAAAGCCGGAGACTATCAACTACAGAACTCTTAAGCCTGAGAAGGACGGACTTTTCTGTGAGCGTATTTTCGGACCGGTCAAAGACTGGGAGTGCCACTGCGGTAAGTTCAAGAAGATCCGTTATAAGGGTGTTGTCTGTGACCGCTGCGGTGTTGAGGTAACTAAGTCCTCCGTAAGACGTGAGAGAATGGGACATATCGCTCTTGCAGCTCCTGTTTCCCACATCTGGTATTTCAAGGGTATTCCTTCAAGAATGGGTCTGATACTTGACATCAGTCCCAGAATCCTTGAGAGAGTTCTCTATTTCGCAAGCTATATAGTACTTGACAAGGGCGAGACCCAGCTTGAGTACAAGCAGGTGCTTTCCGAGAAGGAGTACAGAGATGCTGTTGAGCAGTACGGCTACGGTTCATTCCGTGCAGGAATGGGTGCAGAGGCTGTTCTCGAGCTTCTTCGCGGTATCGACCTTGAGAAGGAGTATTCAGAGCTCAGACAGGAGCTTGACAATGCTTCAGGTCAGAAGAGAACAAGAATCGTTAAGAGACTTGAGGTTGTAGAGGCTTTCCGTTCATCAGGAAACCTTCCTGAGTGGATGATCCTTACACAGCTTCCTGTTATCCCGCCTGATCTTCGTCCTATGGTACAGCTTGACGGCGGACGTTTTGCTACATCAGATCTTAACGATCTTTATAGAAGAATCATTAACAGAAACAACCGTCTTGCCCGTCTTCTCGAGCTTGGCGCTCCTGAGATCATCGTTCGTAACGAGAAGCGTATGCTTCAGGAGGCAGTTGATGCTCTTATCGATAACGGTCGCCGCGGACGTCCTGTAACAGGTCCCGGAAACAGAGCTCTAAAGTCACTTTCAGATATGTTAAAGGGTAAGCAGGGACGTTTCAGACAGAACCTTCTCGGTAAGCGTGTTGACTACTCAGGACGTTCTGTTATCGTCGTAGGACCGGACCTTAAGATCTACCAGTGCGGTGTTCCTAAGGAGATGGCTCTCGAGCTTTTCAAGCCTTTCGTAATGAAGGAGCTTGTTAATACAGGTAAGGCTCATAACATTAAGAATGCAAAGAAGATGGTTGAAAGACTTGATCCTCAGGTATGGGATATCCTTGAGGGCGTGATCAAGGGCCACCCGGTCATGCTGAACCGTGCCCCGACACTTCACAGACTTGGTATCCAGGCATTCGAGCCTACACTTGTAGAAGGTAAGGCTATAAGACTTCACCCGCTCGTATGTGCGGCCTTCAACGCCGACTTCGACGGAGACCAGATGGCTATCCACCTTCCTCTTACACAGGAAGCACAGGCAGAGTGCAGATTCATGCTGCTCGCTCCTAACAACCTGCTTAAGCCTTCAGACGGTGGTGTTGTTGCCGTTCCTTCACAGGATATGGTACTCGGTATCTACTACATCACACAGGAGAGACCGGGCGAGCCTAACGAGGGTATGTTCTTCAAGAGCATCAACGAGGCTATCCTTGCAAAGGAAAATGGCTACATTACCATGCATACAAGGATTAAGTGCCGTATCAAGAAGGCTCTTAAGAACGAAGACGGCAGCGAGAGAATCGTTGAAGGTGTTATCAATACAACGGTAGGCCGTCTTATCTTTAATGAGATCATCCCTCAGGATCTTGGATTTGTAGATCGTTCCATCCCGGGCAACGAGATCCTTCCTGAAATCGATGAGATCGTAAAGAAGAAGAACCTTAAGAAGATACTTGAGAAGATCATGGACGTACATGGTGCTACACAGACAGCACTCAGCCTTGACGATATCAAGGCTATGGGTTACCGTCAGTCAACCATCGCAGCCATGACAGTTTCAATTTCAGATATGACAGTGCCTGCTTCCAAGCAGCAGCTCCTTGAGGAAGCTCAGAAGACAGTTGATAAGATCGCACGTAACTACAGACGTGGTCTGGTAACTGAGGAAGAGAGATATCAGGAAGTTATCGATACTTGGAAGAAGACCGATGACCAGCTTACACATGACCTGCTTTCAGGTCTCGATAAGTACAATAACATCTTCATGATGGCGGATTCCGGAGCCCGTGGATCTGATAAGCAGATCAAGCAGCTCGCAGGTATGCGTGGACTCATGGCAGATACAACAGGACGTACTATCGAGCTCCCTATCAAGTCAAACTTCCGTGAAGGTCTTGACGTACTCGAGTACTTCATCTCCGCACACGGTGCTCGTAAGGGACTTTCCGATACAGCGCTTCGTACAGCCGATTCCGGATACCTTACACGTCGAATGGTTGACGTTACACAGGATCTCATCATTCGTGAGCTTGACTGTGCTGCCGAGAAGGACAAGATTCCTTATCTTGAGATATCAGAGCTTTCTGATGGACAGGAGAAGATCGAGTCCCTTCAGGATCGTATCACAGGCCGTTACATCGCTGAGGATATAACTGATCCTGAGACAGGAAAGGTTATCGTTAAGGCTGATCACATGGTTACACCTAAGCGTGCACCACGTGTTATCAATGCTCTTAACAAGATGGGACGTAAGACAGTCAAGATCAGAACAGTCCTTACATGCCGTTCAAAGAATGGTGTATGTGCAAAGTGCTACGGCTCAAACCTTGCAACAGGTCAGCCTGTTCAGATCGGTGAGGCAGTTGGTATCATCGCAGCTCAGTCAATCGGTGAGCCTGGTACACAGCTTACCATGAGAACCTTCCATACCGGTGGTGTAGCCGGTGGAGATATCACACAGGGTCTTCCTAGAGTAGAAGAGCTTTTCGAGGCTCGTAAGCCAAAGGGTCTTGCAATCCTTACAGAGATCCCGGGTGTGGTTGAAATCAAGGAAACAGCCAAGAAGAGAGAGGTTGTAGTTACAGATGCACAGAGTGCTCAGTCAAAGACATACCTTATCCCTTACGGTTCCAGACTTAAGGTGCAGAACGGTCAGGTACTTGAGGCCGGTGATGTACTTACAGAGGGTTCAATCAATCCTCATGATCTCCTGAAGATCAAGGGCACAAAGGCAGTACAGGATTACATGATCTCTGAAGTTCAGAGAGTATACCGTCTGCAGGGTGTTGAGATTCAGGACAGACATATCGAGATGATCGTTCATCAGATGATGAAGAAGGAGCGTATCAACGAGTCCGGTGATTCTAACTTTATCCCGGGAACAACAGTTGACCGCCTTGACTTCGAGGACGAGAACGAGAGACTTATCGCAGAAGGCAAGAAGCCTGCTGAAGGAACAAGAATCATGCTTGGTATCACCAAGGCATCTCTTGCAACAGATTCCTTCCTGTCAGCCGCTTCCTTCCAGGAGACAACCAAGGTTCTTACCGAGGCTGCCATCAACGGAAAGAGAGATAACCTCGTTGGACTTAAGGAGAACGTTATCATCGGTAAGCTCATTCCTGCAGGTACAGGTATGAAGCGTTACAGAAACGTTGAACTTTCACAGGATATGGAAGATATCGAGGATGAGACAGAGCAGCTCTTCACACCTGATGAGGCATTCGACATCGATGCTGAAGGCGTTGAGAGAATCGCAGCCCGTCACAGAATCGAAAACCAGAAGAATAACGTACTGTAAAAGTGTCGGACGGCGACTGCCGGGATGACTGCTTGCAGTCAAGCCCGGGCAGGCATCGGACGACCAAAGCAGGTATGAGGAAAAAAGCTACGCGAGCAAAGCGAGTGGAGCGATTTCCGAATACCTGCTTTTTTGATTGCGGGAGTGCGGAGCACGGAGCAATCAAAACTTTTATAAATCATTACAAAATAAAAAAACAGTAAATTCGATTGACAACAAAAACCGCTTGAAGTATAGTATCAAAGCATGCGTAAAAGCGTGTCCTGTTTCGATATTTCAGGGTCAAAAATATACATCATATAAACCTAACGAAAGGAGAACCAAATGCCTACATTTAACCAGTTAGTAAGAAAGGGCAGAACTTCTCAGAAGAAGAAGTCTACCGCACCTGCACTTCAGAAAGGATTCAACTCTTTAAAGAAGGTGGCAACTAACATTTCCGCTCCTCAGAAGCGTGGTGTATGTACAGCTGTTAAGACAGCTACACCTAAGAAGCCTAACTCAGCTCTTCGTAAGATCGCCAGAGTAAGACTTTCAAACGGTTTTGAAGTTACATCATACATTCCAGGAGAGGGACACAACCTGCAGGAGCACTCTGTTGTTATGATTCGTGGCGGCCGTGTTAAGGATCTTCCTGGTACAAGATACCATATCATCCGTGGAACACTGGATACAGCCGGCGTAGCAAACAGAATGCAGGCTCGTTCAAAGTACGGTGCAAAGAGACCTAAGGCTAAGAAGTAATTTCTTGCCACATTAAGTAACAAAGACATGGTTAAAATGACGGATAATGGAACTCATTATTTATATAATAGATGTGTCCTTGTCCGCATGAACTCGCAAAACACTACATTAGGTAGCAGTTGCGTAGAGTACCGATGATCTAAAAACAAATTTTTAAGGAGGGAAGTAACGTGCCACGTAAAGGACATACTCTGCACAGAGACGTTCTCGCAGACCCAATGTACAATTCAAAGATTGTAACAAAGCTTGTTAACTCCATCATGCTTGATGGTAAGAAGGGTGTTGCACAGAAGATCGTTTATGGTGCATTCGAAATTGTCGCAGAGAAGAGCGGCAAGGAAGCTACAGAAGTATTTGAAGAGGCTATGAACAACATCATGCCTGTTCTTGAAGTTAAGGCTAAGCGTATCGGTGGTGCCACATATCAGGTACCTATGGAGGTTAAGCCTGAGAGACGTCAGACACTTGGCCTTCGTTGGCTTACAGAGTTCTCACGTAAGAGATCTGAGAAGACTCAGGCTGAGAGACTCGCTAACGAGATCATGGATGCTGCAAACAACACCGGTGCAGCTGTAAAGCGTAAGGAAGAGATGCATAGAATGGCTGAGGCTAACAAGGCATTCGCGCACTACAGATTCTAATAGGAGGGAAACACTTTGGCTACCAGAGAATATTCACTTGATCATACAAGAAATATTGGTATTATGGCACATATCGATGCCGGTAAGACTACACTGACAGAGCGTATCCTCTTCTATACAGGTGTTAATCACAAGATCGGTGATACACATGAAGGTACAGCAACAATGGACTGGATGGAGCAGGAGCAGGAGCGTGGTATCACTATCACATCCGCTGCTACAACCTGTCACTGGACACAGGAATTTGAGCATAAGAAGATTCCTGGTGCTCCAGAGTACAGAATCAACATTATCGATACTCCGGGTCACGTAGACTTCACTGTTGAGGTTGAGCGTTCACTTAGAGTTCTTGATGGTGCTGTAGGTGTATTTGATGCTAAATCAGGTGTAGAGCCACAGTCAGAGAACGTTTGGAGACAGGCTGATACATATCACGTACCCAGAATGGCATTCATCAACAAGATGGATATCGTAGGTGCAGATTTCTTCCATTCTGTTCAGACAATCGTTGATCGTCTTGGTAAGAACTGCGTTATGGTTCAGATTCCTATCGGACGTGAAGACACATACGTAGGTCTCATCGACCTTATGGAGATGAAGGCTTACTACTATAAGGATGATAAGGGCGAGGACATCGAGATTACTGATGTTCCTGCTGATATGGCTGATCAGGCTGAAGAGTACCACACAAAGATGGTAGAGCAGATCGCTGAGCTTGATGAGGAGCTTATGGAGAAGTATCTCGAGGGTGAAGAACTCACTATCGAGGAAATGAAGAAGGCTCTTCGTAAGGCTACTATTGCAGGTGACGCTATTCCATGTCTCTGCGGTACAGCTTACAGAAACAAGGGCGTTCAGAAGCTTCTTGATGCTGTTATCGATTATCTTCCTGCTCCTACAGATGTTCCTGATGTTACAGGTACAGATCTGGACGGCAATGAGGATTCAAGACCTTCATCTGATGAGGCTCCATTCTCAGCTCTTGCATTCAAGATCATGACTGATCCATTCGTAGGAAAGCTTGCATACTTCCGTGTATATTCAGGTACACTTAAGACAGGTTCTTATTGCCTGAACTCTACAAAGGATAAGAAGGAGAGAGTTGGTCGTCTTCTTCAGATGCATGCTAACAAGAGACAGGAACTTGATGAGGTATTCTCAGGTGATATCGCAGCTGCAGTAGGTTTCAAGACTACAACAACAGGTGACACTATCTGTGATGAGCAGCATCCTATCATCCTTGAGTCTATGGAATTCCCTGAGCCTGTTATCTCTGTTGCTATCGAGCCAAAGACCAAGGCTTCACAGGGTAAGATGACAGATGCTCTTGCAAAGCTTGCTGAAGAGGATCCTACCTTCCGCGTAAGAACTAATGAAGAGACAGGACAGACTATCATCTCAGGTATGGGTGAGCTTCACCTTGAGATCATCGTTGATCGTCTTCTCCGTGAGTTCCACGTAGAGGCTAATGTTGGTGCTCCTCAGGTTGCTTACAAGGAGACATTTACAAAGGCTGTTGATGTACAGGGCCGTTATGTTCACCAGTCCGGTGGTTCAGGTATGTACGGTGATTGTAAGGTTAAGTTTGAGCCTATGGACGCAAACGCTGAAGAGACCTTCAAGTTTGAGTCAACTGTTGTCGGCGGATCTATCCCTAAGGAGTACATCCCTGCTATCGAAAAGGGTATCAGAAACGCTGCTCAGTCAGGTATTCTTGCCGGCTATCCTGTACTTGGTATCCATGCTAATGTTTACGATGGATCATACCATGATGTCGATTCTAACGAGCGTGCATTCGAGTTCGCCGGTTCAATCGCATTCAAGACAGCTATGGAGAAGGCAGATCCTGTTCTTCTTGAGCCTATCATGAAGGTTGAGATCGTAACTCCTGAAGAGTATATGGGTAACGTTATCGGCGATGTAAACTCTCGTCGTGGACGTATCGAGAGCATGGAGGACATCCCTTCAGGCAAGCAGGTTAACAGCTTTGTTCCTCTTGCAGAGATGTTCGGTTATGCAACTGACCTTCGTTCAAAGACACAGGGTCGTGCAAACTACTCAATGTTCTTCGATCACTATGAGAAGTGCCCTAAGAACGTTCAGGAAGCTGTTCTCAAGGAGAGAAACGGTAAGTAATTACCACTTCTTCTAAAAAATCAAAAAAAGTCAGTATTTTTGGGCTCAGAAACCTATCTGATTGCCCAAAAATACTTGATAAAATAATATTTCAATGTTAAAATCATGTTTGCTGATTGCTTAGAGGATACTCTGAGCAGTTTTGCAGTATGTACTGCACGGAGCATGCGAGCGCATGCATGGTGCTTGACATGATTTTCGTTGTATTACATTTTCCAGGAGGGATTTAAAAAATGGCAAAGGCACATTTCGAAAGAACTAAGCCACATGTTAACATCGGTACTATCGGTCACGTTGACCATGGTAAAACAACTCTTACAGCTGCTATCACAGCAGTTCTCGCTGACAGACTTGGACTTGATCCAGCTGTTCCTTTCGATCAGATCGATAAGGCACCAGAGGAGAGAGAAAGAGGAATCACTATCAACTCTGCACACGTTGAGTACGAGACAGAGAACCGTCACTATGCTCACGTTGACTGTCCTGGCCACGCTGACTATGTAAAGAACATGATCACTGGTGCTGCACAGATGGATGGTGCTATCCTTGTTGTTGCTGCTACTGATGGTGTTATGGCTCAGACAAGAGAGCACATCCTTCTTGCTCGTCAGGTAGGTGTTCCTGCTATCGTTGTATTCCTTAACAAGTGCGATATGGTTGATGATGATGAGCTTCTTGAGCTCGTTGAGATGGAGGTTAGAGACCTTCTTAACGAGTACGAGTTCCCAGGCGATGAAATTCCAGTTATCCGTGGTTCAGCTCTTAAGGCACTTGAGGATCCTAAGTCTGAGTGGGGCGACAAGATTCTTGAGCTCATGGCTCAGGTTGATTCTTATATCCCAGCTCCTGCTCGTGAGACAGATAAGCCTTTCCTTATGCCAGTTGAGGACGTATTCACAATCACAGGTCGTGGTACAGTTGCTACAGGCCGTGTAGAGCGTGGTGTTCTTCACCTTAACGATGAAGTAGAAATAGTAGGTATCTCTGAGGAGACTCAGAAGACAGTCGTAACAGGTATCGAGATGTTCCGTAAGACTCTTGATGATGCTGAGGCTGGTGATAACGTAGGTCTTCTCCTTCGTGGTATCAACCGTGACCAGATCGAGAGAGGTCAGGTTCTTTGTAAGCCAGGTTCTGTAAAGTGCCACAGCAAGTTCCAGGCTCAGGTTTACGTTCTTACAAAGGATGAAGGTGGACGTCATACTCCTTTCTTCACAAACTACAGACCTCAGTTCTATTTCAGAACAACTGACGTTACAGGTGTTTGCCACCTTCCAGAGGGTACAGAGATGTGCATGCCTGGTGATAACACAGAGATGAGCGTTGAGCTTATTCACCCTGTAGCTATGGAAGAGGGTCTTCGTTTCGCTATCCGTGAGGGTGGTAGAACTGTAGGATCAGGAAGAGTTGTTTCTATCACAGAGTAATTCTTACTATTCCTAAATATACTTGGTATATTTCAAGAAGCATTGAGACTTGTCTCAATGCTTCTTTTTTAATTTTATTACTCTCATTAATTAAAAAACGGCTTATTAAAAACGTAAAAGCTTTGATACTATTTTCTTTATTTTTTATATAGTAGAATATAAATGAATAAGTATACGCATCTGTAAAATCCACTTTTATAAAATAGTAAGAGATAGAAAACAGGACATGAGCTTGTTAAGATTTATATGGAAAAAGGAGAGAGGCATATGAAGTTTTTGAAAAAGGTTCTTTTGATTGTGTCGGTCATGTCGATTTCGACTGCACTGGCAGCATTTGCAGGAGATAAGCCTACGGATGTCACCATCGAGCAGAGCGGCGCAGATCTGACTATTACCTGGAGCCCGGCTGATTTTGACGGAGTTGATAAGTACCAGGTGCAGCTTTATAAGAAGTCATCTTCAACAAACGGGAAGGATTCAACAAATAAGACTGTAACTGTTGATGAAGATGAAAACTCGGTAGATATCACAGTAAGTTCAAAGGGTTATTATTATGCTAAAGTAAGGGCAAGAGATGTTAATAATAAGTGGCGTGCCTGGTCCGATAAGTCCAATCAGGTAACCGTTAAATCTGAGGATGTTTCATCGGGATCATCAGGGTTTTCAGGATCTTCAGCTGTAATCTATACAGAGACCTATACCGGAGGGAACACTTCTTATACTACAAATGGAACAACCTATAACACGATGATATGGGGGCCGACAGCAGGCAGCCTTGCCAAAACAGGTCTCACCACCCTGAGTGATCCTAATGCCATGAATCCGACACTTGATGGTGTATACAGCTCATCTTCAAGTGTGGTCAATACCATGACGGTTTCAGCCAACACCTATTCCCATGACGGATGGCAGTTTGAAAACAATGGTATGTGGTATCTAAATCCTGACGGAACATATCCGGTCAGCTGCTGGAAGCAGATAGACGGTTCATTCTACCATTTTAATCCTTCAGGTTATCTTGAGGTTAACACCTGGGTTCTTGAAGCAAACCAGAAGTGGAGATATGTAGGTTCCGATGCCAAGATGGTAAAGGGCTGGAAGCAGATTCTCGGCAAGTGGTATTACTTCAGTATGTCTAGTGGAGAGCTTCAGGGACCAGGAGTTATTGAGGTTGACGGTAAGTACTATTACATCAATAAGAACGGCGCCAGAGCGGAGAATGAAATTATCAATGGAAACTATTTTGGAGCGGATGGAGCATTAAATAATGGATAAAAAGCTTAAAGACCTTGATGACGTAAACAAGGCACTTAAAGATAAACCTGTTGTTGAGGTCATGGAGCAGAAAAAAGCAGGTCGCAGACAGACAGCGATGCGAAGAACCGGAGCCCTTAATATAGAGGAACTGAGAGGTCTCATCACTATTCCGGTTATCATTATCATTTTGATGATCATAATCGTGATATTGGATAAGGATCCGACTGATACTGTAGAAACACAGGCTCCTGTAAAGGAAACTGTAGTGGCGGAGACTCAGGCTTTACAAGAGACAGAAACTGAGAAGGAAACAGAGGACCCGACTATAGTAAGGGAATACTATGATGAATATCTCACATCCTTCTTCCAGCAGTATTTTGATGCAAGGCTTCAGGCAGATGTGGACAAGCTTTATCAGCTTACAGGCGTGACGAATCAGACTGAGGAGCAGAAAGCACTTCTTATGTCAGAGCTTAAGACCCAGTCGGGCTATATCGAGAGTTATACAAACATCAGGCAGTTTGCGGTTAAAGCCCTTGAAGAGAATTCTAAACTTGTATTTGTGACATACGATGTGAAATTCAGAAGAGTCGAGACTGCCGCCCCGGGAATCATGTACTGCTATGTAAAGGTAAATGATCAGAATCAGTTTGAGATCATAGAGAATCTGACTCCGGAACAGACCAGATTTGTTAATGAATATGTGAGAGGTCATGAGGAGGTTCAGGAACTCATCAACAGTTGTAATTCTAAGCTTCTTCAGGCTATATCCAGTGATGAACGTCTGGCGGTGATCTATGATGCATTCCAGAGCGGACGTATCTACACCGACAGTCAGGAGAAGATAGACAGTCAGGTATCCCTTATAGCAGTATCGGGAAGCGATGTGAGTGCTTCACAGGCTGAGCCGGATGCTTCTTTGGAGAGTGAATCAGCCGATGGTGCTGAATCTCAGGTGAGTGAAATAACAGAGACTGCCGGAACTGCCGAGTCTGTTGAGGCTTCTGTTGATACTACAGCAGATACTACAGTTTCTGCGGCTACTGAGGAAACTTCAGCTACTGAAGGATGAATGTAAAAAAACAAATGCTATTAACGCAGATAGCGGACGGATATCATGCTTCGCCTTATAAAAAATAACAAGCTGGATGCTGATGACTGAGTGGTCATTATAGACATCAATCCCCGGCTTTTCCGGCTGCAGATGCAGCCTGAGAAGCCGGGGATTTTTAATTATGGAAAGAAATTGATATGTGGTATATAATAAACAGTATTTGCTAAGCGGCAAATAAAACTTAAGACATGGATTTTGCGTTTTTCCTGATGGTGAAAATGCAGATCATAAATAGTAAATATAGATAGAAAGTAGAGATTTATAAGATAAAATGGAAACAAAAGATTTTTACTATGATTTACCCGAAGAACTTATAGCACAGGATCCACTGGAGAAGCGTTCCGATTCCAGACTTCTTCTTGTTGATAAGAGCACCGGAAACATTGAACATAAGCATTTTTATGACATCATCGACTATCTTCATAAGGGAGACTGTCTCGTCATCAATGATACAAAGGTTATTCCTGCAAGGCTTCATGGTGTCAAGGAAGAGACAGGAGCTCATATCGAGGTCCTTCTTTTACAGAGAAAGTCGGCAACTGACTGGGAGTGTCTTGTGAAGCCGGGAAAGAAGATGAGAAACGGTGCCAGAGTCAGCTTTGGTGAGGGCCTCTTAAAGGGTGAGGTCATCGATACAATTGATGACGGAAACCGTATCATCCGTTTTGAGTTTGAAGGAATCTGGGAAGAGGTTCTGGATAAGCTGGGAGAGATGCCAATTCCTCCTTACATCCATCATCAGCTTAAGGAGAGGGAACGTTACAATACGGTTTATGCAAAAAATGACGGTTCAGCCGCTGCACCTACCGCAGGTCTGCATTGGACAAATGAGCTTCTTAAGGCGGTTCAGGATAAGGGTGTCGAGATAGCCCACGTAACACTTCACGTAGGTCTCGGAACATTCAGACCGGTTAAGGCTGATAAGATCGAGGAGCATCACATGCACAGTGAGTTCTACATCATCGAACAGTCTGAGGCTGACAAGATCAACAAGGCCCACAGAGAGGGAGGAAGAGTTATCTGTACCGGAACAACTTCCTGCAGAACCATTGAGTCTGCGGCACTTTCTGACGGTACCGTTCCGGCTGCATCGGGCTGGACCAGCATCTTCATATATCCCGGATACAAGTTCAAGTGCATGGATGCCCTGATCACAAACTTTCACCTTCCGGAGTCCACATTGGTCATGCTGGTGTCGGCATTTGCGGGAAGGGAATATGTGCTCAATGCTTATAATGCGGCTGTAAGAGAGAAGTACCGCTTCTTCAGCTTCGGTGATGCATGCTTCTTTGCGGATTTTAAAAATGACAGTAAGCTTAAAGAAGAGCTTATACCGGGGATAGAGAACTGACTTCCGGAGCTTGATATGAGCCTGTCAGGATGTTGCGATTTACATAGTTAAAGTTAGGAAACAGAAATGAGAATAAATAAAAGATTGTCGGAGCTTGGTGTATGCTCCCGTCGTGAGGCGGATCGTCTGGTGGAAGCCGGACGCATCACCGTGAACGGAAAGCCGGTAGAGATGGGTCAGCAGGTAACAGAAGCGGATTCCATCGAGCTTGACGGAACATGTGTGAATCCCCATGCCCTCAATGCCAATGCAAGGAATCCTGAGGAGCGCTTCCTTCTTGCCACAGAGTCGGAGAAAATGAGCCGCAGATACGGGGAACAGATCTCTAAGGACGGAAAGGACTATGACAAGCCGGAGCCTGTGCTTCTTGCCTACTATAAGCCACGAGGAATAGTCTGCACTACTTCAGACAAGGACAGGGCCCCAAACATAATAGATGCCATAAAGTATCATTGCAGGATTTATCCTATCGGAAGACTGGACAAGGAGTCTGAGGGACTCATACTTCTCACCAATCAGGGTGATCTGGTGAACCGTATCAACCGTGCCAGAAATTATCATGAGAAGGAATATGTGGTTACCACGGATAAGATTCTTACTAAGGAATTTCTGGACAAGCTGGCTGACGGAGTGTATCTCAGGGAGCTTGATGAGACCACCCGTCCCTGTGAGGTATGGCAGGACATGACATCACCGAAAAACGTAAGACAGCATGAGTTCCATATAGTTATCACCCAGGGACTTAACCGCCAGATAAGAAGGATGTGTGCGGCTTTCGGCTACAATGTTAAGAAGCTTAAGAGAATAAGGATCATGGATCTCACACTCCGGGGGCTTAAGCCGGGACAGTACAGGGAGATAGAGCTTAGTGAGCTTACACAGGATCCGGAAAAACTGTAAAGTTAGTGTGAAAGAAAGCAGAACTTTCAGCACTATTTGTGCCGCGGCTTGTCCGACTGTGAAAATACATTAATATAGAAACTAATTCCGCTAAAAGAATAATGGATATCCGTGGGCGGAATAATCAGAGGTGAAGTATGGCTGAAGTAAATCAGCAGAATAGAAATCAGAATAGTGATACAGACCGTATGAAGGAGCTGGTGAAGACGCTCAATGAGGCTGCCAGAGTCTATTACGTTGAGGGCAATGAGATCATGTCCAATTTTGAGTATGATCGTCTCTATGATGAGCTGGAGGCTCTTGAAAAGGAAACCGGAGTTGTGCTCAGCGGGTCACCCACACAGAGAGTAGGCTTTGAGGTTCTTTCGGAGCTTCCGAAGGAGCAGCACAAAAGCCCCATGCTGTCCCTGGACAAGACCAAGTCTGTTGAGGAGCTTCAGGCATGGCTCGGGGACAAGGAAGGTCTTCTCAGCTGGAAGATGGACGGTCTTACAGTTGTGCTCACGTATAAGGAGGGCGCACTTCAGAAGGCTTTCACCAGAGGAAACGGTGAGATAGGTGAGGTGATCACCCAGAATGCCATGGCATTTGACAATGTGCCTACGAGGATAGGCTTCAAGGGTGAGCTGGTGCTGAGAGGCGAGGCCATTATTACCTATTCGGAGTTTGAAAGGATCAATGCCTCCATTTCCGATGCGGATGCCAGGTACAAGAATCCGAGAAATCTCTGTTCCGGATCAGTACGTCAGCTGGATCCCAATGTCACCAGATCCCGTCATGTGAATCTCATGGCATTTGCGCTGGTTAGTGCTGTGGATGAGAATGGGGAGAGTGTGGATTTCTCCAACTCCGTGGAGGAGCAGTACCTCTTCATGAAGGCACAGGGCTTTGATACTGTTGCCTATAAGCGTGTGGATAAAGATAATATCGGAGAAACAGTTAAGTGGTTCTCCGAAGAGATAAAGACCAACGATTTCCCATCTGACGGTCTGGTACTCATTTATGATGACATAGAATACGGAGTCAGTCTCGGGCGTACTGCCAAGTTCCCTAGAAATGCCATCGCCTTCAAGTGGAGCGACGAGCAGGCTGAGACTGTCCTCCGTGAGGTGGAGTGGTCACCAAGCCGTACAGGACTTATCAATCCTGTGGCTATCTTTGACCCTGTGGAGCTTGAGGGCACCACAGTCACAAGAGCCAGCCTTCACAATATTTCCTACTGTGAGGATATGGAGCTGGGAATCGGAGACAGGATCACCGTATACAAGGCTAACATGATCATTCCTCAGATCGCTGAAAACCTTACAAGATCAGGAAATCTTCAGCCTGCAAAGATGTGTCCTGCCTGCGGTCATGAGACTGAGATAAAGTCGGAGAATGAGGCTAAGTTCCTGTACTGCCCTAACCCTGAGTGTCCTGCCAAGAAGCTAAAGAACTTCTCGCTGTTCGTGAGCCGTGATGCTTTGAATGTTGACGGACTCAGTGAGCAGACATTGGAAAAATTCATAGGGCACGGCTTCATACATAAGTATAGTGACATCTTCCATCTCGACAGATTCAGAAGCGAGATCATCGCCATGGAGGGCTTCGGTGAGAAGAGCTATGAGAAGCTTATTCAGGCAGTGGAGAAGTCAGGACACACCGAGCTTTACAGAGTGATCTACGGTCTCGGAATCGCAGGAATAGGTCTTGCCAATGCCAAGATGCTGTGCCGTTTCTTCTCGGATGATATGGAAAAGCTGAGGACAGCGGATGTGGACGCCCTTCTGGAAATAGACGGAATAGGTCAGGTCCTTGCGGAAAATATAGTAAAGTACTTCAGGGATGATGCGAAGATGTCCGGGCTTACTGAGCTTTTAAAGGAGCTCGATATCAAAAAGCAGGAGGCAACGGATGACGCTCCCAGGACACTTGAAGGCATGTCTGTTGTCATCACGGGAAGTCTCAATCATTTTTCAAATCGTAAGGAGCTGCAGGAGCTCATAGAGCGTGCGGGAGGAAGGGCAGCGGGCTCTGTTTCCGCAAAAACTGCCTATCTTGTGAATAACGATATCACTTCCACCTCCGGCAAGAATAAGAAGGCAAAGGAGCTGGGAGTTCCCATCGTTACCGAGGAGGACTTCATAAAGATACTTGAAGGAAAGACGGAGTAAGTTTGAAACTGAACTTTCGAACTTGATTTGTGGGTCAGATACCGGCCTGGGTGAACCCGGTGCCTGGCTGGCTCATGGAGGAAAATATGATTTTTAATTCTTTGGGATTTCTTTTGTTCTTCCCGATAGTGCTTGTGGCTTACTATGCTGTTCCGAAAGGGTTTCAGAATCTGTGGCTGCTGTTTTCGAGCTACTGGTTTTATATGAGCTGGAATACTAAATACGGCCTGCTTCTCCTGGGGATCACTTTTCTCACCTATATTGCAGGGCTTATCATCGGAAAGGATTCCAAAGCCACCTGGGCGGATCCTGACGAATACGGCAGGGTTTCCGCAGACTTTGATTCGAAGGTGAGTAAGCGCCGCAGAAACATTAACACAGGTGTGATATCCGGCAGGGAGAAAAAGAAAAGGGCGGTCCTCTGCCTGGTGCTTCTCATGGTCTTCGGACTGCTCTGTTTTTATAAGTATACGGATTTCCTGGGGGACAACATCGCAAAGCTTTTAAGCCGTTTCGGTGTTTTTGTTAAGTTCAGTCATTTTGATGTGGTGATGCCGGTGGGGATATCTTTTTTTACCTTCCAGGCAGCAGGATATCTCATAGATGTTTACAGGGAGGAGATCCCTTCGGAGAAGAACTTCCTGAAATATGCACTTTTTGTAAGCTTTTTTCCATCCATTCTGGCGGGCCCCATAGGACGGGCACCGGCTCTTATTCCCCAGTACTCGAGACCGAGGGAATTTGACTGGAACAGGGTGAGCTCCGGTTTCATGCTTATGCTCTGGGGATTTTTCCTTAAGCTGGTCATCGCAGACAGAGCGGCAATTCTGGTGAACTTCGTATATCAGAATTATCATGAGCTTCACGGCTGGACCATAGTTCTTGCCACCGTGATCTACGCCTTTGAGATATACTGCGATTTCTGCGGATATTCCATTATCGCATCCGGTGCCGCCAATATGCTGGGCATACGGTTCATGAAGAATTTTGACTGCCCGTACTTCAGTGTTTCTGTCCAGGATTTCTGGAGACGCTGGCATATCTCACTGTCAGGCTGGTTCAGGGATTATCTTTATTTCCCTTTGGGCGGAAGCCGCTGCAATTTCCTGAGACGTTATTTCAATGTCATGGTGGTCTTTATCGTCAGCGGACTCTGGCACGGAAGTCAGTGGAGCTATGTGGTATGGGGCGGTCTTAACGGCTTCTATCAGATAATCGGCGGCATGCTTACACCCGTAAGAACACTTTTTCTCAGGATATTCGGTTTCGATAAGGACGTTCTCAGCTTAAAGAAGAATCCGGCCATGGCAGGAAGCATGAAGATATATTCTTCTATCGCCCCCATTACCGATGTGGTGACTCCATGGGAAAAGAGTGTGGCAGGTAAAAAGCGTGATGACTTCGAAGAAGACGGTGAGAGGGAGTATTCCGATGATGACATAAGAGCGTCCCTCAGGCTATCTTCGGGCCGTGCCAGCTGGCAGACAGAGGAGGCAAGACGGGGACATCTCCGGACGGGACTCTTCGGCATCAGGATAGGAGAGGGAGAGTTCAGCTTCAAAACCGTGAAGATGAGCGTTCTTAAGCTCATAAGGATACTTATCACCTTCGTTCTAATAGATTTTGCCTGGCTGTTCTTCAGGGCAGCGGGCCTAAGGGATGCCCTGATGATGATTGAAAAGGTAAAGACGGATTTTGGCTTATCGGAGTTCGGTATGTCAAAGCTGTATGAGCTTGGGCTCAATGAGAAGAATTTCTGGCTTCTCATGATCTGTATCGCCATACTGCTGATCAGCGATTATGTAAAGTATCACGGCGGAAATCTTCGCAAATGGATACTTGAGAGACCGCTCCTTCTCAGGGAGATCATCATCGCGCTTTCCATCCTGACAATTCTCGTATTCGGAATCTGGGGCAACTCCTACGATGCATCAAGCTTCATATACTTCCAGTATTGATGAAGTGTCATTAATGTGTGGATGCATATAAGGATGTTAAAGGATTGTGTGAAGAAGAGGTTGCAATCCCAAAGGGTTTTGAGAGTCTGCAGTACGTACAGGTTCGAGAGGCTGTTATCCCTATAGTTTTGAGAGTCTGCAGTACATAAAAGTTTGATTTGTGAGAAGTATTAATGAAAATCTGGAAACGAACAGTCTCTGTACTTCTGATCCTTATTCTGGTCGCAGGAGGGGTCTATGTGGGAGACAAACTTACGACTCGCGGAGTGAGTCAAAAAAAATATGTGAAGTTCTTCGAGGAGAAGAAGGACTATGACGTGATCTTCTACGGTTCCAGTCACGTGCTGAGCGGAATCCAGCCCATGGAACTCTGGAACAATTACGGAATCACCAGCTATAATCTGGGCGGCCACGCGGCGTCCCTCGGGATGTCTTACTGGGTACTCAGGCAGTCCCTGAAATACCATAAACCCAAGCTCGCCATGCTTGACATATATGATATGTATGCCCATGACCAGCCCTACATGGATATAAGCTTCATGCACTATTCCATGGATGCTTACCCAATGGGAATCACAAAGTTCATGGCGGTCCGGGACCTTCTGAAGGGGCAGAGCACGGCTGCAAAGGCAGAGCTCTTTTTCCCGTTTTCCGTTTATCACAGCAGGTGGGATGAGGTGACAGCGGAGTCTGCAAAGGCTTCTTTCAACAAAGGGCTCTTCAACTGCTACTACGGCTCCGAGGTGAGATATGGTGTGGCGGTTCCCAATGACATCGAAAGGGTGGAACCTGAGGTCACCATGGAGGGTTCTTCCGGTGCAGACGCATACATAAGAGATTTTGTGAACACCTGCAGGGATTCCGGTGTGGAGGTCTGCTTCATGAGGATTCCATATCCTGCCTGTGTTGAGAACCAAATGGCGGAGAACAGGGTGATGAAGCTTGCAGAAGAGCTGGGGGTCAGAGTCATTGACATAATGCAGGATGACAGGAAGGACGGAATGCTCGGCTCAAGAGTAGTGAATTTCGATACCGATCTTGTGGATGCCAATGCCCATCTCAATGCGGTGGGGGCCTTCAAGGTCACCATGTATCTCGGAAAGCTCCTGAAACAGTACTATGGCTTCAGCGATAAGCGTGAGAATCCGGAGTATGAAAACTGGAATGAGGATTTTGCCGGAGTCTATCTCCCGGCGCTTTCGGTGGACATGTCACTGCAGACTGATTTCAAGACCTGCCTTATGTTTGCGTCCTATCCTGAGTTTGAGACCGAAATGACAGTCACAAAGGACTATGTACCGGATGCGGTATGTGAGAAGCTGTATCAGCTTCACGGAAAGAGGCTCAGGATCACAGAGGCAGAGAGTATCGATGCTTCGTCGGTTCAGGACAGGACCGGCTTCGATATGGATGGCGAGCCTATGGATCCCGGCGTTGTTATCACGGAACAGGATGTTCCTGTTGTGAGGATGACGGTAAGGCTCAGGGACAGTGGTGAAGTGGTCACAGATAAGGTGTTTATCGCATATACGACATGATCCTGAGCCTTGCGGCAGATTCTCAGTGACCTGTTGTACATCCGCATCCCGAGAAGCGGATTCAGGAGGCTGATGCTCACGGCAGGACTCCGGAGAAACGTGGGATATCGACTTTTGACACTCACATCACTATATTATTACAGCAGAAAGAAAGGACAGCTTTTGGATGAATACTGACAATTTTGACATTTATTTTCCTCATCTTGGGATAGGAGTAGAGCATCTGAATAACAGCATTTCCGTCTTTGGTTTCAGGGTAGCGTATTACGGGATCATCATCGGAATAGGCATGATGCTCGGCTTTCTGATAGCAAGCCTTGACTATAAAAGAAGAGGCCTTAAGGTGGATGACATTCAGGATATGGGACTGTATACAGTGATCTTTGCCATCCTTGGAGCCAGAGCCTATTATGTGATCTTCGAGTGGGACTACTACTCACAGCATCTTTCGGAGATACTGAATATCCGTCAGGGAGGACTTGCGATTTACGGAGGAATCATCGTCAGCATCATAGGCTGTACCATCTTCTGCCGGGTGCGTAAGATCAATGTTCTTTCCATGATGGATTCCGCTATACTCGGACTTATTATAGGTCAGAGCGTGGGAAGATGGGGGAATTTCTTTAACACAGAGGCTTTCGGCGGACCTACGGATTCCTTCCTTGCCATGCGTATAAAGGAGGCACTGGTAAATCCCAACATGCTTAATGAGGAGGTGCTTCTTAACTCCTTTAAGATAGGTGATAACCTCTTCATTCAGGTTCATCCCACCTTCTTCTACGAATCCATGTGGAACCTCTGCACGCTGGTGATCTTTTATCTCATGGCGCCAAAGAAGAAATTTACGGGACAGATTTTCTTCCAGTATCTCCTGTGCTACGGTATAGGACGTTTCTGGATAGAGGGACTCCGTACCGATTCACTGTATCTCTGGGGAACAAATATAGCTGTTTCCCAGGCTCTGTCAGGGGTTCTTGCCATTCTCGGTGCAGGGCTTATCATCTATAACCTTAACAAGGTGAAGAAGAATGGTCCGGATGCGGCACTTAAAGCCGAGCGTGAAGCATTGGCAGCGAAAAATTCCGAAGTAAAGGCGGAAGGCACAGCATCTGTTCAGGAAGCATCTGAAAGTTCAGAAAACTGATTTGCATGATGTAAGAGTCAAAAGTACCAAATTTCGCGATGCACATCATCGGTGTGTGGCAAATACTTTTGACACTCACGTAATTTTTATATTTTTAAACGGAAGACCTGAGGGCTGTGTTCAGTCCCGGGTCTTTTTTGGTATCATTGATAAAAAGTACTTCTTTTTTTACTTATAATGACGAATGTTTATTTATAACCTGAGATATAAGACCGGATTCCCAGAGGGTCGCCCAGACCTTACTGACTGATAAAGTCACCGTATGATGACAAGATAAACCGTATGATGACTAAGATGCATATCACGGAGAATGATAAATGAGAACTCTGTTTTTGAAAGAAAGGGCAAAAAGATATATTGCGGCATCCATGGTGTTTGCTGCCTTCTTTTGTATATGCTTTCTTCAGAGAGTCTATGCAAAGGATGCGGACACGGAAACTGTCAGAGTGGGCTACTATGAAAATGAGGTCTTTCAGGAAGGGGCCGGTGAGGGGCTGGTAAAGACAGGCTATGCCTATGAGTATTATCTGAAGCTCTCGGAGTATACAGGCTGGAGGTATGAATATGTCTACGGAGGCTTCGGTGAACTGTATCAGAAATTCCTTGATGGGGAGATCGATATGCTTGCGGGTCTTGCAAGAACAGAAGACAGGAAAAGTATCATAGGTTATCCTGAGAGACCTATGGGGAGCGAGACCTACAATATCGTAAAGCACTCGGATGATGACAGTATAACTACCTCCTATGGGACTCTTACAGGTAAAAGAATAGGTGTGCTGGACAGTGCCATGGTGGAGGTGCTGGAGCATTTCCTCAAGGAACATAAGATCACTGCTGAAATATCTAAATTTCCGGATCATGGCAGTCTCCTTAAGGCCTTTGATGAAGGAAAAATTGATGCCATGGTGGCTGAAAGTGATGGCACAGCCCAGCGGGAAAAAGCAAGACTTCTGTATGCTTTCGGATCCTCAGATTATTATCTCTCGGTTACAAAGGGAAGGCCGGACCTTCTGGACAGGCTCAACAGTGCCCAGGAACAGATATTTATCGAAGAACCCAATTATATCAATTCCCTCGCCATAAAATATTATTCATCCAGTCTTTCGGGCCGCACCATGTCCGAGGATGAAACAGAGTGGCTGAACAGTCACAACGAACTTAAAGTTGGTTATTTTAACAACTATCTTCCCTACAGTGACACCGGAACGGACGGGAAGGTGACGGGACTTATCTCGGAGCTTCTTCCTGTGATGCTGACGGAGCTGGATGCCCGGGATCTTAAGTTATCCTATAAGGGCTATGATGATTATGCGGAAATGACAGCGGATATCAATTCCGGGATCATAGACGTGGCATTCCCTGTAGGGGGCGGGCTGTACTACAGTGAGAAGAACGGAATCAACCAGTCCAATGCTGTATTCTCTTCATCAAGTGAGCTTGTGTTGAAGGGTGAATTCAGTAAGGATAAGGAAAGGTCCTTTGCTGTCAATAAGAACAACAGCATGCAGTATTACTATATCCTTACCTGGTATCCTGAAGCAGAGATAAAGTTCTATTCTTCCATAGAGGAGTGTCTTAATGCTGTGGAATCCGGAGAAGTAACTGCCACCACACTTAACGGTCTCAGGGTAAATGACTTTCTGAGAGGCAGCAGATATGACTCCCTGTCGCTGAAGCAGTTAAACCACCCTGATGCCAGAAGCTTCGGAGTGAGGATAGGAAACAGAGGACTTCTGAGGCTCTTGGACCGTGGGATAGCTCTTGCGGGGGAAGATTATATTCAGAATCTGCCATACCGGTATGCTGACAAGCTGTATTCATATACCGCCATGGACTTTTTAAGGGACAATACAGTACCTATCGCCATCATCGTAATGGCAGCATCTGTTATCATCTTTATCCTGACTTTGAGAAGCATCCGGATAAAAAAGAAAGAGATGGAGGAAAAGCTGGCTCTTACGGAAAAGCTAATAGAGCAGCAGAAGTACCGTGAGGAACAGAACCATATCCTTTCCGAAACCCTTAAAACCGCTGAGGAAGCCAATAAAGCCAAGACCGCTTTTCTGTCAAACATGAGCCATGAGATGAGGACCCCCATGAACGCCATCATAGGTCTTGATTCACTGGCTCTCAGGGACGAGACATTAAAAGACGAAACCAGAAAATATCTTGAGAAGATAGGAGACAGCGCGGGACATCTTCTGGGACTTATAAACGATATACTGGATATGAGCCGGATAGAATCAGGAAGACTGGTCATTCGCAGGGAGGAATTTGCCTTCAGGACCATGATAGAGCAGATAAATAACATGGTCCTGGCACAATGCTCCGAAAAGGGACTTACTTATGAATGCAGAGTCTCGGAAGGAGTCAGCGATTATTATATCGGAGATGATATGAAGCTGAAGCAGGTGCTCATCAACATACTCAGCAATGCCATCAAATTCACGGATGCCCCCGGAAATGTGTGGCTTAAAATAGAGAGGCTCACATCCTTTGAAGATCAGACCACTTTAAGCTTCGAAATCAAAGATACAGGCATAGGAATGGATGAATCCTTCATTCCGAAGATATTTGACGCCTTTACACAGGAGGACAGCAGCAGAAACACTGTATATGGCAGTACGGGTCTCGGAATGGCCATAACCAAAAATATAGTGGATATCATGAACGGTACCATAGATGTTTCGTCCAAAAAGGGGGAGGGAACAGTGTTTACCGTTACGCTGACGCTTAAGAACTGCGAACCTCAGAAGAACCCGGAGGACTCTATGGAAAAGAGGAAGGCGGTGCTTGATGGCAGGAATGTTCTTTTGGCTGAGGATGTAGATATCAATGCTGAGATCATGAAGGAGCTCCTGTCTGTAAGGAACATAAACATCGATCATGCTTCTGACGGGGAAATGGTCCTTGATATGTTCTCGGAAAGCCCGCTGGGACATTATGATGCAATTCTGATGGATATACGTATGCCTAAAATGGATGGACTTGAGGCAACAGCCGCCATAAGAAAGCTTGAAAGGGCAGATGCGAAAAGGATACCTATTATAGCACTTACTGCCAATGCTTTTGACGAGGATGTACAGAGATCCCTTCAGGTGGGCATGAATGCCCATCTTTCAAAGCCCATAGAGCCTGAACGGCTGTATCAGACCATGGAAGAGCTGATATGGGAATACAGGGGGGATTAGGGGCATAATCTGCCTGTGCCGGGATTTTAAGAAGGAGGAAGGAAATTGGACAAATTCGGATATTCCTTAAAACATAAGAGACGTATCCTTATTGTGGATGATGAAGAGGTCAACAGACTCATTTTACAGGAGATTCTAGGAGAACTCTATGAGACAGACCTTGCGGAAAACGGACGTGTTGCCTACGAGATGCTGAGGGAAGCTCCTGCGGAATACTCCCTTGTGCTCCTGGATCTTCTTATGCCCGTCATGGACGGTTTTGAACTCCTTCAGAGGATACGTTCGGAGGGGATGCTCAGCGATATTCCTGTTATAGTCATGACATCGGAAAAGCCTGCCGAGGTTAAGAGCATTAATCTCGGGGCAGATGATTTTTTCTCCAAGCCATATAGAAGTCCGGAAGTGATAAAAGCCAGGTGCTCCAGAATCATTCAGCTGTATGAGAACAGAAGAATCCTGAATTCTACGGAAAGGGATTCTCTGACAGGTCTTTATAACCGTGATTTCTTCTATGAGTATGTCTCCAGGATGGATTACTATAAGGACGAGCCGGACATGGACGCCATAGTTCTGAATATCGAGCATTTCCATATGCTGAATGAGATGTACGGAAGAAAGTTCGGGGATAAGGTTCTGAAAAGAATGGCGGATATCCTGGTAAAGACATTTGAAGGCAGGGAGTCCATTGCGGCAAGACCGGACGCGGATTATTTTTACCTTTATATCGCTCATGCAAAGGATCATGAGAGCATGATTTCCGGTATACAGGAGGCTCTGTCGGATATAACGGATATTCCGAGAATAAGGATCAGGGCCGGGATATATGAAAATGCTGACATTACCGGTCATGTTGAGGAGAAATTCGATCATGCCAAATTTGCCTGTGACAGGATCAGGGGAGACTATACAAGAAATATATTTTTCTACAGCAGGGAGCTGAGCGACAGGGATCTGTATCATGAGAGGCTCATACATGATATTGATTCAGCCATAGAGAACAAGGATCTGATAGTGTACTTTCAGCCCAAATACTTTATTCAGTCCGAGGAGTATGAGTTAAGGAGCGCGGAAGCGCTGATCCGGTGGAAGCATCCTGAGCTTGGGATGATAAGTCCCGGTGATTTTATTCCTCTGTTTGAGAAGAACGGACTCATCCAGAAGCTGGATCATTATGTCTGGGCAGAGGCAGCAAGGCGGATCAGGGAATGGAAGGATAAATACAGCATCACAGTGCCTGTATCCGTCAATGTATCAAGGGTAGATATCTATGATCCGGAGCTTGAAACAAGGCTCAAGGGCATATTGGATAAAAACGGACTCGATGCGTCTGAGCTTATGCTTGAGATAACCGAGTCTGCCTATGCAGATGATGCGGATGGACTTGCGGAGACAGTGGAAGGGTTGAGAAGACTTGGGTTTAAGATAGAGATGGATGACTTCGGATCCGGCTATTCATCCCTTAACATGATCACCTCCATTCCTATAGATGTCCTGAAGATGGATATGGAGTTCATCAGGAATATGAATAAGGATGAGAAGAGCCTGAAGCTTGTGGAACTGGTGATAGATATTTCCGATTTCCTTGATGTTCCGGTCATCGCAGAGGGAGTTGAGGAAAAGGCACAGGTGGATATCCTGAGAGAAATGGGCTGTGAGATAATTCAGGGGTACTATTTTTCAAAACCGGTTCCTTCAGGGGAATTTGAAGCATTCATCCGGAAGGAACTTTGCAGAAGAGCCGGAGCATGAGGTTTTTCCTGATTCCGGGATTATGCTATGTTTTTTTCGGTCGGTTTCAGCCAAAGGAGGAATAAAGAATGTTGAATATAGAAGAGCTTAAAGCATTTGGCGCCAATGTTTCGGAAGGGCTGAAGATATGTGTGAACAATGAGGCTTTTTACCTCAAGATGGTCAGGAAAGCTGCTGAGGATGCAAACTATGAGAGGCTCGAAAAGGCACTTGAGAGCAGGGATCTAAAAGCAGCTTTCGAAGCGGCCCATGCCCTGAAGGGAGTATACGGGAATCTTGCCCTTGATCCGCTTTACAGACCTATGTCGGAAATGACGGAGCATCTGAGAGGAGAGGAGAATATAGACTACTCGGAATACATGGAAAGGATTTCCGAAAAGAGAAACGAACTGTTAAGTATCATAGCTTAAACATAGGGGAACGCTGATAAAGCGTTTCCCTGTCCGGTTTTTCGATGCGAAGCAGCAATTTCCTTTGAAGATCCGTGCCATCCTACAGCGGTATAATAGGGGGAGTGATTGGTCTATCGTGGCCTTATTTTATGCTTTTTTAATTTGCTGAAACAGGGATCTTTTCGTATAATGCAGATACGAGTCGATGCGGCCTGAAGGAACAGACCGGCATCTTATGAAGATTTTTCATATATCTTCAGCATCTTTTTCAAAAAATCATCTTTTGATTTTCACAGGTTTCTGATACGGATTCCCTAAGATTTTTTTGTATACTATTTTCAATTCAGTCTGCTGTCTGGTTGCAGTTTGCTTCTTGATAAAGGTAAAGCAATTTAGGCACCGCTGATATTTTTCATAAGGGTAAAACCGATCGGAGACATCATTCGCTGTCTTACATCTGATTATCTGTTTTTTTCAAAAGTTCTGTTTTAATTCCAGATTATTTTTATATTTAGGGCCGTAATACAGGTGTTTAATTACTCTGCTGTTTATCCATTAACACCTGTTTTGCGGTTTTCCGGGAAAAGTGTCTTTGACCTGTCGCTGGATGCAGCTCGTAATATTTTCATAAGGAGAAATACCATGACAACAGAAGAAATGTTACTGCAGGAGATCGTTCAGAGAGGTTATGACGCGAGGCTTAACGAAGTCATCAAAAATGGTGTGGTACGGAAGGCAATGGCTGTAAAGGGAAAGGGCAACTGTTCTCCCAATATCTATCTGGAAAAGTTCCTGAAGGATGCGGAGAAGGGCGCAGATATTAAGACATTGGCAGATGAGATCCTGGATATCGCAGCAAAGCACGACGGTATCGATTTTGATATTGACAATGTTTTGTGCCGGGAATATATCATGTCCCATGTGTATATCGCTGTCCAGAAAGAGAGCAGTGAGAAGCTTATAAAACGAGGCTGTGGACTGGAAGGTCTGGAAAGCTTCCTTTATCTTAAGGTGAAGCTTCATGGTACGGAGGGGAGCATCAAGCTTAGTGATATCATACTGAAGCACGCAGGGCTCACGGAGGAAGAGGTATGGGAGCAGGCGGAAGAAAATCTTAAGAAAGAGACTGTAATAGAGCCGGTATATGATATGGTATGCCATCTTATGAAGGAATCCGGCAGATATCCCGGTTTCAGTGAGGAGGAAAGGCGGGAAATGATGGAGGGAGGTGATAATCTGATGTATGTGATCACCAATAAGGAGAAATATTTCGGTGCCAGTGCGATCCTTGACAGGGAGAATATCAGGGGACTGGCGGAAAAATGCGGGGTGAAGGATTTCATAGTCATTCCTTCTTCAAAGCATGAGATGATACTGGTACCCGGCAGGGCGGAATTTGATATTTCCGCTATTTCGGATATGGTTAAGGAGGTCAACGAAACCATGGTTTCTCCGGAGGACAGGCTCACAGATAGGGCATACAGATTAACGGCCTGAAGACCTGCCTGTCGGAAAAGAAGTAAGGAAAGCTTTTATACAACGAAAAATAAGTGCAGATGTCAGAGTTAATTTCTCTCAAACAACTACACTTTTATGGGACTAAAGAGACCGGACAGCTTTTCTGCTGTCCGGCCTGCTTTAAATCAGGGAGAATTGATTAATTGTTGTGGGGCATCCTGATGGTTTATCACTCTACATCCTGTAATGCATCAAGATCTTCCTCACCTGTTCTTATCTTTACTACCTTCTCTACAGGATATACAAAGATCTTACCGTCTCCGATGTGACCTGTGTAAAGAGCCTTCTTTGCGGCTTCGATGACTGATTCTACAGGGATGTTGCCCACTACAACTTCGACCTTTACCTTAGGAAGAAGTGTTGCATCCACTTCAACGCCTCGATATTTCTCGCCGGCCCCCTTCTGGATGCCGCAGCCCATTACCTGAGTGACTGTCATACCTGTAACTCCGAGATCATTCATGGCCTTACGGAGAGTGTCATAGCGTGAAAGCCTTGCTATGATGACAACCTTGCTGATGCCTGAATCGGGGAAGGCATTGACCACCTTTACTGCTGCATTCTTAAGAGTGTCGCTTGCTTCTTCATAATCATCTGAACCGAGTCTTGTGTTCTCGTTTACTTCCATTGTCATGGTGTTTGAAATATCCATGATGGAGAAGCCTGCATAAGCACTTGTTAGACCGTGCTCCTTTCTGTCAAGACCTACGATCTCTTCCTCTTCGGAAACTCTGAGACCGTTTACCTTTTTAATAATTGAATAAGTGATGATGATAGTGACAACAGTCCAGGCTATGGTAACTGCCATGCCGCCAATCTGCTTTCCAAGCTGGTAGAAACCGCCGCCGTAGAAGAGACCCTCCCTGATGCCTGCAAGCTCAAAGCCCGGAGCTGAAGCTGTTGCGAAAAGACCTACCGAAAGTGTGCCCCAGATTCCGTTGAACATGTGGACTGCAACGGCACCTACAGGATCGTCAACGTGGATGACATTATCACAGAACCATACACCAAATACTACGAGCATTCCGGATACGACACCGATCAGGGCTGCACCTGCACAGTCTGTTACATCACAGGGTGCGGTGATGGCCACAAGACCCGCGAGAGAAGCATTGAGACACATGGAAACATCAGGCTTTCCGTACTTGACCCATGTGAAGATCATGCAGACAACTGTTGCAACTGCGGGAGCAACTGTTGTTGTAAGGAAGACAGAACCAAGAGTGCTTACATCTGTTGCAGCAGCGCCGTTGAAACCGTACCAGCCGAGCCAGAGGATGAACACACCAAGGGCTGCGATTACCAGGTTATGTCCGGGGAAAGCATTGACCTTTGTGATCTTTCCGTTCTTGTCCTTTACGAACTTTCCGATACGTGGTCCAAGCATCCATGCACCGATGAGGGCGCAAATGCCTCCGACCATGTGGATACAGTTTGAACCGGCATAATCGTGGAATCTCCACTGTGCCAGAAATCCGCCGCCCCATGTCCAGTGTGCTTCGATAGGATAGATGATGGCGGAGATGACTGCGGAATAGATGCAGTAGGATGAGAACTTTGTTCTCTCTGCCATGGAACCGGAAACGATGGTTGCTGTTGTGGCACAGAAAACAAGATTGAAGACGAAACCTGAGTAGTCGAAGCTTCCGTAATTGCTGAATACATCAAAGGAGAACTTTCCGGCAAAACCGCCAAGCATGTTCTCTCCCAGCATCAGTGAGGCACCGCAGATGAACCACATTACGGTTCCGATACAGAAGTCCATCAGGTTCTTCATTATGATATTTCCTGAGTTCTTTGCTCTGGTAAAACCTGCCTCACACATCGCAAAACCTGCCTGCATCCAGAATACCAGTGCGGCACCGATCAGGAACCAAACGCCATACACTTCACTGTGAATGGCTTCCAAAATTTCACTTGTCATATTTTACCCCCTTAAAATTTCCGGACGACATGCCCGATTTGATCTCTTCGCGCTGAGTCTTTTTGTCGTCAGGTTAGCCTCCCGGCTTCACATTCTTCATCACAGGCTTTAAAACTCTGATATCCGGATGTCACAAAGTTCTCTGAAGTCTGTGCTGACCTTCCGGTGAAGAAGGTTTGGCAACAAAAAAGGCACGTTTCCCGAAAGAAACGCACCCTTGCGCAGAAGTATTAGTAAAGAAAAAGGGCGCTTCGGTATACACCGAAGCACCCTTGCCTCTTATGGTTCGAAAATATATACCCTTTTAAAAGCTTTGTCAATTAAGATTTGGGAAAAGCTCACATAACTCCGGAGAATGTCGATTTGCAGATGTTCCCGATCCTATATTTATGTTGCTGTAGAATATGGTCATTTTTACATAGGGGATAAAGAAGCATAGGGCATTTGCCGGCGCTGCAATAACCCTGCTCTTTTATCTTTTCCTGAAATATGCTATTATATCAGCGGTTTTGTATCATGTGGCCCGGAATGGTGCCGGGAGTGGTACTCGGTAAGGATGCCAGAGATAACAAATGGCTTAAATAAAGGCTTTTTAGAAGGAGAAATATACAAAATGAAATTAGGAATCGTAGGTTTACCAAATGTAGGTAAGTCCACATTGTTCAATGCAATAACCAAGGCTGGCGCTGAGTCAGCCAACTACCCGTTCTGTACTATCGAGCCCAATGTAGGTGTGGTTGCGGTACCTGATGAGCGTCTCGACAAGCTTGCAGCTCTTTACAGCTCACAGAAGATAACACCGGCTGTTATTCAGTTTGTTGATATCGCAGGTCTCGTTAAGGGCGCATCAAAGGGAGAGGGTCTGGGAAACCAGTTCCTTTCAAATATCAGAGAGACAGATGCTATCGTGCACGTGGTCCGCTGCTTCGATGACAGCAACATCGTACATGTAGACGGTTCCGTAGATCCTATCAGAGATATCGAGACCATCAACCTTGAGCTCATTTTCTCAGATCTTGATCTTCTTGACAGACGTATGGCCAAGACAAAGAAGCTTGCCAACAACGATAAGGATGCCAAGGCAGAGTATGCTCTTCTTTCAGAGCTTCATGATCACCTTGAGTCAGACAAGCTGGCTATTTCATTCGACGCCGGAGATGATGATAAGAACGCTTTCGTTGATTCTCTTGATCTTCTTACAAGAAAGCCTGTTATCTATGCTGCCAATGTTGATGAGGATTCAGTTGCAGATGACGGAGAGTCCAATGAATATGTCCGTAAGGTTCGTGAGTATGCCAAGACCAATAACTCAGGAGTATTTGTTATCAGTGCTCAGATCGAGGAAGAGATCGCAGAGCTTGAGGATGACGAAAAAGCAGAGTATCTTGAGAGCCTTGGCATGACAGAGTCAGGTCTTGATAAGATCGTTCGTGCTTCCTACAGCCTTCTTGGTCTCATGTCTTTCCTTACTGCCGGTGAGAAGGAGACAAGAGCATGGACTATCAAGGTGGGAACCAAGGCTCCTCAGGCAGCCGGAAAGATCCACTCTGATTTTGAGAGAGGTTTCATTAAGGCTGAGGTCATCAACTATCAGGATCTCCTTGACTGCGGTTCCACTTCGGCGGCCCGCGAGAAGGGTCTCATGCGCATGGAGGGTAAGGAGTACGTTATGCAGGACGGAGATGTGGTAGAGTTCAGATTCAATGTCTGATACAGGTGATTCTGAGCACGAAAGGACGATTTATCGGCCTGAGAGTGCGGAATGTGGGAGGGCGCTGATGATCCAGTGGATCATCGCTTAGCGCCGACCGAAGTGGAACGTAGACGCGAGAGCGCATAGCGCGAAGCGGTCCGATATCGACTTTTGACACTCACATCATATTATAGAGAGCTGTGTCCTGTGGGGCACAGCTCTTTTAATGGAGCAAAAACTTAAATTTTTATATAATCATACGGTTTATAATTATTGTGGTGGTGTGGATTCCCAAAATACATCAAAATTTGGGAATTCGCACCACCTATTTATGTGCAGTCTTCATGCTTAAAAAGAAATCACTATTCTTACATATGACTTATGGTGAGGGAGCATGAGTGGGAATCGGGAATCATTAAATACCGAGATTTGTCCGCATAAAATAAGGGCGTTTTTTATAAAATCCAGAGAAAATCATTAAAAATAAAATATAAAAATGTATAAAAATAATGTGAAAATTACCCTTATTTTTTTATTCGAACAAAGCTCATTATTACGGTATCTTAGCTTGACACTACATATAAAAAAAGGCATTATTATTATGTAAGTGGTAGAAAGTGGTAGAAAGTGGTAGAAAAGGGTATGTCGTTTACAGGGGAATATCACCACAACTTAGATGCTAAGGGCAGATTGATAATCCCGGCCAAGTTCAGGGACCAGCTCGGAATGGAGTTTACGGTCACCAGAAGTCTGGACGGCTGCCTCGCAATGTACGCATCAAAGGAGTGGGAAGCTCTTGAGGACAAGCTCAATGCACTTCCTATGACAAACGAAAAGGCACGAGCTTTGAAAAGATTTCTGCTTGGTTCTGCCAACACCTGCGAGCTTGATAAGCAGGGAAGAATCCTCATTCCTCAAGTCCTGAGAGAAAAAGCCGGACTTGACAGGGATATCACCTTACTCGGTGTGGGTGATCATATCGAGATCTGGAATGCGGATCTTTATAACGAAAAGTACAATTTTGACGATGAAGCAGCTCTTGAAGCTGATTGGGAAGGCCTTGGTATCTGATGTTTAAACATTATTCCGTTCTTTTAAATGAAACAGTAGATGGACTAAATATAAAACCGGACGGAACCTATGTTGACGGAACACTGGGTGGCGGCGGACACGCATCTCTCGTATGCAGCAGGCTTTCCGATAAAGGGAGATTCATCGGTATAGATCAGGACAAGGATGCCATAGCAGCAGCTACAGAGAGGCTTAAGGAGTATCAGGAAAAGATCACTATCGTTCGGAGCAATTACGAGCAGATAGACAGTGTTCTCAGGAATCTTAATATCGAGAAGGTTGACGGAATCTACCTTGACCTCGGAGTTTCAAGCTACCAGCTGGATACGGCTGAGAGAGGCTTCAGCTACAGGGCGGATGCTCCTCTTGATATGAGAATGGATGACAGAAATCCTGTAACGGCTGCGGATATCGTTAATGACTATACCGAATCACAGCTTTTCCATATGATAAAGAACTACGGGGAAGACAGATTTGCACAGAACATAGCCAAGCATATCTGCAAGTATCGTGAGAACAAACGTATCGAAACAACTTTTGAGCTGTCGGATATTATCTCAGGTGCCATTCCTGCAAGAGTCAGGGCAACATCCGGACATCCTGCAAAGAGAACATTCCAGGCTATACGCATAGAATTAAACAGAGAGCTCGATGTTCTCGAAGAATCCATAGATAAGATGATAGATTCCCTTTCGGATGGCGGAAGACTCTGTATCATCACCTTCCATTCCCTGGAGGACAGGATAGTGAAGAACAAATTCCGTACAGCCGAAAAGCCATGTATCTGCCCTCCGGAATTTCCTATCTGCACCTGCGGAAGGAAGTCAAAGGGTAAGGTCATAACAAGGAAGCCCATACTTCCGAGCGATCAGGAGCTTGCGGAGAACTCCAGATCCAAAAGCGCAAAGCTCCGTATTTTCGAAAGACATTTGGAGTCGTAAATCAAATACCCTGAGGGCAAGGTCGAGGAGACTTGATGGAAGGGTTAGGTATTTGACTCTGAAACATAAAAGACAACTTGGGAAACATCACGTTTACAGCGTTGGTTGACACACAGAAGCATTTGCTCCGATGGGGACATACAGGTCCGGTACATTGGATTGGTCATACCTGGGAAACCTGTATAGGATAGGAGCAGCCGTAAAATGAGAAATGGCCGAGGGGCAACCTGAGGCCATGATTTCATTATTGAAAACACAATTATTCGTAGACGCATCGTGATATTACCGTTCATATACAGGGGAGGAAAAGTGATGGCAAGAAGACGAGCGGATGCTATGGCGGCATCAAGAACAGCCGGAACTTATGTAGATGGTAATGTGGTTCGTAAGACACTGACCAGAGAACAGATAGAGAGACACAGTCAGCGCAGAAGGAGAAAAGAAGAGGAAAGAAATAAGATACTTAAGGAGAGCGAGAAACAGTACAGGGCTCAGCAGGAGAGACTGAGAAACAAGTCTGAAACCATGGATGCGACAGCGCTTGTTATTATGTGTACCGCACTTGCATGCACCCTGATGTTCTGCTTTTCATATATTCGCTTACAGACACAGATCAATACCAGTATTTCTTCAATAGAGAGTATGAAGCAGCAGCTTGACAAACTCAGGTCCGGCAATGATGCTCTTCAGAACAGTATCGATACATCGCTGGATCTTGATAATATCTATCGTGTAGCTACACAGGAGCTGGGTATGGTCTATGCCGGTGACAGTCAGACCATAACCTTTGACAAGACTGAAAGCGAGTATGTAAGACAATATGAGGACATCCCAAAGTACTGATAACAACAATAAAAAGATGAAAAGGGGAAAGATTCTTTCTCCTTATATGCAGACAAAGCTAGCCATCACATTCGGTGTGATAATGCTAGCTTTAATTGCCCTTATCGTGGTGATTTATCAGCTGGTACGCAACAACAGCGAGGAGTACAACAAGATAGTTCTTTCCCAGAGACAGGCTTCCTACTCAAGCCGTACCATTCCCTTCCGACGCGGTGATATCATGGACAGGAACGGTACAGTGCTTGCCACGAGCCAGAAGGTCTATAATCTCATTATCGATCCGAGAGTCATTCATTCCGGGGAGGGGGATAGATATGTAGAACCTACTGTAAAGGCACTTAATGAGTATTTCGGTTACGATGAAACTGAGATACGGACACTTCTCAGCGAAAAGGCAGACAAGTCCTACGTTAAGTATGCAAAGGAGCTGTCCTACGATCAGAAGTCAGGTTTTGAGGAGTACATGAAGCAGCAGAATTCTGCATATCTCAAGAGCGGAGTTAAGAGCCGAATCCGCGGAATCTGGTTTGAGGATGAGTACAAGAGAACATATCCTTACGGTTCCATGGCCTGCAATGTGATAGGCTTTGCCAATGCAGACGGCAGCAACGGTACCGGCGGAGTGGAACAGTACTACAACGATACTCTGGTGGGAGTAAACGGCAGAGAGTACGGATATATGGACAGCGATACGAAGCTTCAGTCTGTACTTAAGCAGCCCACTGACGGTGAGACCATCGTTACCACCATAAACACCAACATCCAGATGGCACTTGAGAAGTATCTCAACGAGTGGCAGACACAGGATGTGGGATCAAAGGTGGCTGCGGCAGTAGTTATGGATCCAAATACAGGTGAGGTCCTGGCTATGGGATCCACCAACCAGTATGATCTTAACAATCCGAGAGCTCTTGATGAGAGTGTTTATACAGATTCCCTTCTTATGGAACTTGGTCGTAAGGAGGCTGTGGGTGTTTATAAGAGAGAGCATCCCGATGATCCTCCTATAACAGAGGATGAAGTCGGAAGTCACTATTCTCAGGACGAGATACTTTCCTATGGAAAGCAGGTGGCCTGGAACCAGACATGGAGAAATGTGGTGGTATCCGATACCTACGAGCCCGGTTCAACAGCCAAGTCCATAACATTGGCAGGAGCCCTCGAAGAAAGAGCCATCACTCCAAATACGGAATTTAACTGTGAAGGCTATATCGAATTAAGTGACGGTGTACATACCTGGAGAATCCGATGCCACAATCATGACGGTGACGGAATCATAGATGCACAGACCGGACTTATGAAGTCCTGCAATGTTTATCTCATGAACACGGCATTCGCCCTGGGCGGTGAAAAGTTCGTAAAGTACCAGCATCTTTTCGGATTCGGAGAAAAGACAGGTATCGATCTTCCGGCAGAGGCGGATACATCAAAGCTTGTATATACACCTGAAAAGCTCGGAAAAACAACATTGGCAACAAACTCTTTCGGACAGAACTATAATGTGACCATGATCCAGATGGCTGCAGCATACTGTAGTATCGTAAACGGAGGAAGCTATTACAAGCCTCATGTGGTAAAACAGATACTGAATTCCAACGGAACTGTTGTTGAGAATGTAAAGCCTGAGGTTACAAAGATTACCTGTTCAAAGAGTACGAGCGATTTTCTGAAGGAGGCTCTTTACCAGACAGTTGAAGGAGGAACAGGTACCAAGGCAAAGATCCAGGGATACAGGGTCGGTGGAAAAACGGGAACAGCGGAGAAGATTCCGCGTTCCGCAAAGAACTATCTTGTGTCCTTCGTAGGCTTTGCGCCTGTTGAGGATCCTCAGCTTCTTGTGTATGTGATTGTTGATACACCTAATCTTGAAGGAGAGGCACAGGCTACAGCATCCTTTGCTATCAATATAGAAAGAAAGATAATGAACGATGCACTGCAGTTCATGAATATCGCGTCTTCAAGCGAAACAGATCCTGCAAACGATCTCAACGCTAAATTCGCCCAGAATCAGGAAGGCATTTCAAGTGATCCTATGGGAGAACAGACGACAACTGCTTCCGGTGAAACAGAAGAGGGCGGCGATGCGGAATCAGAGAGCAGGGATGAAACAATGGCAGAGACAAAGCCTCCTGTGACTGATGAATATATAGATCCTGCGGATGACGAGGGCTTTGAGCTTCCTGATGAAGTTCCAAGTGAAGCCTCTGATGACGAGGAAGTTTCCTAAATAATTAAAGCTGGAGTTTAATATGTATACAGATTTGGTAATTTCGATTTTGCTGGGTTTCGTTATCGTGGCAGCCATAATGCCCTTTGCGATTCCTGAGCTTCACAAGCTTAAATTCGGACAGGAGGTTCGTGACGACGGGCCTCAGTCTCACCTGAAAAAGCAGGGAACACCTACCATGGGTGGTATAGTGTTCATCATTGCCATCATAGTTGTAGGGATTATCTATGGCGGACGTTATCCTAAGATCATTCCGGTGCTGCTTCTTACTGTAGGCTTCGGAATTGTGGGCTTTGTCGACGACTATTTAAAGGTTGTAAAGCATCAGTCAGAGGGATTCAATCCAAAGCAGAAGTTTGCATGTCAGTTCGTGTTCACACTGATCTTTGCGGTTTACCTCTACAACTCACCGGTCTATCCCAATGTTATGAGGATTCCTTTTACAGGTATAGAGCTGAATCTTGGCTGGTTCTATATACCTGCACTCATTTTTATAGTGCTGGGAACTGACAACGGTGCCAACTTTACCGACGGAATCGACGGACTTGCAAGTTCTGTGACTGCGGTCATAGCTTTCTTTATAGCCTTTGTAAGCATGAAGACAGGAGAAGGAGCTCTCACACCCATTGCGGGAGCTGTTTTCGGAAGTCTGCTCGGTTTCCTGGTCTACAACTGTCATCCGGCGAAAATATTCATGGGTGATACCGGTTCCCTTGCGTTGGGAGGATTTGTTGCAGCGGCTGCATTTGAAATGGGTATACCACTGTTCATACCGATTTTTGCACTGATATATCTTGTGGAAGTACTGTCAGTCATCATTCAGGTGACTTATTTTAAAGCAACTCATGGTAAGAGAGTTTTCAGAATGGCTCCGATACATCATCATTATGAGCTTGGCGGCTGGTCTGAGACCAAGGTTGTGACAGTGTTTACTATTATTACTATCCTGCTTTGTCTTGTTTCTGCATTGGGAATGTAAAAAAGATCAGGCAGTAGGGGATTTGATGAGGTGAAGTGCATGCAAAATCGGAAGGTGCTCGTACTTGGTACGGGAAAGAGCGGTATCTGTGCTGCGAGACAGATACTGAGTCTTGGAGGTCATGTTGTTCTGTATGACTCCAATAAGGAACTTGATAAGCTGAAGGTCCTTAAAAATTTCAACAAGAAAGACAAAATAACGGTCATAGCGGGAGACCTGAACATGTCGGATCTTATACAGGTGGATCTGGCAGTCATCAGTCCCGGAATCCCGTTGGACAAGCCGTTCGTTAAACTGATACAGGCTGCCGGCATTCCTATATGGGGAGAGATAGAACTGGCTTACCAGTCTAGTAAGGGAAAGCTTGCGGCAGTTACCGGAACAAACGGAAAGACAACAACAGTATCTCTTATAGGTGAGATACTTAAGACTTCTTATGATGATACACATATCTGCGGTAATATCGGAAATCCTTATACTGCGGATGCCCTTGATACAAGAGATGATTCGGCTACCATTCTTGAAGTCAGTTCATTCCAGCTTGAGACTGTGATGGATTTCCATCCTCATGTGTCATGTATTACAAATATTACTCCGGACCATCTTGATCGTCATAAGACCATGAAGAATTATGCAAAGGCGAAGGAGACCATAGCTGCAAACCAGACAGAAGAGGATTTCGTGGTTTTGAATTACGACGATCCTGAATTAAAGAAGTTTGGTAAGAGAAAGACATTAAAACCTAAGGTGATCTGGTTCAGCTCATCACATGTACTGAAGGATGGCTTCTATTATACTGAGCCTGATATACATTATGTACATGACGGAGTGGACGAGGTACTTCTGAATGTACATGATACAAATCTTCTTGGTGCACACAACTATGAAAATATCATGTGTGCCATTGCGGTAAGCATGAACATGGATGTTCCCATGGAGAATATCATTAAGGCCATAAAGAAGTTCAAACCTGTTGAGCATCGTATAGAGTTTGTGCGTGAGAGAAACGGTGTAAGGTATTACAACGATTCAAAGGGTACAAATCCTGATGCGGCAATTAAAGCACTTCTGGCCATGCCGGGTCCCACCATTCTTATAGGAGGCGGATACGACAAAGAGATTCCTTTTGATGACTGGTGTAAGCTTTTCAAGGGAAGAGTAAAGTATCTTGTTCTTATAGGGCAGACCAGAAATCTCATAGCTGACTGTGCAAAGAAGTATGGCTTTACCAATGTCATGTTTGCAGAGGATATGGATGAGGCTGTTAAGGACTGTGCAGCCTATGCCGATGCGGGAGATTACGTTCTTCTGAGTCCGGCCTGTGCTTCATGGGGAATGTTCCCTAATTATGAGGAAAGAGGACGCATTTTCAAGGAGTGCGTAATGGCACTGTAAGAAAATAAGGCGGGTTACTGTTGACACTTCACTCAATCGGTAATATAAAGTAACAATCTGTTCTTTCACAGAGGCATGATAGTGAGCTCTCCGTGAAAGCAAATATGTATTAAAGGGAGAGGAAATACTTGGCGAAAAAGAAGAAAATTAAACATTTCTTTGATTACAGCCTTTTATTCACTGTAATTTTTATAACAGGATTCGGACTTATAGTCATGTATTCCGCCTCAGGTTATTCTGCACAGACAACCATGTCGGATGCTATGTATTTCCTGAAAAGACAGGCTATATTTGCAGCCGCGGGTATAGTGGTGATGCTGGTGGTGTCGAGGTTCGACTATCATCTGTGCGCGAAATTCGGATTCGTATTCTATCTGTTTTCCTTCGGGCTGCAGATACTGACCGCGGCGCTGGGTTTCGCATCCCACGGGTCCGCAAGATGGCTCAAGGTCGGAGGAGTATCCTTTCAGCCTTCGGAGTTCATGAAGATTGCGGTCATCATCCAGCTTTCCATTCTGATAACCCATAACGGTTACAAGATGAATGAATGGAAAAAGATGCTTACGACAGCGGCATGGGGAGTGTTTCCGGCGGTCATTATCGCAAAGTCGAACCTGTCGACAGCGATGATCATTATGGGCATTACATTCTTTATGATGTGGATATCCTGTAAAAGAGTGGCACCCTTCGCAGCTTTGGGAGGATTTATAGCATTTATATATGTTTTTGCCTATCCTTTTGCGAAGCTTCTGCAGAGACTCAACATACTTCAGGAATATCAGCTGATCAGAGTCTTTGCATGGAAGGATCCTTCAAGCTATGCGGATGAGACCTTCCAGACACTGCAGGGGTTGTATGCTATTGGTTCCGGAGGAATATTCGGAAAGGGCCTGGGAGAATCGGTTCAGAAGTTCCTGATGCCGGAGGCACAGAATGATATGATTTTTACCATTATCTGCGAGGAGCTGGGACTTTTCGGTGCGGTGTCCATCATTCTGGTCTATGCATTTATCATATACAGGATGTATGATAATACAAGAAATGCAAGGGATCTGTTCGGGTCCATGCTGACCATCGGAATCATGTGTCATGTAGCACTGCAGATCATTTTGAACATAGGGGTTGCCACAAACACCATCCCTAACACCGGAGTTACTCTTCCGTTCATAAGTTACGGCGGCACTTCCTTATTTATACTGATGGCTGAGATGGGACTGGCATTGTCCGTATCCCGTCAGATAAGACTTGAGACATAAATGAATATACTGTACAAAAAAGCGATGTTGAAAAAACATCGCTTTTTTGTAAAATAGGCAATATGGAAAGAAAGATTAAAAAATTTAACAGAGATCGGGATTATTTCGATTCCGATGACATGGATGATTATAACGACGATTATTATAAGAAAAAGAAAGAAAGGCATCTGATACTGTGGGGAATGATGCTGGTGGTTCTTCTTACGGCCATCGTTCTTGCCAGCGCAAGGATAAAGACATTTGAAGTTATCGGAAATACCAGATACAGCAGTGAGGAGGTCGTGAATCTGATCTTTTCGGATGACTGGGACACTAATTCGTTTTACTGTTTCCTTAAGGACAATACAAGGGAGCATAAACAGGTACCTTTCATTCAAAGATACGATATAGACTGGAAAAGTCCGTTTTCTGTTGTGGTCACTGTCTACGAAAAAAACATTGTCGGTTATGTGGACTATATGTCCAGTCATATGTATTTTGACAAGGACGGTATAGTTGTGGAGTCCACCGGTGAATTGCAGGAAGGTATCCCCATGATAAAGGGACTCAGCTTCGGCTCCATAGTTCTGTACAAGGAACTGCCTGTTCAGAATCCACTCATCTTCAGGGATATACTGAATTTAACAGGAGCTTTAAGCGACAATAATATAAAATGTAACGAGATAGTGTATGACAATCTTTTGAATGCGACGCTCTATATGGATGATATAGAAGTGTATCTTGGCGGAAATGAGAATATGGAGATGAAGATATTCACTTTGAAGGACATCCTTCCCAAGCTGAAGGGGCTGAAGGGAGAGCTGAATCTGTCTGTATATAATGAAAGTTCTGACCATGAAAGCTATATTTTTAAGACTAAAAAACAATAAAATTCAGAAACGTTATAAAAACGTAAGAATTAATTGAAAAAAACTTAGTAATGTATTGCTTATACGCGTGCTAAAATCTGTTAAGCTATTGAAAATTATTAGAATTACATGTATAGTAGACGGGCGTGTGACCGCATCCCTTTTATATCGATAGCAAGCGTAATGGGTCATACGGAATTCAAGCTACTATTATGATTATGAAAACATATAGTGTTGAAGGAGGAAGATTATGCTTGAGATTAAACTTCCTGAGTCAGAAGCAGCTGCAAGAATTATAGTTGTTGGTGTTGGTGGCGCAGGTAATAACGCTGTGAATCGCATGGTAACTGACGGAATTGTCGGTGTTGAGTTCATAGGCGTTAATACAGATAAGCAGGCACTGCAGTATAGTCAGGCGCCAACTACTATGCAGATAGGTGAAAAGCTTACTAAAGGACTTGGCTGTGGCGGCAGACCTGAGGTTGGTGCCAAGGCGGCTGAGGAGAGTTCAGAAGATATAACTGCAGCTTTACAGGGTGCAGATATGGTATTTGTAACATGCGGTATGGGTGGAGGAACCGGTACAGGTGCTGCTCCTATCATTGCAAAGATCGCCAAGGATATGGGTATCCTTACAGTCGGCGTTGTTACAAAGCCTTTCCGTTTTGAAGCAAAACAGCGTATGACTAACGCTATCAAGGGTATCGAGCAGCTTAAGGAATCAGTTGATACTCTTATTGTAATTCCAAATGACAGACTTCTTGAGATCGTAGACCGCAGAACAACTATGCCTGATGCGCTCAGAAAGGCTGATGAGGTCCTTCAGCAGGCTGTTCAGGGTATCACAGATCTTATCAATGTACCCGGTCTTATCAATCTTGACTTTGCCGATGTTTCTTCAGTTATGAAGGATAAGGGTATCGCTCATGTGGGTATCGGTACGGCAAAGGGTGATGAGAAGGCAACAGAGGCTGTAAAGATGGCTATTTCTTCACCGCTTCTTGAGACAACCATTCAAGGTGCTACAGATGTTATCATCAACATTTCAGGTGATATTTCTCTCGTTGAAGCAAACGAGGCTGCTTCTTATGTTGAGGAGCTTGCAGGTGACAATGCCAATATCATCTTCGGTGCCATGTTTGACGAGAATGCTCAGGATGAGTGCAAGATCACAGTTATCGCTACAGGTATTCAGGATAGCTCTTTAACTGCATCTTCCTTCGATACAACAGAGAAGAAGCAGTCTTCAGTACAGCAGCGAGTTGCTCCTCAGCAGCCTGCAGCTCCTACAGCGAGACCTACACTCAGCTTCCTTAATCCACAGGGCGCTAATTTAGCATATCAGGCTCAGAGCACAGCTGCTCCTGCAACTCATGCTCCTGCGCCACAGGTACAGCAGACACCTTCTATTCAGCCTGCACCGTCAGTTCAGCAGCCTGTACAGCCTGCAGCACCAAGCGTTGCTCCGGCTCCTGTACAGCAGCCATATCGTCCTCAGCAGGGCGGTGAGATCAGCGTACCAAATATCAGAGTACCTGAGTTTTTAAAGTCCAGAAGATAATTTCTGATGCTGCCGGTAGATAACTATTTGGATGTTTATTGAGACTATGTCTTCTGACATAGTCTCTTTGGTTTTTTTGTATGGAGAAAATATGGCAAATTTAAAAGAAGAAATTGAGAAGAGACGAACATTCGCGATCATTTCTCACCCGGATGCCGGTAAGACCACATTGACAGAGAAGTTCCTTCTTTACGGAGGAGCTATAAATCTTGCAGGAACCGTAAAGGGACGTAAGGCTACCAAGCATGCTGTTTCCGACTGGATGGAGATAGAGAAGCAGAGAGGTATTTCTGTAACTTCATCAGTACTCCAGTTCAATTACGGTGATAAGTGCATCAATATACTTGATACACCCGGACATCAGGATTTCTCCGAGGATACTTACCGTACACTTATGGCTGCGGACAGTGCGGTCATGGTCATTGACGGTGCAAAGGGTGTAGAGCCTCAGACTATCAAGCTTTTCAAGGTCTGTGTTATGAGGCATATTCCTATTTTTACCTTCATCAACAAGTTCGACCGTGAGGCCCGTGATCCCTATGAGCTTCTTGACGAGATTGAAAATGTTCTTGGAATCCGTACATGTCCTATCAACTGGCCTATCGGCTGCGGAAGAAACTTCAAGGGCGTGTTTGACCGTGAGACTGAGACAGTTGAGCTTTTCACTGCCAATGCTGGCGGCACCAAGGCTGTTGAGGAGAAGGACGTAGCTCTTACGGATCCTTCATTAAAGGATCTCGTCGGCTTTGAATATTTTGACAAGCTTCAGGAGGATCTGGAGCTTCTTGATGGTGCTTCAGATGAGTATGATGAGGAGAGGATCAACAGAGGTGATCTTACTCCTGTATTCTTTGGATCTGCTCTTACAAATTTCGGTGTCAGGACCTTCCTTGAGCACTTCCTCAAGATGACTCAGCCTCCTATGCCGAGAACCAGCGACAAGGGCGTGATCGATACTGTTCTGGAGCCCTTCTCTGCCTTTGTTTTCAAGATCCAGGCTAACATGGACCCTAAGCACAGAGACAGAGTTGCTTTCATGCGTATCTGCTCAGGCGAGTTTGATGCCGGCATGGAGGTAAACCATGTACAGACAGGCCGTAAGGTGAAGCTCAGTCAGCCTACACAGATGATGGCGGATGAGCGTAAGATAGTTGAGAAGGCTTACGCCGGAGACATTATCGGAATCTTCGACCCGGGTATCTTCTCGATCGGTGATACACTGGAGCTTTCCTCAAAGAAGTTCGCATACGAGGGTATCCCTACCTTTGCACCGGAGCACTTTGCAAGAGTACGTCAGGTGGATACCATGAAGCGTAAGCAGTTCCTGAAGGGCGTTTCCCAGATCGCACAGGAGGGTGCCATCCAGATATTCCAGGAGTACAACACCGGAATGGAGGAGATCATCGTAGGCGTTGTAGGTGCACTTCAGTTCGAGGTTCTTACCTTCAGACTTAAGAATGAGTACAATGTCGAGGTCAAGCTGGATACCCTTCCTTATGAGTATATCCGCTGGGTTGAGAATTACACCGAGATAGACATTGACAAGATACAGGGAACTTCAGATATGAAGATCGTGAAGGATCTTAAGGACCGTCCGCTTCTTCTTTTTGCACATGAGTGGTCTGTAGGCATGGTGCTTGACAGAAACAAGGATCTGAAGCTCACTGAGTTTGGTAAGAACTGATTTCTGTTGCTCATTTGTAGAGGAACTAATATAATTGCAGAGGGCAGGCGCGTCGATCCGGCGTCGCCTGCTTTTTTGAAAGCCGCTATGGCTTAATGTATATTAAATGACCCAAGAACGGAGGTAGGATAAATGAATGATAAAGTAAATAAATGGATTGATGAACACTTGGATCAGTATATAGAGGATCTTAAGGATTTCGTTTCCATAAATTCTGTACAGGGATCATACGAGCAGGGAAAGCCTTTCGGGGACGGCCCCTTTGATGCCCTGAACTTTGCTATAGATCTTGCTGCAAAGTACGGTTTTTCAGTTAATAATTATAATGGCTATGTAGGAACCGCTGATTTTGATACTTCACTTCCAAGAAGCCTTGATATGCTTGCACACTGTGATGTAGTTCCTGCGGGAGAGGGCTGGACTGTGACTGAGCCGTTCAAGCCTTTAGTCAAGGATGGAAGGATCTACGGCCGCGGAACTTCTGATGACAAGGGACCTCTTCTCTGCGCTTTATACGCTATGCGTGCCCTCAAGGAGTGCGGTGTTCCTCTTAAGAAGGGCGTTCGTCTCATCATGGGATCGGATGAGGAGACAGGTTCAACTGATATCGCTAAGTATTATGCCGTTGAGCCTGAGGCTGAGATGACATTTTCACCTGATGCCGAGTTCCCTCTCATTAACATAGAAAAGGGACAGTTCAGAGGTACCATTTCTAAGGAGTTTGAGGAGTCAAAGGCACTTCCACGTCTCGTTTCTCTTGAGGCTGGTGTTGCGCTCAATGCTGTTCCCCAGAAGGCTGTTATCACCCTTGAGGGTCTCGACATGAATCTTGCTGAGGATGTTTTGGACAGCGTTTCCAAGGAATGCGGAGTAGAGTGTGTACAGACAGGAGTCAATGAGATCACCATAACAGGTGTTTCCGCACACGCTTCAACACCTGAGACAGGTAAGAATGCGGGTATTGCCGCTCTTATGGTGGTATCAAGACTTCCTCTTGCGTCTTGTGCACAGCTTGATGCGATTTCATCAGTATTGAAGCTTTTCCCTTATGGTGAGACAGACGGAAAGAGTCTCGGCATAAAGATGGCTGATGAAGAGTCAAATGATCTTACATGTACTCTTGATCTTTATCATATTACTTCAACAGAGCTTGAGGTTCAGTTCGACAGCCGTACTCCTGTTATGGCAAATAAGGAGAACTGCGAGGATGTGGTCAGAAAGAACGTTGAAGATGCAGGTCTTGTTTTCACAAGCAGAGGCATGGTACCTCCTCACAGAGTTCCTGCTGATTCACCATTCGTAAAGAAGCTTCTCGGGGCTTATGAGGCTGTTACAGGTCTTAAGGGCGAAGCTCTGGCTATCGGCGGCGGTACCTATGTTCATGATATTAAGAACGGTGTTGCTTTCGGTGCTATTCTTCCGGGAGTTGATACACGCATGCATGGCGCTGATGAATTCTTTGATCTTGATAATATAGTTATTGCGACAAAGGTGTATGCAGAGGCTATTATAGAGCTCTGCGGCTGATGTAAATTGAAGATCTCACGGGATACAGGAAAATTTTTTTGAAATAGTTTTGGATTTCTAAAATTAATTGTTGACAAATGAACGTAAATCCTGTATCTTAAGTGAGTCGCGCGGAGGTGCTGAAATTGGCAGACAGGCAAGACTAAGGATCTTGTGTCCGGTAGGACGTGTGGGTTCAAGTCCCATCCTCCGCATAGGTAAAACAAAAAGTCCCAGACGTAAAGTCTGGGGCTTTTTTGTTTTGCCGAAGCGGAGGCGTCACTTGAACCCAGTGGGTTCAATCTCCGCTCCGCTCCGGTCGGCGCTAAGCAGGCGCCACAGGCGCCTAGCGCCCCATCCTCCGCATCCGGACTTTTTGTTTTGCCGAAGCGGAGGCGTCGCTTGAATGACATATTTTGTAGTATAATAACCATAAAATCTGTAGTATAAAGAGTCTGCTTATGAGAATGAAAACGAACAAAAAGATAATTATCGGAATGATTTTTGTTTTAGCTGTGCTGATTCTTTCACAGTCGCTTTATTATGCCCAGGTTTACCTTCAAAAAAAGTCTAATCACGAAAGGGTAATCCAGCTTATCAATGAAGATCTGTTGTTCAGCTGGGATACTATGGATGAAGAGCTTCAGTATATAAACAAATGGACTGATGGGGGACATTTTACCAACGAGGATCTGGGAAGACTTTATGAAAGGGCCAGTCTTATCTACATGCAGAAGGGTGAGACTTTGTCCTATTACAGATATCTTGGGTATGCGCTTTATTATCTGGAGAGAAGTACCGAGAAGGATTACACTATTAATGTATATCTGGATCTTGCGAATTTTTTCCTGAATAACTATTCGGAAGATACCGCGGATAAAATGATGGAATCGGCCTCAAAAATAAAGAATTTTGATGACATTAACAGCCTTCAGATAAAAAGTTATGCCTTTCGTATGAAAGGGATATGCGCTATTTATAAAAATGATTTTAAGAAAGCTGAAGAGTATCTTGAAAAAGCCGGGCAAGTGGTTGCACTTTCAAATACAGGAGTCTTTGAAAAAGGGTATAATGCAATAAATGATGTCTGGATGGCAAGAGTATATTATGAGACCGGCAGATATAAAGAGTGTGAGGAGCTTCTTGCAAAATGGGAAGGAAATGAACTGTTCACAACAGAGGTTTACAGGCAGATCATGCTGAGAGATCTGATAGTTCCATACATGCAGTTAAAGCTTCTGCTTTATACAGCGGAGGCTTCAAACGATGATGTATTCCCTGATGCTGAAACTAAAAGAAGAAAGGAGACGGAAGCAAGTGCAGCATACGAGGAATTCATAACTGTTTGCGAGGAAAACGGTTATGAGAAAACTGAGCTGAATACACTGCTTAAACTACAAAAAGAATATCCGCCTTCTGCTGAAAAGTCGAAAGAACTTATGATGACACAGTTACAGAGATTATATTCTGAGCTGTTTGATGAACAAAACCGTGTCTATGCCGATGTGATAAATGGAACAGTTATTGAATCCATAAATCATATGGAAAGAATGGAATCAGCCAAAAGAGACTTTGTTTCAAGGGAAAAAATTGAGGTGCTGAGTATCATTGTAGTGTTTTGTCTTCTGGTTATGATGGCAATGATGATACTGAACGGCAGGATGGACGGACTGACTAAATTGCTTACCAGAAGGGAATTTAACCGGACCCTGTCCAAAATAACAAAAGGTAGTTCACGCTATGGCGTCATAATGATCGATATAGATTTCTTCAAGCATGTAAATGATACGTATGGCCATCAGAATGGAGATATGGTTCTTGAACGTATGGGACAGTTGATTCAGATGGAAGTATCTGCTGATGTGCATGGCTACAGATATGGAGGAGAAGAATTTATCATTATTCTGGAAAGACAGGCAGTTTCTGATGCATGGACTATTGCAGATAAATTACGCCGGGAAATGGAAGCTCAGAAGTGGTCATTTGAAGATAAACTGGTGATAACGGTCAGTATAGGAATCGCCACCGGGAACAGAGATGTCAATGTTTTAAAACGGGCAGATGATAATCTTTATATGTCAAAGAAGAAGGGAAGAAATACAATCACTATATAAGCTGATGCTATATGAACCATATAGAATAGGGATGTTGTGCCACAATGGGCTATGGTGATTTATAGATAGGACCACTAAGGAAAAAGTTTAGGATGTCTGAAATTAACTATGAATGGTAGTGGATGGTAAAAAAGTTTTTTTGAAATAGTTGTTGACAAATAAGCGTAAATCCTGTATCTTAAGTGAGTCGCGCGGAGGTGCTGAAATTGGCAGACAGGCAAGACTAAGGATCTTGTGTCCGGTAGGACGTGTGGGTTCAAGTCCCATCCTCCGCATAGGTAAAACAAAAAGTCCCAGACGTAAAGTCTGGGGCTTTTTTGTTTTGCCGAAGCGGAGGCGTTAAGCTATCATATTTCAATCCGGGGCGCGGAGCATGACTTCTGAGTAGAATTCTTTGTTCTCATAGTAGAAGTTTGCGGTTCCGTTATAGTTCTCGGCTGTGGTTTTGATGGAGGAGAGCCCTATGCCGCTGCCGTGTTCGTGGGAGGATATGATTTTACCTTCAGCAGAGGTAATGATACGTCCGTCGAAGCTGTTGGCAGCAACGATATAAATAGTCTTGTTATTCTCACTCCGTATGTATAAATCGATAAAGCGTTCCGATTCCGGAATGGGAGGGGTTGCTTCTGTGCAGGCGATGACAGCATTGTCCAGAATGTTACCCAGAATGATACATAGGTCTGAATCCGCTATCCATGGTGTGGTTTCATCCAGATCCACTTCCCAGGTGAGCTTGATGGAAGCAGTCCTTGCGGATTCCATATAGTAATTCAGGACCGCATTGACGGCGATGTTCTTTGTAAAGAGTGTTAAATCACTCTCCGGCATATTGTCGAGATACTGGTTAAGATAAGTCCTTATGGTCTCGTTATCCGCGTCAGTTGAAAGAGTGTACAAAGTGCGCAAGGTATGCCTGAAATCATGTCTTTGGCGCCTTGTGTTCTCCATATATGACTGGAGCTTTCTGTGCTGGCTTTCCAGCATTTCCAGATATCGCAGTCTGGCGCTCAGCCGGGAGGATTCCATGGCACTCATGACTATATGATAAAAAATGGTGAACAGGAACATCATTAAGAAGAAGCACAGAGTCATGATCAGCCAGAAGGCAGGCATGATGTTGTTAGTATGGAGTGTCGTATAGTGTCTCGGTGCTATCACAAGGTTTAATAAAAAGAATATGACAGAAATTGTAGAGGCATAATACCAGGTCTTTTTTGACTCAAAGGTATCGATAAGCTGACTGCCATATCTCATTATGGGATAGCAGAACAGAAGCGTGAACAATGTACATATCAGGAACTGAAACATTGAGGCTTCATGACTGATGTGCAGGATATCGGAAGTAGGATTCATAACCGCGTCAAAGCCATGGGAAAAGTTTGACAGAAACCCCACCGTGGCACACACAGAGGTAAAGGTAAATAACTTTTTGTCTAAGGATGTTTTAAATATCCTGTCATATACAATGAATGAAACGATACAGATAATGGGTATGTCCGCGTCGTAGGGAACGGGATGGCTTAAGAGCAGATATGAATCCAAAGTTATCAGTACCACCAGGTAAATAAAGGTATCGATGATGGCTGCGTAAAGCTCCTTTTTGAACTGGTTTCTCATGGGGAGAAAGCAAAGCACAGCTGCAGTCACTATCGGATAATTATCCAGCATACCGTAAAGGAAATCGGTACAGTTCATTTACGTTTTCTCCTTTCTCTCAATTCTGAACGGATCTTTTTAAATTTGTAGTTTGTCCAGATGGCTTCTATTTCTCCGGATCTTTTGATGTTCACGGGAACATTTATACCTCCGGGAAAGATGCAGACCTTGTCTCTTATATCAAGCAGATGGTCCATGTTCACAAGTACACCTCTGATTACCTGGAGAAAACGGTTATCAGAGGAAAGGGCCTCCTGAATAGAGGAAAAGGTCATCCTGGTTGAATGACAGTTTGTATCTTGATCAATTATCTCAAGATAGTTTGAGGATGCGGTCCGTATAAGCATTATCCTGCTATATGGCAGGGTAATGTCACAGCCTTCACTTCTGAAGCTAAGGGCGGGACCGTTCAAAAATGTAGTCCTTCTGTCAAGAAGTTCATCTATTATTCCAAATATGCGTGCTTTGTCCACAGGTTTCTCAATGTAGTCAAAGGCATGAACGCGGAAAGCGTCCGGCATAAATTCTCCACTGCTTGTGAGGAAAATGATAGTGACATCCTTGTCTTTTTGTCTTATCTCCTTTGCAGCTTCAACGCCGTCCATTCCATCCATATAGATATCCAGAAAAAGAAAACTGTATAGAAAAGGCTGATAATTATCAAGGAGCTTTTCCGCACAGTCATATTCTGTGAAACTGAAGCTCTGTCTGTTTATGGAAGCATATTCCGTAAGGATTCCTTTTAGCAGTTCTCTTTCTTTCTTTTGGTCATCGACTATAGCAATGGTCATATCGAAATAAAACTCCGGTAGCGATTATTAATAAATGCAGGCAATTGATAATGTATCAAATGTTTGCAATTACAATAACAGTATACACATTTTGCTTTATATAATTTGTTATAATTTCAAAAAACACAGATGTATTTATGGATAAACAATAAAAATTATTAATAAATCTATTAAATATACGGAAAAAATATAAACATTATAATTCTTTTATCACAGGACGGCTCCACTTGTCACAGCCTTATTGAAAAAAACAATGATTAAAAATAAATTACAGTTTAGTTTCTAAACTATAAAGAGTGTGAATTATTGTAAGTGGGGTCTTAGTTATGAGAAACAAGGAAAAAACCGGTCAGCCCGCAGGCATTCTGATCTGCGGTAATGCTGCTTTTTTTGATGCCGGAACATTGAATCGTTTAACGGATTACTACAGCGTAGTTATAGCGGGAGTTGACGATTCCTCAGAGCTGTACAGTAAGAGAATAGAATTCGGATCAAAGTCACATAAGATCAATCTATATAAGGATGATATCACATCCGAGAATTTCCATAAGATAATGAAGTCCTATCTGCCTGATGTCGTATGGTACATATCAGGCTTTGTCGATGGAAACACGGGACTTGATAATGAACGTAAAAAAATAGAGAAGCTGGTTTACAGCTGTGCGGAGAACGAGGTGTCAAAGATCATTTTTGTATCTTCCATCGAGAGCTCCCATCAGAGCCTTCACATCACTTCGGAGACATTTAACTGTGCACAGACAGAGGAGCAGGTGAAGTTCCTTTCTCATGAGAACAATGTTAAAACGGTCATCCTGAGAGCGCCTCATATCTTGAAGCATGTTCCTGTTAACACATGGCTGGGAAGTCTTTTCGACAGGCTCATAAATGATGAGCCCATTGAGTTTCAGTATGATCCTGAGGATCATGTTGAGTTTATGTCCCTAAGAAATCTTACGGATCTTCTGATATCCATGACAGAGGAGACCATGGATACAGGGGGAGAATACTCTGCCCTTAACGGATGTGAACATACCTACAGGGAGCTCGGTGATGTCCTTAAGGAGTGTGTGAAAACGGCACAGATAAGTTACAAGGATTCGCGGTTTCATGATCTTCTGCTCAACAGGAAAAAGGAAGCCATGAGGCTGAAAAAGGATTATGGCTTCATTCCCGGAGACGATTTTACAGAGGGAATAAAGTATGCCTTCAAAAGATATTCAGCCCTTAAGCTGAGAAAGCCTGGGAAACTGGACAGGGCGAGGACCTTCCTGAACGGAATATCCGATAAGGTGTTTAAGGTAACAGAGCTTGTGGGACTGTTCCTGCTGATACAGTTCCTGATCAGGTATACAACTGACAATATCTATTTCAGATATATTGACTTGAGACTTTTTTATGTGGTGATAATGGGCAGTGTTCACGGAATGTTCATTGGCATCCTTTCAGGATTCATACAGTGTGTTTCTCTTGCGATATCCTTCATACAGTCAGGAGTTACCGGAAGCATGCTGTTCTACAATACCGATTACTGGCTGCCCTTTGCTATTTATCTTATGACCGGGGCCATCTCGGGATACATGGTCACCAGCAAGGATCAGAAGATTAAATTTGCGGAAGAGGAAGTTGAGACGATTCAGGGTAAGTATGACTTCCTCAATAATGTCTACATGTCCGTCATAGACAACAAGGAGGAGTACAAGAGACAGATACTCGGATATCAGGACAGCTTCGGAAAGATATTTGAAGCAGTAGAGAATCTTAACAGTTCCACACCTGCGGAGATATTCATGAACGGCGTGGAGATACTGGAAAATATACTTAAGAACCACAGTATAGCCATATACACCATAGATGACAGTCAGAATTATGCCCGTCTCGTTGCTTGTTCAAGAAGCATGACGGAAGAGCTTTCAAGGTCACTCAGTCTTGATGCATACCGGGATGTATATGATGTGATAGTACAAAGGGATACATGGAAAAATATCAGCTTTTCAGAGGATAAACCACAGTATGCATACGGAATAGTGGAGGATGAAAAGCTGAAGCTCATGATCTGTATCTACGAAGCGGATACGGAACAGATGGGACAGTACTATATGAATCTTTTCACCATCATGTGCCATCTCGTAAGGATCTCATTGATCAGAGCCCTGGAGTATCAGAAAGCCATCGAGAAGGAGAAGTACAGAACCGGAACAGAGATACTTGTACCTTCATATTTTGAAAAGGAGCTTGAGGCACAGCGCAGAATGATAGATGCGGGAGTGGCATCCTTTATCCTTCTGGAGCTTGAGACTACCGACATAGATGAGACCTTAGAAAAACTGGGAAAGCTTATAAGGCATAGTGACATGGTGGGAGAAGGAAAAGACGGTAAATTTTATCTGCTTCTCACTCAGATAAACAGAAAGATATTTGAAACAATTGATGAGAGATTAAGAAGCAATGACATAGGTTACAGAATACTGGAGGGAATATAAGATGTTGTTCATAGTGTCTATCCTCGCTATTCATTATATTATCTGGACCATGCTTTTTATAGGGCGGTTAAGATACATGATCAGCTGCTCTTATATTGATCTCGGTGTTGCTTTCTTGATACCTGTCTTCGGACTTCTTTTTGTGCTGGTAAGGACATTGTCTGACAGACATTCCGACAGAGAGGCAGATATTGCAGAGGTGGATCCGCTTATCGATATCAAAGATAAAGAAGCCCGATCCGATAGTACAGAGTATAAATCAGCTTCCTATAACAGTCAGGAAGACCAGGAGTTAACGGAGGAACCAGGCGATATCACAAAAAGCATTGTGATGGATGAAGATGATGTGAGGGAAAAGGTGGTTCCGCTTGAAGAGGCTCTGGTCATCAATGATACGGCAACCCGAAGAGAGCTGCTGATAGATGTGCTGTATTCGGATCCGGAGGGTTATGTACCGCAGCTTTTCAATGCAAAACAGAATGGTGACACTGAGGTGGTTCATTATGCCGCAACCGCTCTTACAGAGATAATGAAGAAATTCGATCTGGAATTTCAGGACATCATGAAAAGAAAGTCGGCTGCTCCTCTGGATGAGGAGCTGGATGTGGAATATCGTAAGCTGCTTGAGAGATACATATCAAGCGGTCTGTTGGAGGGAGACGGACTGAAAAACCAGCTTAAGAAATATTCAGGGCTGCTGAAAAAAGAGTTGTCAAAGAATAGTGTGAGGGGAAAATGGACTCTTATAAATAAAAAGGCTGATGCGGATCTCAAACTTCATGATCAGGATGCCCTGGACGAAGACATCAGGTACATGAAGGAGAGGTGGCCGGAAAGAGAAGGTACATATACAGCTATGCTGCAAAGTGCGATTCTCAGAAAGGACAGGAAAGAGATCAGACGAACAGTCAGGGAAATAGATGAAAAAGGGATATATCTTTCGACGGAACTAAAAAGTCTCGTGAGGTTTTGGTGTGAAGACGAAATGGTTTCATAGAAATTCTGATAGTGGGCAGAGGCGTTCCTGCGTCTGCCATGGAGTAGTAGAAGGAAATGGAAAAAGAGACTAGGAAGACCGGCAGAATTAAAAAAATATTGGCACGTATGGAGTTCGGCGGCCTTTTTATATTGGGAATAGTATTCTGCATTTTTTCTGCAGCACTTATTATGGTCCAGGCCAATGTGATATATACCGTGAGGCCGGAGATGATTTCCCTCATGCCCAAGGAGACTCTCCGTGTTATAAAGAGTGATGATGAAGGTTCAAAACCTACCAACAGTATCCTGAGTAAAAGTAAAGTTGAAAATACCTATGATCAGGGAACCATCCTGATATATGAGGATGGGGATCCCCAGAGTATGAAGGCCCTGGAGCTTTGGAATCCGGTGCTGAGCCAGATGAAGATCCCCTATGACACATGTGAAGTGGGAAGCTTTGAAAGCGGGATGCTGAAGGATTATAAGAAAGCTATAGTTGCAATTACGAAATATCCCAAACTGGCAAAAGAAATCATCGCTATAAAGGACTGGGTTACCGATGGGGGAAATCTCATGATTGCTTACCCGCCCGAAACCAGCGGAAGTTTCCAGAGCTTTTATGATCTTCTGGGAATACTTGACAGTGGTGATGCACAGTTCGTGGAAGGTCTTCATTTCAATAATGATTTTCTTATAGGCGGATCGGCCCATGATTTCAATATCATTGATCCTTATGATTCAGCACTGGCATACTCCATTAAGGATGACAGTGAAGTCTATATGCAGTCCACAGATGAATATCCTGTACCGCTTATCTGGAGAAGAAAAGCAGGAAAAGGCACTGTGGTCATGGATAACTTCGGAATAATAGATAAGGCCTACAGAGGTATCCACAGTGCAGCATACAGTCTTCTCGGAGATTACTGCGCATATCCTGTCATAAACGGCGCGGCGTTTTACATTGATGATTTCCCATCTCCTGTACCGGAGGGGGACAGTAACTTTATTGACAGGGATTACCACATGTCGGTAGCAGATTTTTATTCCCAGGTATGGTGGAATGATATCTATGAACTTGGGAAAAAATACGGGATACATTACACCGGTCTTGTGATAGAGGATTATTCCGACCAGGTGGAAGGAGTGTTTCCGGAAAATCAGGAGATTATGAGATTCCAGTATTTTGGAAATATGCTTCTGGACAGTGGCGGAGAGATAGGTATACATGGCTACAACCATATGCCGCTGGTACTCAGGAACTTTGACTATAAGGACCTGTACGACGCATATATGCAGTGGCCTTCAACAGTTGAAATGAAAAAGTCCCTGGAAGAGGTTTTCCGTTTTACGGGAGAGCTTTTTCCTGATGAGGAACTAAAGGTGTATGTTCCGCCTTCCAATGTGCTTTCAGAGGAAGGAAGAGAGCTTTTGAATGATACAACCATACGAAGCATAGCAGCAGTATATCTGCCGACGGATATGGCCTATGAGCAGGAATTCGATGTTTCAAAGGATGGAATCATAAATACACCGAGAATCACATCGGGCTGTGTGATAGATGAGTATATGGAGCTTACTGCCCTTTCAGAACTTAATTTCCATTTTGTCAATACGCATTTTCATCATCCCGATGATGTGCTCGATGTGGACAGAGGAGCAGAGCTTGGATGGGCAAAGCTTTACAGCAATCTGAAAAAATATATGGACTGGCTTTATAATTCTGCACCGGACATAAGAAATCTTACCGGTTCGGAGATAGCCGCAGCAGTTCAGAACTATGACATCCTGAAAGTAAAGAGTGAGAAAAAGAATAGTGAGATAAAGTTAGACCTTTCAGACTTTAATGAAGAAGCATGGATGATTGTACGGCTTAACGAGGGGAAAAGCATAGCCGGAATCCGTGGCGGAAGCTACAGCAGGGTAGCTGAAAATATGTATCTCATAAAGTGTGAGGATGAAAGCGTCGAACTGAGTCTTGAGTAGGGGTAGATATGAGAATATGTGTGATTTTGGAGGGGTGTTACCCCTATGTTACGGGTGGTGTATCCACATGGATCCATCAGTACATAAAGGCCATGCCCCAGCATGAATTTGTGATCTGGGCAGTTGCTTCGGATTCCTCCATGAAGGGTAAATTCAAGTATACCCTTCCGGAGAACGTGGTTGAGATAAGGGAGGTATTTCTTAACGATGCACTGAAGCTGAGGACAAAACCGAAGAAGTATGATTTTACTGAAGAGGAAATAAAAACACTTCATGATCTTATAAGCTGTTCCGATCCTGACTGGGAAAAGCTCTTTAAGATGTATTCAGAGGATAAAATAGATCCTCTTTCCTTTCTTATGAGTGAAGAATTCCTGAATATCATCACCGGGATATGTGAAGAGGAATATACCTATACAGCGTTCTCGGATTTCTTTCATACCATAAGGTCAATGTTTCTGCCGGTGCTGTATCTGCTTCATACGGACATACCTAAGGCGGATGTGTATCATGCCATCGCAACAGGCTACAGCGGCATACTGGCAAGACTGGGAAGCTACAAATATCAGGTCCCCTATGAGATCTCAGAGCATGGCATCTATACCCGTGAGAGGGAGGAAGAGATCATAAGAGCAAAGTGGGTACTCCCTGCCTTTAAGAAATTCTGGGTCCGCTTTTTTTACATGCTCTCCAAGGGTGCCTATGAAAAGGCAACCATGATAACCAGTCTCTTCGGAGGCGCCAGAAGGATCCAGATCGATATGGGCTGTGATCCTGATAAATGTGTGTACATTGGAAACGGCATACACTATGAAAGGTTCAAGGACATAGGTAAAAAGAAGGATGACGGACACGTGGATATAGGCGCGGTACTCAGAATCGCACCCATAAAGGATGTCAAGACCATGATCTATGCGTTTTCCGGAGTTAAGAAAAGGGTGCCCAATGCAAGGCTGTTCATCGCAGGACCCGAGGATGACAAAAAATACGCGGAAGAGTGCTATGACCTTGTAAAGCTGCTGGGAGTAAAGGATGTCATTTTCATGGGTTCCATCGATGTGGTAAAGCACATCGGTGACTTTGACTTTACGGTGCTTTCAAGTGTTTCGGAAGGCATGCCTCTTTCTGTACTTGAGTCCTTTGCGGCAGGAAGGCCCTGCGTGACCACTGATGTGGGTAACTGCAGAGAGCTTCTTACGAAGGTTCAGGATGATGACTATTTCGGAAGCTCCGGAATATGCGTGCCTCCGATGGATATACCGGCTCTTACCAATGCCATGACCCTTATGTGTCTGCAGCCTGAGAAAAGGTTCATGATGGGAGTTGCCGGAAGAAGCAGGGTAGAAAAGTATTTCCGCCATGAAGATATGATAACCAAGTATCAGAAAGTTTATGATGAGGTGTTTAAAAGATGGCAGGCATAGGCTTCAGCTTAAAAAAACTCTTCAATAAGAAGGGATTAATGAATCTTTGTAAAGCATACGGATATTCCGGAATAGTGACTGTTGGTCCCATGATTCTGGGAGTTATCCTGCTCACAGGCATATCCAAGCTTTCACAGATAGCGGGACTTCCGGATCATGAAAGGGAGCTTCTTAACTGTATGCTGACCTATACACTTCTGGTTTCGCTTTTTGTGACCACCTGGTTCAACATGGTGATCACCCGCTTTGTGTCAGACATGATCTACAGCGGAAAAAAGGATAAGATCATGCCATCCTTTTATGGGCTTCTGATCATTGAGCTCATAATCTGCGGGATAATGTATCTGCCTTTTCTTGTGGTTTCCGCGGAAAACCCGGCTCAGGTAGTGCTCTGTATGTGGCTGGCCATGGTTCTCATTGTGGCCTGGACAGAGATGATATATCTCACTGCCCTTAAGGATTTTAATGCCATAGTTCTAACGTTTACCATATCACTGATGTTTGGTTTCCTGGTGGCGCTTCTTATGGTCCTGTTCGGAAAAGGCAGTGTTGAGAGCCTTATGCTTTGCGTGATAATAGCTTACGGATTACTTTCAGTACAGCAGCTTAAGCTGATGATGGATTACTTTCCGAAGAGCAGAGGCGGTTATTTTACATTTCTTAAGTATTTTGACAAGTATCCTACACTGACTCTTTCCGGGGCCATGGTGAGGATAGGGCTGTTCAGTCATCTGATAGTTATGTACTTCGGACCTCTGAGAGAACAGGTCAGCGGAGGCTTTTACGGAGCACCTGAATATGATGTTCCTGCTCTTGCCGCATTCTTCTCTCTTATCATAACAACTATCAGTTTTGTTATTTCCGTTGAAGTGAATTTCTATCCGAAGTACAGAGGCTTTTATGGGCTTTTTGCACATCAGGGAGCCATAAGTGATATAAAACTGGCAGGAAAAGAGATGATGGACATGCTTCAGAGAGAGCTTATGTACCTCGGCTGTAAGCAGCTGTTTACAACTGTTCTCTTCGTTGTTATAGGTCCGCCTTTTATGGAATTCTTTTTTCCGGGTATAAGTTCACTTTCACTTGCCATCTTCAGGTTCCTGTGTGTGGGTTACGGAGTATATGCCGTGGCAAATTCCGTGATGCTCATAGAGCTTTATTTTGAAGACTATGATGGAGCTTTTGTGGGAACCACGCTTTTTGCACTGGTAAGCACCCTGGCAACCATATGGCAGATTAATTTCGGGGATGTTCATTATTTTGGAGTCGGGTTCTTTCTTGGAACGGTGGTTTTCTATTTTTATGCTCTTTTGAGACTTAACTGGTATACCAAGAGACTTTCCTATTTTCTGCTTTCAAGACAGAACCTCATACAGGGTACAGAGAAGGGCTTTTTTGTGACACTCAGCAGTAAGCTTGATAAGTTCACGGAAAAGGAAGAAGAGAGGTTCAGCGCTGAAAAAGAAAAAGCTTTGGAGAAGCTTTTGAAAAAGGAGGGGATCGGATATTGAAGAAAATAGTGATTTTCAGATGGTTTTTCATAATGATTACCTGCATACTGATTCTTTCCGGATGTAATTTGAGGGTTCCCGAAGCTGAGACAAACATGGAAACCGTGGCAGTCACAGAGCCCTCCGAAGAAGGGGAAATTACAGTTGATACTGTTGAAAAGACTGTTCCTTCCTATGGAAATCTTGTAGAGAACAAAGACATTTACATGAATGACAAGGATTATTCTGTCATAACCATGTATCTTACGGTAACAAAAGGAAATGAAGCTGACAGCAGCAATCATACCTGGCAGGAGGTTAATACCTATTCGGCCTATGACTACCAGAATATGGGAGTGGACCGATACAAGGTAGAGGGTGTTCTTCAGATTGACGAAGAAGGAGAAGGAATAGATTCCGGAGACTTCGGTTACGGTGAAAACGTGCCTAATGTTTCTGTTCAGGTCAGAGGCCAGACCTCATCCAGATCAGCCCAAAAGAACTATAAGATAAGGATAAAGGACGGGAAAGGCGATTTCAGAAATCAGAGGACACTGGATCTGAATAAGCATGTGGGACAGCCCTATCGGTTTGAGAACAAGCTATGCTATGATCTTCTGAAAAATATTCCTGAACTGATAGGCGGAAGGACACAGTTCGTTCATCTCTATGTGAAGGATGATACCGAAGAGGGAAGCGAAGATTTTATGGATTATGGTCTTTATACCATGGTGGAGCAGGTCAACAGAACCTATTTAAAGAATCATGGTCTGGATGAGAACGGACATCTTTATAAGGTATCCTTCTTTGAGTGGAACAAATATGAAGAGGTAATGATGTCAAAGGATGATCCGGAATTTGATCAGTCTAAATTCGACAGCTACCTTGAAGAAAAGGGAGACGGAGATCCTTCAAAGTTACAGGAAGTAATAGAAGAAATCCATAATTATTCAAAGCCTATAGAAAAGATAGTAGAGGAACATTTTGATGAGAGAAATCTTTGTTACTGGATGGCATTCAACATCCTGAACGGTAATGTGGACGTGGGTGCCCGCAATCTGTTTATTTACAGTCCCCTTAATTCCCGGAAGTTTTATATGATCTGCTGGGACATGGATGCAAGTTTTCATAAAGAGTATAACAAAAGCAAAGGGAGAAGTGACGGTGAATCCTGGGAAAAGGGAATGACCAAGTTTTTGGGACTTGCACTTATAAACCGAATGATGAAGGTGGAAAGATACAGGAACCTGCTTACATACGCTGTTGAGGATCTTTATAAAAATTATGTATCACCTGAGATAGTTAACGAAAAAGCGGAATCCTATTCGGATATAGTTAAACCTTATATATTCTCCATGCCAGATGTTGAATTCAAGAAAACAGATTCTGAAGAAGAGTTTGATGAACTTACTTCGGGACTTGGGGATGAGGTAAGGGATAATTATCTGGAATTTCAGGAAACCATGAAGTGTCCATGGCCCTTTTTCATAGATATGCCTATCATAGATAAGCAGAATAACAAAACTCTCATAAGCTGGGGCACTTCCTATGATTATAACGGCGAGGAAGTGACCTATGATTATATGATCGCAAAGGATGACCTTTTTCAGGAAGTGATTTATGAAGGGCATGACTTAAAGATACCCCTTGTGGAAACAGATATTCTTGAGCCCGGAAGATATTATCTCAGGGTCACTTCAAAAAATCAGTCAGGGTATACCATGGAATGTTTTGATTATTATGTAAAGAGCAGGGGTGGAAAGGTATATGGCTGTTACTGCTTTACGGTTGATAGTGAAGGTAAAGTGCAATATATAGTAAAGGAGAAGGTATGAGAAAAGAGCTTTTTATAAAAAAAGTAATAAAACTTTTTTCACTTTTCTTGCTGTTGTGCCTTCTGGGCTGTGGAAGTGTTTCCGGTACAGCGGAGAAAGATAAGAAAAAACACGGGAATGACAGCTGGTTAGAAGAGTTTAAATACTGGGCATTTCCTCAGGATTATTATGAAAAGGCTTCTCTCAAGGATATGTATCAGGTAAAGGATTACAGAGCCCTTTATGAAGAACCTATGGCCAGGGATGTCCTTTATCTGACTGTGGGAGGAGACGGGAGCTTCGGGGATTCGGAGCACACCTGGGAAGAGATAAATGAACATAATCTTTCATGGTATGAGGAGAGAGATGCTGAAGCCTATACCTGCGATGCGCTGGTCCAGTTCGGAAATGAAGACGGTCCCACATCCGATGCCTTCGGTTACGGAAGCATGTCTGCCAATGCCACAGTGAAGCTTAGCGGTAAAAAGGCATCCACAAGACAGCAGAAGAGTTACCGTATAAAGATAAATTCCGGTAGCGGCAATGTTTCCGGAATAAAGACATTGGTACTCTCAAAGAGCTTTACGGATCCCTTCCGTTTCACCAATAAGCTGTGCTACGAGCTTATGAGTAAAACTGATGACATGATGTCCGTAAGAACTGAATTTGTACATCTGTATGTCAGGGATCTCAAGTCAGAAAAAACCGACCTCTTTGTGGATTACGGACTCTATACTCTGGTGGAGACTGTGAACAAAAAGTATCTTTCCAACAGAAATCTCGATAGTTCAGGTGAGCTTTATAAGATAAATGATTTTGACTTCGGACGTCACAGTGATGTGATAATGCAGCCTACGGAAAAGAACTTCGATAAGAATAAATTTGAAGAGCTTCTGGAAGCAAAGGGAAGCGAAGATTACAGTGGTCTCATTGAGATGCTTGACGCACTTAACGGTGGGGACATGTCCATAGAGGATGTAGTGAAGACTTACTTTGATGAGGACAATCTCTACACTTTTATGGCCTTCAATATCCTGATGGACAATAAGAAAACAGATACCGAGAACTTCTATCTGTACAGTCCCATGGGGGTCAATAAATTCTACATTATTCCCTGGGATAATGACGGAGCCTTAAGATCCGATTACGAACGGCTGAGAGATCCTGATTACTCGGAGGGATACGAAAAGGGAATTTATCTCTATACAGATTCTATTCTTTTCAGCCGTATCCTTAAGAGCAGGCATTGTGTGGATAAGCTAAGTGAAAAGATAAAAGAGCTTCATGAATCGGAGCTTTCTTCTGAGAATGTATCGAAAAGGGCAAAGAAGCTGGGGGATAAGGTCAAAAAATATCTTTACAGAATACCGGACTCTTCTTATGCGAGAGTTACCGAAGAGAATTACGATAAGCTCCTTGAGATGATACCGGAGCAGATTGAGAAAAATTACTATGCTTACTATGATTCACTTGAAACTCCATGGCCTTTTCATATAAATAATCCTGAGTTAAAGGATGGTCATGTGATCATAAACTGGGATGAATCTTCAATGATCAATGGGAAGATAAGCTATGATGTGGAGATTTCCGATTCATGGTCATTTGGCAGTAAACTTTCTCAGGGAACAGATCTTGAAGATACGAAATTTGATGCCGGAAAACTCGCTCCGGGACAGTACTTTGTAAGGGTATATGCAAAGAGCGATAACGGAACAGGCCTTAAGCAGGAAGCATTTGAATACTATAACACTGAAAAGAAGACGACAGTGCACGGAGTACTTTGCTTCTATGTAAAGGAAGACGGAACTGTGGTGAAGTCGACTTTCCAGGAAGAATGACAGGAATTCAGAAAAGAGAAGTTTGAAAATGAACTTTCAGACTTGTTTGGTGGGCCATATACGAATCAGGTAAGAGATTCGTGTATGAACCATGGAGGCTAAAATGGAGGACAAAAAACCTATATACAGGAATGAATGGAAGTATGTCATTTCTCGAAAGGAGGCGGAGCTTCTGAAGAGAAGGCTGAGACCTTTGCTGCATCTGGATCCGCACGCCTCTCAGGATGGATATGAGATACGAAGCCTGTATTTTGATGATTATAAAAATACGGCTTATGTGCAGAAACTCATGGGTGTTTATGCCAGAAAGAAATGGCGTATAAGGATATATAACTACAGCGATAAAAAGATATCTCTTGAAAGAAAGAAGAAGAGCGGAAGTTATATCTTTAAGGAATCCGTGGATATTTCCAGGCAGGAATTTGATAGTATCATGGATGGCGATTATGGCTTCCTCCTTAAGAGAAAGGAGAACCTCTGCGGGGAGTTCTATGCTGAATGTGTCATGAATCTATTGAGACCCAAGGTCATAGTTGATTACATGAGACTCCCTCTGATACTGGATGAGGGTACCGTGAGGATCACCTTTGACAGTGAGGTGGCGGCTGCAGTCGGAGGATTCGATATATTTGATGAGACTCTTCCCAGGCTTCCGGCTATAGAGCCGGATGTGGAGGTACTGGAGGTCAAGTATACCGAATTCCTTCCTCAGATCATAAAAGAGGTACTGCCTCTTGACGGAGAAGAATTTGTGGCTTTTTCAAAATATGTGTCCTGCTACGATGCGGCACATCATCTTACGGATGTGACTGCGGGACTCAGTAAGACCGTATTGATGTAAAGCATTTTTATGATGATCAATTCCTTAGAGACGGAGGATATAAAATGAACGCAAAAGACTATTTTAAAAAATCGGTACTTAAGAACTTTGTGGCAAACAATGCCATAACCCTGGACTTTATCATTACGGCTGTAATTGCCATGGTGATAGCCATACTGCTTGGATTTGTGATATACCGGATCTATAAGAAGTATTACGGCGGAGTGGTATATTCATCTTCCTTTGCCATGACTCTCGTTGGTATGACCATACTTCCATGTGCCCTGACTCTTGCCATAAGCAGTAACATCGTTATTTCACTTGGTATGGTGGGTGCCCTTTCCATCGTAAGATACAGAACAGCCATAAAGGATCCTATGGATCTTTTGTATATTTTCTGGGCCATATCAATAGGAATCATAGTTGCGGCTCATATCTATCCCCTTGCACTCATAACCATGGTAGTGATGTATGTACTTGTGAGACATTTCTATATCAAAAAGAAGGAAGGTGTCATCTATATACTTGTGGTTCACTATGAAGGTGAAGAGACAGGTGCAGAGGTACTTAAACAGCTTGGAAACCGTAAGTACCAGATTAAGTCAAAGACCCTGAGAAAGGGCAGAGCAGAGCTCACTGTCGAGATCATGTCAAAACCTGAAAACATGCCTTTTGTTGAAAAAATAGCCGAGCTTCAGGGCGTAAATGACGTGAACCTTATTCAGTATAACGGGGAGTACAATGGGTAAAAGGAAAAGCTATGCCATCCAGTATGCCATGATCCTGATTCTGGGAGCAGCCATTGCGGGGATAATGTACTATATGGTTCACCGTTCCGGGCTTAACTTCGACGTTAACTATTCTCCGGACTATACAATAACGGACAATCCTCTTATGGGATTTGCCCCGGATGCTGAAAATGAAATTCAGTGTGAAGAAGCCAACATGGTATATATCCCTCTTACCTTTGCAGAGTGGGAACCGGCGGAAGGTAAATTTGATATAGAGGGTGTCGAAAAAAAATATCATATAGAAGAGTGGAAGAATAAGCATAAGCATGGAGTCATACGTTTTATATGCGATATTCCAGGGGAAGAGGAGCACATGGATATACCTGAGTGGCTCTACCAAAAGACCCAGACGGGAACATTCTACGATACTGAGTATGGTAAAGGATATTCACCGGATTATGCCGATGCGGTCTTCAGGAAGTATCATGATCTGGCGCTTAAGGAACTGGCCAGATACTGCAACAAGGACTTTTTCATCTCCTTTGTTCAGCTCGGAAGTCTGGGACACTGGGGAGAGTGGCATGCAAAGGACGATAGCCACAGCTCTCTGATGCCGAATGCAGATGTTTGTGCCGAGTATGCGGAACTGTATTCCACGAGCTTTGCGAATTCGAGACTTATGACCAGAAGGAATTATGATTTTTCTGTTGAAGGAGAAATGGGTGTCTTCAATGATATGGTGGGAGACAGGCAAGATACGGAAGAATGGCTTAACTGGTTAAAAGAAGGAGGGACTCAGGAGACGTCAGGAAAGCAGCTGAAGCTCAGTCCCTCACCGGATATAGGAAAGACAGGTCCTGTTGGAGGAGAGTTCACCAGCGGTATTCCTATGGATAAGATCCTTACAGAGGATTTTGGCGGAGTGCTTGAGGATATTTCGAATTCCCGGATGACCTTTATAGGTCCAATGGTGCCTGATCTTACGAATGAAAACTATAATCTTCAGGAAGAATCAATACTGAAAAGAATGGGTTACAGGATATATCCTTCAAGACTCAGTGCCCATTATGATTTTTCGCAGAATAAGATAAACCTGGATATCTCCTTCAGGAATGCAGGAAATGCAGGATTTTTCTTCGACTGGCCGGTGACTGTATATGTATTTGACAAGGACGGGAAACGTATTTTCTGGCAGGGACTTGAAATGGATATCAGGAAGCTGAGTGCGGATGAAGATCTTACGGGCTCCGTGTCCATTCCTTATGCGGATGAAATCAGGGATGAGTTCTATATAGGTGCGGCCATAACGGATTACAGCGGTAAGGAAAGCATTGAACTGGCCATAGATTCGGAAGAGGAAGCAGAGTATGCAGACGGCGTGAGACTGCTTTATCATTACAAGAGAAATAAGGATTAAGAAATTTTGTAAAGATAGGAGCATTGCCCTTTGAAGGGGCAGTGCTCTTTTTTGCTTTATAGGGTATGATCATATAATACGAGGAAAGTGCATTGACGATGAATAGCATGACATAAGGCCATCTTCATGATAAGGCTACGGGCAGTGCGCCATAGGACTCTGCATGAACAAAGTCTGTCATCCGGGAGCAGGACTGATTGTAATTCCAGTTATAGCCACAGCTTATAGCTCATTATCATTTATCCCTAATTGATTAAAGGCTTTTCATATAATAAAATCTTTGTTACGAATCTTTGAGGTTTCTTCAGAATCTTTAGATAGAGGAAATCAGAAGATATTCGTAAAAAAGATGGTGGGTGAAAGACGTCGAACCCGCGATCATTAAAATGAAAAACAGCCGCTCGGGCGGCATCCGCAGTGAATCTGCGGAACGATGGAGGTTTAATGGCTAAGGGTGATAATATCATCCGGTTGGTTAACATGGGCAAGACATTCCATACAAGTTCAGGGGATGTGATTGCTCTTGATGATATCAATCTGGATATCAAGGAGGGTTCCGTTCAGGGAATCATCGGACTTTCCGGTGCAGGAAAGTCAACACTGGTACGTTGTATAAATTATCTTGAGGTGCCTACCAGCGGCAAGGTCATTTTTGAGGGAAAATCCCTCGGAGACCTGTCGGATAAAGAAGTCAGGGAAGCCAGAAGAAACATGGGCATGATTTTTCAGCAGTTCAATCTTCTGGACCAGAGAAATCTTCTTTCGAATGTTACCTTCCCGCTTGAAATAGCCGGTGAAGACAAGAAAAAGGCAAGAGAAAGAGCCATGGAGCTTCTGAGGCTGGTAGGGCTTGAGGACAGAAGCAGGAACTATCCGGCACAGCTTTCGGGAGGACAGAAGCAGAGAGTCGCTATTGCCAGAGCTCTTGCAACAAATCCGAAGGTTCTTTTGTGTGATGAGGCTACATCCGCTCTTGATCCGAAGACCACAGCTCAGATCCTCGATCTTCTGAAACAGATCAATAAGGAGCTTGGTGTAACGGTCATAGTGATCACTCATCAGATGTCTGTCATTGAAGCCATTTGTGACAATGTTGCAATCATAGATCACAGTCATATAGCGGAGAGCGGTCCTGTTTCGGAGGTATTTAACAATCCAAAGACCGAAATAGGAAAGAGACTTATACTTGGAGACGGTGATGCGGATTCAGTTAAGCCGGTGATCTTCGGTGAGAGCAGCAACAATAAGATACGAATAGTATTCGACGGTCATTCCGCACATCAGCCCATTCTTTCGGATATGATTTTAAGCTGTAAGGTTCCGGTGAACATCCTTTTTGCCAATACAAAGGAGGTTGAAGGACAGGCTGTGGGACAGATGATAGTGGAGCTTCCGGATGACGATAATGATGGTGAGAAGATAAGACAGTATCTTAAAGACAACAATATTATATTTGAGGAGGTGGACTAATGGATGCAGCATCAATTTCCATGTACATAGAGGAGACCTGGTCTACCATTTATATGACACTTATCTCCAGTACTATTTCCTATCTCATAGGAATACCTCTCGGAGTGATCCTGGTGGTCACAGACAAGGACGGAATAGCGCCCTGCAGTGCGGTGCATACGGTGCTTGGCGTTATCATTAACATCTTCCGTTCAATTCCGTTCCTGATCCTTTTGGTCATGGTGCTTCCCATTACGAAGTTCCTGGTGGGCACGACCCTCGGACCAAAGGCTATCATTCCGCCGCTCATCATTGCCTCAGCTCCCTATATCGGAAGAATGGTAGAATCTTCTCTTAAGGAAGTGAGCGCCGGTGTAATTGAAGCCGCAAAGTCAATGGGAGCAAGCAACTGGCAGATCATTTACAAGGTTCTGATACCCGAGGCCAAGCCAAGCTTACTTGTGGGTGCAGCCATCTGTATCACAACTATCCTGAGCTATTCCGCGATGGCAGGCTTTGTAGGAGGAGGCGGACTCGGAGCCATAGCTCTGAATTACGGTTATTACCGTTATAAGACAGACATCATGATGATTGCGGTCATTATTCTGGTCGTACTCGTACAGATGATTCAGGAAATCTGGATGCGTCTTTCAAGAGCCACAGACAAGAGAGCAAGGAACTGATAGATTTATGTATTTTAGCCGGGCTTTGTGGGGTTAATCCTATAAACGCCCGGAATAAAATAAAGTTGCAAGCCGGAACAAGGATCCGGCATGGAAAGGATACGGAGATATCCTGATAGTAAAGAAAAGTCAATGTTTTATATAGGTACGGAGACTTTTCAAAAAGGAGGAGAGATTATGAAGAAAAAGATCACATTGGCACTTGCGGCAGTTCTTGCGGCAGCTTCTCTTGCAGCCTGCGGTTCATCAGCATCACCTGCAACTACAGAGGCGGCAAAGACAGAAGCAGCGCAGGAGACAACTGCGGAAGCTGAGACTCAGGCTGAGGGTGAGAAGACAACAGAGGCTGCTTCACAGGAGCCTGTAACCGTAAAGATCGGTGCTACACCAAGCCCTCATGCTGAAATCCTCGAGCATGCAAAGGATGCTCTCGCCGCAGCAGGTATCAATATCGAAATCGTGGTTTACAATGATTACGTTCAGCCAAATCTCGCTGTAGATCAGGGTGAGCTTCAGGCCAACTATTTCCAGCATCAGCCATACCTTGATGATTTCAACAAGGAAAACAACACTCATGTGACATCAGTTGGTGCCATTCACTATGAGCCATTTGGAATCTATGCAGGTAAGTCAAATGATCTTTCTGCAATTGCAGACGGAGCACAGATCGCTGTTCCTAACGATACAACAAATGAGGCACGTGCCCTTCAGCTCCTTCAGGCAAACGGAATCATCACTCTTAAGGAGGGTGTAGGTCTTACAGCTACAAAGCAGGATATCACTGAGAATCCACATAATGTTGAGATTCTTGAGGTTGAGGCAGCTCAGATCCCAAGATCAATTGAGTCTGTTGATTTTGCATGCATGAACGGAAACTATGCTATCGATGCAGGCTTCAAGCCATCAGATGCACTTGTGCAGGAGGATGCTTCTTCAGAGGCAGCCCAGACCTTCGCAAATGTAATCGCAGTTGCAGAGGCTGATAAAGATCAGGCGTGGGCAAAGAAGCTTGTAGAGGTTCTTCAGTCAGAGGAGGTTACAAGCTACATAACAAACACCTATGAGGGCGGCGTTATCCCTATTAAGTGATGAGCTTCCTCTTCAGACACAAGATATTGTATGTAGACATCTGAATATAAATGTTATAAACTCTCCGGGTGGCAGTACCAACCCGGGGAGTTTTTCTATATATAGTGGTTTTTGGATGGGAATAATTCTTTGAACACTTAATGTAGTTAAATCAATATGGCAATTTCTACAAAACAGCACTGAAATTCGTAAACAGTAGCCGGAGCCGCTAAATTACTTGTTACGGAGCCTGTTTTTGCCCGAAAATACGTAGGCCACAGATGTTGTGAAAAATTGCGGAAATTCTCTGTTTTCTACAAAAAAGTGACATTTTTGATTTAGCTATTTCATTTCGCCGTGAATAGTAGTATATTTATTTCAGACACAAGATATAGTGCTTGAGTCAAAGGCGAAAACAATATTTGGTGAAGCATAAAATCAGGAAATAAATATTTTTTGTAAGATGATTTGATTGAAACTTCATTATTATCAGATTACATAACAAACAGATTTCAAGTCGTCGTAAGTTACTTCGATTTGTTTTTTTCGCGGTAAAGCCGTAATACAGCAGCGGGCTTATTCAGGCGGATATATGACGGCCAACGCGAAATCGGGCAGGGACTTATCCCTATCCGATTTGAGGGGATTATTATAAAGGGGAGATGCAAAGATGACAGAATTAAAAGAAGCTGTAAAGCAGAATGTAATCAAGCGTAACGGAAAGGAAGTTCAGTTCGATCTTACCAAGATCGCAAACGCTATCCGTAAGGCAAACAACGAAGTAGAGCCTATCTACCAGATGAATGAGTACCAGATCATGGGAGTTGCCGAGAACGTTGCCAACAAGTGTGCAAAGCTCAATCGTGCCGTATCGGTTGAAGAGATCCAGGATATGGTAGAGACAGGTATCATGGAGATGAGAGGCTATGAGGTGGCACAGAAATATGTGCGTTACCGTTACAAGAGAGAGATAGCCCGTAAGTCCAACACAACGGATGACGATATTCTTTCACTTATCGATCAGTCCAATGAGGAACTCAAGCAGGAGAATTCAAACAAGAACCCTGTAATAAACTCAACCCAGCGTGATTATATGGCAGGAGAGGTATCAAGGGACCTTACAAGACGTCTTCTTCTTCCCGAGGATATCGTGAGAGCACACGAGGAAGGCATTATCCACTTCCACGATGCTGACTATTATGCACAGAAGGAGCACAACTGTGACCTCATAAACCTTGAGGATATGCTTCAGAACGGTACTGTCATTTCCCAGACCATGATCGAGAAGCCTCACAGCTTCTACACAGCCTGCAATATCACAACACAGATCATTGCACAGGTCGCTTCAAATCAGTACGGCGGTCAGTCATTCACACTTTCACACCTTGCTCCTTTCGTAGACATTTCCCGTCAGAAGATAAAGAGCCAGGTTATGGAAGAGAATAGCGAGGCCGGGGTTCAGATGACAGAAGATCAGGTGAACAGGGTCGTTGAGAAGAGGCTTCACGAGGAGATCACCCGTGGCGTTCAGACCATACAGTATCAGCTTATCACTCTTATGACATGTAACGGCCAGGCTCCTTTCGTTACTATGTTCATGTATCTTGATGAGGTTCCTGAGGGACAGACAAGAGATGATCTTGCCATGGTCATCGAGGAAGTTCTCAAGCAGAGAATGAAGGGCGTTAAGAACGAGAAGGGTGTATGGATCACACCTGCGTTCCCTAAGATTATCTACACACTTGATGAGGACAATATCTATCCTCAGTCAAGATACTATTACCTTACAGAGCTTGCTGCCAAGTGCACGGCCAAGAGAATGGTACCAGATTACATCTCCGCAAAGAAGATGATCGAGTACAAGGGCGATGTATATCCATGCATGGGCTGCAGATCCTTCCTTACACCGGATAACGAGCAGAATGATGAAGGTCTCTGCGATGCCGGCAACAAGTCAAACAGCAAGACCTATGAAGAAGGAAAGCACAAGTATTACGGACGTTTCAACCAGGGTGTTGTTACCATTAACTTAGTTGATGTGGCATGTTCATCCCACGGCGACATGGATATGTTCTGGAATATCTTTGATGAGAGACTTGAGCTCTGCCACAGAGCACTGAAACTCCGTCATGAGAGACTCATGGGAACAACCTCAGATGTTGCACCTATCCTCTGGCAGTACGGAGCGCTTGCGAGACTTAAGAAGGGAGAGAAGATCGACAGACTTCTTTTCGGAAACTATTCGACCATTTCTCTCGGGTATTCAGGTCTCTATGAGATGTGTGTGCGCATGACAGGAAAGTCACACACAGATCCTGAGGCAAAGCCATTTGCACTTAAGGTAATGCAGCACATGAACGACAAGTGCGCAGAGTGGAGAAAGGCAGAGAACGTAAGCTATTCACTTTACGGAACACCTATGGAGTCCACAACCTACAAGTTCTCCAAGGCTCTTCAGAAGAGATTTGGAATCATCAAGGGAGTTACAGATCATAACTATGTGACCAATTCTTACCACGTAAATGTCCGTGAGAAGATTGATGCTTTCACAAAGCTTAAGTTTGAGGCTGATTTCCAGAAGCTTTCACCGGGAGGAGCTATCTCCTACGTTGAGGTTCCTAACATGCAGAACAACATCCCTGCAGTTCTCAGTGTCATGAAGTTCATCTATGACAACATCATGTATGCAGAGCTCAACACCAAGTCGGATTATTGCGAGTGCTGCGGTTATGACGGTGAGATAAAGATCGTTGAGGATGATATGGGTAAGCTTGTATGGGAGTGCCCTAACTGCGGAAACCGTGATGAGAGCAAGATGTCGGTAGCCAGAAGAACCTGCGGCTATATCGGTACACAGTACTGGAACCAGGGAAGAACCCAGGAGATTAAGGACAGAGTGCTTCATCTGTAAGATTTTTTTGATGGTTTTTAAACCAAAAAAACTTTATAAACTAAAAAAAATTTTTGAGCGATTTTTAAACCGGCCTGTCACAAAACCAAAAAAAATTTTTTGAAGAAAAAGTAGAAAAATCTACAAAACCCGTCGAGTAAACTAAAAATTTCAAAAACGGGATTTTGGAGAAAAATCTACAAAATAAAGTCTCTAGCCATATCAAAAGCTAGAGACTTTTTTCTATGTATCGGAATTTTGTTTTTTCTTCCAACCGTTGTAGTTAATGTAATGGTTCTTTTTCCGTCGCTGCCCTCTGCAGTATAAGCATGGTTCTCTGTCACGTTTCTGGAACATGAGTCTGGTACTTGGTGACATCAGATATGTATGTTCTACATCTTTAGGGCATTGCCAACTAAGCTTTGTTGTGGAATTGCTCAGCATTGTAAAAGGAGAACGTCCCATAAGCGCATTTCCAAGTTCGTAAAGCTCGGATAAGAGTTCTGGATGTCTGTCGCCAAAGGAGTTAAATCCCTTAAGTAATTTCCTGTCGTCGCAATAAGGACAAGTATAACCGTCTTCCATTTCCAAAGTGGTAGCTGAATAATCACCACCGCAATCTGAACAACGCCAAAGCTGAATAGTGGCTTTTGATGGTAGGATCTCATCAGCAGGCTTATCGTTTAAAGGAGATATTCGTTTAGCAAGCACTGGGTTTACATCAGCAAGGGAGTTAAAGCCTTTAAGTAACATTGTGCCATTACAATAAGGGCAAACGTGGTCTCCTAGCTGCCTGTTACTGATCATATATGGATATTCTCCACTGCAAGTAGAACATAACCACAAGGCAGTGACTTGAAGACTCTTTCTTACTTTTGCAACCGGACGCTCATTATTTGGCGAATATTCCTTTGCCAGTTCAGGATCCGTGGTCTGTAAGTCATTGAAACCGGGCAGAACTTTCATATTTGAACAGAAAGGACAGCTAAAGATGGTCGGTATGTCATTTCTGTTAAGGGCAAAGGCATCAGTGATCCGCCTGTAGGTTTCTCCTCCGCAGTCAGGACATTTGAAATGGGCTGAAAACGGAGAAAACAGGGTGTATTCCTCTGGTTTGTTTGGATCCTACACCGGATTTACAGCTCCTGCAAAACAGACTGTTAACATAAATACGGATGGCTCAAGGGTAGTCACATATAACTATACCCGTAATAAGTACACATTCACACTTGGAAGTAATGCAAGTCAGTACTCTCACGGTATCAATACATCGGGATCGACCACGACGGGCAGTTATTACTATGGCGCGACTATAACTCTGAAAGCAACACCCAAAGCAGGTTATAAATGGCAGGAATGGTCAGACCACAATGCGAACCAGAACAGAACAATCACAATGCCTGCTAACAACCTCACGATAACGCCAACTGCAAGTTTGATAACATACACCATCAGGTACAACACCTGCGAAGGCAATCTGCAGAAGCAAAAAGTAGTCACATATAATGTAGAGTCCTCTTCTATCACATTGGAGAATCCAACACGTGACGGCAAGGTATTTATAGGATGGTCAGATTGGAATAACCCAACTCCCAAGAAGCCTTATACCATACCGAAAGGCACTACGGGAGATCTTATAATATCAGCGAACTGGAAGCCAAATACATCAGGATACGGTGATTACATGTTCACAGGACAATCCTATATGAAGTCGAACAGGTTCAAGATTGCAGTATAATAATCCTATCGAACATGGAGACGTGGTTGTGGAAGACTTAAGATACAAGCAGAGCGACAAGCTTTCGGCAAGAATATTTATATAATCTCTCCCGGCTGAAAACCCATCAAGCTTCAGCTTGTGGGATGAAAGCCGCTCTTCTATAAAGGCTTG
>SVDD01000017.1:0-79194 GCA_015057945.1 Lachnospiraceae bacterium | reverse complement strand
ACCATCTAAAAAGTACCAGTAGGTATGTCCGTTATATTCAAGATTCAGCCATTCATTTCTTGCAAGGTTTCCGTCAGACTTTGTATAGCTCCAATTATTAGCCATGCTTCCCCAGTTTCCGCCTCTGTCACTTAAAGGCATACCTGAATCCGGCTGATGTCCGGCTGAAGGACCACCAAAAGCATTTCCATTCACATCCAGACTCTGGGTGCTGAAGCTTCCTGACTTACCACCTGATCCACCTCCGCTGCTTCCACCGTCGCTGCTGTCATTGTCGCTGTCATTTGAATAGCTTCTGGTCTTCTTTGGTATGGTCTCTTCCTTTGTTTCACCGCATACTGAACATGTATATGTCTTTATTCCGGTCTCATCATAAGTGGCTTCCTTTGTTACCACACCACTGTCCCATTTATGTCCTGTGGCTTTTTTCTTAAGCTCTGCTATTTCTGAATCAGAATACTCATAGTTTCCGTTTTTATCCGCAAACCACTTACCGCATTCCGTGCACTCATAATGTTCTTCAAATCCGTCTTCTGTACATGTTGGCTCTTTTTCTTTAACCAGCTGAATATCATGCCTGTGAACCGGTACCTCCTCCGCATCCGGAACTGTCATTTCGGTATCAGCCGTAGGTTTACCTGATACAGTAACAACCGTATCACTGGTTCTGTCAACAGTTATCCCGTTTGTGGTTTTGAAATAATCGCTTGTTTCAGGGAACTTATAGCCGCTTTTCGCTGTGTAAGTAACGGTTTTCATCTCTCCTGTAATACCGGTCTGCTTTACTTCTCCGCCACTAACTGTCGCATTCGCACCTCCGGTAAGAGTTACTGAACGGGGCGGAAGAATACTAAATTTCTTTGAATCCGAATCATATTTCACCTTGCTCAGATCAAGTTGTAAAGCAGGGCGTACAGAGAAGTTATGACTACAAAGTACCCCATTTGTGTTAACCTCACCAGGTGAAGAGTGATCGGAATGATTCACAACCGCCACATCGCTTCCCGCTTTCGAGCGGAGCCACCAGCGGTCATCTTTTTTTCTGATTTTTATATCTACTTGTTGTGCTTCACTTGCGCTTAGCAAATAAAGCTTTGCCCCTTGGACTCCTACATCATCTAGATCGACACTCTTTATTGCACTTGCCACGTCTTCAAAGCTTCCACCTGATGCTGTAAGTCCATCCAAAATTTCTTTCACAGTGGAACTACTGTATGAATTGTTAGTACCAAATGTGCTCTTACACATCAAATCCTTCATAAGCAAAGTGACACTACCAGCATTTTCTGCCGTAGATTCATCTTTGATGATATACCAATCCAAGTCGTTAAAACTTACTGTCGTTGTGCTATTGTTCTCAAGTTCGGCATATGGGTTTCCATCCCAAGAATCTGCCAGTACTGTCATCACATTCCCTGACATCAGCCCCAGGATAAGCGCAAAGGCGAGTATGACTCCCAAAAATCTTCTTTTCTTTGTTACCATAAACCACATTCCCTCCTTTTATTTTTGTTATGTATATAGCGTTTAAGCAGTGGATTTCCCCATGCTTTTCACTCAATTCTATTTTTCATACGCGCGTATAAGCTACAGATTGTTCAGTGCTTAATAAGATCTTATACGCGCAAAGACCGCCGAACCCGACAAGACATAGCAGTCTCGTCAGATCCGACGGTCATCCATCTTCAATATATGCATTTTCGACTGAAAAAAGGGCGAAGTTATAGCGATGCGATGCGAAATCGTAGCTCTTTCTCTGCATACCTGTCAAGCCCCTTCAATCCATAATCATCCCTGTACTTCTGTTGATATCTTCAACAGAAATCCCACTATAGTTTGATGTCGGCGATTTCGAAAGCTTTTATAAACCAAAAATAAACATAACGCCCTATGTCACATAGTCGTTTTTTAGACGATATGCAACCGGAACATTCTCTGTTATCCTCTATATAATCAATCTAGACAGGATATATGGTTTAAGCAGGGCGAACAGATAGGTTTTGAACGCGGCGAAAGGCAACGCGACCGGGAAAAGATCACCGATATGCTTCGCAGGGGAAAAACCCCGAAGAAATAGCAGATTTCTGTGCTTATCCTATGGATTTAATCAATGAAATACAGAAAGAGTTGCAATCTTAGGATAAGTAAATACTCATCCTATAAATGGATGGGTGCCCGGCTAAACCCATAATCCAAATCTTAAGACTTTCATTCCAACAAAAAAGCCATCGCTCTAAAGGACTTAAAATCCTTAAAGCCATGGCTTTTCTTTAGCTTTCAGAAACCTTTTTCGGTCATACATTCTTGCATCTGCTCTTTCAAATACCTTGCGGAAGCTGTTATCTTCTCCGGGACGGAATGCAGATAGACCGCTGGCAACAACCGGAGATCCATTACACTGGTTTTCCTCTGCCTGCCTTTCAAATTCTGCCAAAAGTGACTTTCTGTTCTGATAATCTTCACCCTCCACCAGGACAACAAATTCATCCCCGCCAATCCTGAAAACCGGACTGTGCTTAAACATCTCACAGATCAGGTGACATGCCTCCTTTAGAAGACGGTCTCCTGCCTCATGCCCATGGGTATCATTCATATGCTTCAGTCCGTTTACATCGAACACAACCACACCGAACTCCTGCAGCTCTCCGCTTGCGATACGTTCGTTTATCTGCTGCTCTGACTCAACATATGCATTGTAGCTTTTTACACCGGTGAGAGAATCCCTGAATGCGAGTTGCCTTGCTGACCCGAGTTCCTTCTTTTGTTTTTCTTCCCTCCGAAGCATTTCTTCCAGTTCAAGCAGACGGTCCTCTTTCATATCCTCCAGAACAAAGGTATGAAGGATGCAGGTTCCCAGCAGCCATCCGGTGGTATACAGCGGAAGCAGCGGGTTAGTCACCTGAATACCCAACAGTATTGCAATTGCAAAACCAAATAATCCTATTGCCCGGTGATGGCGTTTTGCACTTTTGTCCTTGCCTTTGGATATAAATAACACATAACCGGCAGCAACCATAAACATGATGACCTGTATTATCAGGATATCATATCTCAGTTTGCCTGAACAAAATACTCCATCTTCATCAAACCAGAACATAACAGGCACAAAGAAGTTCAGTATCAAAACAACAGTTATAAATGCAAGAAAAAACCAGCCAATATAATGCAGAGCTTTGTTCAGCCAGGCCAACTCCTCCAGATAGTCTATCACATAACGAGTCCACAAAAAAACAGTACCGGCCATTAAAGCAAAGTAAACCACGGTATCCGCAAATACCGCAGCGATCATATGTGCCTCATAGAGAATTCCCCAAAAAATGTCTGAAACATAAAATGCTGCTACACTCAACACGAGCAGGCGATAGGTTTTTCCTGCAGGCGATGTATTTCTGTAATGCTGATTTCTTATTACGTCATTGTTTATGATGCAATGGACCAACAACGCCACTATTGCTGTGCTTGAATAAGTCATATTGGCTTTTCATCTCCCTATACTGATCTCCTTAGCAGATGTCCGACTATAAAAGATGTCGACATTTTCAGAAATATTTATAAATCTAAAATCGGCAGTCCTTAGTAAACAGGTCCTGCCGATCATCTTTATCAATGCTTTTTGAGTCAGTCTATATAGTTTTCTCTCCTGCAGCTCTTCCGGACATGTACCCCGAGCTCCAGGCCCACTGGAGATTGTAGCCTCCGCAGATTCCGTCTATGTCCAGTATTTCTCCTGCGAAGTAAAGTCCCGGAACAAGCTTTGATTCCATGGTTTCGTGATTGACTTCCGAGGTGTTTATGCCGCCTGCTGTGCACTGGGCATTCTGAAACGGGTTCACTTCCTCGCACTCTGCCTTGAAGCTGCAGCTAAGGGAGCTTAGTACCTTAAGCTGCTTTTCGGAAACAGCCGAAACAGGCTGCTTTCTCTCTATGTCAGAAAGCTCCAGAAGCACATTGCCGAGCTTTTCATTGAGAAGTCCGGTAAAGAAGCTTCCCATCTCTTTATTACGGAGCCTCTCTGCCCGTTTCTTAAAAAATCTGAATATCTCCTCATTATCATCAGAAATACCCGGAAGAAAATTGATATAAACTGAAGCTTTCTTTCCATCCCTGAGGGCGTAGGCTACGAATCTTGAAATCTGAAACACAGGAATTCCGGAGATGCCGTAGTCTGTAAGCTGAAGCTCCCCTTCCTCCTTTGCAGCCACATCTCCGTCTATCTTCACTGTAAGCTTCGCATCCGTCCTTACTCCTGCCATGTTCTTATAACGGTTCCCTGTACATTTCACCCCAGTAAGTGCCGGAACCTGAGGAACCAGAGTGTGTCCCAGAGCCTTTGCCCATACATAACCGTCTCCTGTGGAGCCGGTCTTCGGCACAGCCCTTGAGCCTGTGGCGATGATCAGCTTTTTAGCCCTTATAACCGTATCGCTTCCCTCGATGTCCAACAGGAAACCACAGTATCTACCTATCTGTTCTGTGTTTGCCGGGTGATCTCCTGATTTATCTTCCTTGACCACCGAAAGATCTGCCCCTTTTCCGGCAAAAGCTTTGAAACCACCCTCATCCTTCCTGATCTTTCTGATAAGGGTATCAAAAATCACTTCCGCCCCTGAATTCCTTACTTCATCCCAAAGAGCTGTGACAACGGATGACGCCTGATCAGAATTCGGATATATATAGGTCCCTCTGTATTTTGGTTCAATGCCTATTTCTCTGAACCACTCTACAGTTTTTTCCGGCGGAAAGCACCTGATACCAGCCTCGGCAAACTCCGGGTTCTCACCCCTGTATTTTCCGCCTGCCAGGTCTTCCATATCAAGGTTCGTAAAATTGCATCTGCCGTTTCCTGTGGTCGCAAGCTTTTTCCCGGGGGCAGGATTCCTCTCTATCAGGAGAACTCTTGCACCTTTTCGTGCTGCTTCTATGGCAGCCATCATACCGGCCGCCCCGGCACCTATCACCGCAACATCAAAAACACCTTTTACAGATGACGGGATGCTGCACCTGTTATTCCCATCCTCATCCCTGTCGCTATTTCTGTCATTATTCCTGTTGTTATTTCTGTCATTATTCCTGTCGTTTTTTCTGTTATTATTCCTATTATTATTCCTATCGTTTTTTCTATTGCTATTCCTGTCGTTATTTCTATCGTTTTTTTTATCGTTATTTCTATTGTTGGTTTTCTCGTTATTTTTCATATTTCCAGCTGTTTTAAAAATGCCCGCCCCATAAGGGACAGGCAATCGACATTAAACCCTCAGATGAATCTCTTCAGTCTTCCACCGAGAGGCATATTATCAAGGTCTTCCTCCGTGAAAGCACGCATCTTTATGAGCAGACCGAAATAAACCACCACTGCCACACATACCGACGGAAGGACTGCTATGGCAGATCCGATCCTTGTGTATCTCTCTGCCTCAGGAAGCATCATGGTGATGACAGTTGAATTTGCAAAAGCCACAATTCCCATGAAAGCTGCCGCAATTATAGGAAGCAGATATATCTCCCTGATTTCCTGGCGGAATCTCACATGCCGTTTTATGGCGATGTTATTCATAAAGCACATCAAAAATGCAAAAAGAATGTTGGACAGCACTACCGCATAAATTCCCATGCCTGTAAAAAGAAGGGCTATCAGGCAGATGATATGCAGTATGAGTGAAACCAGTGCGTGTTTCAACGGACTGCTGAGATGTCCCAGTCCCTGAAGTATGGCATTGGTTATGGTTGACTGTGAATAAAATACCACCGCAATGGCGCCTATCCTTGTGAGCATGATGAGAAGCTCCACATTTTTCCCCGGGAAGAGCATACGGCATATCGGATCTGCAAGTGCACAGAGTCCGACTGCAGACGGTATCGCCACTAGCATGGTAAATCTGATACTGTATCTGACTCTCTGCACGGTGTTCTTCCTGTCATGGGCAGCTACCGCTCTCGTGAGACTCGGGATGAGTGAGGATGACAGAGCATTGGCAAGGGCCACAGGAATGTTGAAAAGAATGTGATACTCTCCGAAAACTCCCCACTGTGATACGATCTTTCCGGCCTGACCAAGGTAGGTCATGATGTTTCCGAATATGGCATCATCTATGACCGATGAGATATTGTAAACCGTCGAAGAAATGAGGATAGGCAGCATGGTTCCGGCCAAAAGGAGTCCCAGTCTTCTGTAGCTGTCCACCTCCCCGTTATCCGCTCTCATTCTCTTCTTCATCTCACGGCTCTTTGATGAATAAAGAACCAGGAAGAACAGAAGGGCTGTCAATGCTCCTGCTCCGGTACCGATGGCTCCGCCTGCGGCACCAAAGGCTGTTGTGTAGCTATCACTCTGATACACCAGATTGGCAGTCTCCCCGCTCTTAAACAGTATGGAAGCGGCCAGAATGGAAACTATGGCGTTCAGGATCTGTTCCAGAATCTGGGAAATCGCCGTAGGAACCATGTTTCCGGTTCCCTGGAAATAACCTCTCAGGATTCCGAGATAGGCCATGATCCAGACTGTTGGTGCCAGAGCTCTCAGAGCATATCTGCAGAAGGGCTTCTTCAGAAACACCTCGGATATGAAATCCGATCCGAACCACAGTGCCGAAAACATCATGAAACCCACAACAGTTGCATAAAAGCAGGCCGCCTTTATAACTCTGTGGGTGTTCTTATACTGACCGTTCACGAGATTCGCCGAAACGATCTTCGAAACCGCTGTAGGCATCGAAAAGCTCGATAGGATAAGTAATAATGTATAAATGCTGTAGGCACTGGTGTAGTAACCGTTTCCCTCATCTCCGATTATGGCTGTGAGAGGCACTCTGTACACCATGCCGATGATCCTGACTACGATACTTGCTACCGCAAGAAGAGAACCCTGAACTATGAAGTTGTTCCTTCTGTCCCTTTCAGCTTCTTCACTGAAGGTTCTCTGTACCCTTATATTTTGTGATCTCGAAGGCCCTTCTGACGAGGTCTCCATAGCAGGTCTTACTCTTCTATGATCACTCATCTGAAATATCCCTTTCCTTCGAGTATTTCCTTCTGACGGCGCTCCATTTCGAGACGCTCTTCATCCTCCATATGATCATAACCTAAAAGATGGAGCATGCTGTGGGCCACGAGAAATGCCAGCTCTCTTCTTTCCGGATGACCATACTCCTTTGCCTGGGACTCGATACGGTCCTGATTGAGGACGATGTCTCCGAGAAGCAGCTCTCCGGAATCTGGATTGAAGATATCCGAATTACTCTCGTCTATCTCATCATAATCCGCAGGCACTTCCCAGTCCACCATAGGGAATGAAAGCACATCCGTCGGAGAATCTATCCCCCTGGCCTCCCTGTTAAGTTCATGAATGCCGTCATTATCCGTGATGACAACGCTTATTTCACACTCGTATGGGCACTTCTCATACTCAATGGAAGCTTCTATGATCTCTCTTATGATATCTTCAAACTGAAGGTCGAGACGTTTCTCTACTTCAAAATCTATATTAACAGTCATTGCTTGCAAAACCTTTCAAAATTCAATTCCGTTCTTACTGTGTATTTATGTCTGAAAGCCCCGCAGCTGTTCTTAAGCTTTCACTTATTTCCGTGAGGACAGTTCATGCTGTCTGGCTCTCCTGGCGCGCTTCTCCTCATCCTTCTCGTAGGCATTGACGATACGCTGAACCAGAGGGTGTCTCACTACATCCGCACTTGTGAGCTGAATGAACTCGATTCCTTCAACTCCCTTAAGTACTCTCATGGCGTCCTCAAGACCTGACTTCTTGCCTTCCTCAAGGTCCTTCTGAGTGAGGTCTCCTGTGATGATGACCTTGGAGCCGAAGCCTATACGGGTAAGGAACATCTTCATCTGTGCAGGTGTGGTATTCTGCGCCTCATCAAGAATTATGTAGGAATTATCAAGAGTTCTTCCTCTCATGTAGGCAAGAGGAGCCACTTCAATAAGTCCTTTTTCGGAATTTGACTGATACTGCTCTGCGCCCATTATGGAATATAGGGCATCATAAACAGGCCTCATATAGGGATCTACCTTTGACTGGAGGTCTCCGGGTAAAAATCCGAGCTTTTCTCCGGCCTCTATGGCAGGTCTTGTAAGGATGATGCGCTGAACCTCCTGCTGACGGAAGGCTGTGATGGCCATGGCCATGCCGAGATAGGTCTTTCCGGTACCTGCAGGTCCGATTCCGAAGGTGATCATGTTGTTCCTTATGGCATCAACGTACTCCTTCTGACCAAGTGTCTTCGGCTTAACGGGCTTGCCGAGGGAAGTTCTCGCAAGTATATCCTTATCTATCTCGATGTAGTCATTGCTTCTTATCTTTTCAGAAAAACTTAGGGAAATAGCATAATCCACGTTCTGCTCAGTGATGGTGTTGCCTCGCTGGCTGAGCTGAAGGAGCTTCTTTATGACTTCCTTTGCTTTCTCGGCATCAGACTCTTCGCCTATTATTTTAAGTACACCGTTTCGATCGATGATCGTCACATTAAACGATCTCTCTATCTTCTTTATGTTGCTGTCTAACTGACCGAGCACGTTCTGCTCATGCTCCATGGGAATGTCCATGATTGCTTCTACTGTTGCCAAGAAATATCTCCTCCAAATTGTTTATTTGACTTAAACGGGAAAACTACACCGGATCACACCTTCATGTTGATAACATCGTTATCTTTATACGAAGAAAGCCCTGAATCATTTCTGAATCAGGGCTACATTAATCATCTATTTACGATTAGTTGAACTTACGCTTTCTAGCTGCTTCAGACTTCTTCTTACGTCTTACAGATGGCTTCTCGTAATGTTCTCTCTTGCGAATCTCCTGCTGAATGCCGGCCTTAGCGCAGTTTCTCTTGAATCTACGTAATGCGCTGTCCAGAGACTCGTTCTCTTTTACGATAACATTTGACATGCTGAAACCCAAACCTCCCTTCGGGTACAAACTCTGATTTATTATAACACACATTTTGTGCGCGTCAAGCGATTTTTTCAATAAATATATCTCTGCCTCATCCCGAAGGAAGGTAACAGCAGAATAAACTTACTTGATCTGTTCCTTGATAGCCTCACCGGCCTTTTTGATAGCCTCATCGATCTTGGATGCATCCTTACCGCCGGCCTGAGCCATGTTAGGACGTCCGCCGCCGCCACCGCCGAGAACAGGTGCAACCAGCTTGATAAGGTTACCTGCGTGTGCTCCTGCCTTAATAGCCGCATCAGTTGCCATCGAAACCACAGAAACCTTGCCGTCCTTATCTGAGATAAGAAGAACCACGCCCTCACCGAGTTTTGCCTTCAGATCGTCTCCGAGATTACGAAGCTCGTTCATATCTACGCCGGAAACATGAGCTGCAAGGAACTTTACACCGTTTACATCTGTGACATTGTCCATTACATTGCCGAGAGCATTCTTTGCTTCCTTGCTCTTAAGAGCTTCATTCTCGCTCTTAAGCTCCTTCATTTCCTTCTGAAGTGACTTGATATGCTCTTTAAGTGTTGCAGGTGTTGCCTTTAAAAGCTCACAGGCTGCATTGATTTCCTTTTCAAGGTTCTCATAGTATCTGCGTACATTCTCGCCTGTAAGAGCTTCGATACGTCTTACACCTGCTGCGACACCGGATTCACTTACGATCTTGAACTGAAGGATCTCCAGAGTGTTCTTTACGTGAGTACCTCCGCAAAGCTCTGTGGAAAAATCTCCCATGCGAACAACTCTTACCTCGGAACCGTACTTCTCTCCGAACAGAGCCATAGCGCCTGTCTTCTTTGCCTCTTCAAGGCTCATGACCTCTGTTCTTACATCGAGGCCTTCGCGGATCTTCTGATTAACGATATCCTCAACCTTCTGAAGCTCTTCCTTGGTCATAGCCTGGAAGTGTGAGAAGTCAAATCTTGTTCTGCCGGCATCCTGGAATGAACCTGCCTGCTCCACGTGAGTTCCCAGAACTTCACGAAGTGCCTTCTGAAGAAGGTGTGTAGCTGAGTGGTTTCTGCATGTATCCATACGGTTCTCTGCATCTACTTTGAGTGTAACCACGTCATTAAGCTTGATCATACCGCTCTTCATAACACCGATGTGAGCGATCTTGTTTCCGCCGACGTGCTCAGTCTTCTTTACTTCGAAAACTGCAGCTCCCTTACCGAGTGCTGAAGCATCCTTATCTTCTGAACCGAGAACGATGAGACCGGTATCTCCTACCTGTCCTCCCATGGTTCCGTAGAAAGGTGTCTCCTCAGTGATGATAGCGCCTTCCTCACCATCTGAAAGTGCCTCTACCAGAGCTTCCTCGTCTCCGAGAGAGATCATGGAAATGACCTTGCTTTCCTTCTCCAGCTTGTCATAGCCATCGAATGAACAGCTGAGGGAAGGATCCAGCTCGTCATAAACTGTTGCAGCATGACCGCTGTACTCTGCCATCTTTCCTGACTCAAGTCTGTCCTTACGACCCTGCTTCTTCTGCTGCTCCATAGCTGTCTTGAAGCCCTCTTCGTCAACAGTGAAGCCCTTCTCCTCGAGAATTTCCTTTGTATTGTCTACAGGGAAGCCGTATGTGTCATAAAGCTTGAATGCATCCTCACCTGAAAGCACCTTCTTACCTGATCTGGTAAGTTCTGCCTCCATCTCCTCGAGGATTTCCATACCCTGCTCATAAGTCTTTTCAAATTTTTCTTCCTCGGCCTTAACTACGCTGAGAATGAAATCTCTCTTCTCCCAAAGCTCCGGATAACCGTCCTTTGAAGTCTCGATAACTCTCTCTGCAAGTGTAGGAAGGAATGAACCCTTGATGCCGAGCTTTCTTCCGTGGCGTACCGCACGACGGATGATACGACGGAGTACATAGCCGCGTCCGTTGTTTGAAGGCATGATACCGTCAGAGATCATGAATGTCATTGAACGGGCGTGATCTGTGATGATACGAACCGAAATATCAGACTCGTGTGTCTCAGGCTTATCATACTCGATACCGCCTGAAATCTCGCAGATGAGGTCTCTCAGGCTCTTAAGTGTATCTACATCAAAGATAGATGCAACATCCTGAACAGCGACCGCAAGTCTCTCAAGACCCATACCTGTATCGATGTTCTTCTGGGCAAGATCAGTATAATGATTCTCACCGTCATTGTTAAACTGGCTGAATACGATGTTCCATACTTCCATGAAACGATCGCCTTCACCGCCCATTACGTCCTCAGGACCGTTTCCGTACTTCTCTCCACGATCATAATAGATCTCAGAGCATGGACCGCAAGGACCTGAGCCGTGCTCCCAGAAGTTGTCTTCCTTGCCGAACTTGTAGATACGTTCTGCAGGGATATGCATATCGTTAAGCCAGATGTTGTAAGCTTCTTCATCTTCAACATAAACTGACGGATAAAGTCTCTCAGGATCGAGTCCGACTCTCTCTGTGAGGAACTCCCATGCCCATGGAATAGCTTCTTTCTTGAAATAATCGCCGAATGAGAAGTTTCCGAGCATCTCAAAATATGTGCCGTGACGAGCTGTCTTACCTACGTTCTCAAGATCTCCTGTACGGATACACTTCTGGCAGGTTGTGACTCTGCGTCTTGGCGGAATCTCCTGACCGGTGAACCATGGCTTCATCGGTGCCATACCGGAATTGATAATGAGCAATGAATTGTCATTATGCGGAACCAGTGAGAAACTGTTTAAGCGTAAGCATCCCTTCTCCTCAAAGAAGCTAAGGAACAGTTCACGTAATTCATTTACGCCTCTGTACTGCATTTTAAAATCTCCTCGTGTCTATGAAATAATTAAGCCATTTACGGCATAATGGACATTAACTTGTAAAATATACCACAGTGATTTTTAACTTGCAAGATAGGATGCATAATCTTTAACAAGGTCGGTACAATGCTCCCGAGTGAGTTTTATGTACCGGTCAAGATAGTCTGTTTCCTCCATGACACTGACCTTATTATGACCCACAGCCTTCATGCATTCATGATTTCTGGAAACGAGGAATGTACTTTCAGAATCAAAGAAATTCTTTTTCTCAGCCTCCGTCATCCCGGATGATATATCATCGGAAAGAGATTTAAGCTCCCGGTCCCAGAGCTCGGAGATCCTCTTATAATCGTCCTTCAGCTCCATATCCTGATTTCTGCCGTTCATCCGACCGTACAGCTCATCTATCTCGTCAAAATGTGCCTCATATTTTCCCACGAGATCCTTCTCGCTTTCTTCCGTGTTCTCTTCCACCATCTGAACTATGAACTGCTCCGCCGTTTCTTCCCGGACAAAGTCATCGGCCGTACCTGCCTCAAAAACCGCAAGCTTATTCTTAAGCACTATTTTCACACCCAGAGTGATGATGGTACATATAAGACACAGCACCATGATCCCCCAGAGGGTCTTCTTTGAAATTCTGTTAAACATAAATTGAACCTTCCGATTTTGATGCACCTATTATGCCATATTTCCGGCAGGAATTTCACATCATTTTAATGAAATCGGAAAGCCGGCAGTGCGTTGCTTCTTTTAAAAAAGCCCCTGCGCACGCGCAGGAGCCGAATATGTAAGCATTGAACACGAGGGTCATCTTATCCACTTGTCGTAGAGATTCAGGAGCTGATCCGTAAACTTCGCAAGATCCTTGTTCGTACCGCCGTAGTTCGCCTTGATAGCCACAAGAAGCTTGTTGTATGCAGACATAAGTCTGTCGAAAGCCGCATCGGAAGACTTTCTTCTTCCGGGTATGCCGCTGGAGGAATACTCCATGACCTTCACGACCTCTACAGGCGCTCCGACGATCTCCCATTCATTGGTTGCGAGGTTGAATACTGAGCCTGAATACGGGCAGTCTACAGTATATCCCAGCTTTTCATGGATGAGCTCTGACAGCACCTTCATGGAGCCGTCATCACCATGTACCAGGAATACCCTGTCAGGCTTGTTCATATCGTAGGCAGATATCCATTTGAGCAGGCTCTCCTGATCCGCATGGGATGACATGGCGGGCATTCTGGCAATCTCAGCCCTTACAGCTATCTCATCACCGAACATCTTCACACTGTCCGCACCATCCAGAAGTATCCTTCCGAGGGTGCCCTCTGCCTGATATCCCGCAAACACTATGGTTGAGGCCGGCTTCCAGAGATTGTACTTTATGTGATGGCGTATACGTCCGGCATCACACATGCCAGATGCTGAGATGATGACCTTGGGAGTTTCATCAAAGTTTATGATCTTTGACTCTTCCGAGGTTATGGAAAGATTAAGTCCCTTAAAGGATATTGGGTTGATACCGCTAAGTACCAGCTCTTTGGTCTCATCATCGTAGCAATCCGCAAGATTCCTTGAAAAAACGTGAGTCGCTTCAACAGCAAGGGGGCTGTCCACATAAACCGGAAAATCCCCGTGACCCTTTATGAGCTTGTTGGACTTTATCTGTCTGTAAAGATAAAGCAGCTCCTGGGTCCTTCCGACTGCAAACGCCGGAATGACAACATTACCGCCTCTGTCCAGTGTCCTCTGGGTTATGTTGACAAGGTCAGCAACATGATCCACGGTCCTGTCATGCAGTCTGTCACCGTAGGTGGACTCCATGACAACATAATCCGCATCCCTTATGTACTGGGGATCTCTTATGAGAGGTTTGTCTGAATTACCGATGTCTCCGGAAAAAACAATCTTCTTTGAAACTCCATTCTCTCTGATCATGACCTCAATGGATGCAGAGCCCAGAAGATGTCCCGCATCCGTAAATCGGATCTTCACCGCATCACTCAGCTCTACGACCTTGTTGTAGTCAACTCCCTGGAAATGATCCAGAACACCGTTGACATCATTGAGATCGTACATGGGAACCACATCTTCAATTCCCGCCCTGCGGCCCTTTCTGTTTTTGTATTCCACTTCCTGCATCTGGATATGCGCTGAGTCTCTGAGCATGATATTGGCAAGATCCTCTGTGGCCTTGGTCGTGACTACCGTCCCATGAAATCCGTTTTTATATGCATAGGGGATCATACCTGAATGATCGATGTGGGCATGGGTCAGAAGGATATAGTCCACGTCGGAATACTTTATAGGCAGGGGGGCATTCTCATAATGCTTCGTTCCCTGCTGCATACCGCAATCTATAAGTATCTTGAGTCCTGCCGCATGAAGATAATGCAGTGAACCGGTTACTTCATGATCTGCTCCGATAAAATATAGCTTCATGTTCACCTCCGATGTAAAGCGATGATCTTCTTTGTTTCTCCCTCCCATAAGAACTCTTCTTCGCTTTGTTTTCTAATTAACCACGAACTACGCAGAGCTTCATATCCTCATAATAAAAAAACTCTGCTGATACTTTTATTATATCAACAGAGTTTTTTGAATTCTACTTTTCGATCTTTAATTTAGAATAATTTTTCTCATCCGGCTGTTTTTAGAAAATATTTTGCGTTTTCGTATTCACCTGTCATTCTGCCATTCCTCTATGGAGCAGCATCTCTGACTCTCTGTCCGAAAAAAGAAAAAGCAAAAACCAAATGTCCCTGACATAGGGTACACTTTAGAAGCCGCAAAAAATCTAAAAACATCATCACTCGGAAAGATATGCCGCCTTGACCTTCGGATCGTTGGCAAGCTCCTGGGCCTGTCCCTCTATGGTTATCTTTCCTGTCTCAAGAACGTATGCACGGTCCGCTATGGACAGGGCCTTGTTTGCGTTCTGCTCAACAAGAAGAACAGTAACACCTGAATCATGTATTTTCTCAATGATGTTAAATATCTCATTAACATAGATCGGAGAAAGTCCCATGGAAGGCTCATCAAGCACCACCATCTCAGGATTGCTCATAAGTGCTCTTCCCATGGCGAGCATCTGCTGCTCACCTCCCGACAATGTTCCGGCCATCTGGTTACGGCGCTCTTCAAGTCTCGGGAAGTGCTCATACACAGTCTTAAGTGTAGCCTCGATGCCGTCCTTATCCTTACGGGTATAGGCACCAAGCATCAGATTCTGATACACGGACAATGTTGCAAAAACTCTTCTTCCCTCAGGAACATGGGCAAGTCCGCCGGCCACCAGCTGATGTCCCGGAGTATGAATGATCTCCTTGCCATTATACATTACGCTTCCGGACCTTGCGGGAATAAGTCCCGTGATGGTCTGAAGTGTGGTTGTCTTTCCCGCGCCGTTTGCGCCTATCAGTGTTACTATCTCGCCCTTGTTGACATGGAAGGAAATGCCCTTAAGTGCATGGATCACACCATAATATACGTTAAGATCCTTTACATCCAACATGATACTCATTTCATTTCCCCCTTAATCACCAAGATATGCCTTTACAACTTCAGGATCATGCAGTACGTCCTGAGTCTGTCCCTGCTTTAAGACCTGACCGAAATTGAGGACGGTCAGTCTGTCGCAGATACCTGATACAAGCTTCATATCATGCTCGATAAGGAGTATGGTCATGTCGAACTTATCGCGAACCAGTCTTATAGTGTTCATAAGCTCCTCGGTCTCGTTAGGATTCATGCCGGCAGCCGGCTCATCCAGAAGGAGAAGCTTCGGATCCGTTGCAAGAGCTCTGGCTATCTCCAGCTTTCTCTGCTGTCCGTAAGGAAGGTTGGATGCCCTGTAATTACAGAATCCGTCAAGGTCGAAGACCTTGAGAAGCTCAAGGGCCTTCTCATCCATCTCCTTCTCCACCTTTCGGAACTTAGGCGTTCTGAAGATTCCGTCCAGTGTAGAATATTCATGCTTGTTGTGAAGTCCCACCTTTACATTGTCCAGAACGGAAAGCTGGGAAAAAAGTCTGATGTTCTGAAAGGTTCTTGCGATCCCCTTCTTGCTTATGGCCTCGCAGTCAAGGCCTGTTATATTGTCATCTCCGAGAAGTATCTGTCCGCCGGTGGGCTGATAAACACCTGTCAGCAGATTAAACACTGTGGTCTTTCCAGCACCGTTAGGTCCGATAAGACCGTATAATTCATTCTTTTCAATCTCGACACTAAAATTATCTACTGCCTTTAATCCGCCAAAGGAGATACCGAGACTGTCTACTTTAAGCATCGCAGCCATATCACATACTCTCCTTTCCGCTTTCATTATTGTTCATACCCAGTCTCATCATGATTCTCTCACGATACTGTATCCAGCTCGGAGCTGATGTGAAGAGCATCATAAGGATGAGTACAACCGCATAGATCAGCATACGGTAATCACTGAGACCTCTGAGAAGCTCAGGAAGCACAGTGAGCACTACTGCCGCAATAACGGAACCTCTGATATTTCCGATACCACCCATTACCACAAATACGAGGATCATGATGGACTGGTTATATCCGAAGTTCTTGGGAAGAGCCTGAAGGGAGCTCAGGTTATGGGCATAGAGCACTCCGCCAACTCCCGCTATGGCTGCGGAAATTGTAAATGTCAGAAGCTTGAAATTTGTGGCATTGAGCCCCACAGATTCAGCCGCGATCCTGTTATCTCTTATAGCCATAACGGCACGTCCCGTTCTTGAATTGATAAGGTTCAGAACTATAAAGAGCACGATAAGGAGAAGGATCACGCCGATGGTGAAGTTTGAGTTCTTCGGAGTTCCTGTGATTCCCTGGGCGCCTTTTATGATGATGGTGCCGCCCTCCATATTCAGATGCATACTGTCTTCAAGTGAAAAATGAGGCCCCTTTGCATCGATACCGAAATATAAGGCATTGACCAGATTCTTGATGATCTCACCAAATGCGAGTGTTACGATAGCGAGGTAATCGCCCTTGAGTCTCAGAACCGGGATACCGATGAGGAATCCGAAAAATGCTGCTGCCGCCGCACCGATGACAATTGCGATGAAAAATCTGAGCCCCTCAGGCATACCTGATGCCTTCATGATCATGGACCATGTGGAACTTGCAAAGGCTCCGATACACATAAAACCTGCATGTCCGAGAGAAAGCTCTCCGGAGATACCAACCACAAGGTTAAGACTGACCGCAAGTATGGAATAAATACAGAGCGGAACCAGAAGCCCCTTGAAAAGAGAGCTTACGTTTCCGGTATTGATCATTATCTCAACTACAATATAGGCTATGATCACCATAGCGAATGTTATCAGATTGCTACGGGTGATTTTCTTCTTTTCAGCAATAACTTTATCCATCGGATATCACACTTTCTCCATAATCTTCTTACCAAGTATTCCTGTAGGCTTGACCAGCAGAACTATGATGAGCACAGAGAACACTATCGCATCTGAAAGCTTGGATGAAATATAAGCTTTTGCAAGGTTCTCCAGCACTCCGAGAATGATTCCGCCGATAAAAGCTCCGGGAATGGAACCGATTCCGCCGAGTACAGCTGCAACAAAGGCCTTGATACCCGGCATGGCACCTGTTGTAGGTGTCAGTGTAGGATATGCAGAGCAAAGAAGGATACCTCCGATGGCTGCAAGAGCTGAACCGATGGCAAAGGTAAGTGAGATGGTTCCGTTAACGTCAACTCCCATGAGAGTTGCAGCTCCCTTATCCTCCGAAACAGCCAGCATGGCCTGTCCCGCCTTTGTTTTATTGATAAATGTCACAAGGCCCGCAACTATGATAAGGCAGGTAATGATGGTGACAAGGGTCTCACCTGAAACAGTGAGCTGTCCCCCCGCAAGCTTGATAGGTTCGATACCTACAAAAGAGGTGAAGCTCTTTGGATTTGCAGTGAATATAAGCTGCGACAGATTCTGAAGCAGATAAGAAACACCAATGGCTGTGATAAGCACAGACAGCGAATTGGCCATACGAAGAGGCTTATATGCTATTTTCTCGATGGTGATTCCCAAAAGAGTACAGACGACCATGCTGACCAGCACCGCAACAGGGACAGGAAGGCCCAGGCTGTTAAGGGCAATGAAAGCCGCATAGCCTCCCACCATAAGGATGTCTCCATGTGCAAAATTCAGCATCTTGGCTATACCGTAAACCATGGTATATCCAAGAGCTATGATCGCATATACCGATCCAAGACTCAATCCATTGAGCAGATATGAAATAAAACTCATCATCTTAATGCTACCTCTTCGTTTCCTTTAATAACCAATAAAGGGGCGCTTTTAAAAAAGCACCCCCTTTATGCTCAAAGCCTATTCTTATGAATAATTAAGGGCGCTTCCTCAAAATCCGCGATTACTCAGCAGATACGTATGCGCCATCCTTGATAACTACAGCCTTTGGTTCCTTATCAACGTCACCGTTCTCGTTCCATGTCATTCCTGAACCGGTGATACCGTCGTATGAAAGGGTCTTAAGCTGCTCTTCAAGAGCTGTTCCGATCTCATCCACTGACTTATCAGGTGTGAGGTTCGCTGCCTCTGCAGCCTTCTTTATGATATAAACTGCATCATAGGCATCAGCTGCGAACTGGATAGGTGTGCTGTTAAAAGCTGCCTTATACTTTGTAACAAAGTTAACTGTTGCATCATCTGTTGCATCTGCTGCAAATGGTGTAAGAAGCATGAGACCCTCTGCAAGTGACTTGTCAAAGTTGTCAAGATCAAGGATACCATCCATACCGTCCACACCGAAGAATACAGGCTTGAAGCCCATAGTGTTGGCCTGAGTAAGAACAAGAGCTGCCTCTGTGTAGTAGAAAGGAAGGAATGCAAGCTCAGCTCCTGCTGCCTGCATCTTCTGAAGCTGTGTTGAGAAGTCGGTCTTTGAATCAGCAGTGAACTGCTCTGTGTCCACGATCTCGATTCCCTGATTTGCAGCCTCTGCTACGAATGCCTCATAGATACCGCTTGAGTAAACGTCTGAAGAATCATAAAGAACAGCTACCTTTGTAGCCAGCTTGTGCTGACCGATATACTGAGCTGACTTTGTTCCCTGTGCAGGATCGGAGAAGCATACTCTGTAAGCATTGGCAGTAGCTGTACAGTCAACTGCTGAGCCTGAAGGTGTGATCATGAACAGGTTATCGTTTACTGCCTCGGAAGCAACAGCGATTGTAGGTGCTGATGTTGTAGGACCGACAAGTACCTGCATTCCCCAGTCCTTCAGTGAATTGTAAGCATTGATAGCCTTCTCCTGATCGTGCTCATCGTCTGCAGTCTTGTACTCAACCTTGTATCCGTTGATTCCGCCTGCCTCGTTGATCTCGTCTATAGCAACCTGTGCACCGTTGACAACAGCTGTACCGTAAACTGCCGCACCACCTGTAAGAGGTCCCTGAGAGCCGATCTTCCATGTGGCATCTGATGAACCTGAAGCAGCTGCTGTCTCTGTCTTATCACCTGAAGCTGCCGCTGTTGTAGAAGCAGTTGAGCCTGAACCCGATGAACCGCATGCCGCAAGTGAAACAGCCATAGCACCTGTTAAAACCAAGCTTAATAATCTTTTCATTTTATTTCCCCTCCCACTTTAATAGGTAGTCATCAGTCTCTGAAATGTTTCTCAATCAGAGGTTGAAAACATGTGGCGGATGATCATCTCTCATCCACGTATTTCTGTTGCTTATGAGCTTACTTTTAAAGAGTCATGTTTCAAAATATGAGTCGACATACTTTGTGTTTTATATAACCGTAAAGCCTGAATAAAATTTTTGATATAACTTAGCTCAGGCTATAAAAGTCCTTCTCATCCACAACCGATTTGATGGTTTGATTATATTAAAAGGGAGTATGCTTAGTCAATCGCTTTTATAACATCTAATCAACATATTTTAATGTTTGATAACTGTGAGTTATATGCAATATAAACGCAGCTCAATTCATCTGTCAAACTTAAGTCCTGAATTCTCTATCCTTCTGTCTCTCAGCATAAGATCTTTAACAGCCTCCTCCGCTGACTTGTCGCCGAACAGCACCTCATTTATTTCTGAAACGATAGGCATGGTCACATTATACTTATCTGCAAGCTGTCTGGCCGCCTTAGCAGCATAAACTCCCTCAACAACCTGGCCGACCTCTGTCATAGCCTCCTGATAAGACTTTCCCTTTCCTATGAGTATACCGGCTCTTCTGTTTCTCGAATGCATGGAAGCACAGGTAACTATGAGATCTCCTATGCCGCTGAGTCCCTGAAAGGTTTCTATATCACATCCCATTTTCACTCCGAGTCTTGTGATCTCAGCAATGCCTCTTGTGATCAGTGCTGCTTTGCTATTGTCACCATACCCGAGGCCATCAGCAATTCCGGCCGCAAGAGCAACAACATTTTTCAGAGCTCCGCCTATTTCTATGCCTTTGATATCGGGATTAATATAAACTCTGAAACAATCACTCATAAAAGTGTCCTGAATAAATCTGGCTGTTTTTTCAGATCTCGCCCCGGTAACTATAGTGGTAGGAATAAATCTCGATACCTCCTCAGCATGACTCGGTCCTGACAGAACCGCAACATCAGCCTGAGGAATCTCATCTTCTATAATATCCGACATGGTCTTCAAAGAATCGCCTTCGATGCCTTTGGATACAGAGACTATAACCTGCCCGTGACGAACAAAAGGCGCCATACGTTTAGCTGTCTCTCTTACATAAATGGACGGAACAGCAAGAACAATCATATCTTTATCCGTAAGAGCTTCATGAATATCCGATGTAATGATCATTTCATTCTGTAAAACCGCTTCCGGAAGGTTTTTCTGCCTTCTGGTCCTTGACATTTCCTCTGCACTGTCTGAAGATCTGGTCCAAAGTGTAACCTCATGTCCATTGTGAATAAGAAGTATAGCCAGCGCCGTACCCCAGGTTCCTGCTCCAACAACTGCTGTTTTCATAAACTCTCCTCTAAAAACATTGTTATGATTCACAAACAGCACGCTCATTAATACGGCGTGCTGTTTGTCGGGATCCCTATGGATTCTGTCAGAATAAAATCTTATGTCTAAGATTCCTGCATACCGAGCAGTCCAAAGACCCCACTGTATAAAATTTACTTTTTAAAATGGAACTTGCTTTCTGTTCCCTTTCTCAACCTGTCTATATTGCTGCGATGCTGCCATATAGCAAGTACAGAAAGAAAACATATCAATGCACACACCGTAGGATAAATGCCCATAGTCATAGGAAGCATCCCGAAATATCCAAAAACAGCAGTAAGAACAGAAAGCATAACAGCTGCCGTTATGGAACCAACGCTTACATAGCCGGTGGTTTTTACCACCACAACAAACAGAAGTACCAGTATCAGTGCCAGCTTCCACTCAAACGCTATAACCAGCGCCCCGGAACAGGCTATCCCCTTTCCGCCCTTAAGCTTAGGCAGCACAGGAAAATCATGTCCGAGTACGGCACCCATGCCGCCGTATAAAATGATAAGCGTAGTATCATCTACGGTAGCAGGCTTCCACAGCATGGAAAGGACAAGTATAGGAACTATTGTTTTAGCCATATCAAGAAGGAGCACTGTGGCACCGGCCTTTTTCCCGAGGGTGCGGGATATGTTGGTGCTTCCGGGATTGCCCGAACCCACCTTGTAGATATCCACTCCCTGTGACTTTCCGTAAAGATAGCCGTTAGGAATCATTCCGAACACATATCCCGTAAGAAGAGCAATGACTATATGCTGAATATCCATCATTCCTCTTCACCACCTTTTCTTTCTCTTATAAGGAATTTAAGCGGTGTGCCCATAAATCCGAAGGCATCTCTTATCTGATTCTCTATATATCTTGTATATGAGAAATGCATAAGCTGAACATCGTTTACAAAAATAACAAATGTAGGCGGCTCTACAGCAGTCTGGGTCATATAGAACAGCTTCAGTCTCTTACCCTTATCACTTGGCGGCTGCTTCATGGCGGTTGCTCTGGTCATGATATCATTGAGCACACCTGTACGGATACGGAGGGTCTGATTCTCTCTTACCTTATCAACAAGATCGAAGATCTTATTAAGTCTCTGGCCGGTCTCGGCAGAAATGAAAAGGTACTCCGCATACGGCATATATGCGAACTTCTCCTTGAGCTTTGCCATAAACTCATTCATGGTCTTGTCAGTCTTATCCGGAATCGCATCCCACTTGTTCACACAGATGATGACGCCCTTTCCGGACTCGTGAGCTATACCGGCGATATTGGCATCACCGTCAGTAACACCCTGTGTCGCATCGATAAGAACAAGACAGATATCTGCTCTGTCAACCGCCGCAACAGTACGGATAACTGAATATCTTTCGATATCGTCAGTAACCTTACCCTTACGTCTGAGACCCGCAGTATCTATAAATGTATACTCCTTGCCGTTATGAACGATCTTTGTATCGATAGCATCTCTTGTGGTACCTGCCACATCGGAAACTATTACTCTGTTCTGTCCGAGGAGCTTGTTTACAACTGAGCTCTTTCCTACATTAGGCTTACCGATAAGCGCAACCTTGATAGAATCATCGTCCGCATCTTCCAGAGAATCTGTCGGGAAATGCTTGATCACCTCATCCAGAAGATCTCCCACACCCATCTGGTTTGTAGAGGATACTCCGATAGGATCTCCGAGACCGAGATTATAGAACTCGTAGATGTCATCTCCGAACTTTTTGAAACTGTCCACCTTGTTTACGCAAAGCACGATGGGCTTGCCCGATCTGCGAAGCATATCAGCTACTTCATAGTCAGCATCAACAAGACCGGTTCTTACATCCGTCACAAAAAGAATCACATCCGCTGTATCGATGGCAAGCTGGGCCTGTGAACGCATCTGTGAAAGGATGATATCCTTGGTATCCGGCTCGATTCCGCCGGTGTCAACTAAAGTGAACTTGTAATTAAGCCACTCTGCATCAGCATAGATTCTGTCTCTTGTAACACCCGGAGTGTCCTTTACGATAGAAATCTGCTTACCTGCAATCAAATTGAACAATGTAGACTTTCCTACATTTGGACGGCCAACCACCGCCACAATAACTTTTCTCATATAATCACCCATCCTGGCAAATAGACATACTTTAACTTATATATCTTAACACTACAGCCGCGAAACGGCAAGCTTGGTGATGGTTTTTCAAAACTAAGAAAAGTTTGATATCCGCGCCTGAGAAATCCGATAATCCCGGGTGATTGTGTAATTTTCCGACCATCGTTCAACTAATGCTGATAATGTCCAATGCATAATCCGTCGTCTCCAACATACATACCATCCGGTGTCCATGCATTTGTCAGCATGACGCCATCATCTCCAAGATAGAAATTCTCTACCCATTGATTAGTGATGGCTTTTCCGTCTTCACCAAGATAATACCATTTATCGTTGAATTTGATCCATCCTTCTGTATCCGGTGATAATGAAAAGACGTCTGCACTTGGATCATCGTAGCCAAGTACAAGTTCATCATTACTAAGTGAATAGGATATATATTGAGTCATGCCGAAAAATGAACCGTCCTCCTGTTTTGCCAGTGTCACGGTTGAATATTTATCCTTTACCGTACAGCTTCCGTCCGGATTTGGCGAAACAGTTATGGGCTCTCTCTTATACTCCTGCTCTATATAGGGTGGCTCTTCTGGCATTATAGTGTATGAATAGTAGTAAGTCTGTCCTGCGAAAGCTGTCATGGAAAACAGAATTAAGAATAGTGTTAATGCTTCTGCCCGCAGAATAATCCGATACAATTTATTTATCATAACTGCCTCCGGTTTATATCATTAACAGCGCCCACAAATCCATCGTTTTTTGGTTCCTGTTCATTTCCTCAATCCTTCCATGTGTAATACCATGTGGTAGTAACAGGATATCTGTCACCTCTATGGAATTTGCATGTTACTTCAAGTTTCTCTCCCGTTTGTCCTTCCGGAAATTGTGCCTTCAGCTTCCACTCATAGGAGCCATCACGGCAGTTATAGTATTTAGGCTCATCGTCTATTACATTATCCCAGGATTTGGTGTAATTGGTTGGCCAGTGACCATCATTAAAGTGATAGTCTATGTATCCCATCTCAAGGAGTCCCCAGACTCCCGGATCTGCTACAACATTCTCTGCATAAACCTTCATATCCACGGTGGTGAATTCTTCGGGGTACAGATACGTCGGAATGTTTGTACATTCACCGATGGCGGTATAGTGCGCATATTCATCAGTCTTATGCCAGGTATAGTCGATTATGTATCGGCCACCTTCATCTATGTCCTTATACTCATATTTCCATGTTTTATATACATCACTTTCACCATCCATCACTTCATGTGTCGTGTCCGTCAGCACCCAGCAGTGCGAAGGTTCTGCATCTTTCTTCTTGAAACTATTCCATATGTCTCCCTGCTTTAAACCGGCTGCAAATGCAAAATTGCTCACTAAAAGAGCAATGATCAAATTGATTGCCGCCATTACAAATAGTTTACATTTCTTACCAGTCATAAAAGGCCTCCTTGTAATTTAAAAATACAACCTCCGTGTTCTATGGCTACAGATATGTTCGTATCATTAAATGGTGCAAAGTACTGCTAACCCATCTGCTTTTTATATCGACAAACCGAAGAGATCTAATAAATGATTTTTAAATGGAACAAAGGAAGCCGGCTCACGCCGGCTTCCTTTAAAAGATGCTTATTATCTTATATTAGTTGTTGTAAAGATCGTTCAGCTTCTTAAGATGCTCATATCTGGCCTCTGACTCAGCCTGGTTCTTCTCATCGAGTGCCTTAGCTCTCTCAGGGTTCTTGAGACCAAGTGAAAGGTAACGAACCTCTCCCTTAAGGAAGTCCTGATATCCTTCGAAGTTAGGCTCCTTAGAGTCAAGAGTGAACTTCTTGTCTCCGCCGTTAGGGTTGAATCTGAAGTTGTTCCAGTAACCTGTTGTAAGAGCAAGCTTCTCCTCTTCCATAGCCTTAGCCATACCCTTCTTGATACCATGGTTGATACATGGAGCATAAGCAATGATAAGTGATGGACCTGGGTATGCCTCAGCCTCTGTAATAGCCTTAACTGTCTGAGCCATATCGCCACCCATGTTGATATGTGCAACGTATACATAACCGTAAGACATCGCAATACCAGGGAGATCCTTCTTACCTGTCTCCTTACCGCCTGCAGCGAACTGAGCTACAGCACCGGTAGGTGTTGACTTAGATGACTGTCCACCTGTATTTGAGTAAACCTCAGTATCGAATACCATAACATTGATATCCTTGCCTGAAGCAAGTACGTGATCAAGTCCGCCGAATCCGATATCGTAAGCCCAACCGTCACCACCGAAGATCCACTGGCTCTTCTTTGACAGGAAGTCCTTATTCTTTACAAGATCCTTTGAAAGATCATCAGTCTTGTCTGCAAGAGCTGCAACAAGCTTATCTGTAGCTGCACCGTTTGTAGCACCTACTGAGAAAGTATCAAGCCACTCCTTACATACATCCTGAACAGATGCATCCTTAGCGCAGAGCTCCTCAACTTCCTTCTTAAGTCTTGTACGGATAGCATTCTGAGCAAGTAACATACCGTAACCGAACTCAGCGTTGTCCTCGAAGAGTGAGTTATCCCATGCAGGACCCTGGCCCTTAGCATTTACTGTGTAAGGTGTTGAAGGTGATGAGTTACCCCAAATTGATGAACATCCTGTAGCGTTTGCGATGTACATTCTGTCACCGAAGAGCTGAGTGATGAGCTTAGCGTAAGGTGTCTCACCACATCCAGGACATGCACCTGAGTACTCAAGTAATGGCTTCTTGAACTGTGAGCCCTTAACTGTTGTCTCCTTGAACTTAGCGACAACCTCAGCCTTCTCAGGAAGCTTCTCAGCATAATCGAAGAACTTCTGTCTGTCGAGTTCCTGTGCGATAGGCTTCATCTCGAGAGCCTTGTTGCCCTTCATACCAGGACATACATTTGCGCAGGATCCGCAACCTGTACAGTCAAGAACAGATACCTTGATACCGAACTTGTAGCCAGGCATACCTGTCATATCCTTGCATACATCTCCTGCAGGAGCTGCTGCTGCCTCGTCTGCTGTGTAAGCAAATGGACGGATAGCTGCGTGAGGACATACATATGAACAGAAGTTACACTGGATACAGTTATCAGGATTCCAGTTAGGAACGTTAACTGCGATACCTCTCTTCTCGTATGCAGCTGTACCTGAAGGTGTTGTACCGTCTACATAATCCTTGAATGCTGATACAGGGAGACCGTTACCTTCCTGAGCTGATACAGCGTTCTGGATGTTGTTAACGAAGTCAAGAACTTCCTTCTTGCCTTCTGTCTTATCCTTAAACTCAAGTCCCTCATCCTGTGCGTTAGCCCAGTCAGCAGGAATCTCAATCTTCTCGAATGCGTTTGCACCGGCATCAATAGCTGCCCAGTTCTTCTTAACGACATCCTCACCCTTACGGCCGTATGTCTTCTGAGCTGCATCCTTCATGAGCTTGTTAGCCATGTCCTTAGGAATGATATCAGCAAGTGTGAAGAATGCTGACTGAAGGATGGTATTGATACGTGTAGGACCCATACCTGTCTCGATACCGATCTTTACACCGTTGATGATGTAGAAGTTGATCTTGTGATCATACATATACTTCTTAACCTGGCCAGGGATGTGATCTGCGATCTCGTCCTTGCTCCATACACAGTTAAGGAGGAATGTACCACCGTCAACAAGCTCCTGTACCATGTTGAACTTTGTCATGTATGCAGGGTTGTGGCAAGCTACAAAGTTTGCTCTCTTGATAAGGTAAGTTGACTTGATAGGCTTCTTACCGAATCTTAAGTGAGACATAGTAACACCGCCGGACTTCTTTGAATCATAATCGAAGTAAGCCTGAGCGTACATGTCTGTGTTGTCACCGATGATCTTGATAGAGTTCTTGTTTGCACCTACAGTACCGTCAGCACCAAGGCCCCAGAACTTACAGTTGATTGTTCCCTCAGGAGTTGTTGTAAGAGCAGGTCCGATAGGAAGTGAAAGATATGTTACATCATCGTTGATACCGATTGTAAATCTCTTCTTCTCTGTGTTCTTGTAAACTGCAACGATCTGAGCAGGAGTTGTATCCTTTGAACCAAGACCATAACGTCCTGAGAATACCTTAACACCCTGGAACTTGCTGCCCTGAAGAGCTGCAACAACATCAAGGTAAAGAGGCTCACCGATAGAACCAGGCTCCTTTGTTCTGTCAAGAACTGTGATCTGCTTAACAGTCTCAGGAATAGCTGCAAGAAGTGCATCAGCTGAGAAAGGTCTGTAAAGTCTAACCTTTACTACACCGACCTTCTCACCCTGTGCTGCAAGGTAGTCGATTGTCTCTTCGATTGTATCGTTAACTGAACCCATAGCAACAATTACGTGCTCAGCATCAGCTGCACCGTAATAGTTGAAGAGCTTATAGTCTGTACCGATCTTAGCATTAACCTTGTCCATGTACTCCTGAACGATTGCAGGAAGTGCATCGTAGTAAGGGTTAGATGCCTCACGTGCCTGGAAGAAGATGTCAGGATTCTGAGCTGAACCTCTCTCAACAGGGTGGTTAGGATTTAATGCGCGAGCTCTGAACTCGTCAACATACTCCCAGTCAACCATGTCACGGATATCCTCGTAATCCCACTCCTCGATCTTCTGAATCTCGTGAGATGTTCTGAATCCGTCAAAGAAATTGATGAATGGAATACGACCCTTAAGTGCAGCAAGATGTGCTACAGGAGTAAGGTCCATAACTTCCTGAACTGAAGACTCGCAGAGCATAGCAGCACCGGTCTGACGGCATGCCATAACGTCTGAATGATCACCAAAGATGGAAAGAGCGTGAGATGCAAGTGCACGAGCAGATACATCGAATACGCCCGGAAGCTGCTCACCGGCAACCTTGTAAATATCAGGGATCATGAGTAAGAGACCCTGAGATGCTGTGAAGGTAGTTGTAAGAGCACCAGCAGCAAGTGAACCGTGAACTGCACCTGCAGCACCGGCCTCAGACTGCATCTCGGTTACCTGAACTGTCTCACCGAGAAGGTTCTTTCTGCCTTCTGTTGCCCACTCATCAACATGCTCCGGCATAACTGATGAAGGGGTAATTGGGAAGATGGCGGCTACTTCTGTAAATGCATAAGATGCATGTGCAGCAGCCTGATTACCATCCATGGTTTTCATTTTTCTTGCCATAAGAATTCCTCCTAAAAAATGAATATAATACATGAATGCGATTATATTATATGAACCTTATAAAAAGGATATCATACTCTATGAAATTATAGCATTTCCGATATAAAATGCAAAGAAATCGACCTTCGTACCCAAAAAAATACAACGAAAATGCACAAAGCAGAAAATATAAAAAGATTTTATACAGTGTATAATGTACAAAGTAAAAACACATCTCCAAAAGCCGCCCCGCGTCTTGTATTATCGGCAATTTTCCATATTTATATAAGAAAAAACTGCCATATCCGAAAAAAATCAGATATGGCAGTTTTATATTTTGATGCGTAAGTTGTAAGGGATGAGTTATGCCCCCGATCAGTTACCGGCCACAGGGCCCTCACCTATTATGAGTCCCTCGCTGAGCTCACTGTCTCCCGGTTTAATAGCCGGAAGCTCCGGAGCATCCTGATTCGTCTCGGCATTGACAGTTTCCTGAATATGCTCCTGAGTAGTAACAGGCTCAGGCTCTTCATCAGGCTCCGAATCTCTCTCAGGCTCATGTGCGCTTGTTTCGCTCTCCGAAGTTGTCTCTCCTGCAGATTCATCGATAACAGACTCTCCGTTCTCGTCTGTAGCTGCCGCAGCCAGAGACTCAGCCGCAAGAGATGCAGCCACTTCCGGAGTATACTGCTTCGGCGCATGTCCGCTGTAATGTGTATAGTGGTCCTTTACCTTTTCGGTAGTTCCGTCAGCATTGTGAATGATCTTGTATGCCTGCCACTCAGAACCGGCAGTTCCCTCCGACTGCTGTCCCTCAGTGATGAGCTGAGGTTCGGGAACAGGAAGGTCCAGAGCCTTTTCAGATACAAGCTCCCATGAAACGCCCTCAGGAAGTATCCTGATTCCGTATATCTGGGCATTCATAGTCTGGTCTTCATACCATGCCCTGATACCGATGGCATGATCCGAATTGTTCACGAACTTATAATCAGGTCCCGGCCATGATACAGTGGCATCGGTTCCCGGTGTTACATAAGTAGGTGCAAATGTATGAGAACGTCTGTAGGTGGTTGTGAGTCCGGCCCTGAATACCGCATTGTACAAAGTCGATGAAACCTGGCAGACTCCGCCGCCCACCTCTGTTACGACTTCTCCCTCATTATAAGCAGGAGCTCCGCCGTAGCCTTTCTCTTCCGTACGCTGTCCCACCACCTCATTGAAGGAGAACTCTTCTCCCGGCTGAAGCACTGTTCCGTTTATAGCAGCCGCAGCGGTTTTGATATTGCCGTTACGGATGGAATTGGCTGTGGTCTTTGTAGTGAAAGAGCCTATTATCTGGTACTTATCCTTTATAGAAGCTACTGATGCGGAAATCGTCTTTCCGTCAGCTTCTATGCTTGCACTGTAGTTATGATCCTTAAGAGCCTGCATAACCTTTTCAGAGGTTGCTGCAGCATCAATCTCGTATCCATCCACAGATCCGCCGAAAACGAACTCCCCGGATGATGAATCATAGGAGGTGATGTCTCCGTTCTTTGGATTCATCTTCCAAACCGTCGCAAGCTGGTTCATGTAGTCACTGACCTCTGCTGTAAAATCAGGCAGGGACAATGCGTAATCCGCAACGGGTGCTGAAGTTTCCTGAGCCTCACTGCTTTCTTCCTTGCTTGTCTCAGTTTCTGATTCCTGGGCCTTCTTAGACTCATAATCAGCAAAAATCTGATCAATCATCTCCTCGAGTTTACCGGAAATAAGGTCAGGCACTTCAAATGTCTTTGAATCCGGTCTGATGGTTATACCCGAATACGGGCTGTCAACCTCTGCTGTCTGCTCGGATCCGTCGTTATCACTGACCTCATCGGATTTTGACCCGGTAGTTTCCGCAGTCGTCTCTCCGGTAGTCAGATCCGGCATGGTAAACTCAGCAATCAACGGGTTGGAATTTGTGACCACAAGCTTCCAGTCGTATGTTGCCATGATAGCGTTCTTGACTTCTTCACGGTTCATACCCTTAAGATTCAGAAGCTCTGCCCCTGAAGCAAATGAGCTCACATCAAGATATACATCATCGTGAATGCTGTTAGGATCATACGCCTCAGTTGCCGCGGTAGTTTCTTCCTTTGAAGAACCTCCGCCGATAATGCCGCCTTTAAGCGCAACCGCAATACCGCCAACCACCACCACAAGAGCCACTGCCGCAGCAAGGATCATACCCATGCCCGAATCCCGCCCCTCCGGCCTTCTTTCATAATAACTGTTATTTCGTCTCGCTCCGCTGCCGGATGAAGTTCTGTTTCCGGACACCGCTCTGGTCCCGGCCGTCCTGTTTCCGGATGCAGACCTGCTGCCGCTGCCGGAATATCTCGCACCGCCCTGGACGGAATTCTGGCTCCCTCTTGCCCGGGACTGTCCGCGGGATCTGGAAGCCTGGCGCTGCCGTTCCATATCATATCTATCTGCCATAGGATCATCTCCCTAAATTAATTTAACCAATACAATGCCTATAATCTTATCAGCATTAATATTGTTTGTACATTGTGATTTTTATTAAATAGATGACAGAATTACGTAAGAAGGATTATCAGTTTTTTAATATGCTATGATATCAACTTTCAAAACTCACGTCTTAATATCCATACGGCTTCAAAGCACCCCTTTCGGGCTTTAGCGGCTATTTCATTTCCTGTTTCAATGTCCCCACAGCGGTCTTCGGATTATTATGGAAGAAATCGTAGACCTGTCTTGCGGAATAGTCATCCATGGACGGGCAGGCGATCAGATCATCAAGGCTCGCCACACGTATGTGGTCAATGTCTCCGAACCGTTTCATAAGTGCCTTCTTCCTTACTTCACCGACTCCCTTTATTTCATCAAGAAGCGACTTTATCTGATTCTTATCACGCAACGAACGATGATAGGTTATGGCAAATCGGTGGACCTCATCCTGTATTCTCGTGAGAAGCTTAAATGCCTCACTGTTCTCGCTGATGGGCAATTCCTCATTTTCATAAAGCAGCGCCCTGGTCCTGTGGCGGTCATCCTTCACCATACCACAGACCTTTACAGAACTTATGGAAAGCTCCTCCAGCACCTGCTTGCAGACATTGACCTGTCCCCGGCCTCCGTCCATACAGATAAGATCCGGGAAATTTGAAAACGAGCCCAGTTCATTGTCCTTCCCGGCAGAAGCATTGTCCTTCATCTCATTGAGCCCATGCTCGAAACGACGGGTAAGCATCTCATACATGGAGGCATAATCATCCGGCCCCTGCACAGACTTGATACGGAACTTTCTGTAATCGTTGTTCTTGGGCTTTCCGTTCTGATATACCACCATGGAACCGACATTCAGCGCTCCCATGGTATTGGAAATATCATAGGACTCGATACGGAGAGGCGGTTTCTCGAGACCTATAATCTCCTGGAGCTCCTTTACCGCCTTTGCACATTTCGCATCCTGCTCACGGTACTGCTGTCTGTAGCGGTTCATGAGGATTCCGGCATTGGTCATGGCAAGCTCTACCAGCTTCTCCTTCTTTCCTATCTGAGGTGTGACAATGCTTACCTTTTTGCCCTTCTCGCGACTCAGCCACTGCTCAAGTATATCCTTATCCGGGAGCTCGGTCTGCACCCAGAGCTCGTGAGGGATAAAGGGAGTTCCGTTATAATACTGCTCTATGAAATCATTCAGGATCACATCGTCGCTGTCTTCCTGATCAATGTCTACAAACTGGTGGTCTCTGCCGATTATCTTGCCGTCCCTGACAAAGAAGATCTGGACTACGCAGTCGGAAAATTCTCTGCGCATACCGATGATATCCCTGTCTCCGGAATCGTAGGCAACCATCTTCTGTCTGTTCTGAATTGCCTCTATGGATTTGATGAGATCTCTCATCTCTATGGCTGTTTCAAAGTCAAGATTATCGGAAGCTCTCATCATCTTCCGGTTCAGCTCTTTTACGATGTCATCATACTTTCCATTCAGAAAATCCACGGCTTTATCCACCTGGATCCTGTAATCCGCTCGGCTTTGTTTTCCGAGACAAGGGGCATCGCACTGATGGATGTCATAATACATGCACTTGTTAGGAAGCGGAGAATCCTCGGTAAATACCTTGTTGCAGTTCCTGATATGGAAGGTCCTCCTTATGAGGTCGATGACCTCGTTCACCTGATCGTTGGAGGCATAGGGTCCGAAGTACTTAGCCTTATCAGTGGCCCTCTTTCTCACCTTAAGCACCCTCGGATACTGTTCCATGGTCACCTTGATATAGGGATACGTCTTATCATCCTTCAAAAGCGTATTGTATCTGGGTTTATGCTCCTTTATGAGATTGTTCTCAAGCATCAGGGCTTCAAGCTCAGAGTCCACAACTATATATTCGAACCGCTCAACCAGACTGACCATCTGCTGGATCTTTACGGATTTTTTATAGGATTTCTGAAAATACTGCTTAACACGGTTTTTCAGTACCTTCGCCTTTCCCACATAGATTATCTCATCTTTAGGGCCATGCATCAGGTACACTCCCGGAAGTGCAGGCAGTTTTTTCAGTTCTTCATCAAAGTTGAATTTACTGTTATCTCGCATTAATATCATCCATTCTTATATTAAAACCAGCCTCGCCACTTGTGGCAGGTCCCCTCATGGGGCCTGCCATATAGCCCAAGCCCTCGCGTAGCGACTTCCCATGGGCTTGGGTTCCCACCGGCTGGGCGGCATCCCACATTCCTTCGGAATATGGGATATATGCTAAAGAGAAAATGCCATTAAAGGCGCCTAAAGGCGCAGGCATTTTCGTTTGATTTCGGCCCAGAAGGCCGAAACCAGCCTCGCCGGCTGGGTGGCATCCGTATTTCCTTCGGAAACACGGATATATAAATATCCGCCGAAAACCGGATACCGGTTTCACGGCGGATACAATCATATCACGCACGAGCCCGGCTATGTGCCGGATGCTCATGAAAATTTTATGAATTAATTTACTTAACAACGAAGTTAAGAATCTTGCCCTTTACGAAGATCACCTTAACTATGTTCTTGCCTTCGAAGAACTTGCTGATCTGAGGGTTTGCCTTTGCGGCCTCGACAGCGTCATCCTGAGTAGCTTCAGCAGGAAGGTCAACATTGCCCCTTACCTTACCGTTCACCTGGACACCCATATTGATCACTGCATCCTTTGTCTTTTCTTCGTCATACTCCGGCCACTTGGCAAGTGTAAGAAGTCCCTCGCCGCCGATCTCCTCATAAATCTCCTCTGTGAGGTGAGGTGCGAACGGATGAAGAAGCTTGATGAATACAACAAGGTCGTCCTTTGTGATAGCTCCGGCCTTTGTGAAGTCATTGATAAGAGTCATAAGAGCCGCAATAGCTGTATTGAACTTCATACGTTCGATATCATCCGTAACCTTCTTGATGGTCTTGTGAAGCTTTGACTCAAGGCTTGGGTCTTCCTTCTCAAGAGTTGCGATATCCGTAAGTCCGGCAACACGGTCAAGGAAACGCTTAACTCCGCGAACACCCTCGTCACTCCAGGGAGCAGCCGCTGTGTAATCACTCATGAAAAGAACATAAGCGCGGAGTGTATCAGCACCGTAAAGGTCTACGATGTTCAGAGGGTCGATGACATTGCCCTTTGACTTGGACATCTTCTCGCCGTCAGGTCCCAGAATAAGTCCCTGATATGTACGCTTCGCATAAGGCTCCGGTGTCGGTACGAACTTGTTGTCGTACAGGAACTGGTGCCAGAATCTTGAGTAAAGAAGGTGTCTTGTAACGTGCTCCATACCACCGTTGTAATGGTCTACAGGCATCCAGTACTTAAGCTTGTCCTGATCCGCAAATGCCTTGTCATTGTTGGCATCACAGAATCTCAGGAAATACCATGATGAACCTGCCCACTGAGGCATGGTGTCTGTCTCTCTCTTTGCAGGACCGCCGCACTTAGGACATGTACAGTTCACGAAGCTGTCGATCTTTGCAAGAGGTGACTGTCCGTCTGTACCCGGCTCAAAGTTCTCAACATCAGGAAGAGTAAGAGGAAGCTCCTCAACAGGAACACCTACTGTGCCGCACTGAGGACAGTGAATAAGAGGAATAGGCTCTCCCCAGTAACGCTGGCGGTTGAATGCCCAGTCCTTCATCTTATACTGAACGCCCTTGTGTCCGATGCCTCTCTCCTCGAGAACGGTAAGCATCTTTGCGATAGAATCCTTCTTGTTGGTAAGACCGTTAAGTATATCGGAATTTACCATCTCACCGTCGCCTGTATATGCTTCCTTTTCAATGTCTCCGCCCTTTATTACTTCAACGATATCTACGCCGAAGGTCTTTGCAAAGTCATAGTCTCTCTGATCATGTGCAGGAACAGCCATGATAGCGCCTGTTCCGTATCCCATCATTACATAGTCGGCGATGAAGATAGGAATCTGCTTTCCGGTAATAGGATTTATAGCCTTAAGACCCTCGATCTTTACACCGGTCTTATCCTTAACAAGCTGTGTACGCTGGAACTCTGTCTTCTTGGCAGCATCCTCACGATACTTCAGAACCTCATCAAAGTTTGTGATCTTATCCTTGTACTTATCAAGTGCAGGGTGCTCAGGTGCAACTACCATGAAAGTAACACCGTAAAGTGTATCGCATCTTGTTGTATAGATCTCAAGCTTATCGAGAGCTTCTGCTCCGCCGTCCGTAAGCTCAAAGTTTACGAAGGCACCTGTTGAACGGCCGATCCAGCTTACCTGCTGCTGCTTGATGCTTTCAGGATAATCCACATCCTCAAGACCGTTAAGAAGCTTGTCAGCATACTGTGTGATCCTGAGATACCATACATCCTTTGGAAGCTGCACAACATCACTGTGACAGATATCACACTTACCGCCCTGTGAATCCTCGTTTGAAAGAACGACCTTGCAATGAGGGCAGTAATTTACCAGTGTCTTGGCTCTGAATACAAGTCCCTTATCAAAAAGCTGAAGGAAGATCCACTGTGTCCACTTATAGTAATCCGCATGGGATGTAGCGATCTCTCTTGTCCAGTCAAATGAGAAACCTACCTGTCTCATCTGATCCTTGAAATGCTCGATATTCTTCTCTGTAATGAGATGAGGATGTGTATTTGTCTTTATGGCATAGTTCTCTGCAGGAAGTCCGAAGGAGTCAAAACCCATCGGGAAGAGGACATTGTAGCCCTGCATTCTGCGCTTACGTGCGAGAACTTCAACACTTGAATATGCCTTTATATGGCCAACGTGCATACCTGCACCTGACGGATACGGGAACTCAACAAGTCCGTACCACTTAGGACGCTTGTCAAAGTCCACAGCCTTAAATGCCTGTGCTTCGTTCCACTTTGCCTGCCATTTCGGCTCGATCTTTTTAAAATTATACTTCATGACTAATTCCCCTTGTGAAATTCACTTTGATTTCAACAAAGCACTATTATAACAGAAACTATCAATACGTCAAAGAATATAAGATATGACGCTTTTATATAGGAGTCATGAACTCCGCTTAAATTATGCCGCAGGAAGGAAAGCATCCCAGGGATATTCATTGGAAGCATTCCATATAAGCCATTCATCATACCCGGCATCATATACAGCCTGTATCTCCTGTCTCACTTCTGCCGCTCCGTAATGTATATATGAAGAAAGATAGGAAGCGGTAAAGCCCTGAAGCCATGGACGCACCTTTGCCTGATGAACGCCGTCCTGATATTCCAGTGCCAGATCTTTCTTGGAGGCGTTGCACGCTCCGAGTATGGATTCATAGGGATGTGTATCCGGAACATCCAGTCCGAAGTTCCCGTTTCCGTAGTGTGACGGATATATCATCGGGCACATATAATCCGCTGCGCCGGCCATCACAGGATAATCCTGTCCTACCGAAACCGTATCCACATAGGAGCCGATTATGGTTCCGAAAACATCCGCAGACATGAACACGTTCTTTGCCGCCAGTCTGTCAGCCGCAAAACGGACAAATTCCGTGATGATATCGGTCTTGTCCATTCCACCGGTCTCTTCATCGGAATAAACCACGCTGTTCATGCCCTTTTCTGTGCAAAAACGCACATAGTCAAACTGTATTTCATCAAATCCAACATCGGCACACTGTTCGGCCACCTGAACCTTATACTCCCATGCATCCCTGTTGTATGGATTTATCCAGGTCATTCCGGAATTGTCATGGAACACGGTACCGTCAGCATTGTGGTTAAGCCACTCAGGCTTAACATTTTCAAGATAAGGATCCCTGAATGTGACTATACGTGCAATGGAATAGATATTATGCTCCTTCAGGCTCCTCATAAGTGCCTGAATATCGGGTATAGTCTGTTCCGCCGAACCTATCTCAGACACCAGATCTCCTGACATGGCATATTCTATACGGCCCTGATCATCAAGGATGTCAATGACTACAGCATTTAATTCCGTTTGATCTATCCTGTCGATTATCTTCTGCATAAGAGAAGAACCCGCAACCTTGGAGCTTATGTAAATGCCTTTGACCTTTACCGCTTCTTTATCCGGTTTTTTCTTGGTCCATACCTCAGCCTGCGCCAGGGCCAGACTCTCTGATTCCGCCAGATTTTTCTGCTGTTCAAGCGACTCCTCGAATTGCGATTCCCTTATGGACTCGGCTTCATATTCTTTGAGTTCTTCAGACTTATTTACATTGTAGACCAATGGTGTCTGACTCTGACATCCGAGAAGTACGAGGCTCAGCAGAACTATCACAGCTAAAACTCTTTTCATATTTAAACCTCGTAATGATTTAGTTTCACATAGAGAAACCAACACTTTTTTGGCGAATTACTTAAATAGTATACCACTTTCCTACTATTTAACAACTTTTTATAACATCCGCCCGCCACTTATGGGGATTTTTACCGGTTTACCTTTGTTTTAAGGCTGGGGGGGCATCCCTCTTTCTTTCAGAAAGAGGGATATATACAAAAAAACCCTGAAGCAAAAGCTTCAGGGTTCATTCATATCTTATAGAAAAGTTAAAGATCAATCCTCAACCTTAACGATCTCACGCTTGTTGTAAGATCCACATGCCTTGCAGACTCTGTGAGGCATAACAAGAGCACCACACTTAGAACACTTTACAAGGTTCATCTTTCCCATCTTCCAGTTAGCTCTTCTAGAATCTCTGCGAGCCTTGGATGAATGATTCTTAGGACAAATTGACATACTTACACCTCCTTCGTCATACCGGGGTAATTATATCCAAACGGTTAATTTATGTCAAGCGAAATCCACCGGGGGATTCGCGGTTGCACACTCAAGGTAAAATACCACTTTTTATCCCGAATTGCAAGCAAAATTTAAGCTATGCACTAAAATTTAATCACAAGTTAATTGTAAAACTAACTTCCACCAAAATTTTCCAGGTGTGGAAATTTAACACACGATCTGATCTCATCACAGCTTCACCGCCATGCAAAGCGAGAAAAATCCGGCGAGCTCACGAACCCGCCGGAATGGAAACCCAGTTTCTGATAACTTATCTCTGCCTGAAAAAGGCATCTAAGTCCGAATTCAAATCCTTAAGCTTATGCCTCTACAAGACGAAGTGTATCACGAGCGATAGCAAGCTCCTCATTTGTAGGAATCATGAAGATCTTAACCTTTGAATCATCAGATGAAATAAGTGCAGCCTTGCCGCGAACGTTATTTCTCTCATCATCAATCTTGGCACCGATGAATCCGAGATACTTCTCAACGATGTTCTTACGTGTTGCCTTATCATTCTCGCCAACACCGGCTGTGAATGTGATAGCGTCAACACCGTTCATTGCAGCTGCGTATGAACCGATGTACTTTGCAACTCTGTACTGGAATGCCTCAAGAGCAACCTGAGCCATGTGGTTGCCTTCCTCAGCAGCCTTCTCAACATCACGGAAGTCTGATGAAACGCCTGAAAGTCCGAGAACACCTGACTTCTTGTTAAGAATGTTAAGAACCTCATCAACAGAAAGCTTCTCATGATTAGCAAGGAACTGAACTACTGCAGCATCGATATCGCCTGAACGTGTTCCCATGATAAGTCCCTCAAGCGGAGTAAGACCCATAGATGTATCAACACCCTTTCCACCGATTGAAGCAGAAATGGATGCACCGTTTCCAAGGTGGCAAACGATAACCTTTGCCTTCTCAGGATCAAGGCCGCCGAACTTGATTGTCTCGTGAGAAACGAAGTTATGAGATGTTCCGTGGAAGCCGTAACGACGGATACCGTACTTCTCATAGTACTCTGTAGGAATTGCATAGTAGAATGCCTTCTCAGGAAGAGTCATACCGAATGTTGTATCAAATACAGCAACATTTGGCTTACCCGGAACTACCTTCTCACAAGCCTCGATACCAAGAAGGTTTGCAGGGTTGTGAAGAGGTCCGAGATCGAAGCACTCACGAATGATATCCTTAACTTCCTGATTTACAACGATAGACTCTGTGATCTTCTTTCCTGCATGAAGTACTCTGTGACCGATAGCACCGATCTCATCAACAGACTTTACAACACCGTGTCCGGCATCTGTAAGAGCATCAAATACAAGCTTAACTGCAACACCGTGATCAGGCATAGCTGTCTCAAGCTCGAAGTCATCCTTACCCGGAGCCTTGTGTGTAATCTTAGAACCCTCGATACCGATTCTCTCGCAAAGTCCCTTAGCAAGAACTGACTCGTTCTCCATATCGATGAGCTGATACTTAAGTGAAGAAGATCCACAGTTTAAAACAAGAATTTTCATTGGTTTTTCTCCTAAAAAATATTCCGGAGCCCTCGCCCCTATAAAATAAACGGCAACGAACATCATGTCCCGCCGAAGTTTTCACAAAGAAACAAACAGGGCCAAGTCCTTGGGGCTCGACCCTGTATAAAGTAAGCTCAATTAAGCGTTCTGAGCCTGTACAGCTGTCATAGCAACAACGGCTACGATATCATCTGCATAGCAACCTCTTGAAAGATCGTTTACAGGCATTGAAAGACCCTGAAGAACAGGACCGTAAGCGCCTGCACCTGCAAGTCTCTGAACAAGCTTGTAACCGATGTTACCAGCCTCAAGAGATGGGAATACAAGTGTGTTTGCATGACCTGCAACTGAGCTGTTAGGAGCCTTAAGAGCTGCAACTGTAGGATCAAGAGCAGCATCAAGCTGAAGCTCACCGTCAAGCTTGATCTCAGGGAACTTCTCGTTTGCAATCTTGACTGCCTCTGCAACCTTTGTTACATCATCGTGCTTTGCACTTCCCTTTGTTGAGTATGAAAGCATAGCAACCTTAGGCTCTGCTCCAACAAAGTTCTTGAAAGACTCAGCTGAAAGTGCTGCGATCTCAGCAAGCTTCTCTGAATCGAAATCTACGTTTACAGCACAATCGGCAAATACGAATGTACCGTTCTCGCCGTACTGTGTAGCAGCTGTCTCCATAAGGAAGAAACCTGAAACAGACTTGATGCCAGGCTTTGTCTTAAGAAGCTGAAGAGCCGGTCTGATAGTGTTTCCTGTTGAGTGGCAGGCACCTGAAACAACACCGTCAGCATCACCGCACTTGCACATAAGACATGCATAGTACATATAATCCTTCTCCATCTGCTCCTTTGCTGACTCAGGAGTTACGCCCTTGCTGCCTCTAAGCTCTACGAACTTATCAATGTACTTCTGCTTGTTAGCATCGTTGTAAGGATCAACAACTGTGATACCTGTAAGATCAAATCCCTCACCGTTCTTGGCAATCTCGTCAGGAGTTCCGATAAGAACTACATTTGCAATTCCTTCCTTTGTAATCTTGACAGCAGCCTCGAAAGTTCTCTTATCCATTGACTCCGGAAGAACGATAGTCTTCTTGTCTGCTTTTGCCTTAGCCTTGATCTCATCAATAATAGCCATGGGTGTAATTCTCCTCTCAATTTACACATTATAATTTAATCACCTGTCATACCGTCCCGGAACATCCTGCACCGGTCACAGCTATAAAAAGTGACGAGTTTACATAATCAAGTACGCAATGTAAACCTGTATACAATACGACATACACAGATATTATACTCTATATAATCTTCCGTTCAAGTCGCAAGATATGTGTTTTTCTGCACAAAATCAAGGACAAAAACGGGTTTTCCCCGGCATATATCAGTACTTCTCAAATCGCTCAAGATCCACCACCATGACCGTGGCACCACCGATCTCTACAGGAACCGGCATGGTGGAATAACTGTTCATGGAAGTGCCTGAAACGTATGGCATGTTAATGGTTATCTTCTGGCGCTTTCCGCACTCCCTCTTTATAGTCTCGATGCAAGCGTTCACTCTCTCATCATCTGTTGCGATCATAAGTGTGGAATTACCCTTTCGAAGGAATCCTCCGGTACTGGCAAGTTTGGTTACCTGAAAATGTTCGCTGTTAAGCGCATCCATTACATCATCTTCGTTGTCATTACGTACGATTGCATAAATAAGCTTCATAATCTTCTGCCTCCAATGTCCCAGGCGCACTATAGGGTGTCAAATAAACCAGCCTGATCTAATATGTCAAACTCTGTACAAATGCACAGATTGTTCTACACTTTCACCGTAAATCATAGCACATTTTAACAGTCCGAAACTATAAATTTTTGAGTAAATTCGTTGACGGATCCGGAAGAACCGGCTCCCTCCGAAAACGGACTGTATATCTGGTTGTATATATCCGCGGCATACATATCCTGATGGAACATAATCTCCGCGTGGGAAGCATTGATACTGAGTATCAGATCCTCCGTAGTCTCAATGGTCTCCCTCCTTCTGACGGCTTCAAGCTGTTTCTTGTATTTTGCCGGTGAAATCACAACTGTGGACCTGATACTTCCGAGCATTTCCCTCGACTTTTTTCTGACGCCCAGGACTCTCACATACGGCATCACATCTCCCTCGCCGAAGAACCGGCCCCTCAGTACCTGCGAATCCTTCTTATGTATATCCAGAAGTATGTGAAGAAGCGCTCTGGAAATGCGTGTGTAGGTATAGTTTTTTGATTTTATGCTTTTTATCCTGTCCGAAAAGCTCAGCCTGTCATGAACCTGTTTTTTCAAGGCATCCGCAATTTCCCTTGACACATCCAGATATTCCAGAAACGCTGAGGGCTGTTCCGGCTCCATCTGATCGAGATAGTAAAGCTGCAGCAGTCTGTAGCTCAGCATATCCGAAAGCATATCCACATCCGCATAATCCTCTCCTGCTCTTTCAGTATCCTCTCCCGATCTTATGGCATCCCTTATGCTGTGGGCGCTTTCATACTTCATGTTCCTGCGAATGCAGTCGATACGAAAGCAGTCACCCTGCCTTTTTACAGCTTTTATATATTCTATTCCCAGTATATCGTTCGGCTTTAGTCTTCCGGAGGCAGCCAGTTCTTCAGCCCTGTCTGTCCCAGACGGATTTTCATCCTTCTGACCGGAGCAGACATCATCAAGCATATGCCGGAAGGCCTTTTCATCATCTCCCGAAAGAACCAGTCTGATAGCCTCCGCTCTGGCTTTCGCATAGCTCATTCCTGCCGCCACATTATCCCTTATGGCAGAGTTCAGCATGGCATTCTCACTTCCGGAACCAAGCTCAAGCTCAGCCACCTTCAGAAGGGCTCCCATATCGCCAGACTCGGAGCCGAACAGGAGGGTGTCAACCATACCGAGAGATCTCAGGGTAGCCACACCGCCTGCAGCAAAATCCTCTGCAGAGGACGTAGAAAAAATCTCCGGAATCTGAACCACCATATCAACTCCGTTCCGAAGAGCATCCCGGCACCTTTCATATTTATCGAAGATGGCCGGTTCTCCCCTTTGAACAAAATCTCCGGACATGGCCGCGATAATATAACAGTCGCCGTATCTCAGCCTTATGCTGTCCATCAGATATCGATGCCCCTCGTGAAAAGGATTAAATTCCGTCACTATGCCAACTACGTTCTTTCCGTTATACATACGCCCTCTAAAAAAATATTCTTTATTTTCTATGGAAAAAATACCATTTTCTATTTTAAAATGCAAAAGAGGCTGCATCAAGAGCGATGCAGCCTCTATATTATTAAATTATCATAAAAACGATTAAAAATACAGCAGATCCACTGTTTTAACCAGCGGTTCTTTAGTTCTTAAAGCTGTGGATAGGTGCAGGAATACGTCCTGTACGGTTCACAAAGCCCGAACAGTCAAAAGTATTGACCGACATAACAGGTGCATGGCCGAGAAGTCCGCCGAAATCAACGTGATCTCCCACCTTCTTACCGTAAGCAGGGATAACCCTCACTGCGGTTGTCTTCTGGTTCACCATACCAAGGGCAGCTTCGTCAGCGATCATTCCTGAAATAGTTGATGCCGGTGTATCTCCGGGAATAGCGATCATATCAAGACCCACGGAGCATACACAGGTCATGGCCTCAAGCTTCTCGATGTTAAGAGCTCCGGCCTCTACAGCATTGATCATGCCCTGATCCTCTGAAACAGGAATGAAAGCACCGCTGAGACCTCCGACAGAACTCGATGCCATGATTCCACCCTTCTTCACCTGATCGTTAAGCATGGCAAGAGCCGCTGTTGTTCCCGGTGCTCCTACCTTTTCAAGGCCCATAAGCTCGAGAATATCAGCCACAGAATCTCCGATCGCCGGTGTAGGAGCAAGAGAAAGGTCTATGATTCCGAAAGGTACATCCAGCATACGGGATGCTTCCTTGGCAACAAGCTGTCCCACTCTGGTGATCTTGAAGGCAGTCTTCTTGATAAGCTCTGAAAGCTCCTCAAAGTTGAGGCCCTGGGCATTTTTAAGGGCATCGCGGACAACTCCCGGTCCGGATACTCCCACATTAAGTATGCAGTCTGCCTCGGAAACACCGTGGAAAGCGCCGGCCATGAAAGGATTGTCGTCAGGCGCGTTACAGAAAACCACAAGCTTTGAGCAGGCAGAAGAATCAGTGTCCTTTGTAAGCTCCGCAGCTTCCTTTATCACTTCACCCATGAGTCTGACCGCGTCCATATTGATACCGGTCTTTGTGGAACCGAGATTCACGGATGAGCAGACGATATCAGTCTCGGAAAGAGCTCTCGGTATAGCTCTTATGAGCATTTCATCGGAAGGTGACATACCCTTCTGGCAAACCGAAGAAAATCCGCCGAGGAAATTTACCCCTACAGCCTTTGCAGCCTTGTCCAGTGTATGTGCGACCTTCACGAAATCATCAGAAGACTTACATGCACTTGCACCCGCAATGGCGATAGGTGTAACGGAAATTCTCTTGTTAACTATAGGAACGCCGTATTCTCTGGAGATTTCCTCTCCCGTCTTCACCAGGTCTCTGGCCTTTGTTGTTATCTTGTTATAAATATTGTCACAAAATGTATCAACATCCTGTGCCGCACAATCCAGAAGGCCTATACCCATAGTGATGGTACGTACATCAAGATTGTTGTGTTCGATCATATTGTTGGTCTCATTGACCTCAAATGCGTTTACACCATAATTAAAATCAGCCATCTTCATCTCCTTTTAGATTCTGTGCATCATAGTGAAGATCTCTTCAAGCTGCATCTTTATGTCAACGCCTATCTGATCTTTTCCGTATTTTGTGAGCTCTCCTGCAAGATTCTCAAAAGTATCGGTGGCATCGGAAACATCCACGATCATCATCATGTTAAAAAATCCATCTCTGATGGTCTGTGAAATATCAAGAATATTGATATTGGCTTCTGAAAGAAATGTACAAACTTTAGCAATGATTCCTACGCTATCCTTGCCTACAACAGTAATAATCGCCTTTCTCATAAATCCTCCTAACTGTTTTCGCTTTCACTATATATAAGCATCGAAAGCAGGAAAATACAAGTTCTATCTTGCATTTCCTGCCTTCATTTTAACATACGATTACCTATGGCTATAAGTGCCATAATAAAGGCACTATTTTCACCCTTTAACCTGCCGTCTGGTCTTATGCCGAAAAATGTGAGGACATTCCCAACAGCTTTTAAATATAATCCGGGGCCCCGGGAGCCACAACAGCAGGTGACCGTCAGAGCTCTATCACCTCGGAAATCCTGTCTCTGTGGGCAACACTTATGCTAATGTCTCCGGCCTTGTGTTCGGAACCGGAATTATCTATCTCCTGCTGCACCGTCTTCAAGGCCAGATCCGGAAGATTGTTCTCCTTGCTTAAGTGTCCCAGAAATACATGCTTTATGCGCTTTGACAAGATGGAATCCAGAAGACGCCCGCAGTTATCATTGCTCAGATGTCCGTGGTCGCTCAGTATCCTTCGCTTAAGGGATACGGGATACGGGCCGTTGCTCAGCATCCTTACATCATGATTGGATTCAAGCACCATGGCATCAAGATCCTTCAGATGCTCCGCTATATAATCATCATAATGGCCGAGATCCGTTGCGACCGCCACATTCCTGGCAGATTCCTCATTTTCCCCTGCTTTTCCCGACTCTATCCTGTAGCCCACAGGATCTGCCGCATCATGATAGATGCTGAAGGGAAGAACCTTGAGATCCCCGATATCCAGTCTGTTGTCCGGAAGAATGGGGAACAGCCTGTCATGGGAAAACTCCCCAAGGGTCCTGTTAAGCATGACTTCCCTCAAAGTCCCCAGTGTCCCGTAGACCGGAATGTCATATTTCCTGGCAATGGTCCCAACAGCTCTTATATGATCGATATGCTCGTGGGTCAGAAATATGGCATCTATATCCTTAAGATCCAGATCAAGTTCGTGAAGTCCCGCGTTCACAGCCTTCATGGTAACTCCCACATCCACAAGAATGTGAGTGCTTTCTGTCCCTATATACGTGCTGTTTCCGCTGGATCCGCTTGCAATGCTGGTAAATCTCATATAAAAAAATCCTTTGTTCCTTCAAAATAGTGTGCTGAGGGCTAAAACCGCTTGTCCCGTGTCCTGCAAAATGACCAAACTTAAAACAGGCAGTCAAATCATCCTTATATAGAGGCGCCTAATCTGTATTCGCCTGCTTCATATGCCCTTCTATCGCCCTGATCGCTTCCTCCGGAGTTCCGCTGTTGTCGATGATAAACGTCGCCATTCCGGAATACTCCTCATCTCCGATTTGCGAAAGAATCATATCACGAGCTTTTTTCTCTGTATAGCCCCTTGTCTTCATAAGACGCTCTACCCGCACATCACAATCGGTCACTACAGCCCAGACCTCATGGCACATTCTGAGGAATCTTTCATTGGGCAGGGCGGTCTCCACCACCACATCTCCGCAGGAAGACTCTACCTGCTCACTGACATAGTCCCAAACCGCCGGATGCACTATATCATCAACTTTTTTTCTTATATCTTCCTTGTCGCCGCCATACAGTTTTTTTGCAAATGCAGGAATATTTACCCTTCCGTCTTCCCTCTCTATATCCTCTCCCAGAAGCTCCTTCAGCTTCTCAAATACCGGATTTCCGGAAATATAGAAGGACTTCGCTATATCATCCGTCTTCAGGACCCTGAATCCGTATTTCTTTTCCAATGTTTCCAGCACCGTTGATTTTCCGGCACCAACTCCGCCTATGACTCCGATAACCATCCCAAAACACCTCTGAAATAAATCAGGAGGAAAAACTGCCATAAAGCAGCATCCCCTCCTGACCCTGACACAGACCTTACAGTTCCTTCCAGTCCTTCCATGACATGGAAAGCTCCGCCCAGTCGTGAGTCTGTTTCTGCTCATTTATCCATTTAAGACCTTCTATGACACCGTCCTCTTTGAAATCAAATTCCTTCAAGATCTTTTTTTCTTCAGGAGTCTTTTCAAACGAAAAAGGTTCGGGCCACACCCACACTCCGAGAGTGTTTCTCTCTATTGTGGGGTTCAATATCTTTTCTCCGGTCTTCTTGTCTACAGGATAATCGGCTTCACCGGCCTCTATCTTTTTCAAAAGTTCTGTATCCGGATCATTGTAGACCACCTTTGAGAAACGGTACCTCATTCCTTCGGAGGAACCCGCAAAGGTCTCCTTCTTCAAAAATGCTATATGCATTATCTCTGTTGCTTCAATCAGTTTCATCGAACTCTATTCCTTTAAAATCAGATATGGTTTTTTCATTCATATCCGGATATCAGTGCGCTTCATCCCAGTTATAGCCTTCACTGGCATCTGCCACCAGAAGGACCGCAAGCTCCGCAGCATTCTGCATCTTCTCTACAAGAAGCGCCTTCACAGCATCCTTCTCCTCAAGAGGAGCCTCTATCAAAAGCTCATCGTGAACCTGAACCACGATTCTCGACTTGAAACCGCCTTCACGAAGGGCACGGTCCACATCATTCATGGCCTTCTTCATTATATCCGCGGCAGTTCCCTGTATCGGGCTGTTCATGGCAACCCGCTCACTGAAGCTTCTCCTCATGAAGTTTTGGGCATTGATATCGGGAACAGGTCTGCGTCTTCCGAAAAATGTCCTGATATAGCCCTTTTCTCTTGCGAACTCAACCTGACTGTCAAGATACTTCTTAACATCAGGATAGGTCGTAAAGTATCTCTCTATGTACTCCTTAGCCTCGTTTCTGCTTATGGAAAGGCCCTCGCTGAGTCCGAAGGCGGATATACCGTATACTATTCCGAAATTCACGGCCTTGGCATTGCGCCTCTGCTGATCTGTGACCTCGGAAAGCGGGATATGGAACACCTGTGATGCCGTTACAGCATGAATATCCTTTGCATCCCTGTAGGCTTCGATAAGCTTAGGGTCTCCGGACATGGAGGCAAGTATACGAAGCTCGACCTGTGAATAGTCGGCGTCGATAAATATGCATCCCTCCTTAGGAACAAACACCTTTCTGAATCTTCTTCCAAGCTCCGTACGGATAGGAATGTTCTGAAGATTCGGATTGGTGGAGGAAATACGGCCTGTCGCCGTTACCATCTGATTGAATTCTCCGTGGATACGTCCGTCCTTTCCTATATACCCGAGAAGCCCCTCCGCATAAGTGGAATTAAGCTTGCTGAGAGTACGGTAGTTCAGTATATCGTCAACTATCTTGTTATCCTCCGCCAGCTTTTCAAGCACGTCTGCGGCGGTGGAATAACCTGATTTCGTCTTCTTTCCGCCCTTTAAGCCGAGTTTTCCGAAAAGGATCTCACCAAGCTGCTTCGGTGAGTTAATATTGAACTCCTCACCCGCCTGCTCATAAATTCTCTTCTGAAGCTCTTCTATGCCTTCACGAAGCTCAACGCCATAGCTCAAAAGCGCATCCCTGTCTATAAGGATACCTGCGGTCTGCATATTATAAAGTGTGTATACCAGCGGCATTTCTATATCTCTATAGAGCTCTGCCTCTTCAAGCTCGGAAAGCTTTTTCATGAGGCTCTCCGCTGCGCTTAAGGAAACGATGGCAGTGTATGCAGCCATGGTCTCTTCAACAGACTCCACTGATGAACCGGAGGCGCCGGAAGACTTTCCGCCTTTCTCCTTCTTTGCCGCCTTGTACCTGTCTGCAAGCTCCTTCTCTGAAGGAAGGGTCTCTGACATAAAATCTCTCGCGATATCCTCATAGGTATAGGTATCCTTCAGAGGATTTACCACATAAGCCGCAACAGAAAGGTCATAAACATGACTGTCCGGAGAGAACTCACACTCATATAGCTGTGATTTAAGATTCATGGTGTAAAGCGTGACACCTTCCTTAAGAGACAGCTCCTTAAGATCCTTACTCCAGTCAAAGCCGCTGAATCTGTAGACTCTTTCGCCGCTAAGTGCAAAGAATAGCTCAGCGGTATCATCTCCCCCATCCTTTCCGGAAGACTTTTCGACCTTCTCATCAGGATCCGAAAGTATCATCTCCATCTGTCCCGTTAAAGACTCCGACAGTTCTTCCTTTCTCACGATGGCAAAGCCAGCAGTCCCCTGACTTGCCGCATCCTTAAAGGCGATTTTTGCCATATACGGATCATCAACACACTTTATCTTTGACAGGTCAATGCTTTCCTTCTGAGAAAGATCCAAAGACGCAACATCAAAGCGCTTTATAAGGGACTTAAGCTCCAGTTTCTTGATGATCTCAAAGGCTTCTTCATTGAACATGCCCTCCACCTTTGCGTCGTCATACTCAAAATCTATGGGCGAATCAATGTTAATGGTGGCCAGAGTCTTTGAAAGCTTTGCCGACTCCCACTCCGAAATCAGCATCTGTGCAGCCTTGGGCTTTCTGGGAACCTTGAACTCCGGATCCCCGGCAAGAGCCGCCTCATGAGCCGCCTCTATGGTATGGTATCTGTCAATGATCCATTCCGCAGACTTGGGGCCGAGTCCCGGAACTCCGGGGATATTGTCGGAGGTATCTCCCATAAGCGCCTTAAGGTCGATAAATTCCAAAGGAGTAACATTCCACTCCTTCTTAACATCCTCCGGATAGTAATTGAATACAGTTGTCACACCCTTTGCAGTCTTCGGAAGGCATATCTTTATCTTCTCATCACTGAGCTGAAGGAGATCCCTGTCACCCGAAACTATGGTGACCAGAACGCCCTTTGCCTGAGCCCTCTTCGCCACTGTTCCCAGAAGGTCATCTGCCTCGAAGCCTCCCTTCGAAAGAATAGGGATATGCATGGCTGTAAGGACTTCCTTAATCACAGGAATCTGCTCGTGGAGCTCCTCAGGCATGGGTTTTCTGGTGCCCTTGTACGCATCGAACATTTTGTGTCTGAAGGTAGGCTCATGTACATCAAATGCCACCGCAAGATGATCCGCCTGCTCCTCGTCCAGTACCTTGAACAGTATGTTCAGAAATCCGTAAACCGCATTTGTATGCAGCCCCTGAGAGTTTGTAAGCTCCGGGATACCGTAAAACGCTCTGGACATAATGCTGTGACCGTCAATAAGTAAAAGTTTATCTGCCAAAATGTATCTCCTTATAATGCTTATGTCTAAAATGCTGTGTCTGAAAACTGCTGTCGGAAAACTGCCGTCTGACACTTTGGTCTTTCGCAGTAAAGGCAGTAGGATCCTTACAAGATCCAGACTCTGAACTGCATCAAAAGAATGACCAGCAGGGCCCAGAAAGCCACGGTATCCACCACCATGACCATGATCTTTCTTACAAAGCCCCTGAACAAACGGAATTTCGCGTCGGTAATGCTTTTCTTCAAAGCCCCGTCTATATCTATATCCGTATCCTTGTCCGAATCGAGCTCTGCAACACCGCTGTATACCATGTGGGTTATCTTAAGCTCCTCCATACATTCCTTGCAGTTTCCCACATGATCTATAAAGGATTTTAAATCTTCTTCCGACAATTTGTTGTTCAAATAATCGTATATTTTTTTTCGCGCATCAAGACATGTCATACTGTGATTCACCCGTCATCAGCGTCTTTTATAACTTAAAGCGAGCAAAAACGCCCAAGTCATAACTTCGACTTGAAAACCTTTCGATAATGTGCTAATTTATATAAGTCTTAGCCGCCTTGGCGGAATTGGCAGACGCACGCGACTCAAAATCGCGCGGTTTATCCATGCCGGTTCAAGTCCGGCAGGCGGCAGATATAAAGGTGAGTTTGTTTTCGGACAGACCCGCCTTTTTTTATTATTTTTTATATAAGTGTCGCGCGAAGCGATCCGATATCGGCTTTTGACACTCACATATGATGCGCAGCACGCACACATTCGTGTGCAATGTGCTGCTGAACACTCATAACTCACGTCCTTTTGCTGTGCAAAACGACTACGTTATTCGTGTTCGGGCGGGTCATAAAGTCTCAAATCAACGTGCAAGCACGTGATTTGGCACTTTTGACCCTTGCATCATATAAATACTGCGCTGCAATCGCCGGGAAAGCAAGATATCCTGTTTTCCCGTGCAATTATAGCGCAGCTCATCTTTTCTTATTTACTTTGTTCCGAAGATACGGTCTCCTGCATCTCCAAGACCAGGGCAGATATAAGCATTTTCATTGAGGCAGCGGTCAACATTTCCAACATAGATCTGGATGTCAGGATGTGCTGCTACAAGCTTCTTGATTCCTTCAGGAGCTGCGATGATGCAGATGAACTTGATCTTCTTTCCGCCATGTCTCTTGATCTGGGAAATAGCATCAACTGCAGAACCGCCTGTTGCGAGCATAGGATCGCAGACAACGATCTGACGCTCTTCGATAGGATTAGGGAGCTTGCAGAAATACTCTACAGGCTGATGAGTTGTCTCATCTCTGTACATACCGATATGTCCGATCTTTGCACTGGGAACGAGAGCTGTAAGACCCGATACCATTCCGAGACCTGCACGAAGGATAGGAACGATGGCAAGCTTTCTTCCGGCAAGCATCTTTACACTTGCTCTCTCGATAGGTGTGTCGATCTCAACATACTTTGTAGGAAGGTCATGTAACGCCTCAAAACCCATAAGCATAGCGATCTCTTCTACCAGCTGTCTGAACTCGTTTGTACCTGTTGACTTTTCACGAAGAAGTGAAATCTTATGTGTAAGTAATGGGTGATCAAGTATTGTTACATTCTCTCCAAAATTGTTTTCCATTATTAAATCTCCTTTATAAAAAACCCGGCCCTTAAAGCCTTAGGGTCATATCAGACCGGTAGTTAGTTTAGTACTATGATGTGAGTGCCAAAAGTATTTGCCACTCACTTATGATACGTCCGATGTATCAGTCTTCGTTCTTTCTTACGATGTCGTCCTTCGCCTTATAGATGGAATGTGCGCTGATACAGCCTCTCACCGAACTTAATGGATAAATATTGGTATCACATCCTATCACAGTTCCCGGATTAAGTACAGAGCCGCAGCCCACTTCAACATGATCACTGAGCATGGCACCGAACTTCTTGAGTCCTGTTTCAATGTCTCCGTCCTCAGCATGCACCTTTACGAGCTTCTTGTCGGACTTCACATTTGATGTAAGTGATGCAGCACCCATGTGGGACTTGAATCCGAGAACAGAATCTCCCACATAATTATAGTGCGGTATCTGAACATTATCAAAAACAATCACATTTTTAAGCTCGCAGGAATTACCGATAACGCAATTCTTACCTACAATGATGTTTCCCCTCAGGAAAGCACACTGTCTCACCTCAGTTTCCGGACCGATGATTATGTACTCGGCAAAGTATGCGGACTCAAAGACCCTGGCAGTCTTGTGGACCCACACATGAGGCTTTATCTCGTCATACTCGTCCTTTGACAAAGTCTCTCCGTATGATGCTATAAAATCATGAATCTTCGGAAGCACCTCCCATGGATACGTACATCCTGAAAATGCCTCTTTAGCTTCTGTATATTGAAGGTCATACATGGCCTCAATAGTCATTTCACTCTTTTTCATTCTTACCTCCATGGGTCATGCACAAATCGAGCTTGCTAGAATTTGTATATGACCCACCAATTAAGTTTGACAGTTCACTTTCAAACTTTTCTCTCCCATGGAATCCGTCAAAATACGGGATTTTATTTTTTCCCTATGGGCACATTATGATTTCCTCAGGCTTAGGCTCCGGTACTTTTCCTGCATCAGGCCGCTCCCGGAAAGCCGCTACAAGCTTCGTATCTTTTCGGTTTTTTCTCTGACGAACTGTTCCAGCTTATCCATATATTCTCTTTCGGTGATCTTTCCCTCGGCCACCGAGCTTAATCCCATTTCCCATGAAGCGGTCAGCTTCGGGTTCAGAAGATGGGGTATGGATATCTTTACATAGTAGGCAATATGCTCTCCCAGCTCTGTTGGTGTCAGTACCTGGGTCTTTTTCTGAAGAGACACATACCTGTCATCCACCAGCTTCGTGAGAATTCCGGCTCTTGTGGCACTGGTCCCTATACCGGCTCCCTTTATCTGGGCCCTCAGATCTTCATCCTCAATGAGGTTTCCGGCGTTCTCCATGGCAAGTATCATGGAACCGGAGGTATATCTCTTCGGCGGAGAGGTCTCTCCCTCCTTGACCCTCAGGGTAAGAAGCCCGAGCTTCTGTCCCTTTTTCAGCTTAAGAAGAGCTTCACTGAGCCTGCCGCTCAGGTCATCCTCCGTCCCTTCGCTGTCCTTATCGTTTTCCTCAGGCTGTCCGCCCTGGCCACCGTCCGAAGACTTTTTAACATTGGCAACCTTCAGATAACCCTCCTCCTTCAAGGCTCTGGAGCTTGCGGAAAAGCACTCTCCGTTACACTCTATGGAAAGGGACACCTTCTGATATACTGCGGGCGGATAAAAGATAGCAAGAAATCGTCTGCAAATCAACTCATATACCTTTTTTGCAAGAGGTTTCAGAGACTGATATTCCTTCTGTCCCTGTCCTGTAGGAATGATGGCATAGTGATCCGCGATCTTCTTGTCATCCACATATCTCGTTTTCGCTATCTGACTGTAAGCTCCATTTGCCAATATCTCTCCCGCGCATTCTGCCACAGGTTCGTAAGTGGAAAGCCCCTTTATGTTCTTCGCTATCTCCTTTGATACAGCAGTCGAAAGAACTCTTGCATCTGTACGCGGATAGGTGGTGAGCTTTTTTTCATACAGCTCCTGGGCGATGGCAAGGGTCTCATCAGGACTTATCTTGAACATCTTAGAGCAGTCATTCTGAAGCTCCGCAAGATTATACAGTAAAGGAGGGTTCTTTGTCTCCTTTTTCTTTTCAACCGAGGTAACAGTAGCCTCTCTCGGGAAAGGCATGAAGCTCTTCATGAACTCCACAGCCCTGCCCTGCTTGAGAAAACCTTTTCCGTCATAGATTTCCGTAGGAGCATACAGACGTGAACCCTCGGTCTGCTTCCAGTCAGCAGTGATCTTTGCCCCTTCGCCTATATCAAAATCTCCGAGAATACGATAAAAGGTGGTCTTCTGAAAGGCCCTTATCTCCTGCTCCCTCTTGACTATCATCCCGAGAACGCAGGTCATGACACGTCCTACTGCCACCACCATCTTGTCCTTACGGTCCATATTCAGCTCCCGTCTGATGCGGTTACTGTATTTAAGAGACAAGGCGCGGCTGAAGTTTATACCCATGAGATAATCCTCCTTGGCGCGTGAGAATGCCGCTGCCGAAAGATTGTCATAGGCGCTGTCCGGTTTCGCCTCCCTGATACCTCGGAGTATCTCTTCATTGGTCTGGGAGTCTATCCATACACGCTTTTTTTCCTTGCTCTCCGGAACCTTGGCCATCATCTCTACAAGCCTGTAGATATACTCTCCTTCACGGGCGCTATCGGTACAGACATATATGGTTCCCACATCCTCCCGGTTCAGCTGTCTGGAAACCACTTCGAACTGCTTTTTGGTGCTTTTACCCACCTCATACCTCCACTCCGCATCCTTCGGAATGAAAGGAAGTGTTTCAAAGCTCCACTTTTTCAAAGCAGCATCATATTCTTCAGGATAAGAAAGCTGCACCAGATGACCGACACACCAGGTGATGACATAATTCTCATCCTCCAGAAAGCCGTCTCCCCTCCTGACATTTTTCATATTGAGGGCCTGGGCGAACTGCTGCGCCACCGACGGTTTCTCTGCTATAAATAAACTCTTCAAAAATACCTCTCTGTCACATTACTTCCCACTTATATATGGTGGTCGTATCATATTCCTCACCCACCTTCACTATGGATGAAGGCCAGTCTGCCTTGTGGAGACAGTCAGGATAAAGCTGGGTCTCGAAACAGTATCCGTGTCTCGGGCCGAAATGTGCTCCGTTCTTTCCCTCGAAATCCGAAGCAAGGAAGTTCGCTGTATAGAACTGCATTCCCGGAAGGTCTGTGTAAACAGACATCTTTATTCCCGACTTCTCAGAGTATGAAGTTGCCACAAGTCTTACATCTCCGTCATAATCATCGAGAACCCAGTTATGGTCAAAACCGCCTGCGAAATTAAGCTGGTCAAAGTTTGTGTTGATATCTCTCTTTATAGGCTTCGGTGATGTGAAATCCATCGGTGTGCCCTGAACGGAATCTATGCTGCCGTAAGGTATGGATTCGGAATCCGCAGGTGTATATCGGGAAGCATTGATCCAGACGATCTGATCTGTAGCATCACCGCTGTCGTGACCCGCAAGATTGAAGTACGCATGGTTAGTCATGTTAAATACAGTATCCTGATCTGCGGTTCCTGTGTAGTGTATCTCCAGACTGTCGTCCTCAGTAAGTGTATATGTTACGGAAACCTCGGCATTTCCCGGGAAGCCCTGATCTCCGTCAGGTGAATGAAGTGAGAACATCACATAGCTTCCGAGGCCTGCATTATCATACTCCGCATCCCAGATTCTGGTTCTCCAGTAGTCCGGTCCGGAATGAAGACTGTTCTTTTCCTTGTCATTCTTACTGAGCTCATATGTTTTGCCGTTTATCTCAAAGCTTGCACTGCCGATACGGTTTGCGTTTCTTCCCACAGGCTCGCCCATGTGTCCCGGATTCCTGAGAAGCATGTCAACGGAGTCAACTCCGAGAACCACGTCTCTCTGATTTCCGTCTTTATCCTTCACAAGCATAGTGAGCCAGGTTCCGCCAAGGTTCGTAAAGCTTGCCTCTGTGCCGTTACCGTTTGTCAATGTATATCTTTTTACTTCTGTTCCATCCTGAAGCTTTCCAAGAATCGATTCTTTTACTGCCATTTTTTACCTCCATGGATCATGTGCGAATCGAGTGCATCCGGAATTCCGTATGACCTGCCGGACAGATTTGAAAGTAAGCATTTAACCTTCACATCTATAGGTCATCGCAAATTCAGTCTGCTCGAACCCGTACCGATTCCGTCCCCTTTTTTGCTCCGACCATTATACAATAAAATCCCCCCTGGGAGTAGGGGGGATTTACAAAGCTGATTATTCTCTTTTTACTCAGACACTGCCTTTTCCAATGGGCTGTTTTCCCTGAGCGATAAGCTCCAGATCTCTGTACATTTCCATCGCTGAAAGGTCATCATAGCAGAGATCGGTATACTTTCCGGATATCGCTTCGCCGTATGATGAAAAAACGAATGTACCGGAGGCTTTATCATAGAACAGATACTCAGGAACATACATGGAAGTAGCACCTACATTGGCACCTGTGTCGATTCTTCCCGAACGTTCATAACATATATACTCCCGTCCGTGAGTTCCGTACCCGAGTATCGGATCGCCATCGGACTGAGCTATATAGAAGGCTTCATTACCGTTGCTGGAAACGATCTTAAGCCAGTATCCGACATTATTCACTGTCATTTCAGGAATATCGTCATCATCAAGATAAAACAGCTTGTATCCGACACTGCTGTCTAAAGCGTTCTCCCTAAGCACTATTTCCTTATACTGTTCACAGACTGCGGAAAGATCAGGCGATACAGAATTCCCGGTCGGTCCCGGCCCAAAATACCCTTTGTTTGCTGCAGCATAGTTCTCTGCAAATGCCGGAACACTGAGCATCATAGAAATAACCGCCGCAAAAATAAACATCCTTTTCATTGAAGATCCCCTCATTTTTTCGACCCAAAGCTACTACTTTAAACATTATATCCGAGGTGATATTTCATTGCAAATACAGTGTGACCCATCTTATGATGCGAGTGTCAAAAGTATTGGCCGCTCACTGATAGCGCCACCGCACACATTCATGTGCAATGTGCTGATGAACATCATCTTATAAATTGTTTTTCCTGCCTGTACCCATTGCTTTAAAACTATCGAAATACCGGATTTTGAACTTCACCTTGATTGATTTTACGCCAAAAAACAAGTGCAGATGTCACAGGTAATTTCTCTCTGACATCTGCACTTCTATGCTGCTCAAACCACTCCATATCAGGAGTGATTTTTATGCTTTTATACCGGTATTATTTCTTTGTGATGTAGCCCTTTGCTGCAAGGTACTCTGCAGCCTCAACTCCGCCGCCTGCTGCGCCGCGAAGGGTGTTATGGCTGAGGCCCACGAACTTCCAGTCATATATGGAATCCTCGCGGATACGTCCGATGGAGATACCCATACCGCGCTCATAATTCACATCAAGTGAGATCTGAGGACGGTTATCATCCTCAAGATACTGGATGAAATGCTCAGGCGCTGAAGGAAGCTTGAGCTCCTGTGGCTCACCCTTGTAATCTCTGAGAGCCTGAATGAGCTCTTCCTTTGTAGGCTTCTTGTGGAACTTGACAAAAACTGTAGCTGTGTGACCGTTAAGGATAGGAACACGGATACACTGAGCAGAGATCTTGATATCCTCGCAAAGATCGATATGATCTCCCTCTAGCTTACCGAGAACTCTCAAAGGCTCCTTCTCTGACTTCTCTTCCTCACCGCCGATGTAAGGAATGATATTGTGCTCCATCTCAGGCCATGACTCAAAATTCTTTCCGGCACCGGATATAGCCTGATATGTTGACACGATGACCTCATACGGCTCGAACTTACGCCATGCAGCAAGTGCCGGTGTATATGACTGGATAGAACAGTTAGGCTTAACAGCAATGAATCCTCTTGTTGTGCCGAGTCTCTTCTTCTGAGCCTCGATGAGCTGATAGTGATCAGGATTGATCTCAGGAACTACCATAGGAACATCCGGTGTCCATCTGTGTGCGGAGTTGTTTGAAACAACAGGGGTCTCTGTCTTTGCGTAGGCCTCCTCAAATGCACGGATCTCATCCTTTTTCATATCTACAGCAGAGAATACGAAATCAACGTCCTTAACAACCTCGTCAATTTTGGAAACGTCCTTGACTATCATCTTCTTTACTGACTCAGGCATCGGAACATCAAGTTTCCATCTGCCTAAAACCGCCTCTTCATAGGTCTGTCCTGCAGATCTCGGTGAAGCTGCCAGTGTTGTAAGCTCGAACCATGGGTGATTCTCAAGAAGTGTGATGAATCTCTGTCCAACCATACCTGTTGCACCGAGAACGCCAACCTTTAACTTTTCCATAATTGATATCTCCTCTCTCTGGGAACGGCGCCAATGTTAAATGACGCACATTATCAGTGAGTGGCAGATACTTTTGCCACTCACGTCATTTTTATTAAAGATGATATATCCAATCTCACTTTAAAGCAATAAACTTTTTCTTATATCTGTTCTAACTAAAACTTCTGTCATAATTCATGCTTATATCTATTCGTTAAAAAACAGGGCAGAATTCGGTGACCGAAGCGGCGGCCCACAAACACCTCGAATGAAACATCACATAAACTCATACCGTAAATCAGTGTTTAGTGCCCTTTCCTGCGCGGTTTGCTATCTTAAGTCTGTTAAGTGAAAGCATCTTGCCGCTCACCTTTATCTCAACAGGCTCAACTCCAAGAAGATAAACTTCCGTAAGTTCATCACCTGTTCCAAGCTTGATTGCCGCAACACCCTTACTGTTCTTCTTCTGAAGAGGTATATCACTGAGAGAACATCTGAGGAAATATCCGTCTCTGGTTCTGAATACCACCTCGGTTTCATAACCCATCTCAAGTATGCTTACAACCCTGTCTCCATCATTTAACTTTGTGGCCGCCACCACTCTGTTTGCTGTCTCAAACTCTGAGGCTTCAACAAGTTTCACCATGGCATCCTTTGTTGTGAAAACAAGAGTCTTGCCCGCAAGCTCAGACTTCACATTAACAAAGACAATCTCTTCGTCGTTAGCATTGAACTTACTGATGTTGTCGATAGGAACACCCTTATCCTTGAACTTGGAAAGCGGGATATCCTGACACTTTATCTGGTGCATATTTCCCTTATCTGTAAAGAGGAGCACTCTGTCTGTGTTCTTACACTTAAAGATGTACCTGCTGTCATTGTTCAAGGCTTCCTGATTTCTCTGGTAGGTAGCCTCGTCAAGGAGCTTACAGTAGCCGAACTTGTCCTGAACATAGTAAACGTCCATCTCCTGGACCTCGTTCTCGTTGAAGACCGCTTCCTTTCCGTCCTCGATAAGGGTTCTTCTGGGCTTTGAATACTCAGACTTAATGAACATAAGGTCTTCAGAAAGGACCTCATTCATACGGTCACGGCTTCCGAGTATGCCTCTGTACTCCTTTATCTTCTTAAGTGTCTCTGCGTGCTGCTTTTTCAGCTCGATAAGTTCAAGTCCTATAAGTCTTGAAAGCTTCATATCGAGGATTGCCTGTGCCTGGCGCTCAGTGAAGGCAAAGTCCCTGATGACATCTGCAAATTCCTTGTCCCTGTCACGGAACTTGACTCCTGTGATATCACCGGTCATAAGTGCCTTCTTGGCATCTGCCTGTGACTTACAGCTTCTGAGAAGGGCAATGATGGCATCAATGAGGTCTACCGCCTTGATGAGACCGTCCTGAATCTCCTTTTTATCCAGCTCTTTATCAAGAAGGGCCTTGTACTTCTTGCCCATGATCTCATACTGGAACTTGAGGTACGCCTTAAGGATACCGCGTAGTGACATGGTCTCGGGACGTCCTTCGTTTATGGCAAGCATATTGACACCGAAGGTATCCTCAAGTCTTGTTTTCTTATAGAGGACGTTTGTGATTCTCTCTATATCGGCACCGCTCTTAAGATCAAGCACGATACGTATGCCGTTCTTATCGGACTGGTTGGAAATATCGGTTATCTCCGGAAGCACCCTGTTCTCTACCAGCTGGGCGGTATCCTGCATGAACTTCATGATTCCCTGTCCTATCATGGTATAAGGTATCTCTGTGACAACCAGCTTGTCCCTGTCGGATCTTCCGTTCTTTTTCTCGAATACGAGCTTTCCGCGAAGCTTAAGCTTACCTGAGCCTGAACGATAAATGTCCACAAGCTCTGACTTGTTGGCAATGATTCCTCCGGTAGGAAAATCAGGACCCTTAAGATAATCCATCATCTCTGCCGTTCCCATGGCAGGATTTCTGAGATATGCAAGTATAAGATCGACTATCTCCCCGAGATTATGGCTCGGTGTCGATGTGGTCATACCTACCGCGATACCCTCTGAGCCATTCAGAAGGAAGTAAGGCACTCTTGCGGGAAGAACAACAGGTTCCTTGAGAGTCTCATCATAGTTCGCCTGGTACTCTACTGAGGTGTCCAGATCTGCAAGCATACAGTCATCTGTGAATTTCTCAAGCTTCGCCTCTGTATATCGGGGAGCCGCAGCGGAATCTCCTTCTATGGAACCGAAGTTACCCTGCCCGTGGATAACAGGCTGCATACGTTTGAAATCCTGAGCCATAACCACCAGAGTATCGTAAATGGATGCATCTCCGTGAGGATGATACTTACCCATGGTATCACCTACGATACGGGCCGACTTGTATGTCGGATGGTCATGAGTCGCATGGAGCTGATCCATATCGTAAAGAACTCTTCTCTGTACAGGTTTGAGACCATCTCTGATATCCGGAACTGCTCTTGCGGTGATGACACTCATGGAGTAGTCGAGATAGCTCTTCTGCATCTCCTCCGAGTATTCCGTTGTTAAAATCTGTTCTGCCATAATATATATGTCCTTAAATAATTTAAATAAATCCGCTTAGGACGGTTTTTCCTTCGCAAAAACCGCCATATACGAAACGAAAATTTCTGATGAAATTTTCGTTTCTAAGCATCAATTACTGCTTCGTCGGCATGATCATGTATGAAATCACGACGCGGACCGACTTCTGATCCCATGAGCATACTGGTGACTTCTGATGCAAGACGTCCGTCCTCGATCTCAACTCTCTTTAAGACTCTGTTCTCCGGGTTAAGTGTTGTTTCCCAGAGCTGCTCAGGGTTCATCTCACCCAAACCCTTGAATCGCTTAAGATCATAGGTTCCGGCCTTGTGATTCTTCTGATACTTTGTAAGCGCGGACTCATCATAAAGATACTCTGACTGCTCCTTCTTGTTGTGAGGAATAGCCTGATAAAGAGGCGGCATGGATACATAAACATGACCTTCTGTAATGAGATCCGGCATAAAACGATAAAGGAAGGTAAGAAGCAGTGTATCTATATGGGAACCGTCAACGTCCGCATCAGTCATGAGTATGATCTTGTCATAACGGAGCTTGGTTATATCGAAATCGTTGCCGTAGCCCTCTGAAAATCCACAGCCAAAAGTGTTGATCATGGTCTTGATCTCAGCATTGGCAAGAACCTTATCGATGGATGCTTTCTCAACGTTAAGTATCTTTCCTCTTAACGGAAGGATGGCCTGTGTACGTCTGTCTCTGTGGTTCTTTGCAGAACCGCCCGCAGAATCTCCCTCTACGATAAAGATCTCGCACTCTTCCGGATTCCTGGAAATGCAGTTGGCAAGCTTGCCGTTTGAGTCAAAGCTGTACTTCGACTTGCTGAGCATGTTGGTCCTGGCCTTTGCTTCCTGCTTTCTTATCTTTGCGGATTTTTCGGCACAGCTGATGATAGACTTAACCACTTCGACATTTCTGTCAAAATAGTGCTGAAGCTCGGAATCCACTATGGACATGACATGCTTTCCTGCTTCCTGGCTGGCAAGCTTTGTCTTGGTCTGTCCCTCAAATATAGGATCCGGATACTTTATAGCCACTACTGCCACCATACCGTTTCTGGTATCGGCTCCTGTAAAGTTCTCGTCCTTTTCCTTCAGGAGTCCAAGCTGTCTAGCGTAGCTGTTTATAAGCTGGGCAAACTTTGTCTTGAAGCCTGTGATATGGGTTCCGCCCTCCTGAGTGAAAATGTTGTTACAGAATCCGTGAACATTTTCCTCAAAAGCATCGCAGAACTGGATACAGCACTCAAGAATAGTACCCTCTGTCTCACCCTTAAAATAAATCTCAGGTGTAATCTTCTCTTTTTCCTTATTCTCGTCCTTTACAAAGGCAATGATTCCTTCCGGCTCATGGAACTCTTTTATTACCGGAATCTCATCTCTGTCATCACGATAATGGATGGTGAGCTCAGGATTCAGATAAGCTGTCTGATGGAGTCTTGACTGAAGCCAGTCCTCCTTGAATCTTGTCTTCTCAAAAATCTCAGGATCAGGTATAAATGTGGTCTCTGTTCCTGTCTCCTTTGTTTTTCCCACAACAGGAAGAAGTCCTTTTACAAGCTCTGTGGTAGGCTTGCCACGCTCATAGGTATCCTCCGAGATCTTTCCGTCCTGATAAACTCTGATTCTGAGGTAGGATGACAGAGCATTGACAACAGAAGAACCTACACCATGAAGACCTCCTGAGGTTTTATATGCCTTGTTGTCGAACTTTCCGCCGGCATGAAGAGTTGTGAGAACCACTCGTTCTGCAGACACGCCCTTCTGGTGCATACCTACAGGGATGCCTCGTCCGTCATCACGCACGGTACACGAACCATCCTTTCCAAGTGTAATCCAAATATTTTTTGCATATCCTGCCAGATGCTCATCTACCGAGTTGTCCACAATCTCATAGATAAGGTGGTTGAGTCCTCTGGACCCTACCGAGCCGATATACATACCGGGTCTCACTCTTACCGGTTCCAGTCCTTCAAGGACCGTGATACTGGACGCATCATACTTCTCTGCCATGTAAAAAACTCCTCAAAAATGTGAAATCATAAACACAGGCCAGTCTCACCGGAATACATATACCGTTTTTTCCAAGCCTGTGCCAAAATCTATATAAATCAACTTATATTTGCTGATACTGCCAAATGCAAGCGTAACAAGTTTAACGCACAATCGTTTCAAACTATAGCATAAGCTCCGGTTTTTTTTCAAGTTGCCGCTTGGGAAAAGAAATAACGGAGAGCCTGTGGAAACACCACGGCGGCCATTCAGTGTGTTTTCTCTTGCTTCTATATACTATAATTCATTAATTTTGCTTTTTCAACACATATGTTTGTTTTTATTTTTGGATAAAATAAAAACGGCGCATCTTAATGCACCGTTTGGATTCTTATCGCTTCGCTCATGTACGGGCGTGTCTTAAAAATCAAAGCATCGATACTCCAAATGAGTTTACAAGTCCGTCTATAGGCTGTCCTGCCTTGCAAAGCGGGCACTCGTTATAGTCGGTGTACTCATAGTCCGGAAGATCATTTATTCCGTATGCCGAAACCACAGGCACCCCGTTGTATGAACTTATGGCACTGAAGACCGCTGAGATTCCGCTGAGCTTTCCTCCATAGTACTTAACAGCTTCCATAACACGGTTGATGGTTTTTCCTGTGGAAACCGAACCCTCGACAATGAGGATGTTCTTGTCCCGGATCATAGGTTTTATATTATCTCTGAAGATAATCTGTGAATTCGTGTTGAATTCCGGCTTTACGATATAAACGGTCTTGTGGGCATTGGTATTCATGGCGCCGCTCTTGGTGAGCTCCTCTGCAATAAATGCTCCTATAACCTCTGTTCCCTCATCACATATGATGGTATCCACAACCATGCCGAAAAGGTAGTTTTCCACCAGCTTTGCAGCCACGGCATGAGCTTCGGAAGCGCGGGCCTTCACCGTGGTGAGGTCAATGTAATAGTTTGTATGAGAGTGATTTGTCGCAAAATGTCCCTTGGTGACCTTGAGAGGAACCGAAATTCCAGAAACTTCAATTTTCTGATAACCTTGCTGCATATTTACTCCTTATCCGGTTTCCCGATGATTACAGAGTACACGCCATGCACTCTTTGCAGTTCACGAATCTGCATATCGAAAAACCTGTCTCAAAAACATCCCGCATAACAGGATGGCACGCTACTGATAGGTTCATTATAACATTTAAAGCCATAAAATAAATGAAATTTTCAATAATCAGCCAAATCAAAACCATAATTTCGTTTGAGTGCCTGATCACTTGGCAAAACAGTATCATCAAAGATCGGCATCGAATCATGCCGTCTAAAACAAATACGCGTACTTTCTCATCTGTTCGTAAATAATCGTTTCGACACGGCTCTTAATATCTTCAGGATAATAGGGCTCATCTTCTATAATCTTTTTTACATCTGATTTTGTGAAATCAAATTTCAACTGATCTCCCCATAATTCTGCTGCAATCTCCATTTGCTCCTCAAAACTTGAGGATATGGTTTTAGAATGCACTGAATCAATCAGTTCATAATCCTGCTCATATAGATTTTTTGGCAAAAGCTCAATCATGATTTTTCTCCATGTATCCACTTAAAAGCTTTACATACGTTTTATATCCAGCCAAAAATAATCCTCAGCCATTCTTCCCTGAGTCTTTTCTACTATAAGCATAGGGTCATAAAACGGAAGGTCTAATGCCTCTAACTGGATCTTCATCTTGTCACGGGTTCTCGGGAAACATCTTTCCTCCAAAAATTCCTGATAATCTTTGTATGTCGGTTCCTCTATCACCCCAAAAGCTCTGAACTGAAAATTATCAGTATAATTTTTGATCATAACCTTTTCGTCCCGATCATCCACATCGATCAGTGTACAAAGATCATTTTTATACATATAAAGCAAACGAAGGGGAGTTTTTTGAACCGGCACGGAGTACTGAACGGGTATTGTCTCATCTTCTTTAACAAGACGCAGTAAAACAACTATAGGACCTGACACTTTAACCTTGCCGCTTTCCCAATGTTCAACGGTTTTTCTTGAAACATTGCAGAATTCTGAAAATTCCCGCTGTGTCATTCCAAGCATATTCCGAACCGCTTTTATTTCATCAGCTGTCATTTCGGATCCAAATGCATAATGTGTCTTAGTCAACCCCGGATCCCCCTTTCATTGATAGTTCAAATATACCCTAATTTTTAGGGTGAGGCAAGATTTTCAAATCCGAAATTCGGATTCTCCCAAGGCCCATGTCCTGATTATAGCAGCGAATTCTTTAGTATTATAATATGCAAAAAAAGCCGCGACACTCATATCTGCTAAGTGTCACGGCTTTCATTATGTATGCTTTTGCTTATACTTATGCTTCTGTTACATTACGATCATCTGCCCGGCTGATCTTGATCTCATCAAAGTGTCTTTATAAACCTGTCAAATGCAGCCTGGCCTTCCGGTGTCCTCTTGTAAACGCCGGCGTCCTCGAGAACGTGCATAAACACCTTTCCTATCTCATCCTGAAGGATACTGTCTATGTTGTTCTCGTCGATATCGATGCCACGCTTATAGTAGTCATCAGCAAACTCATCCACCCAGTCAGCATGCTTTTCGATGGACTCGATACTGCGAATGTCTTTGCCGGAAAGGATAGCATCCTTAAGCTCATTCATCTCGAACTTAAGACGGCTGGGAAGAACCGCAAGTCCCATGACCTCGATAAGTCCGATGTTCTCCTTCTTGATATGATGGAGCTTTGCGTGAGGATGGTAAACCCCCAGAGGATGCTCCTCTGTCGTGATGTTGTTTCTGAGAACCAGATCAAGCTGGAACTCGCCGTTTGCCTTTCTGGCAATCGGAGTGATGGTCGAATGAGGAACTCCGTCAGTCTCTGCAAAGATAAATGCGCTCTCATCGGTATATCCTCTCCACTTTCCGAGGATATGATCCGCAAGCTCCGCAATCCTTCCCGTATCCTCACCACTGAGCCTTATCACAGACATTGGCCACTTAACAACTCCGGCCTTTACGTCCTCGAAACCGGGAACAGTAAACTGTCTCTCCACAGGCGCCTTCGCCATGGCAAACTCATAGTTTCCGCCCTGAAAATGCTCGTGTGAAAGGATTGAGCCGCCTACGATGGGGAGGTCAGCATTGGAACCCACAAAATAATGGGGGAACTGCGCAACAAAATCAAAGAGCTTAAGAAAAGCACTCTTATCGATTTTCATAGGAGTATGCTGAGTGTTCAGCACGATGCAGTGCTCGTTATAGTAAACGTAAGGCGAATACTGGAAGCCCCACTCCTGTCCCTGAATATCTATAGGTATGATTCTGTGATTCTCTCTGGCCGGATAGTCAGCTCTTCCACTGTATCCCTCGCACTCACAGCAGAGCTGGCACTTTGGATAACCCGTCTGCTTTGCCTTTCCCGCTGCGGCGATGGCCTTGGGATCCTTCTCCGGTTTACTTAAGTTTATGGTAATGTCAAGCTCCCCGTAATCTGTGGCAGTCTTCCACTTGAGATCCTTCTTTACTCTGTATCGTCTTATGTAGTCAGTATCTCTGGAGAATGTATAGTACCAGTCGGTAGCGATCTTCGGATCCTCCTCATAGAGAGCCGAAAACATATCCTGAACCTCTGAAGGTCTCGGAGTCAGCGCTCCCATAAGCTTTGTATCGAAAAGATCTCTGTAAACCACTGAGTCTCCCTCTGTAAGCCCCTCAGAAACCGCATAGTCATCAAGCACCTTCAAAACATTCTCAAGATATGAGCCGTCATCCACAAAGCCCTCAGCCACATTCTCTCCGATTTCCTGAGCTTCCTCCGCATCAAAGGCGATCCTGTCCGCTTCCGCTATAACCAAATCCTTAGTCGAAGTCACTTCATCAAGCTTCAGATTCAAAATGATAGAATTCAAAGCCCAGATTATATCGCTTTCCTCTATCATTCCTGTCTTGTAGGCATAAGCCGCAAGACATTTCACTGCATTCTGTATATCCATATATTCACACCTTCAAAAACACAATTCTAATCATAATCTAAAGAAACTGCAAGGGATGGGTGCCAAGGCTTGCGAGAATTATCAGCATTTCGCAAGAAATGCTGATGCCCCCAGGCGGCGAGGCTGTTTCGGCGTAAGCCGAAATCAAACGAAAATGCCTGCGCGCAGCGCATTTTAATGGCATTTTCTCCCTGTTTTCTCGTGAGCCGGCGCCCGCCCTTGCAGTTTCTGTACCATTTTATAAAAATTTGAGCATGCACCTTATGAATTATACCCGTCCGGATTCTTCTGCTGCCAGTTCCATGAATCGCGGCACATATCGATAAGATCGAACTGAGCCTTCCAGTTAAGCTCCTTCTCAGCCTTTGCGGGACTTGAATAACATGTAGCAACATCACCGTCACGTCTAGGACGTATCACATAAGGAAGCTCCTTGCCGCATGCCTTTTCAAAAGCATGAATAACATCCATTACCGAATATCCGTGACCTGTTCCCAGATTGCAGACGAAAACGCCGTCCTTCTTCTCAAATCTCTCGATAGCCTTAACATGACCGCGTGCCAGATCCACTACATGGATGTAATCACGTACTCCGGTTCCGTCAGGTGTCGGATAGTCGTTTCCGAAAACATTGATCTCCTTAAGCTTACCGATGGCAACCTGTGCAACATAAGGAAGAAGGTTGTTAGGGATTCCCTTAGGATCCTCGCCGATAAGACCTGACTCATGAGCTCCGATAGGATTGAAGTAACGGAGAAGGATGACATTCCACTCAGGGTCTGCTGTATGAATATCTGTGAGGATCTGCTCCTGCATCCACTTTGTCCAGCCGTATGGATTTGTACAAGTTCCCTTAGGACAATTCTCTGTGATAGGGATCTCTGCAGGATCACCGTAAACTGTAGCAGAGCTTGAGAAGATGATGTTCTTGACATCGTGAGCACGCATCTCTTCCACAAGATTCAGGGTTGAACCGATATTTGTACGATAGTACTCAACCGGCTTATGCACTGACTCACCAACGGCCTTTAAACCTGCAAAATGGATGACTGCATCTATCTCGTTTTCATCAAAAACCTTCCTGAGAGCCTCTCTGTCAAGAAGATCCTCCTTATAGAACTTAACCTTTTTGCCTGTTATCTCTTCAATACGATCAACAGCCTTCTGATTTGAATTGTAAAGGTTGTCAATGATAACGACCTCATATCCCTCATTAAGAAGCTCTACACATGTATGGCTTCCGATATATCCTGCACCACCTGTAACAAGTATTCTCATAATGTCTCCTCTCTGCTTTACGTCATTCTCTTAAAAATACTCTATGTAATAATGTTCAGCAACACATTTCACACGAACGTGTATGCCGGGCATCATCAGTGAGTGATAAATACTTACGACACTCACTTCATGTAATCAAATATCATCCGAAACTTGTGAATGACACCCGGGAACATGCAGCACTCCCGTCAGATCACCATCGGACCGTCCCCTATGCTCACCTCATAGAAGGTGCAGTCATATCCGACACGTGCCTTGTAAGCGTCTCCCACCTGCTGCTTGAACAGAGGGATAGCCTCATCCTTAACGATGGAAACTGTACAGCCTCCGAATCCGCCGCCGGTCATACGGGAACCGAGAACTCCCGGAATCTTCCATGCTTCCTCTGCAAGGATATCAAGCTCCTCGCAGGTAACCTCAAAATCATCACGAAGAGAAACGTGGGAAGCATTCATAAGCTTTCCGAACTCTTCGATATCGCCCTTCCTGAGCGCCTCTACAGCCACAAGTGTGCGGTTATTCTCATAAACTGCATGCTTTGCTCTCTTAAGAACAACCGGATCCTTGATGGCATCCTTGTACTTTTCAAAATCCTCGTTTGAAAGCTCGCCAAGCTCCTTGATTCCTGCTGCCTCTGCAAGGATCTCTCTGGCCTTCTCGCACTCGTTCCGGCGGTCATTGTAGGCAGAACCCACCAGCTTGTGCTTCTTGTTTGTATTTGTCACCACCAGCTTCATTCCATTAAGAACAACCGGTGCATATTCATATTTTAATGTGGCACAGTCAAGGAAAATGGCATTGTCCTCTTTACCCATAGAACTTGCGAACTGATCCATGATGCCGCAATTCATACCGCAATAGTTATTTTCCGCATCCTGTCCGATGACTGCAAGATCAACATTGGAAACCTCAAAACCAAAAAGGTCTCTGAGTATAAATCCTGTAAGCACCTCAATGGAAGCACTTGATGAAAGGCCGGAACCGTTTGGGATGTTGCCATAGAGTACTATATCGAGTCCTTCCTCCATCCTGAACCCTCTCTTCTCAAAGGCCCACATAACACCCTTTGGATATGAAGTCCAGCTGTCCTCCTTAAGAGGTTTAAAATCATCAAGAGATGTTTCGATCACTCCGGCTTTATCGAGATTTACGCTGTAAAAACGGAGCTTACGGTCGCTGCGCTTTCTTGCTGCGGCAAAAGTTCCGATAGTGAGTGCACATGGAAATACATGTCCACCGTTATAGTCTGTATGCTCTCCGATAAGATTTACACGTCCCGGTGCGAAATAACACTTTACACCCTCTGTGTTTCCATCTCCGAATTTTTCTGCAAATGTCTTTAATGCGACTTCCTTGTATGAAAGATCCATATCTGTCCTCCTAAAGCCCTGTCTGACTCTGTTAATCCTCGCATCAAATTATATTCAAGCAGATTTTGCCAGTCAACGCGAAAAAACTATCATTATCTTTGAAATCCTTTTGTGCCTACATGATGGTCGAAAATGCTCAGAATATTCCGAAAGATGTAAGCCCGACTATCCAGAAGAATATGGTGAACAGAGACATCACGGTACTTATGGCCAGAAGCTGACCCTGAAGAGCCGCATCACCTCCCATACTCTGGGCCATCGGAAATGACGCTCCGGCAATAGGTGTCGCATAAAGAATAAAGGCAATGAACAGCTCTGAGCCTCTGTATCCCGCCATATACATAAGCACTGTCACTATGGCCGGAACGATCACAAGCTTCAGGGACAGTACGGATATGATATACCTGAGATTTTTTCCGATATCCGGGACATCCAGTGTTGCCCCCAGAATGAATATGGAAAGCGGCGTGGTCATATTTGCAAAGCCGGCGACAGGACTCATTACAGAAGCCGGAATCTGCCAGCCGGCGAACTTAAAGACCGCCCCTCCTATGGCACCGACTATCAGCGGATTTGTGAGGATGTTCATGATGATCTTTTTTACATCGGTTCTGGCTCCGCTTTCTCTGTCAAATATAGAAAAGATCACCACTGAGCAAATGTTGTAGATAGGAACGATGGTGGCGATAACCAGTGATGCAACGGCGCCCGTATCCTCTCCGTACATGCTGACACAGAGCGGATAAGCAAACATCAGGGTGTTGCTTCGCCATATAGACTGTATGACAACTCCTCTTTTCGGATTCTCCTTCACTATCAGCGGCACCACCAGAATACAGACCAGGATAATGGCTATCAGGACCCCGGAGAAAATACCGATCATAGAAACATGGGAACCCAGGTCTATATCAGCCGTGTAGAGGTTGTTGAACATCAGGAGCGGAAAAAACGCCTTAAATACTATGGTATTCAGCTTCTTGTAGAATTTGACATCCCCAAGACCGACAGCTCTTGCGATGTAACCATACAACATATAACAAATAAACGGTACAACTGCATTGGCAGCGATCATAAAGCTGTTCATAATTCTGTCTCCTTGATTAAAAAATAATTTCACTATCCGTAAACCGGCTGTAATATAAGAACTATTTCTTTTTTCTGGTCTTTACTACGTGCGATACCAGAAGGTTCGGCTTTTTCAATGCCTTTCCCGCGGCTCCTATGGTTACGGCGCTCTTTCCCGGGCGTTTTCTCCTGCGTGGTTTCTTTTTTTCCTTTTCGACACGATACTTGTTTATGGTATCCAGTATGGTATTGTAATCCCTTTCAAACAGTTCTGTCGACATCTCTTTTCTAAGAATGTCATAGTCCATTTGTGCCGTAAGCCTCTTTATGACCTCTTTCTTACTCAGGTTATCATACTTATGTCTGAGGTTTCTCAGGACTATATGCTGCAGCTCCGGTCTCCAGAGAAGGCTCAGCTTATCTTCATATACTATATGAGGATTTTCCTTCGGGTGCCTCAGGATATAGAAATCCGGCTCTCCCTCCACCTCGTCTATGGTTATGATTCCCCAGAAATCCGGGACATGCTCTTCTACATGCATGGCATGACTGCTGCCCACCGCGATGATATTGTAATCAAAGAAGCGGTTGTAGTCCGTGACCTGTCCTGCGAGTCTTACATAACTGTCTGCGTCGGATTTGATCTCTATGCCGTACACACTGTCATCCGTCACCATCACAATGTCCGCACGGCTTCCGCCCATTATCTTTTCTTCTATTATTCTTGTTTTGCCGTAGGTCTCTTCAAGAAACGAGAACAACGGCTCTCTGATATCTTTATCGTATAGCATGATTATTCAAATAATTGAACAAGATAAGCCGCCCGCATCACGCGAACGGCTTAGTCTATTCCCTATGAAAGAGTCGGGTCACTCTTCATCAACAAAACAACTTAAGGTTCTCAGGAACACAGCATACAAATACCGTTTTCAGTTGAAGGTCCTTTATCCGACCTGTGGTCCGATGGTATTCCACTGTTCAATGTCTATACCCTGACCCCCCTGAACCGTATATGGTACGGCGGCCGGAGCAATAGTGGCAGAATCCGCAGGATCACTGATCACAGCACCTTCGTTTCCGGGAACTACAGGTCCTATAGGAGCTGTTTCAATAATCTGCTGACTAATATCCTGAGTCGTTTCAACAGCCACTGTCTCCATCACGGTTTCAGGGACTATAACAGGCTGAGGGGCAGGCTGGGAAGTTCTTCCGGAATTTGAATTCTTCTTTTCCGAATTGTTCTTTTTCTTCCCGGAATCCTTTTTCTCATCATTCTTATCCGATGCCTTGGTTTCCCCGGCCTTGGTTGTCTCTTCTGTCTTTTCTTCTGTCTTCTTTTTATTCTTTGAGCCTTCGGTCTCGGACTTTTCAGCCTTGGATTCATCAGATGCAGCAGCTGTCTCAACTGCAGTTTCCTCAGTCTCAGGCTCTGTCTCAGGTTCTGTTTCAGGAGCTGTAGTCTCAGGCGGCATAGGCAGCTTATCGTACTTTTCTTCATTTTTGTGAAGATTAAGGTTGCCCGTAATTATCACTCCGTGGAATGCGTCAGCCTGTTCCTTTGTGGCGAAGCTCACTGCCAGCTCATCATAAACTGCAGCATTGTTGTTCACTATACTGATATGTCTCTCGGGAGCTGTTCCCTCAAATTCAGTATTCCAGCCTGTAAAGATACTTTTATCGATAACCACCTGAACAGTGTTCTTACCTTCCACATAGTCGTAGTCGATACCGAGCATACCCACATTCTCAGCTGAAAGCTCTTCAAGCTTACTGATATTGATGAGATAGTTCACATCATCTGCGCGGTAAAAATCCGAAGCCGCAATGTAATAATAGTGATCATAAAGTTCAGAATCCGGGTTTACCGGGTCGATAGCTCCTGAATCCTGCTGTGAAGAACCGTTTTCCCCGGTTTCTGCGGCTGTCAGAGTACTGTCAAGCTTATCCTTTATCTTCTTCACTATCCAGTCAGCATAAATCTTCTGTCCCTGAGCATTGGGAAGAACACCGTCATCAGTCAGGGAGTTCACATCCTTTCCGGAAACCGCATAGGCCTCACCCATGTTTGCAACGATTCCGCCGTAATGCTCCAGAAGATTTCTGGCATAAAGAGCTGTTTCGTCGGAGTGTCCGTCTGCAGCTGTTACGGATGCAGACTCTATGAGACCGATGATCTCAGCAGAACTGTAGCATCTCCTGATGGAACGGAGGATTCCTTCATATTGAAGATCAAAGTTAAACGGATCATCAAAATATCCCAGGGAAACAATGACTGCGTCGTATGCAGTATCCTTGTTTCCGGCTGCCTCGTTCATAAGAGAGACATATGCTGAATACGCATCATTACCATCGGAAAGGGAAAGATTTTTAACTGTCACTTCGGATCCGAAGCTTTCCTTTAAATCTGAGGCGATAAGCTCTGTCCAGTTCGTTCCGTCAGAGGCACCCGCACCAGTTCCGAAAGTATCTCCTATTATAAGTATGGAAACAGGCTCTGAAGCGGTCAGTCTGTTAAATAAACTGCTGCTCTTTGCCAGTGCAGCACTGAGATTAACAGAAGATTCCTCTACAGTCTCAGGCTGAAGTCTCTTACCATCTTCGTTTTTCAGATCAGCCGCTACCGACTGGTCGATGGCATCCTCTTTCATGGCAACATTTACCATGTAACCGAATACACCGATTATGCCAAGGATCAGCAGTATCAGAACAGCGAGAAGCACCATGGGCTTTTTGGAAGCCACCTCCTTCTCTGTCAGCGGTTCGTTCTGATTAAGATTTGGATTGTCGTTTTTGTTATCATTACTACTCATAATTATCATAATTCCTTCTTAAAGATAGCCTTTTTAATTATATGCCATAAGTGATATGAAGTCTATCACCAGCTTAATGCCTTGTGACAGCCAGCACCAGCTTAACACCTCGCAACAGCATGGTCAGGCGGATGTTTCAAAAACGCAGCACAATAAGCATAAACTCTCATATCAAAATGACCCATATATGATTTTGTCAGCCGCACCATGATTTTAAAAGAAACTTAATTGATTTTTATACTTATAAAAAGTATCATGAAACGGTGTGTTCAGTGAAAAAACCTTGACATATCAGGGCACATATCCGACACCCGGCACGCTTATTTCAATTTCCAAAGTGCCGTATCATATATCCAGTATGGATTAAGGAGAAATTTATGGATTTTAAAACATTTTTCGAGCAGAATAAGAAAGCCTGCGTAGGCGGCCTTGCCGGTGCAGTGGTTGTTCTTATGGGACTTGCTGCCGTGACGGGAAAAAGCGGTGCTGCCGATCCTGCTATAGAAACCACTGCTGCAGCCACAACAGCAGCTGAAAGTGAAGAAAATAAAGCTGCATCCGGAGCTGTGGAGGCAGGCACATTCTACGGCAAGTTGAAACTCGGCCAGCCGGTATCAGTACTTGTCCTCGGAGACGGCTTCGCAAAGGGAAGTAATCTCGAGAATTCTTCCACATCCTGGGCAGAGCTCATCAGTGAAAAGCTTCAGAAAGAGTTCTCATCAGATGTCCAGATCGACAACTACGCTCTCCCTTCCGACAATACGGTTTACTCCGGCTTCGTTATGGCAAACGAAATTCCCGAGGGTTCGGAATATGACGCAGTCATCCTCAGCTTCGGCGAGTACGATGATCCGGAGACCTTCGGAACCTTCTACGAGAGCATCATCAGAAACCTCATCAGTAAATGTCCCGAGATCTCAGTCGTCTCTCTCATCGAGCCATCTTCCGTTACAAATCCGGATGGTCATGCCGCAGCCAATGCTTCTGCCATCAAGGACATCACAGACCACTATCACGGTCTCACCATAGATGTGGCAAAGCTCATGGAAGCTGACGGCGGCAGCGCCAATGATACAGCAGCTTCTGACAAAATCGGCCAGAATGATGAAGGAAACTTAAGAACCGCAGACCTGATCGTAAGCTCTGTAAAGGACTTTGCAGCAGGTGCAGAGGAAAACATTGACAACTCCGTTACTGCTCTTTACGAAAAGACCGGACAGCTTGAGCACTACACTTACATTTCATCTTCGGATTTCGTCAAGGTCAACGATACTACCTTCGAGCTTCCTGCCGATATGATTCTTGATGTATATGGAGAAACCGTAACAGGACTTCTCGGTGTTGACTATGACTATCAGACAGGTGCCAATGATGTATACGTAAGTGTTGACGGAAAGCCCTTCGGACGTTCGGTATCCGAATTCGCCGGAACCTCAGCCGAGCAGCACATCGTACTTATCAACGATGAATTTGCCCCTGCAGAGTATGTGGCTATTTCCTTCGGTACAACCAAAGAAGCAGAGTCATTTGCAGGAATCATAGTTTCAGGAAACCTCACTCTTCCTGAATCCTACGACAAGTTTGAATCAAAGGATATTACAGTGCTGGACGCTGCTGCCCTCGGCAAGCTTATAGATAACGGCGAGAATGCCCCGGGCGGTCCCGGTTCCGAGGAGGAATCTGAGGAAGCAGAAGAAACCGAAGCAAGCGGCCCTTCTGACGGAGACACAAAGACCATAGACGGTGCTCTTTACGAGTATTTCAACGGAGAATGGTACGAGGTCATCAATGATGACACAGGAAACCCAAACATCGGCGTAAAGCAGCAGATCGTTGAGACACGTTCAGCAGGTCAGATCATCACAAATAAAGAGACTGTACACGCTACCGGAGCTGCTTCTTCCGAAGCAGCAGCCGAAACACAGCCTGTCGCTGAAACAGCCTCTGAAACTGTTGCTGAAACTGTTGTTGAAACAAGCGCCTATATTCCGGAAACATACGTGGCAGAAACCTCTGCAGAAGCTGCAGTTCCGGAAACCGCTGCAGCTGAGCTTCCTGCAGATACACAGGCAGCCGAGAGTGTTGATATGTCAGCCGCAATGGATCCTAATGCAGTGATGTTCCCTGCCGCTCAGTAAGTTCTATAATATATGACAAAAAAAACCGGCCGCACCTTAAATGGTGCGACCGGTTTTTATTATAATGCATTTGCTTTCAGGCAAGGGCCGGAAGATATCCAGCCCCCTTCACCCTCTCAGACAGCCTTAACTGACTGCTGGCGGTTCTTTGCCTCATAAAGCGAGAATGCGATATTGATGGCATGATCACCGACACGCTCAATACCTGAAACGATATCAGAGAAGAAAATACCTGCACTTACTGAGCACTTTCCTTCGCTTAAGCGCTTAATGTGCTTATCCTGAAGACTTCTCTCCATATCGTCAGTCTGGTCTTCCAGCTTACGAACCTCTTCCATGTTGGTCATGTCACCGGTGACGAACATATCAAGGGAATCCTTCATAAGCTTATCGACAACATCCACCATGCCTCTGATATCTTCCTTTGCCAGATCCGACATATGAATGTCCTTCTCAGCAAAAAATCTTACAGCGTCTGCTATATTTTCGGCATGATCACCGATTCTTTCGATATCCGAACACACATGGAAATATCCTGCAATGAGATCCGCATCACGAAGAGGGATGGCGTTCTGGTTTATCTTTGTCATGTAGGTATTTATCTGCTCGCAAAGCCAGTCGATATACTTTTCGGTATCGTAAACCTTCTTTATTCCTTCTCCGTCTTCATTTAAAAGACAATCCACCGCAGTGTTGAGATTGGTGAAAGCCACATTGGCCATGCGCTCCATCTCCTGCTTCGCCATATAGATGGCAACCGCAGGGTTTGGAAGCTTGTTAAGGTTGATATACTTGAGACGGAACTCTCCATCCTCGGAATCTGCCTTAACCTCGTCCTTAACAAGTACATAGGTAAGGTTGATGATCTGATCCATAAACGGATAGAAAATGATAACCTGGAATACCTTGAAGATAAAGTGTGCAAATGCTATGTTTCGTCCAAGTGATCCCGGATCGTTTCCGGTACCGGAAACAAATCTTATGATGTTCTCTATGTATCCTGCAAAAAGCATAAGAAGCACGAACATGAGAACAGTTCCGAAAATGTTGAACAGAAGATGTATAAGGGCTGTACGTTTTGCATTGGCATTGCCCTGAAGTGCTGTAAGTACCGCACTTGAGCATGCTCCGATGTTACATCCAAGGATGATGAACATACAGATGCGAAGGTCAACGAGTCCCATGGAGCCCATAACAACAAGTATGGATACGGTAACCGATGAAGACTGTACGATGGAAGTTATGACAAATCCCATGAGGACCCCAAGGACCGGATTTGTGAAGCTTGAAAGGAAGCTTATAACTGCAGGAATCTCCCTGAGCTCCGCCATAGAGCCGGACATGGTTGAAATACCTACGAAAAGAAGTCCAAAGCCCATTACTATCTCACCGGATTTTTTAACCGTTGGATAGGGGATGAAATTCATCATGATCGCGCCGGCAAAAATAAAAACAGGTGCTATAGCCGACAGTCTGAATGCAACGAGCAACGCCGTCACTGTGGTACCGATGTTGGCACCGAGTATGATTCCGCAGGCATTGGACAGCGCCATAAGCCCGGAATTTACAAATGTAACTACCATTACGGTAGCTGTACTTGAGGACTGGATCACAGCCGTGAAGAACAGACCGACAAGTACTCCCGTGAGTCTTGTTCTGGTGAATGTCTCAAGGATCTTTCTGAGCTTGTTACCGGCAACCTTTTCGATACCGTGGCTCATCATGTACATTCCTGCAATGAAGAGACCCAGTCCCCCAAGCAGACTTACAAAAATTGTAATCATTAGTTTCTCCCTGTTTTCTGAGAATCCTTCGTTTGAAGGACCCCATATTATTAATTTTTGCCCATACAAATTTAAGTATATCGCACTATCTTCCATTAAAATAGTGCATTTTCAGAGAAAGGCTCAGGTTAATATTTTTTTAATTTTGTTGATTTGCCACAAATGACCTGTTATTTTATGAGTCCCCCGATATTTCCTGTCATATCCTGTCTGTTGTTTCCTTTTTTTCCCTGTTTCCTATAAAAGTCATGGCGGACACCAACAGTAAAACGCCCCCGACGATGAAATAGCATTTTGATAATGCACTGGTTGTTCCGTAGATATCCAGTATTCCGTGGAATACGGCACCAACAGTAAGTGTTGTGATCCCTGCCCCCCACAGATTCTGTGTGATCTTTGAAGGAAATCCCTTTCCTGTCAGGTCCTTTGTATCCATGACGATAATCATCCATGGCACTATTCCAAGAACCAGAGGAAATGCAAATGCATACAGCATGTAATAGGAAAATACCCCGAAACTGAAATACTCGTAGACTGCCCCAAAAAGCGCTGTCACTATGGTGCTGATGAGATATCTTTTTGCCATATTCATGGCGAATCTCCGGTTTTTCAGCCTGAAGGATGCATTATCATCAATTTTTATTTCAGCCGCAGTCCCCATATCCGTTTCTGCCATGCTGTTCTTAAGCCCTGCACAATATGTCATTTTTTTCTCCTTTAAATCAAAAAATCAGTTCTGCTTTCCTATATATACGATGTCGCTCACAGACCTCTCGGAAATCTTATTTCCGCCTGTAGTCGGATTATTAATGATCTGACCGTTGAAATACATGGTGCTGGAGCCTCCTCCGTCCAGATTGTAGGCTGTGGTGCATCCAAGACTCTGCATGAACTCAGCAATCTGATAAAGAGTTAGTCCTGTTGACTCACTTGTTCTTCCGTCCGTAACAACGAATACATAATGTCCGTCTTCCAGAACACCTATGGCTGTTCTCGGGTTTGAGGCCATGGCCTTTCCGACTTCCTCATCCTTTGTCACTGCTATCTCGCCGTCTTCTACGAGCCCGGGTCCAAAGCTTAAGACATCACTTGCACCTGCTGCCAGAATCTCCTCTGCAGTCAGATCATCCTCCGAAAAAATCATGAAGCTTCCGTCGGTAAGGATAGCCAGATCCTCGTTTCCGCCGGATGCGGATCTGTAAAGTATTCCGTTTCTTATTACGTAGCCTTCATTCTGAGCCCCGTAAAAATCTCCGTTAATTGCCAGGATCGCATTATTTTCCTCAGCGGTCTCCGACGTCCCGGCTTTTATATTCTTACCGTAGGTATCTTCTGCAAATGCCGTCTTTATAAGATCCGCGGAAGTATATGCCGAACTGTCTTCTGTTGTGGCATCTCCCACAAGTCTCACATCTGCCACATATATGGATGTGTCGTTGGCCCTGTACTCTGATACTGTTATGGTCTTGACACTGTCGGAATATGTCCCGAGCACTGTGTCGGAGCTCACTGTATCTATGGTGGTTGTCACATCAGCCGTAGCAGAAGCAGTTTTTGATGTATGACTTCCGGGCTTTGCCATTCCGGGACCACCTGATGGTCTTTCGTGTTTCTTCTTTTCACTTACGGCACCGGATTCTGCCGTTGAATCTCCGCTTACCAGTGCTTCAGCCTCTGCAGTAACCGTATCACCTGCTTCCTTTACAGTCACCTGAAGCCTTTCCGTATCGGCACTGTACTTATGCGGGATCACAAAGGTGTCCATCAGTGCATAGCAGGTAAACACAATAAGGGCCAGGTAGTATATTATGTTGAATTTCCAGTCTGCAGTATTTGCCGTTAAAATATTACTTTTCATCTTTTCTCCATTGCTTAAATATCATGACTGAATGCCTAAAACAGTGTATTCTTCATGCTTCTTCTTTTCATCCTCTGTCATGATCTCAATATCTGCGGGGACTTTCCCCTGTGTTGATCCATCTTTAATGCCGGCAAAGACAAACTGTCTCTGTACAGTGAAACTTACGAAGAACATGATACACTCAACTCCTATTTTCAGTATCGCCGGATCAGCTCCCGTTAATATCCTGAGAAGATACAGCAGTGCCGAGTTCATAACAAGTATGCAGACCGCCAGGAACGTGTACCTCTTTGCTGAAGTGAAGCCTGTCTCTCTGCCGTAATCCTTCTCCATCGAATCCACGCCCGCACCTTTGAATACGAAGTTCCGGTTAATGCTGTAGTTCGATACAGCACTTATGACCCGTGCAAAGACATTGGCAAAAATTACTATCCGGGATGTGGTTCCGAAAAGTGCCAGCATGCATACAAATATCAGATAATCGATAAGAAAACTTACGATACCGGAGGCGCTGAATTTAAAGATCTCCCCGTAAATTCTGACGGAATCCTTTAAAGGATTAAAGTGGCTTCCTGCATTGTCATCGATGTAGATGGTTTCTATCGGGAGCTCCGCCATGGAAATGCGGGCTCTGGAAAAATCCATCAGCATATTCATCTCATATTCATACCTGTCACCTGATACCATAAGGGCTCTTTCCATCAGATCCCCGGAAAATGCTCTCATTCCGGTCTGGGTATCGTAAATCTTCACCCCCGACACAAATCTGAAAACATTCCTCGTGATCCCGTTTCCTATGCGGCTTCTGAGGGGAGACTCCGCACTCTGACGGCGGCTTCCGAGAACCAGTGTATCTCTGTGGGCTGCGGCATAATCCGTGAGCATCCGGGCATCCGTCACCTTGTGCTGGCCGTCCGAATCTATGACCACAACGGTGTAGTCCCTTTCCTCATAATTATCCTTTATATAGCTGAAGGCTGTTTTCATGGCATATCCCTTGCCCCGGTTCTCGGAATAACGGATGACATGCGCATAGCCACCGGTTTCTTCAAATATCTCATTATAGGTTTCAGCAGTGGCCTTACCGCTCTTAACCGCCTTTCCGTTAACTGATCCGTCATCAACAACAATTACCTCAAATCCTGCTGCTGCGGCTTCCGATGCCACTTTTATAAGATTGTTATCCGGTTCATAGGCCGGAATTACAGCTATTCTCACCATTTTTAGATCTCTATACATAATTTCTCCTTTCGGAATAAAAAACCATATAAGTGCCAGAGCCTCCTGCTCTGTATGGCTGTATAGTAATTCACGAAACTTAAACGATACTGAATTTGATCCCATTTTTCGAAAGAAAAATGGGATGCCACCAAACCGGCGAGGCTGGTTTCGGCGATTGCCCCAATCGAGTAGGGCGGATTAAACCGCCCTCTCACACCACCGTACGTGCCGTTCGGCATACGGCGGTTCAACATAACT
>SVDD01000016.1:68179-81216 GCA_015057945.1 Lachnospiraceae bacterium | reverse complement strand
TGTGGGGCGTGTCATGAAGTCTATCCTCCACTTTTGTGCAAGCACAAGTGGAGGAAGACTTATGACACTTATATCATCATATTATGCTTGAAAGTGAGGTTCTATCATGGTTATTTCAAAGAATATGGAAAAATTGGTTGCAGGAAGCTCGACTATCAGAAAGCTTTTCGAAGAAGGTATACAGATGGCCGCTGAAGTAGGTGCTGATAATGTTTATGATTTCAGTCTCGGAAATCCCGCATCACCGGTACCTCAGGAAGTTCGTGATTCAATAGAAGATATTCTTGATAACACCGACGGAAACCTGGTCCACGGATACATGAAGAACGCCGGCTACGATGAAGTACGTAAGGCCGTTGCCGACAGTCTGAACAGAAAGAACGGAACCTCATATACTCTTGAAGACATCATCATGACCTGCGGCGCTGCCGGAGCCATGAACTGTGTTTTCAGAAGTCTGCTGGCTCTCGATGATGAGGTCATAACATTTGCACCTTTCTTCGGTGAGTACAGAAGCTATGTGGCAAATTACGGAGGCAATCTGGTGGTAGTTCCTGCGGATACAGAGACCTTCCAGCTGAACCTGGATGCTCTCCGCCCTCTCATTAACGAAAAGACCAAGTGTGTCATCATCAACAACCCAAACAACCCTTCAGGTGTCATCTATACAGAGGAGACCCTGAGAAAGCTCAATGACATACTCGTTGAAGCCGAAAAGGAAATCGGGCACCCGATATACGTACTTGCCGATGAGCCTTATCGTGAGCTGGTTTACGGTGGTCAGACTGTCCCTTATATCCCGAATATCATCAAGAACAGTATCTTCCTCTATTCCTTCAGCAAGACTCTTTCCCTTCCGGGAGAGCGAATCGGATATATGGCGGTTTCAAAGGACATCGATTACTATGACGAGATGATTTCGGCTCTTGTTGTTGCAAACCGCTGCCTCGGCTATATCAACGCACCGTCTCTGTTCCAGCTTGTTGTTGCAAGATGTCTTGATATACCGGCCAACCTTGAATTCTATGACAGAAACCGCAAGCTTCTTTATGATGAGCTTACACGACTGGGCTTTTCGGTGGTTCATCCTGACGGAGCCTTCTATATGCTCATCAAGTCTCCTGTTCCTGAAGAGGATGACTTCGTTGTCATTGGAAAGAAGTACCACATAATCCTTGTACCGGCTAAATCCTTTGGTTGTCCGGGCTATGTACGTCTGGCTTACTGCGTTTCCCACGATATGATAAAGCGCTCACTTCCTGCATTTGAGAAGCTTGCTCATGAATACTTCGATAAGTAAAGAACCGGCTCATATAAAATATCTGGCACAGTATATTTATCCATAAAATTTTCAAGCTTCAAACAAAAAAGCATCTGTATCCAAGGGCTATAAAAACGCACTCAGGATATAGATGCTTTTGTCTTTTACCCGGTATGTGATAACATATACTTATATGATACAGTGGGCAGTGTCATTTAGTTTTTTAATCTTGTGAGGAGTATATGGATCATTCTTCAATACACGAATATGACGAATTTATTATAAGCAACAGGCAGAAGATAAATGAATACCTGAATATCGTTCTCAGGTATTTCATTCTGACAGGTCCTGCCATAGCCATAGGTATACAGGCAAAAATATTTCCCTATGTCACTTATATGACCTGTCTTCATATAAGCATTCTGGTTTTACTGCTTTCATCACTGCATCTTATGCTTCTGAAGCGGATTCCCCATTCTATGGCAGTAAGTATGTTTGCTCTTACTTCACTGGATATCCTTTTGTTTTACATGTATTTATCCGATGTGTCCATAAGACTTACATGGTTCCTCGTTCCGCTTCTGAGTATGCTTTTCTGTGACAAGAGGCTGTATTATTATTCGGTCGCACTTAACTTTGTCATGTTGTCAGGAACTACGGCCTTTACTTCCTTTTTTCAGGCCGCTCAGATAGGTGCCTATCCCAACGGGTCGACTGCATTGTTCCTGAACTCCATGGGCGGATACACTATAGAGACTCTCGTCATGTTATTTTCCGGAAGCATGATACTGAATCTGGCATCGGAACGCTATAAGGAACTTTTCAGAACCACAAGCATCATTGAAAACCAGAAAAAGGAAATGTCGGAAAAGGCAGAGCTTCTTGATGCTGTTGTAAAAATATATGATACCGTTAACCTTATCGATTTTGTCAACAGCACCGAAACCTCTTTCAAGAGCCAGAACAAGGATCCCCGTTACGTGGATCTCAACCGTCAGAGCCAGAGTATCATTAATCAGCATCTCCAAAAGTATATAGTTCCCTCACAGCATGAATTCTTTATGGATTTTACAAATCTGCAGACATTGAGGGACAGACTCCTGCATAAGACCATCATCAGCGAAGATTTCATTCATACGGAATTCGGGTGGATACGTGCAGAGTACATAGCTGTTTCTGCTGATAATGACGGATTTCCCACAGCTGCATTCTACGTTACAAGAAATGTGGATGCGGAAAAGAAAAAAGAGGCGAGCCTCCTCCACATGTCCATGACCGATGAGCTTACAACCCTTTATAACAGAAGGCGTTATGTGAAGGATGCAGAAGAACTTAAGCAAAATCCTCTTCCGGAGGATCTGGTCATCTTCTCCATGGATGTAAATGATCTGAAGACCATAAATGACACCAAGGGACATACTGTTGGCGATGAGCTTATTAAGGATGTGGCCCGCTGTCTTGCAGCTTCAGTTGGTACATTGGGAACTGTTTACCGTACCGGAGGAGATGAATTTATCGCTATAGTTCATACCCTGGATCCGGCACATATTTTTAAAACTATTTCCGATACCGCAAATTCCTGGAAAGGTGTATATCCTGATAAGCTCAATATCTCAGTGGGCTATGCAGCCTATAAGGATCATCCGGAAATGAGCTTTGAAGATCTTCAGGTTCTTTCAGATGAAGAGATGTACGCAGAAAAAGACCGCTACTACCGAGAAAACCATATCGACAGAAGACGGCGAAGACGCCGCACAGAATGATTTAGTAAAGAGAATTATCTCAGAACATACTTTTACTTACCGAAAAGATACACCGGTCAGCAAAGTATGGCCACAGTCAGATAAATACAAAGAAAAATCAAGCCGTAAACACCTTTTCATATGTGTTTCCGGCTTGATTTTTTACTGTTTAAATGTCTTCTGGATTCCTTTAAACATTTTTAGCTTTACATAAAGTCCTGGGGATTATTTATACGATTTGAACTTTACATTAACAGCAGATTCTGTAAATCCTTTCAAAATAACTTTTGAATGGTCAGTTCTCATCACTTTATAAATCCGACCTGCTTTGAGATGATCTCTACCTGCTCATCCTTTTTCCTGTTGTATTCGACCTTTTTCTCCTCGAAGTAGTTCTTTCCGTAGGAATCGATGGATACAATAAGCGGTCCGAACTCTTCAACATGGCAGTGCCAGAGAGTTTCAGGCATACCGAGATCCTTCCACTGAGCCTCAACTATCTCCTTTACTTCAACTGCTGCCACAACTGCATTACCTGCAGGGAATACACAGTGGATAGCCCCGAAATCCTTGCAGGCCCTGGCAGTGTTCTCTTTCATACCGCCCTTTCCGACTATAACCCTGACACCTGTTTCCTTTACGAATTCATACTCGAACTTCTCCATTCTCATAGATGTAGTCGGTCCTACAGAAACCATCTCATATTTATCATCTCCGAGAGGTCTTATGATAGGGCCTGCGTGAAGTATTCCGCAGTCTCTTACATCAACAGGAATCTCTCTTCCCTCCTCTACAACTCTTCTGTGAGCAACGTCACGACAGGTTGTAAGATCGCCTGAAAGGTAAACGATATCTCCGATATGAATATCCTTCAGATCTTCTGCGCCTACCGGTGTTACCAGAATCTTCTTTCCATCTTTTATTTCAACAGCCATTTTATGCCTCCTTATACTCAAAACCTGTATGTGTATCCACAGTAAAGTTTAGATCCTTATCGAAAACGATATGTCCGCGTCTGTGGCTCCAGCAGCCTACATTGACTGCAACACCGATTGCAGACGGGTGACGGGCTGTGTTCTCGATATTAACGCCCATTACCGAATAATTTCCGCCCATGCCCTGAGGACCGAGGCCTATAGCATTGATACCGTCCTCAAGAAGCTTTTCCATCTTGGCAGCATTGGCATTCTCATTATGTGTGCCAATGTTTCTCATAAGCGCCTTCTTGGAGTTCAGTGCCGCCGTTTCAACCGAGGTAGCAACACCCACGCCAACGAGGAGCGGAGGACAGGCATTGAGTCCGTAGGTTGTCATTCTGTCAAGTACGAACTTCGTAACACCTTCGTAGCCTTCACCCGGCATCAGGACGGTAGCATTGCCAGGAAGTGTACAGCCGCCGCCGGCCATGTAGGTGTAGATCTCGCACTTATCGGAGTTAGGGACGATGTCCCACCACACTGTAGGTGTGCCCTTTCCGACATTCTTTCCTGTGTTGTATTCGTCAAATGTCTCTACCGAGTTATGACGGAGCGGAGTCTTGATGGTGGAATCGATAACTGCTTCCTTGAGAAGAGCCTCCACATCATCGATAAGAGGGAATTTTGTGCCGCACTTTACCCAGAACTGAAGTACACCTGTATCCTGACATGACGGACGGTCAAGCTTAACAGCCAGCTCCTGATTACGGAACATGGTGTCATAGATTACCTTGGTCATGGGACTTGTCTCCTTGTCACGAAGCTCCTCCAGCTTTGCGATTACATCATCCGGCAGCTTCTTTGCCGTAAAACCAACAAACTGTGACATGATGTCGGTCATTTTCTTTACCTGTGTTTCATTGGACATGATATTTGTCTCCTTTCAAATGACAAAAACTTAGTGAATCACTTTTTATGCGGGGAAAAACGGGAATGCTATAGGAAGTATGATCATGCTGACGATAGTAGCGATCACAATAAGCGGAAGTCCCGACTTCACATAATCATTGAATCTGTATCCTCCGGCACCTACTACCATGGTATTTGCAGGCATTCCTATAGGTGTTGCGTATGCACATGAACCACCGATGACGCAGGCCATAAGCACTGCTCTCGGGTCCGCTCCCATGCCCTGGGCGATGGAGAGACAGATAGGTGCCATAAGTGCTGTGGTAGCTGTATTGGACATGAAGTTCGTCATGATACAGCAAAGGATAAACACTACAAAAGTAAGGATATATGGTGACGGGTTTGCTCCGAGAGCTCCGATGACAGCATTGGCAATCATCTCACCAGCACCTGTCTTATCAAGCGCTTCGGCAAGAGAAAGTGTGCCGCCGAAAAGGAAAATGGTCTTTAAATCGATGGCCTTAAGGGCATTATTCTCCGAGATAACTCCTGTAAGAATCAGTAGAAGTGCTCCGATACATCCGGTGATGCAAAGCTTGATTCCGATCTGATCTTCAAAGATCATTCCGAGAAGTGTTCCAATGAGGATGACCAGTGACAGGGTCTTTTTCCACTGTGGTACACCGCTCATGAGTCCTACGATCACCATGATGGCTACAATCAGCTGCTTCTCGGTCTTTGCAAACCTTGTTACGAGACCGCCGATCTCATTGGCCATTCCTGTTTCGAAAAGTGCTCCTCCGACAATGAACATGGCTACGAACAGAATAACATTTGAATTAATGAAGCCTTTAAAAGCTGTGCTGACATCAAGTACATTTGTGACTACGAGACCTGTACAAACGATCATGGATGTCACACCCAGTGGGATTTTTTCCGTCACGAACATGACTATGGCAAATGCCAAAAACAATATAGTTATTAACGCTGGACTCATTTTTACCTCCGTTTTGGTCTTTTCATTCTCCTTCCGAATGGAAATCTTACCAAAGTTTTTTTCTTCAGAACTTTGCTAGATTCTTTTGAAATCGTCCGGCCGGGTAATTTCATATCTTATATGCTCATTATGAGGGATACACTTGATTTTGTACATTTGGCCATTTGGAGGTAAGTATAAGGAAAAGTTAAGCTGGCAAAAACAAACATTGTATTTTATGCACATTGCACATATTCCGTGATGCTTATTCTACATCTGACACAGTCATTCTCTATTGAACTGACCGGTGAAAACAGGCTACTATATCTGAAACTGTATTGATACAGTGACCGTTTCTATGATTGTGAATAAATGAAGGCTATTCTATGACACTGACACAACTCGAATATTTCTGTGCTGTATGCAGATATCACAGCATATCAAAAGCGGCTGAGGAACTTTTCGTTTCCCAGCCGGCTATATCAGTTGCTATACGAGAGCTTGAGAATGAATTTCATCTCAGGCTGCTTAATCATGCTAAAAACAAAATCTCTCCAACACAGGAGGGGATAGAATTCTATAAAAGAGCCGAGGAGATCCTCGGCCAGACTCAGGATATGTATACTGACTTCTCACAGCTGGCAGAAAATACCAAGCCCATACGACTTGCCATACCGCCGCTCATGAGCACAGTATTCTTTCCAAGAATGATAGACGCTTTTCATGAGTCATACAGTGACGTGCCTGTACAGCTTTATGAATATGGTTCCGTAAGAGCCAGAGCACTCCTTGACACAGGCGCCCTTGATATCGCTCTTGTTAATATGGATGTTTACAATCTTGAAAATTACAACAGCCAGGTTCTTATGGAGGACAGCCTTGTATATTGCGTTTCAAGAAACCATCCCTATGCATCGGAAAAAGAAATCTCCATGGAAATGCTTAAGGACGAACGCATTATACTTCTGAACACTGACTCGGTTCAGACCAAGCTTCTAAAATCAAAGTTCAATTCACTCAAGCTGAAACCTAATATCATCATGTACTGCAGCCAGCTGGATACCACCCTGAATTTCCTTCGTGGAGGAGACTGCGGTGCCTTTCTGTACAGCGCACTTGCAGTAAATCCGAGGGACTTCGTGAAGATCCATCTCTCTTCAAAAAACAGTTCCCAGTTCGGACTCATATGGAAAACAGGAACCTTCATCCCTCAGAATACTTCGAAGTTCATCGAATTCGCAAAGAACTATGACATAGGCCCGTATATTAAAGAGTCGTGAATTCGGTAAAAATCCTGACAGAATCGACCCTATGGATGCAGGCGGAATCTATGGTGATTCTTATGATGTAAGTATCTGTGAAGGCTCCTGCCAGGGCTTCGCAGTATACAGCGGAAAGGCTGCCGCAGAGCACATTGCTGAAAACAGCTGATGATCTTTGTTCCCACCAAAATCTAAGGATTAAAAATCGGCAATGCGCTATGTTACATGACATAAGGCATTGCCGATTAGGTATTGGATTCATGTGAATATGTTAGCTCAAATACAACCCAGAGACAGGCTCATCCCCATATCTCGATGAACTTATCAAACCGGGGAAGCTGTATCTTCAGATATCCTCGATCATCACCATCAACTATATGCTTGTTTATGAGCCTGTCTCTGTAGACAGAATAAGTTCCGGGGTTTTTCATCAGTGCCTTTATATCTTCGGTCTTCCCGGTTTTTGACTCATAAATACACTTGACTAAGTTTTTTTCTGCCGGAGTCAGATCTCTCCATATTAGATCATAGGAATCTCTGAACAGTATCCTGTCGAAATCCGAGAGTATATCTTCCACTGTTTCCGCGTCACTTTTTGAAAAGTAAAGTGAACCTAAAACCTGATATGCATATGCATATCCTCCGGACAGTTCCTGCAATCTTTTTGCCTCTTCTGTATTCACTTTCAGAAGTTTCTCGTACATATACACGATATCGTATTTGTTCAATGCCTTTATCTCTTTTGAATCTGCTCTCTTAAAAAAAGTCAGATTCTTCTCTGATGAAAAATCTTCGATATTTTGAGATAACCCTGTTACAACCAGATATACCTGTAACCCTTCCAATATCATAGATCCAAAAATAGAAAGAAACTTTACCATTGACTGAGTCTTGGATATATCATCAATTCCGATAAGCACTTTATACTTTTTCTTATTCGCCTTTTTAATAAGGTCAGTCAGAACTGCCTCTTGGGAATAATAACGATCATTGTCAGTAAAAGATCTGGATATACTGATGGAACCTTCCCCTTCTACTGAAAGAACATGACCGGATAATGAAGCAGTAGAACTGATGGCTGTTGTTTCTGATTTTGAATTCAGAAAGCTTTCCATATTCATCTTGGCTATCAATGTTTCTATAGCATCACCTGCTGCAGAAAGCGTGTAAACCAGCCAATCCTTCTTTTCCTTTATGGCTCTGATTACCTTACTGTACTCTACTGATTTTCCCGAGCCCCTGAGACCGGTTATCTTGTATACGCATTTATTTGATTCTTCACTGCAAAAATTATTTATGATTTCGTCAGCGATTCCATTGTCAATATATGCCTGTCCTGCTACTCCCGGAGTTCTTGTGAATGGATCAATTTTTGTCATGATAGTTTCCCTTTATTTAAAATAATGTGTATTTATTCATTCTTTATAGCATTTATCCTTTTTTATCTATTACGCTATTTTTTTATTCTTTTTTATCATTCTATCATTTCTTTTATTTTATCTCAAGACTATCAGATAGACATATTCATCCATCTCTTCCTTCAATTCAGGTGTTAGTACCGATTCATCTATAGAATGTGGAATACCCTTTAGGAACTTCCTGCAAGGCTCCATGAAAAAGGTTGGGAGATAAATCTAACATCCTGCATTTCGCAGTGTGATCATAGTCTTCAATTCTGAACAGCTTTCTTCCTCCTTACACCTTATTCTTTCCCGTAAATCTCATTGATTCTGTTTTCATCCACTCCGAAAAACCAGGTCAGTACAAAACCTCCTAAATATGCGCATGACAGTGCTATGACATACTGAAGCTGCTGTCCCGGCTCCACGACCAAAAGTCCGAAAAGACCTGAAACTCCCTGAGTGTCTGTACCTATGTGAAATAGTGTCGCAGCTATGCCACCGAATCCCGCTCCGAGGCATGCTGTAATGAAGCTCCTTCCCAGAGGAAGGGTTACCGCATACATAAGAGGCTCTCCTACTCCGAGAATGCCTACAGGGATCGCTTCATGAATCAGTTTTTTAAGATGCTTATTTTTTGTTTTGAAGTATAAAGCAAGTCCAGAACCAACCTGTCCTCCGCCTGCCATCATAAGAACAGGAAGCAGATAATCTATTCCTTTAGTGGGTCCTGTCGGATCGTTCAACATTACATGTATGGGCTTCAAAGCCTGATGAAGTCCTGTGGCAACCAGCGGAAGGAACCCTGCAGAAAGAATGTAGCCACCAAGTAGACCCATTTTACCGTAGGCAAAATCCATGGTGACGTAGATCAGGTTTGTAAGAACAGCGCTTACAGGCTGAATTATTGTAACCATAGATATCGCACCCAGGATAAGTACCAAAAGGGGAGTCAGAAAGGTATCAAGCATGACCGGAACTCTCTTCCGTATCTCCCTCTCGAACACAGCAAAGACTCCTCCTGCAATAAGGGCAGCTATGAGTCCTCCATGTGAAGGGTTATACGCTGCATTCGTCATGGGAAGGATGACATCGGATCCTCCGTACTGTGAAAGAAGCGGCATGGAAACATTGGCAATACACATAGCACCCGCCAGACCTCCAAGGATAGGAGTTCCTCCAAATTCTCTGGCAGAATTGAAGCCCACGAACATTGGGAGATATGCGAACATGGCCCATCCCATGGTGCGTATACATTCATACCACCATGCTCCGTTGTATCCCCCCTGACCTGCAACATTGATGATGTTCGTAATTCCGTTTATAAGACCTGCGGCGATGATTCCCGGCAGGAGAGGCACAAAAATATTTGCTATGTGTTTTAAAGAGTTTTGAATATGCCGGTCATATTTTTTCAGCTGCGATACCTTGTTTTGCAATGCCAGTTCTTCAGCACACTCCTCCTGAGCAATTGATTTTTCAGATATGTCATCCGGCTCACTGTCAAAAGTATCTATAGAATCATTTCCTGTAAAATCTGATGATTCACTACCTTTTGCTTTGTCCTGCTCATCCTCCAGAATCTTTCTGAAAGCCTCCAGTACCTTGTTGACAGTACCCGGGCCGAAAACGATCTGCAGTGTATCCGACTTGACTACCGAAAGTACACCATTGATTTTCTTTATACCTTCAATATCTGCTTTAGAAATATCTACTATACCCAGCCTTAGCCTGGTCATGCACGCTTCTGTGCTGCTGATATTTTCTTTTCCTCCTGCCAGAACAAGTATCTGTCTACTGATATCTGAATATTCCATGGTCTGTACCACCTCAAATTAAGACTGTTGATCCTGTTCTACCGGTGACTATTTAGTTCCTACCCTTGGACCCATCCTTCAGCCACGCGGATGTCCTCCATAAATCCTCACCCATGCCGACATAGGCCTTCTTTTCTTCGCTCATTTCGACATCGATATGTGCCTTTTTCCCGTTCCGGTCCTCGCCGTCTGCATTGACACGCTTAACAACTATCCAAAGCATAGACCAGTTAACAGGATACTTCATCGAGACAGCCTCATCTATCAGCTGCTGACGCTCCTCCTGATTGAGATCATCCAAGTAATCCTCTATTATAGGATTAAGATCTTCACTGATTTAAAATTTATACCCTGTCAGATTTATCCCTGCCAGACATATAATCATAATTGCCAATGCTTTTCTGATTTTCATCTCATCTTCTCCATTTAAGTTTCTATATTATATCGACGTATTTATATCTGCATTATCTGAATCACTGTCAGAATCATCATCTGTACTATCTTCGTCTGAAGCCTTTTCTTCTCCGCTTTCTGTATCATCGGAATTGACTTCTCTGTTCGTCACATCCTTTTCGTCTTCTGAAGAAGACTCATCAGATGAATCTTTTGAATCTCTTTCTTCTGTATCAGAGTTCCCTGATTCTGCAGAGGCTGTTGACCCTTCAACTGTTTCCGTTTTTTCACCTTCCGACAGAGTCTCATCGGATGAATCTTTTGATCTTATTTCTTCATCTGTTTCGGAGCTCTCATATTCTGTAGGACTTGTTGACCCTTCAGCTGTTTCAGCGTTTTCACCTTCCGACAGAGTCTCACCAAATGAATCTTCTGAATCTCTTTCTTCATCCGTATCAGAGTTCCTTGATTCCGCAGTGGCTGTTGACGTTTCAGATGTTTCAATGTTTTCACCTTCCGACAGAGTCTCATCAGATGAATCTTTAGTATTATTTTCTTCATCTACATTACTGCTGTCAGATTCTGTAGTATCTCTTAAACCATCATTTGTTTCGCTGTTTTCACTGTATTCCGTTTCTTCATCTGATTCCGGTTTGTTCTCAGTCGTTGTATCTGCAGACTTTGAAGCAGCATAATTTGCCGAGGCATACTTTGGGGCATCAGATAATAACTGTTTATGCGCTGTAGAGTTTTCTGCAGAACTTCCGCTAATCAGCTCAACATTCACTCCGGATATACTATTCAGATCCTCAGTCAATTTGATCACAGGATTTTCTATATCTTTAAGATCTGATGAGTTAAATGTATAGACTATTTCGTTCTCGCCATTATCATTTATCCAACATATTCCATATTTTGCATCATCGCATAGTACTAAACCTCTGTCATCGTTTTGTACTAAATATACATAGATATAACCATGTTTACCATCTTCTTCATAAATCCTGAAAATATTATAATCATGATTAAAAGCGTTAATCTCATAGTTTACAGAAACAAAGCCATCTATATCATCTGGTTTACCGATGTCGCAATATAAGGCGCTAAAGATATCACTAGCCTCAAAGTGGGAAGGCTCTTTTGAATCCGGCATGTTGATCCTAAATTCATCGAAATAACTTCCATAGTCGATAGTGATCATGTGATATTCCGGCTTTTCATCATTTTCCTTAACAACCACGCCTATATTCCCGTATTTATCTGTCCATGCATAAGAATTCTGTCCCCAGTCTCTTATTCTGATGTTATAATTATCGCTTTGGGAAAAAATATTGCTGATTTTAGAGTAATTATCTATGACTGCCGGAACATATATTACATAATCATCTGCCGGCTGTAACGTGGTCCAGTTATCACTATATCCATCGACATTGGCATCCACAAACAACTTTGACACATCATCCGCAAGTTCAGGATACCCATGCAGCATAGTTGAATATTCTATGAAGCCCTGAATATCCTTGTAAGTGCTTCTGCTGGTGATATGGGGCATAGAATCATACCAGATCCTGAAAAGATCCTCCAAAGGAATGTTTAACTCCTTATTCATCCTGTAACATATATTTCCAAAAATGGTAGCATGAGCATGACAGTTTTGCGTATCTATATGAGTAACCAGATAGTTTTCCCCACCTACGGCGGAAACACCCTTATATTTTTCCGGTTCTCCCATAGAGCGTAATGTTGAATCAGTACTTTCTTTTATAGGCCAGTTATCAAGATCTACATTACCTATATTTTCGCCTGCAAGATAACACAACATTTCCAGTAAATTTCCTGTGATATCGGCATACCCTTCATGTACTGACCCATCAAAAATATGATTTGTCGAAGGTGCCAATGAAAGAAGTACTGCATGCCCAATCTCATGAGCCATGACATCAAAAGAAGCATTTCCTTTATTATTTAAAACTGCTATATCAAAAAATCCCCCATTGTAAGAACATGCCGCATTATCATAAGTATTATCTTCAATGAAGGATATGATAAAAGGTATGTTGCTATACTGATCAATGAATCCAAGGTCTTTATAAAAGTCATAGGTCTTTTGAACATTTACCATACTTTGAACATAATATGAGTGAACATCATCCAATGACTCAAATCCTTTATTGAAATAATCATTAAAAAATGAATTTTGTACATTGGCAGCTATTTTTCTCTCTTTATCAACGATATAGTAGTACTTCTCTCCTCCCCGTATAAAAGAGGCCACCGAAAGCGTCACATCATTTCCGAAGTAATCCTTGAATACATGATCCTCTGTTTTTACCTCATCAGAAAAAAGATAGGAAAAGGCA
>SVDD01000016.1:0-68079 GCA_015057945.1 Lachnospiraceae bacterium | reverse complement strand
TCACATCATTTCCGAAGTAATCCTTGAATACATGATCCTCTGTTTTTACCTCATCAGAAAAAAGATAGGAAAAGGCATATTCTCCGTTTTTATTTGCAGGATATTCAGAGTATTTACCGGCACATATATACTCCATACCATACCCTAATTGCATATTATCATCCTTTTTATCTGTCAGATATTCAAAAATATATCCGTACTCATCCCTGCCGTAAAAGACCTCACAATATTTATTACTTGCAGCACTGTATATAGTTTTCACTTCTTCGGAAACCAGCGTCTGGTTCCTGGATTTCAGATATTCCTTTATTTCTTCGATTGATACAGGATCATCATTTTCATAACCATCCTTGATTTTTGCACCGCAGTTACTGCTGAGGCTTATGACTTTCCCACCGTCATCTACCCCAAGAGAAATAACACTTAAGCTATTTACCTTGCCTGTTTCTTTATCTGCTTCAGTGAACTGATAATAAACATTACCGATACTGTCTTCTACAGACTGACTGAACCTGAGTATCTTCCCCTCCGGGAAACCTATGAGATCAAGCATACACTCTATGGCCTTAATTGAGTCATACTCATTAGAGACAAGTACATCCGTAAAATGTCCTCCCACAAAGGTGACGTAACCATCCTTATCTGTAATGAGGACCAGACTGTCCCCGCATTTTTCCCTGAGCTCGTCCAGAGTGTGATACCTGATGACCTCTTCTATGGGTATAAGGATGTTACCATTTCCATCTGTGATGCTTTCCGAACTATCGGAATCCCCGTCTTCTGTATAATGTTTTAACCTGTCATTCGTATTACCCTCAGTCTCTGCGCCACCGCTTATCCCTCTCGTATAAAAATCCGCTATCCAGGCGTCCCAGTTATAACCATAAACATTCATAAGCTCAGGATGTGCCGTAAAGTAGCTGAATACATCAAAATAAGGATTACCGGTATAACCGTTCATGAGTCCGAAATTTATATAGTGATGATAAAGTGCTTCGGGATCTGTTCCGTACTGAATCGCCACTTCAGGATGTGAAGCCGCATAAAATACCGGATCAAACATGACTCTAAGGCTGGTCAGTCCACTGATTCCCTTAAAGAAACTCTGCACCCACATATCCCAGTTATCCCCAAGAAGTTCTTCAAGCTCCGGATGATCTAATCTGTATCTCAGGATATTAAAGTATGAATTGCAAAGGTATCCCTGATGAATTCCCTTAGTTATGAAATGATAGTATAAAGCCTCCGGATCATTTCCTGCTTCCGTTACTGCTGCCGGATTTGAAAATGCATAATAGACCGGATCAAAAAGATCCCTGAGGGTAATAGCCTGTACTTCAGAATTGCCCGCTTCCGAAGACAGCCTTGCTTCATATGCTTTGTTTGCAGCGGCAGCCGCATCCTTGCTGTAACTGTTCTCTGCCGCGAATGCCCTCATGGGTAGTATTAACGCAAATGTAACACTTAATAATTTCAGTCTGCTCCTATTCATTGATTTCCCTCCTTTTGTGGAAATCTGATTTAAACTCCTGTCTCTATATATCGGCGCAATAATAATGTTTTATCAGTTGCACTGCATGCCGGCTTTTCCACTGCATCCCACAGCCAGCTGCCCGATTACGCGTTGGCCATCAAATATTCAAATGTGCTTTTGTGCAAGCACAGCGCACATTTGAACATTTGAAGGCTTCATCTCTAAAAAAGGGTCTCCAAAGTTGTTTGGGGTCTGTAAAAATCCACAAAACTAAAAAAGTCTCTAGCCGAAATTAATCAGCTAGAGACTTTTTTCTATACATTAAGTTTTGTGTGTTTATTTTGGCTATCATAGGTCTCGTATACGAGATCACAAAAAAATAACCGCCCCGAAGCCTGAGAAACTCGGACAGTTATTTTTATAACTAATTAGATTTCTGAGGACTAACCGTCTATCGGCAAGCACCTCTTATGTCTTTATAATATCCCATATTCCCCGTTATTTCAACTGGGCTATATAAAAAAACAGGTCCTCCTCTAATTGAGAAGAACCATAATAAACAGCCCGGATGCCCGGGCTGTTTTCTCATAATTCCACAACAGTATCATCAAATGTCTCGAATAATCCTTTGTTCAGTTTTCTTTTTAGCTTTTACCTTACTGCATTCACTCTATCAAAATAAAGGTTGTCCGCCTGAATGCACCTATTATGCGCATGATTGAAGAATACATAAGACCTATTCCGAATATAATAACCGTTGTATTAGTATTCCTGATAAAAACGAAGCACGACAGGGCGATCAAAAAATCCACAACTCCCTGACTGAATTTCATCTTCCATGGACCTCCGACAGTTCTTTTAGCTTCCATGGCTCGCAGTACCTCCACTACACCCGAAAAGGCGTGAATGGCCACCAGATACAACAGAATGTATATTTTAGGAACGTCGGCAAGAGATCCTGTAAGGAGTGCAAAATCCAGCATTATCACCCCCCGAAATAGAATCATCTTGCCGCCTACCATATGGCGCGCCATTGAAAAATAATAGGCAAGATATTTTATTCCCGTAAAAGTAAGTCCCAAAGCCAGAACTCCTATTACGAAGGTATAGGCATCAGTAGGTTCCGTGATCAGAATTATGGCACACAGAAGAGTAAGGATACCTATGCATACATTTCTAATCCTTTGAAAAACATTCATCGATAATCCTCTTAATAAACTTTACTCTCGCTGCTCCGGCAAGTCTGTTATGAGATCTTTGAATCTCGTCTATTACCATTCCTTTATGAGCCAATGCGCCTCGAATGAATCTGCCCAGAAAAGTATCATCCTTTTCGGTTTTAGAAGCGCTTATATACTCATCAAAATATTTGTCCATTCTGTAATCCGTAACCTGTTTCCCGGACAATTCCTCTCCAAATGCCTTCCAGTCATCACAGGCAAGCAGCTGTCTTTTTTCAATGATTCCTTTTATTCTGGAAAGCCACGGTTCAACGGCATCCATAGCATAAACGGCCTTTTCAAATGAAGGGGTCTCTCCGCGGATATACTTCATTGCATAAATCATCTGAGTAAAGGCCCTTAGATAATCTCCGGGATTATCCTTTATTATCTCTTCGTATTCTCCCCAGGCAGGAAGATACCTGTACCGTATGAAGCTGTAGTCAGGAAGGTGACCTGCTCTTCCATGACCGAGATTCATAATGGAATTCTCATTAGCCTGATATAAGCTGCTAGTGTATATGCTGTTCTCAAGATCATCCGGAACCGAAGTTTTATGGCGGAAAGTTATCTGCTTTTCACTGAAGGAATCTCCATCGGGAAACAGTTCATAGAACTCATAGTTCGTGTTGTTGATGACAAGAGACGGGGTGCCTGCAAAGTTTGAATGAGCCCAGGTGTCTGCCAGAACATGCATGGCTATGCCCACAGACTGCAGCGGTTTATCCCTGGCAAGCTCTACAGTCTTTACAACCAGATCCCCATTAGGGCCGCATAGTAGTCTGTATTTATCAAGATAACGTTTTGAACACTTTTCTTTTTTTGCATGAAGATCTTTTGGTAAAAAATGGAATGATGACCATATTCTGGTGATATCCTGAAGTCCAGCCGGATCTGTCCTTGCATCCATAAGTTCAAGCTGTAACTGGGTCGTTGCCGCAGTCAGGGGGGCTTTTATCTTTGACAGTAAGGTCCTGGAGCAATGATCCACAAACTGCGCACTGTAGGCTATATCCAGGCTTTCCTCATGAGAGTAGCCTGCAATGAAGGCGGCACAATATGTCGCATAATAATGAAAATCTTCCTGCATATAATGTTTACTCCCCGGATAGTTTTTTCTTTAGCTTTTTTATTTCATTGGTAGATCTGATCACTGAATAGAAAACATATATTGTTGTCAAATCCACCAGAATCGAAGCTCCTGTAGTATCGATATTGGACAGGTCTTTTAATGACTCCCTGTACATCGGCATGGATAGAACAGACAATACAAGTAAAATGATGGCACCGATATAATAACCTTTTTTATAAGGGCGACCTCTTGCAGCTCTTGCTGCATTAAGACCGATATAAAGATGTATCAACATAATGATCAAAACAATGACCGTAAACATGATAAATGCCAGTCCCAGAGCCATGTTCCTCTCCAGTTCCGTCTCGGCTTCAATTGTTTTAAAGATATTATCAGCCCCTAAAAGAAGCTGTATTATCATTTTCATTATTCCCCATGCACCCATTACGATCACACCGGTTCCGCTTACATAGAGATCATTCTCATACCGCCTGAGTCTGGCTTTTTCACTTGCCATAGAGATCTCCTTTCTCCTTAATCCTTCCTACTAATTCTTAATATCGTCCGGTTTTAAAAAAACTATGAACAATCTTCATAAAAAAAACGACAAATCCGGAAGATCATCCGGTATTTGTCGTTTTTATAGTTTGAGCCACTAAAAATATTTAATCAATCACTTTTGTATGCCTGATCTTATGCGATATTTGCTGCCTTAGCCTTCCTCATCTCATCAGAATGCTCTGTGATACCGTGCTTCTCTGCGTATCCTGTGAGAATAAGTGTGAGGGCTCCGTCACCTGTTACGTTGCAGGCTGTTCCGAAGGAATCCTGAAGTGCGAAAATGGTGAGCATAAGTGCGGTTCCTGTCTCATCGAAGCCGAGTACGCTGATGATAAGACCAAGAGATGCCATAACTGTTCCTCCCGGAACTCCCGGAGCACCGATTGCAAATACTCCGAGCAGCAGACAGAAGATGATCATCTTTGATACAGGTGGGAACTCACCGTAGAGCATCTTTGAAACTGCCATTACGAAGAATGTCTCTGTCATTACTGATCCGCAAAGATGGATGTTTGCAAAAAGCGGAATACCAAAGCTTACCATATCATCACGAAGTGTAGGCTCTGACTTCTTGGCGCACTGAAGTGCAACTGAAAGTGTAGCGGCTGAAGACATGGTACCAACGGCTGTCATGTAGGCCGGACCGTAGTTCTTCAGGATGTTCATGGAATTTCTTCCTGAATAAGCACCTGCGATTCCGTAAAGAAGGGCAAGCCAGATATAGTGTCCTACCATTACGATAAGGATGATCGCAAGGAAGATAGGAAGCTGCTTTGTGATAGAGCCTTCGTATGCAAGTGTGCAGAATGTTGTTCCGATAAGTACAGGAAGTACAGGAATAACAAACTTTGTAACGATGCTGAGCACGATGCTCTGGAACTCCTCAAGGATACCGGTGATATACCTGCTTGAATTCCATGCTGCTGCAAGTCCTACAAGTACTGAGAAGAACAGGGCTGACATTACAGGCATGATCTGAGGTATATCAAGGGCAAATACCGGTGAAGGTATCTCCTTAAGTCCGTCAACCTCAGGATTGATAGCCATGTGAGGCAGGATAGTGTAACCTGCTGTTGTAGCAAAAAATGCAGCACCTATGGATGATACATAAGCGATGCAGAGTGCAACCATAAGCATTCTGGAAGCATTGTTTCCGAGTCTTGTGATAGATGGTGCGATGAACCCGATGATGATGAGTGGTACGCAGAAACTGATGAACTGTCCTACGATATACTTAACGCATACAAGTACATTGAGGATTGCCTGCGATGCTGCACTGCCATCACTTGAATTCAGCATGAGACCTGCGATGATACCTATCGCAAGTGCGCACAATAGTTTAAATGGTAAACTGTGAATAAAGCCTTTCTTTTCCATCCCCTTAAACCTCCGTTAAAAAAAGTTACTTAGCTTTACGTTCTTTATGTGAACCGGGTCCCGTGCCATCCTTGGAATTCTCATCCCTCCGGAGCCCGGATCATATATATGTTAAATTCTATTTCCTCTATCTATATTTTAATAAATTATATGTCATATATCTACAACGAATACTATTGCCGGTCATATCATGAGGTGCATCCCATCTTTGCTTTACAGACATGCGCTGACATCGACCTTGTCTGTCATGACATTCAGTATTTCCTTGTCTGTAGGCTGCATTCCGACCTTTCCGATATAGCCCATGTTCTTGATGGTCTCTTCCACATCATCCTCAACTATTCCTTCACCCGGCTGGAATGACTTATCATTCATGCTCATATAGTGTGCAAGTATGGCTGCATTGACAGAAGCAGCGATCTTGGCTGCACAGCTTGGCTTTGCACCATCACATACGATGCCGCCCACATTGGCAAGAGTGTTGGTTATGGTCTTTGCGATATGGGCATAATCTCCGCCGCTCATATAGGTTATAGCCGCGCCGGCACCGCAGGAGGCACTTACCGCACCGCAGAATGCCGAGAGCGCACCGATATAGTGCTTAATGTATATGGACACAAGATTTGAGATGAGCAGCGCACGCATACGCTTTTCTTCGGAAATACAAAGTTCCTTTGCATAAATCACTACCGGCATGGTGACTGTGATTCCCTGATTGCCTGAACCTGAGTTGATGACTACAGGCATCGGGCATCCGGACATTCTGGCGTCAGAACCTGCTGCCGCTGCAGCACATGCACAGGACCTGACATCACGCCCATAGGCTTCAAGTATGGTCTTACCTACACTTGCTCCCCATGGATTGTCGAGACCTTCCTGGGATATGGCTGAATTCATCTCAATCTGACGGTTCATCATATCCCTGACTTCATTTAAGTCTACCTGATTTGCATAGTCCAAAAGCCCCTCGAGACTCATGAGACTTCTGTCACCGCTGCGTATAGTCTCCGAATACTCATTCTTTACACCGGACTCAAGAAGTGTCTCACCATCCCTTTTAATAAGAGATATGTCTGTATGATGCTCGGAAATGATTACCTCGGCATCATGAGTCCTTCCCTTTATGATCGCCTGAATATAGAGATTAGGAACATTCTCCACGTAATTACAGTCACAGAACTTCTCCGCTACCAGCTGTCTGGTTTTATCCCTGTCTTCGTCAGTTACTCCTGCGATAACCTCAAGCTTCTTATCCGGATCTCCGCCTACAACACCGAGAGTCGCCGCAACCTCGATACCTCTCTGTCCGCCTGAATTCGGAACCTTTACTCCCTTTACATTCTTTATCATGTTGCCGGAGCAGTTAATGGTGATATGTACAGGCTCATCATCAAGTATCTTTCTTGACATAGCCGCAGCATAGGCAATCGCGATAGGCTCTGTACATCCCATAGCAGGTATCAGTTCGTTTCGAAGTATATCTGTATAATTATCCATCAGTTCTTTACTGAGTTTTTTCTCTGCCATAATTACCTCCCAAAGCATATTACTGTTCACATCATTAATAATATCACTGATATTATCAGCTGTCAAACTTGTCAACCCGAAAATCAGAGGTTAAAATTATAAACGTAGTCTATAATGCACATTGCACACGAATGTGCTGCTCCATTCTATACTTTTTCAAACAGGGGATTATATGGAACGTAAACCGTCTAATTTAAAGGAATTTGTTGTTAACTCGATACTGGAGGATATCTACTCATCGGTCTATGCGCCCGGTGATATTCTTAATGAAAAAACATTGATAGAAAAGTATAACTGCAGCAAATCACCTGTTCGTGAGGCGCTGCTTTCGTTATGTGCCGATGGGGTTCTGAAAAACATTCCCCGCTACGGATATGAGGTCATACGGCTCACAAAGGAAGATATCTTTGAGATGCTTCAGTTCAGAATGGCAATAGAAGGCGGAATACTTCGGGAACGCTATAAGAACATAACTGAGGAAGACTTCGAAGAACTGGAACGTCTGGATCAGCTGTGCAAGATAAATGATACGGATGCCAGAACCCACTTCGAGTATAATATAAGTTTTCATATCAAACTGGTCCAGAGCTGCGGAAACAAATATGTCACAGACCAGCTGAAGCAGTGCATGGTACGACTGAAGCGCGCCTATGCACAGTTCTACTGGAATCCCAATGTAGACATTATGTTCTCAATGGACACAAAGCATCACATCGAGATCCTGGGCAATCTGAAAAAGGGAAATATAGATACGGCATTAGCAGCGCTCAGAGCTGATCTCAGCGACTTTGGCGGTGCAACCATGTTTTTCACATCAGAAGCCTGATTAAGCTCTCATTATAACCAGAAATATGTGACTGGGAAGCAGTCAAAATAATCAGAAATATGTGACCGTGTACCGGTCACATAAAGGCTCAAATGCAGATTCATTCTGATGTTTCTTCCCTGACCGGTCTTTTCAAAATACCGAGGAGCAGGGCACTAAGCAGGGAGCCTGCTGCGATAGCTGCCATATATCTGAAAGGATGCCCCACCACCGGCAGTACGAAGATGCCCCCGTGAGGCGCCGGTAAAGTGCATCCGAAGACAGCAGTAAGAAAACCCGCAAGTGCGGAGCCGGCGATACAGGAAGGTATGACTCTTAAGAAGTCTGTTATCACATACGGAATTGCTCCTTCCGTGATAAATGACAGTCCCATGAAAAGAGCTGCCAGACCTCCGTGTCTGTCTTCCTTACTGTACCTGTTCCCGAAAATAAAAACAGATATGGCTATGCCTATAGGCGGCACCATGCCTCCTGCCATTACCGCTGCCATGATGATGTTTTCCTTGGTTTCCAGCGACATGATGCCATAGTTGTATGCTATTTTATTTATTATTCCACCCATATCAACAGACATCATTCCCGCTGCCACCGTGCAAACCACATTGATACCCTGAGATTTCGCGAAACTCAGAATAGTATCAAAAACCGATCCAAGCAAATTCGTAAGAGGCATGATCATAAATAAAGATATGGCCTGAACTATGGTCAGACTGAATACGGGATAAATGATGATAGGCGCAACACCCTTTAAGAATTTGGGGAGCCGGTTCATAAAGAGATTTATCTCCCTGCTGACCACTCCTGCCGCAAGTCCTGCCAGGGTTGCCCCGATAAATCCCGAATCGGTATTTATCACCATGTATCCGCCTACAAACCCCGCCATAAATGCAGATTCTCCCGCAATCTTATAAGCCATGAACGCAGAAAAAACGGGAAGCATAAAGCTAAAGGTCGTATCTCCCAGAAATTTGATATAGGTGGCTATAGATGTGATGGATCCAAGGTCAGATCTTTCATCAACGGAAAGCGTGGAAAGATCGATGCTGGCTGCATCAAAAAGAAAGGCAAGAGCGATCAGTATACCTCCACCTGCAACAAAGGGAGTCATCCATTTTACCGCAAAAACGATACTTGAAAGAAAACGCTCCTTCAGAACGCTTATGAGGCTGTCTCTCTCCTGATCCATAGAGAGATGTGATATCTCATGCACATCTGCCGAGGTACTTTCTCCGGCTTTTACAGAATCAGCCACAATGACTGCATTTACATCCTCCGCTTCCTTTGAGGCCTCTTCATTTTGCGGCTTTTCAAATACTGTGACTGTGTTTCGGCCATGATGTTTTGACTCATAAAGAGCCTTGTCCGCATTTTCACACAGTTCGTACAATGTCATAGCCCTGTAAACAGGGGTGACCCCCACACTCACGGTAAAGGTACATACATCTCTTTGTGAATCCTCACGTATCTTACTGCACATAGCAAGAAGAGATGAATAGGCTTCCTCCACCGGCAGACTGACTGTTCCTATGAACTCATCGCCTCCCCACCGGCCTGCCATTCCACGGTTTTCCGCAACATATTCTTTTATATGGTCCGCAAGAAGCACCAGTGCGGCGTCACCGCTGGCATGTCCCTTTGAATCGTTTATCTGTTTAAAAAAATCTATATCCAGAAGGAAGAGTGACTGCTCCGAAGCCGTATCATCCTCAGCCCTTTCCCTTTTTGTATTGAAATCCGCCGTGAAGGACTTCCTGTTGGCAAGCCCTGTCAGTTCATCCGTAGTGGCAAGCCTTATCAGTTTTTCATTGTACCTGGAGATAATATTTGATATCAGAACGATGAGGACTATGACCAGAATCATGCTCATGGAAAAAATCACAGCATACTGTGTACGCTGTATATATCTTTCCTGTGCCCCATCATTTAAAACGATGAGACGATAGTCTCCGTTAAAGAAACCATGGGACACACATATTTCTCTGTCTGCCAGAAAAAGCCTGGTTCCGCTGGTCCACATAGACATGCCAGAATCGCTGTCTTCAGCTTCCGGATAAGTGGAGGGAAACTCCGATTTATTGTTATCGGCTTCAGCAAGTATATGTCCGGAAGAGTCTGTGACCCAAAGTGAAATCCACTTATATTTCCCGTCTGCAGTATGATCATTGAAGACTTTGATGACATTCATATCCCTGTTGCCTGACCAGCTTTTACAAGCCACGTCGTCAAGGATATAAGACAGTTCCACTGAGACCATCTTTGTCTCAGCCTCCTGATAATTCTGCATGAGACTTGTGCTGAGGTAGGCGATGGTAAGCATGAATAAGCCAAAAGCACCGACGATAACTAAGAAAATGATACTAAGCTGCCTTTCGTTGGCTTTGTCATTCATGACCGCTTTTCCTCCTTTCCAAACACATAAATGGTCATAAGATGATATAAGTGTCATAAGTCTATACCTCACTTTTGCTCGCACAAAAACGGGATACAGGCTTCATGACACACCCCACATCATAATATATGTTTATATATCGACAACTTCCCATGATTTAATAATGTCGTTAATTTCGGAAGTCCTGCAGAGCCGGACGATTTTTGAACGAAGTAAAAAACACGTGTACAGATACTGACTTTCCGGGGAAATTCAATATCCTATAGATTCAAAAAAACCGCTGATGGTCTGATGTTTTAAATCAGACCTCAGCAGTTTTTTGACATCCCTGTTATTTAACAGGCTCATTCAAGAATCTTTATTCTTCCTTCACCGTATGGATCAGAGTACTTACCTCCTATGGTTCCTCCCAGTTCCTCAGTGATGTATTCTATGAGCACCTGGTTGTCCAGCTTCACTCTGTCCTGGATGACCTTGTCTCCATCAAACATGGTGAAACCGTCTCCCTTGTCCTGAATAGTGTAATCGTGACATGACAGAGTGTAGGTTGCCTTCGGATCTATCGGCTTGTCACCTACCTTGACATTCTGAACTCTCCTTTCACCCTTGATTTCCACGAACATAGAATTATCGTCAGAGATGCAGGGTGAATCAATCTTTGTGTTGACCTCGTAGGAAAGACCTGAGACCTGAAGGAATCCGCCGCACTCATCAGGAATGGAACGGGCTCCCCATTCAAGTGCATCCAGAACCTGCTGTCCCGTAACTTCTATGGTGGAGATCATATTTCCATAAGGAAATACATTGATTATATCTTCGTATGTAATGTCACCCTTTTCGATATTTGCCCTTATAGATCCGCCATTTGCAATGGCTATATCTGAACCTGTATACCATCTGTAGGCATCTGCACAGAAATCACCGATGTTGGTTTCAGCCCGTCTCACCATTCGTATAGGATTTCCCTTATTATCTTTTTCCTTAGGATCATTGACTGTCAGGTCAACCTCTGTCTTAGCCACAACTTCCTCCATCTTTTTCGAAAGCTCAGCGTCGATTTCCTTAACCAGATCACCGATCTTGTTATCTATTCCCAGAAGCTCCGGTGCAGAATCCTTGTTGGGCCAGCTCCATACATCGGTCTTCAGGATCTCCTTATCAGCAGAAATGTGGCTGTAGCCTATGCAGTTAAGCTTTGTTCCGACAGCAGATCTCGTAACATCCTTTCCACTCTTATCCTTCATGACGATCTGTTCTGTATCATGGCTGTGACCATCCAGAAATACATCAATACCCTCAGTATGTTCGATTATATCCTTATAGGTCCATGGACTGTAGATATCATAAAGTCCCATATGTCCGATCAAATATACAAGGTCAGCCCCTTCTTTTCTTACATCATCAACAGCCTTCTGTACGGCATCGTAAACCTTCTCACCGGTCTCATCCTGAAGGAATCCGTATATATAATTACCTTTTTCATCCTGAAAATATTTCGGTGTAGAAGTGGTTATGGAGGTCGGAGTAGTCACGCCCACAAAACCTATCTTCATTCCCGCTGCTTCCTTTATGGCATAAGGTTCAAAAACCAGTTCATCGTTTTTCGTGAAGTTACAGCAGATATACTTATACTCCGCTTCATTTTCTGCAAGCTTCAGAAAATCCTCCATTCCGTAGTCAAATTCATGATTTCCCGGAATGGCAAAATCATAGTCAAGCTCATTCATTATCTTAACTATGTCTTCACCCTTTGTAAGGGTACCCACAGCTTCACCCTGAATAGCGTCTCCGTCATCCACCAGAATAGTCTCATAGCCCTCTGCCTCCAGTTTATCCCTGATGGCTTTAAGTCCGGCATATCCGAAGCCTTCATCGATACCGCAGTGTACATCACTGGTAAAAAGGATATAGACCTCGCCGTTCTTCTCGCTCTTTTCCTGCAGAGCATCCTGCTTGCCTGAAGACGTATCGGAAGTATCTGCTTTGTCCGGCTTTGACGTATCAGCTTTTCCGGTTTCGGCAGTTTCAGCTTTTTCGCTTTCCGAAATATCAGCTTTTGAATCATCACCCTTAACGTCTTCCTTGCTTTCCGCTTCCGGCGCGGAAGAATCTGCTGCCTCAGTTTCCTTTTCCTGTGCGACAGCTTCTGTACTTTCTGCTGCGGTCGGTGCCTTTGCCGGCTCAATGTCCGTAGCACCGCACCCCACTGCAGTTCCCAGCATCAAAAGCGAAAGACATCCGGCCATAAGGCCCCTAAGGTTTCTTCCTGAAACTATTTTCTTTTTCACTGTTCACACCTCCTATTCGTATGTGTACCATTCCACTTTTCTTTCTCGACACAGAGAATTCTTTTTATTACCCCTTTATGGACAGTATCATAATTCCCGATACACGGTTCACGGTTACTAAGATACTCTATCTCGCTTATCCGTTTTTCCTCATTATAACCACGCTTATAAGCATAAAATCCATTAGCATTTTTAACCCGTTCATCCCCGATATAGTACGTATCCGTATCCGCAAGCCGAAGATCATTGTAACTTCTATGTATACTGCTGTATCCCGAAGCTGTCACTACCTGATTGCCATCTTTATCCAGATAGGTTATCACGTCTGCAAGTCCTGCATCATTATAATGTCTTTCCAGTGCACAATGTCCCGCTGTCTGAACTGCCGGATCGCCCTTCTCGTCATAATACTGCTCCAGAACAACATGCCCATCCCGGTAGGTCTTAATAATTGTCGCATAATGCTTATCTGCAGCAAAAGTCACGTTTCCATCAGAATCAATATAATCCAGTCTCTTCACATCCCCGTCAACAGCCTCTCTAATTTCAAGCCTGTACGAAGGAAGCCCGGAAGGCTCCGAACCATTAAATGCAGAATACAGCGAAGCCCCTATAACAGCCAAAAGTAAACATATCGGTAGTATTTTCTTAAAATCAATCATGTTTATTAACACTTATTTCTTAACAGCTCCTTACCAAACTCCCGATACACTGTTCCGAGTAGGTCCTGATGTATAGAACACCCGTTTATTGAACTCCTTTATCACACCGTTCCTTCGAACAACACCTTATCTCCGATACAAACTCTCTCAACGCCCTGTTTCTTCTTTTTATTGAAGTTAAAACTAAGCATATAGCCTGTATCCAGTCCGAATCTATCAAGATAATCCACTATCTGTTTTTCTCCATCAGCGTTATATCGTTCACCTCTCCATATCTTAAGCTCAATGATATATCGTCTTCCCAGATAATGGATCACAACATCCATCCTCCTGTGATCTCTGGTCTGCTCTTCTATACTATAAGTTCCGGTTCCGTTTATTATCGGAGCCAGATATGTGAGAAAACGTTCCCTGCCTTCCGCTTCAAGGAATCTCTCAGTGTCATTTTTATGAATGATATTGTGCTCCCTTATAAAATGGCTCATGATCTTGCTTATATCAAGCCATCCATCCTTATCTACAAAGATTGATTTTTCCGCAGCTGCAAGTTGTCTCAAATCTTCGTTAACCTTACTTTCGCCAATGAAGTAATTATACAACCTCATTTCGAATATTCTGTTAGCAACGGCAACCGTATTATGATAGTTTACTATAAAGCCATACATACGAAGCTGTTTCTGTTCCTCATCATCAGGAAGGTGGGCTATGGTTTCACCTCTCAACAGAATCCTCCGAAGTTGTCCCTTGAGTTCCGGATAGTTTGTAAGCTTCCCTATCAAGGACTCAAACAGAGGGCTCTCCTCTGAAAGAATTCTCTTTACAGCCTCATCAACCCCATAATTTGTCCAGGCTTCAGCAAGTGTTTTAAAAGTATCGGGAACCAGCTTTTTATCCAATATCTCACATATACGACTCACAAGATATGGATATCCATTTGTATATTTTCTTATGGATTTCGCTATCGCATCCACATCCATCCCTGTATGATGATCTGCCTCATATTCATCAAGCATGCCCCTAATTCCATCCTCAGACAGACTCATGTCTATATCAAAATCTGCTGCAATGTTCCAGGGACTATTGACCTTATGTTCGTCCTCAATACGAATCTTTGACCTGATATGCTTTACATCAGTTACTCCGGCGAGGATGACAGATTGAAAGGTTTTTACTTTCACGTTTTTTTCTCTCTTCAGATAGAGTGATCGTAACTGAGCTAAAAAATCAAGAAATACCTGATTGTTAGTTGCACTGTCTACTTCATCAATGATAAGTACTATGGATTTTTCAGATTCTCTGAACCATCTCATGAAAACACGAAAAAGGTCATCCATCTTAACCTCATCAGATGGCTTTTCGGTGAGTTGTCTGAAACTATCAATAATTGTCTCAGGAATGGCAAGCCCGTCAAATTCTTCTGCATCCAGAATAATTCTGGCAAATGCTTTGGAAAATTCTCCTCCATTCTTAAAACTTCCGTCTTCAATGTCTTGAAAATCCAGGCTGATCACAATATTCTCTTCATTAAGTACCTGGCAAAGCGCACTTAGCGTTGTCGTCTTTCCATATTGTCTTGCCCGGTTGATTGTGAAGTATTTTCCATCATCAACCAGTTTCTTTATCTCTTTTACTCTCTCTGAAAGATCAACCATATAATGCTTTGATGGTATACATACTGCTGTTGTATTGAATTCTTTCATTGCTTATAATTCTCCACACGATCTTTTCTATAATACTTCAACAAACAACCGCACGGCCAGATCCATAATCCGGTCGTGCGGCCCCTTTGACCTTTATATTACCACAGTGCTCACAAATACTCCATAATATCACCCTTTAAGAACCGTAAGAATCCGCGGTACTTGGTCTGATACCGTATCCGTATGAGTGCTGTTGCAAATTAATTTCCCTCTGTCAACCCTCCAAAGCAATTGTTTATAGAAAATTCCCGGTACACGGTTCCAATGTGTTTACCTCGGACGAGTCAAACTCCACTCCTTGGCTATATTTATGATTCTATCTGGAACTTTTCTGAACTGTGACGAACATTCAGTAATTCAGTTATATATTTATGAATTCTTAACCAAATCTGCCCTACATTAAAAATAGATCTACCGCATGATAGTAATACGATTTAGTCTTTCTTGTATTATTGATTGATACTCATATCATGAAAACATGGCTTTTATTTAACATGTATCTCAATAGTTGGGCCGATTACTCTGTTTAAGCACACTACTCTTCATAAAACAATTACCTCTGTACTCTCCCATTTCCGCCAGACTTTAGAAGATTCTCAACATCTGCAACGCTTGTCCTATTATAATCTCCTTCAATAGTCTGTTTTAAGCAGCTTGCAGCTGTAGCAAAATCAATCGCATCCTGACATGTCATATTCTGGGTCATGGCATAAATAAGTCCTGCTGCGAAACTATCCCCACCGCCAACACGGTCAATAATCTGGATATCATACTCACGTCCAAAGTAGGCTTTATGGTCTTCTGCACTATAGAGCATCGCAGACCATCCATTTCGACTGGCCGAGAAACTTTTCCTGAGTGTTATCGCTACAAACTTACAGCCATAACCGTCACTAATAACCTCTGCCGTATGTGCATATCCGTTATTACTAAGTTTTCCTGTTTCAACATCGGTATCTTGTGCTTTAATACCAAGAACTTTCTCCGCATCTTCTTCATTGCAGATACAAACATCTACATACTTCATCAGAGGTTTCATAACCTCCTGTGCTCTTTCAGGTGTCCATAACTTTCCACGATAATTCAAATCACATGAAACAGTAAGCCCCTTCTCTCTCGCCATCTTGCACGCATCTTCGCAAATAAGAGCAAGCTCTCCTCCAAGAGCCGGATTGATTCCAGTCCAATGAAACCACTCGGCACCTTTGAATATATTGCCCCAATCAAACTCTTCTCTCTTAGCCATAGCTATGGCTGAATAAGCCCTGTCGTAAATAACCTTAGACGGCCGCTGAGATGCTCCCTTCTCTAGATAATACAGTCCAAGCCTGCCATCTCCATACACAACATAACTTGTATCAACTCCAAAATATCGAAGCGAGTTTATGGCAGCCTGCCCTATATCGGAAACCGGAACCTTTGTGACATAAGATGAATCGAGTCCAAACATAGCAAGACTTACCGCAACGTTTGCCTCTCCTCCGCAAAAAGTAGCCTCAAGATTGTCCTTTTGAAACAGCCTTGTATAGCCTGGTGCTACAAGCCGTAGAAGAATCTCTCCGAATGTAATAACTTTCATCTTCACCTCCATAACAAGGCACAAGTAGTATCGGCACTGCTCTGCATCTGACTTGCCAATTAAGTTTGAAAATTCGCCTTCTTGCCTATTCCTCAGTCAAGCACCACATACTTTGGTGTAGTCAGCATTTCAATCTCTATTTCCTTCTTAAAATCTTTAAGAACAGCAATTAGCCCTGCATTCTTTTTCTCAGAAAGTGCTTTTTCTGTATGAAAATTCATCATCTTATCGGCATAGTTTTCATCAGGATTAGGTGAATATCCATCCATACCGGCAAGATATACTTTTTTTACGCCTTGACTGATAAGGAATCTTATCAACATTAAACCGGCATTGTCTTCAACAGCAGATTTATCGTTCAACAAATCTCCGTATCTTACTTGTAGGTAAACATCGATAGAAGGAATATTGGAAGTAACTATTGTCTTTTCTCTCTTAACCACAGGAAGATCTCGATAACGCCTCAGATTACTGAGAAAAATGAAATCTGTTAAGTTTTCATCGTAGTCATAGTTTATGCTGATAGATATCACATCTTCCCTTTCGGCACACGCTACGATCTTATCTCGTTCAATAGCAGAACTTTTCCCGGGTGCGATAATTAATGCTTTCTTTCCTGCAATTCTTGTCATAAACTCCGAAAGATGAGCTTCCTGTACGCTGTCTTTCTCTTGATACTTAAGGTATAGTTCTTCAATATATGTCTTATCAAAAGAAACTTTCTTGTCATCATCCATCATGTCAAAGATATTATTCATATCTTCGAATGTCAGGGTTTTCTTTGCGTCCAAATAACCGGCGTAGTTTGGATGGGCATTATGAGATGCAGATATATAATTCGGCAGACTGTATCCCCAATAGTTCTGTTCATAGAAGTGTGTCAAAATCTTATCTACTATTGTCAATAATGGTTTGAGCTGATATTTCTTTCCTGCATTCTCGTTTAAATACTCTACAAATAATTCTGTGTTCAAATTACCTGCTCCACGACCCATCCCCATAATAGAAGAATCTATAATAAGATTCCTATTTGTTTGTACAGAAAGCAGCATCTGTGCGTTTGAATATGCCAACTGCATATTGTTATGGCTATGAAAACCAATCCATATACCATCCATGAGATTGTGCTCTACAACGTAAAAGAGCCTTGTCAGGTCCTTACTCTTCATCATTCCAAAACTGTCAACAATATAAAAAGCATAGGGTTTAAATCCATTTACATAACGAATTAAGCTAAGGAACTCTTCATCACTATAGCAAAGAGATACCATTGCCTGAATAAAAACAAGATATCCCTTAGCCTTTATAGCTTTGCACAATTCTATAGCCTCAAAAAGATTCTTCTTGTGAAAAGCAACTCTGATGCCATCAATAGATGAACCGTCATATGGTGGAAGATCTTCAACTTTGTATTCGCCATAATTCATCATCACCACAAAGATTTTTCCATCCCTATCTTCAGGTATGATTTTTGCTGCCTGTTCTAAGGTGTTAAATTTTGTCACTTCCGGATCATACGCATACTTTTGTGTGATGAAACCACATTCAATTATTTCAACCTCCGCCTCTACCAAACCAGAGATTATCTTTTTTGCATTATCAGTTCCAAATCTCCACTCGTTACAATAACCGCCATCTCTCAATGTACAATCAAGTACATGTATCTTATTCATTATGATGCCTCCGAGTTTACATTACTGGTTACTGATTTCTCCGGCTTCCATCTTGGCAGACATTATCTTGCAAACCTTATCAAGATCATTAGGTGTGTCCACGGCAAGGCTTTCAACCTCAACTTCCATAAACTTAATCTGATACCCATTCTCTATAAAGCGAAGAAGTTCAATATCTTCGATGGCCTCAATCTTTGCCTTTCCATAAGTTTTTCCATAATCACAGTAGAATTTCAATGCTTCCGGGCGAAATCCATAAACACAAACCTGCTTGTAGTATGGATAATCAATACTACCCTTGGGGAAAGGGGCCGCGGCCCGAGTCATATAAATACCAATATTATCCTTGTTCGTGATAACCTTAGGTATCGTAGGATTAACAACTTCCACCGGATCAGTTATTCGAGCCATAAGATTAGTGACCTGAATGGTTGGATCATCAATCATTGGTAGAATAGCCGCCCGAATTGTTTCAGGACTCATAAGGGGTTCATCACCTTGTACGTTTACAATAATGTCAGCCGGAATTTCCCTTGCAACTTCACCAACACGATCAGTACCGGTTTTGTTGTCTTCTGATGTCATGACAACTTTTACACCCAGTTCTGTACAAGTGTTAAATATTCTTTCATCATCCGTAGCGACATAGACCTCATCTAACTCCGGAACCTTAATAGCCTGTTGGTATGTCCACCAAACCATAGGCTTGCCACATATGTCTACAAGAGGTTTTCCGGGAAAACGGGAAGACTTGTAGCGTGCAGGTATAACGCCGATAATTTTCATGACTCATCTCTCCTTTTTCTTAAACATCTTCATATAACTTACTATCTTATTTTTGTTTATAGTCGCAACCACTACGATAATTGTCAGGATAATATATCGAACAATGGTAAATGAATACAGAAACACCATCATAATCGAAAAAATAATCAATCCTACTGCTATAGAAAATATTGTCATAGCGTCGAAAAGCTTAATACCATCCAATTCTTCTTTGCAGATTCGTCTCATAAACAGATAGTGTGAACCCCCGAATACTATATAGCAAATCAATGTTGTATAACCGGGTGCAATATATCCAAACAGTTTGATTCCAAAATAATTCAAAATTAAATTGAGAACAGCGCCGGACATCGACGCATAGGCTATAAACTTGTTACGCTTATAGTAGAACTCAACATTCGCAAATATTTGATACATGAAAATGAAATAAAGGCTGGCCGCAACAGAAGGGACAATCCTCACCGCATCCGTATATTTTGACCCAGCAAATACATATATCGCCTCCGGTGCAAATGCGATCAACGCCATCAAAACCAATGCCAGTCCTACAAACATTGCGTTTCCTACTCTAGCAATGCGTTTGTACTCTTTTCGGTCAATTTCCACATAAATCCATGGGGCAAAAGAATGGTTTATAGACGTAGACAGGATGTTTAAAATCATCGCAGCCGAATAAGCCACACTATAGATTCCTGCTTCACTTGAGCCAACCATTTTACTGATCATAATTCTATCCGAATGATTCAGAATCATAGTTGAAAGGTAATGCGGCAATAGTGGCAAATTAAATAGAAATGCTACATTCCAAATCTCCTTGGAAAAGAATACCTTACCCTTGATAAGATTGTAGAAATATATACATCCGCACACGCATGCAATAGACAACGCATGGCTGATTATTCGTGCCTCTGCCCCATATTCCGGGGCTACCAACAAAATAGCAATAATGGGAATCACTGCTCCAAGGAATGTGTTGGTTACAGTTACGATCACTAACGATTTATACTTAAATTCGAACCGCTCCCTTGCTGCCCATAACGATAACGCAGCCCCTGTTACAATTTGCAGGAACATCAGCATGACAATGTGCGGTTTCATATCCAGAAGATCTTCCCAAAAATGTCTACCTATGAAATAAACTACAATCCATACTATAGTAATGGCAGTTATTAAACCTTGAATTGCTGATACATACTCATCCCGTCCGTCTTTGTAATCACGCATTCCATTATTGAAACCACCGTAAAACAGATTAAGTGTACAAAGGACTACAATCAACTGCTCCCACGTATTGTAAACACTAACAATTCCATATTGTTCAGTAGTGAGAATACGGGTAAAGATAGGGGTAGTCAGAAAGGCAATCCCTCTCTGCATAAATGCCGAAATCGTAAACCACAGTCCGGCTTTTGCAGGAGTAGTCATTCCTCTATATTTTTCTATAAAATATAAAAATCTTCTTTTAACAACTGACATTACTCAGAACCTTCGATATATACTCTCTACTCGTTAAACTTTTTCTTCTGCATACTGCAAAAAATTAATGTCTGTTTATGTTATCGAAACAGCTACATCATATTTTGCTGTTGTAATGTAATAAAGTTCAAGATTTCTGAAGGTGGTTTTTATCTATTAACTATAAAGTTGCATGTCTCTTTCCTCTTATATTTCCTTTTTTATACCTGATTTTCACTCTCTTCTTGTTATCTCTGATTTGGTATCTTTCAACAAGAAACGGGAGATAATAACACAACGACATATATATAAATAACATTGTTACATCGCGTCGAGACTCTGTTACAAAAAGTACAGCATACCCAACAAATACAAATATGCATATATTTTTCATTGCAGGAACCTTACACTCATCAACTTTATTACTGATGATATACATCAAAAAACCAAAAATCATGGTCAGTGTAACACCGCCTACAACAAGCATATCCAAAAACATATTATGCATTTGCGTAACATCCCAGGTAGTAAAAATACCTTCATAAGATATCATCCCATATCCAAATAAAGGTCTTTGGATAAAATCCATTACTGCACGTGCCCAAATTAGTGTCCTTCTAGATAACGTAACATCTTTCCCTAAGATATTCTCAATAAATCCTGAGAAATACTTTTGATAACTAAAAAAAATAAAAAGAAATGATATAAGCAGTGAGGCAATACAAACATTTCTGACGCAAACTATTTGTGGTAAATTTATATTTTCAAAGAAAATAACAAGCGCTAAAACAAGTATTAAGGCAATCATGGAAGTCGTAGATCGGCAAAAAATTGATGAGATAACTGTAATTGCAGACAATACATACAAAGATATTCCAATCTTCTTCTCTTCGATATATTCAATTACGCCACTTATAGCTAAAAAAGGCAAAAAGTAATAGATATGCCGGTTTCTATACCCTAGAATCCAATTATCTCTCCACATACGATTATCGACATACATGCCACCCGGAATTGCAATAACTGTAATTAAATTAATTAAAATATAGAACCCCAATATATATTGGGCTATCAAAAGAAACTTTTTCGCATTTCCTTTTTTCATGTAATATTGGAAAAGTAATGCTGCAACCATAGGCGTCAGCAAGTTAGAAATACTCGGCAGAGATAACCCATTATTTATCATCGTAGTTAATGCTATCAGTCCCTGATATGCCACAAACAGCCATGTAACTTCTTCCCATTTCTTCAATTGTTTAAAACTCAGGAAGAACACCGTAACAAAGGAAATCCATTTGAAGGTAATTGTAAGAAGATGAAGATACTTCCATACTCCACCAATATAAATATTAAGATCTTCTAGCCCACTCGGCTCAATTAATGGCGTTAAAAGCGCAACCATTACAGGAGGCTTATTCAAAATTTTTTTGATGGAAGTTTTCCCATTTTTCATTATCATACCTTTTTTCTAGATATTACTTATCTAATACACCTTATTTATTACTTCAATCTGATGATTTACATTAGTATACCTGCTAACACTGAATTTCCTACACCAGCTATACTGTAATATTCCATTCGATCTATGCTTATTAATTCAACTCAATTATTGAATACACATACTGTACCCTATTGATCAGATTTAAGAATCATAATAAATATTGGTATAGATAAGAGGCAAAATACCTATTTGTAGAAAGCAACATACTATTAACCAAAATCAAGCTTAAGCAAGATTGGACTTTTCTCCTAATTTTTCTGAAATTCCCCCGCCTTTCTCCTTTGAATGATTCTCATTACCTAAAGCCTCTGCTATATATTCACGTCCCATAAATCTTTTTTCCTTTGCATATTGTAAAAAATTAATAGCAGTTGATGTTATTGAAACAGCAACATCATATTTGGCTTCAGGATTATAGTTCAGTATCTCTGAAGGAAGGTTTTTATCAATTAAGTCACAGTTGAATTCTTTAGCTAATATTTTATAATTGATCATATCTCTGGGGTGTGGCTTTATTACAATCTTGTATCCACTATCTACATATTCCTTAATAACATTTCTGAAAACTAAAACCTGTTCTTCTTCTGTATTTACAAAAGAATCTTTATACAGTGGCTGAGTGCATATTATTGCAGTTTTTTCCTTAGTTCCGTTAATCTCTTTACCTGCAGCAAATGCATTAAATACGATGATTTTTTGTTCTTCAGATAATAATCCAAAAAGCTGTTTTCTAGGTAATTCAAAACATTTATCTTTAGAAATTAGAACACCATCAAGTTCATTGACTTCAATATCTATACAATCTTCTGATGAACCGAACATCTTATACCCAATTCCAAATTTTTCTTTTAGAAAAAATTTTAATGTTCCTTTTTTATAACTTCCTTCATCTATTCTGTAATACTTATCAAAATATTTGAAATAATCTAACGCATCTTCTATCAAATGATATTGGATATGATTTATAAGAAAATACTTTCCAACACTTGACATGTCATGATATAGGTAAATGTCCTGGTACTTTTTAAAATCAAGCTTACAGAATTCATAAAACTTGCTATTTATAATGTATTTATCGGTCAAATAATATATAAGATCTTTTTTTCCCATTCGTCTCTTCTGAATATTAATCTCATCCAGTATAATTATTTTATCAAAACAGCTTAAATATCTTAATTTTTCAATAAGAAATGAAACATCAGGAATATCATTAGATATCATAATATCAATTTTTTCCTGTCCTGTTAGCGCTTTTATAAGGGTAATTAGGACATGATAATAAGTCATACATACATATAGTTTTTCCATTTGATTTTCTTTCATTTACCTTTTTTAATTCAATTAATACTATTTAATATAGCCGGTTTTTTGTATTGCTCTCATGTAGTAATCACCATGCGTAAGCAACTCTTTTATCTTACTGACATTATTTAAGAGTTCACTATAATATTCCTCTTGAAAATTTTTAAAAATCTCTTCTATGTCATCTATTTTGTTTATTGTAAATCCCAAACCATTTTCATCCACAAATGAAGCAATTGCAGATTCTTTCCAAACAATAATTGGTATCCCCGACGAAAGGTAAAGGCTTGCTTTATGTGGGTCATTTATTTTCAGATATTCTCCTGTGTTTCCTTCACATGTTTCGATACTTTTGCCATCCCACACAAGACCAAACCCACCCTCAATCTTACCGGGTAAAACATCGGGAGAAAACGAACCGTGATATATTGCATCATATGATACAGCTTGTTCTGCATATCCATTTCCAAACAAATGAATTTCATAACCTCTATTTTGTCTTTGAAGCATATTATATAAATAACCAGATTTCGTATTTGACAAATTACCCGCAATAACAATCGAATATTTAAAAACCCTAGGACCCACATTGCATGTATGCAAATAATCAAATATCTTTAGCTCTATGATTTTGGATTGTTCTATGCCTTTGTTTATAAGAAAATCCTTCATTCGATAATTATGACAAATAATATAATCAGCAATCTGAAATAATTTTTTTTCACGGACATCATGTGCTTTTCTTTTATCTCTTGTTGCAGAAAGAGTGGGCAATCTAACTGAAAGCAAATCATGAATCACTACAATTATTTTCACGTTACGCATTTTCAATATTTTAATATATCTCTGACCTACTCTTAATCCTTCGTACGGATGCTGAATAATTAGAATATCATTATATTTAACTACGTTAATTAGCTTTAACCAGTTGATGTGATCTGTAAAAAACATATTTACACATTTGAAAAATCCCTTTTTTTGGTCATCGTAATCTTTAAAGGTCAATATTCTTCCAAATGTTTTAGATAATGTTGCTATATCATCAGGTGCTTTTTTCCATGCAGTTTTACCACCTTTCGATGACATATCTTTACTTCTGTTAATACAGTAAATCATATTAATATACCTTATTATAACTAAATGAATCAGTTTCCCAACTCTTTATATTTGATCTTTCCGGAATCATTCCTTGGAATTCTTTCAATCACAAACACTTTAAACAAAGTCTTGAAAAGATTTGTCTTTTCGCTGATATATTCCAATACTCCCTTCTTCTTTGTTTCATCTGTGATATAAATATCCATTCTGTGATCCGTACCTGTGCAGGCACACTCTATACCAAATTCTTCTTGTATAAGTCGTTCACATTGATCAAGACTAACTCTATAGCTAAGAAGCTTCAAGAATCGCGACATACGTCCTGTCACAAAGTAGCATCCGTCAGCATCTCGTCTTGCAAGATCTCCTGTATGATATTCGCCTTTAAAATCATCACCATTGAGAAGCTCTTCTTTTCTGCTCGCGTAGCCCATGGTAACATTTGGTCCACGATAACACAGCTCTCCTTCACCATCGGGTTCTGTCACTTCATTTCCATTTTCATCAATAAGAAATAGTTCACCTTCAGGAATAGCTCTGCCTATACTCCCTGTCTTTGCCATTGCCAACTCAGCCGGTAAGCAAGCCATCCTGGCTGATGTTTCTGTTGTGCCGAAAGAGGCTATAAATCTCTTCCCGTTCTTTTTTGCATACTCTGCTAACTGAATAAATCTGGCATCAGTTAACTTTCCACCACCCTCTGACAGCGTGGTCAAATGTGGTAAATCCATACGGTCAAAGTGAAGCCGATACAAAATATCATAACTAAAAGGAACACCGGTAAAATTTGTAGCTTTCTCTTCACTAATGTAATCCCAGAAATCAGCACTCATCAAATTGTAAGTGATAAGAAGAACTGTTGCCCCAACATAAAGATGAGTATTGATTACATTTAGTCCCATCGTGTACTGCATACCGAGATCACATATCGGGCGTTCATCTGATGTCCATCCAAAGGCAGCTGCAACGTTCTTTGCATTCGCTTCTAAATTTCCTTTTTTATATCTTACGAGCTTAGGACTGCCTGTAGATCCTGAAGTAGTCATAAGAAACTGTAAATCATTGTTTATAGGATATGGTTTATTTCCCGTTTCTAAGAGAACGTATCCGTACTTCTGAAATATTGTTGGGTAGCCAAAATTCGAAGCCATTTCTGAGGGAATCCATAGATAAGCAGGCGTATATTCTGATATCAGTTCATCCAGGAGACCCCTTTCAATCTTACTACTAAGCGCCAAAGGTACTGAGTCTCCTTCAATAAATCCAAGATATCCGACCAAAGAACCTACTGTATTTTTACAGAGATTAAATACAATTGAACGCGCCTTAAGAAGACGTGCTATATATTCCATTTCACTTGCAAGTTGTCCATATGTAAGCTCATAACCTTCATTGTCTTTAACGGCGATTTTAGTTTTATCCTGCCTATCCAAACCTAAAAACATATACAATCCTTCCGGCATTCTTTCACTAATTCAATAACAACATCCTTAACTCGTATGTGTATATAGAACTATTAGATTTCTATTCCATATTTTTTGAGAATTTTCTTACCATTTTCATATCCTCCAAAATGTGTTATGTCATAGGTATCCATCATAATCTCATACGTATCTTCTATCTTAGCTATCAGTTCCATATGGGCATAAGAATCCCATCCCTTTACAACACCAAAATTAAATCCAGATCCAAGCTCTGATTCATCAACCCCAAACAAATCTATGAAAATTTCATTGTATTTTTTTAGATTCATTTCCCTAATCCTTTCTTACGTACTCAAAATCTAAATATAATCAATTCATTTCTTTCCATACGAAAAAAATGATTCTTTAGCACCTATTCAATTCTTATACAACCCAACTAATTTCTGATATACGACTTTCTCTGAGAAGTTTTCTTTAGCATATTGACCGATAATCTGAGGATCGTAATATCCCTCGCTGATCCTGCTTTTGACTTTCTTCAATACATGTTTTAGTTCATCCTCATTATCAAAAGGAATCAACTCCCCAAGTGATTCTTTCCAATAATCAGCAAAGCCAATAGCTGTAGTAGCAATCGCCGGTATACCTGAATACCATCCTTCAATCACAGGAACACCGAAAGTTTCCAACCGACTATATGAAACCAGCACGTCGGATCTGGACATCCTATCTGCCACTACGTTTCTTGATTGTGGACCAAGCAATCTAACCCTATCGCCGATTCTCATCTTTATAATCATTAGCTTTAATTTCCAATATTGGATCCCCCCTCCAATAATTGTCAGAGTCACATCCTTCTCATCAGGAAAAGTTTCATAAAAAGCCTGAATCAACCTATCAAATTGCTTCACCTTCACAAGACGTCCCACAGCAGTAAAGTTAATCCCTTGATGCTCTATCAACTCTCTTTTAAAAGTATCCGGTACAATATTGGGTACCACAAATATGTCCCTATTAGTATTTGTTAGTTTCAATACACTCTGTTTCAAGGGGGCTCCCACACAAATGAATCGATCAGCGTTTTCTACATACGCCTTTAATTGTTTCTTCTCATGTATGGTGATGTTTCCCGTCAGAACACTTGTCCAATGTTCCGAAGCAATAATTCTTGTTCCCCTTTTTTTGAACGCAAGTATAGGTTCCGGTACAGAGATCATTGTTGGGTAGTGAATGTGTATCACATCCGGAACTCCTTGTTCATGTTCAACACGCTCAAGAAGTTTTCTCCATATTAACGTCTTAAATGAGTCACAGTAAATTTTAAATCTCTGAGGAAAATATATTTGTGAATATGCATATACATGTACAGTATCATCCCGCCATTCGGCATATCCCCAATTCCTAATCTTATATAGCGGATGAAATGGACAGGAGATATAGCAAACCTCATGTCCTTGTCTGGCAAGCATTTGGGCTTGTTCCAACTCAAAGGAGCCACACATTTTATTTTGTTTTGTGGGATAATTTCTACCGATAACCCAAACCTTCATAATTGATTACCCACTTGTTGTTTATTCTCTGTTTGCAAACCTTTTAATCAAGGCATCAATTCTTGGTCTAGTTTTATCATAAGACTCTTTTGTTAATTCTGAGCACACATTATCATGTTCCATTCCTTCCTCATGAAACCTGCCTGTAAACTCTACTCCAAACCTCTTTTGTATGCTCAACATCTGTACATTATTTTCAAGAGCATTCATATGAATCACTTGAACTCCAAGCGTTTCAAATGCAAAATCAAAGGATAACATTAACGCTTCCATATTCTGAATCTGTGAACCAAATCCAAGGAATCTGCCTGACTCAACAGTTCCATTTTTTACGTTATAGTCAGATAAAGCTTTCATTCCAATCACGTTACCATTCAGATCCTCAATAACAAAATAATAATCACCAGGTTCACTTCGTTGCCACCTAATGAATTCTCTCTGATGTTCTACACCGCCTTCATCTTTGTGTATATACCTTGATTTAATCGGATCCGTACGCATCCTATAAGTTATTTCAGCATCACGCTCTTCCATGGATCTCAATCTTACGGTCTTTCCTTCAATAATTCCATCGTATATCATAACTACTACCTCACATTATCGTCATTCCATCCACTGGTAATACCTGGCCTGAAATATAATCTGCATAATCAGAAGCTAAAAGCAGACATCCTCCTGCTATATCTTTGGGCTGTGCTAAGCGTCCCATACAAATATTGTTTATTCTTCCCTGCAGTTTTTCCAAATCAGCTTGTCTCATCATGTCTGTTTGCGTTAACCCGGGAGCTATTGAATTCACTCTAATTTTTTTACTTGCCAGTTCCTTGGCAGCTGATTTCGTAAGAGCTATTACAGCCCCTTTAGTCGCAGAATAAACCAATTGACCGGAATTCCCACGAAGACCCACCATTGAAGATATATTAATTATCGAACCCCCATTCGGATTTCTAGACATGACACGACTTAAGATTTGTATCATATTGATGGTTCCCCATACGTTCACATCAAACATTTTTTCCATCTTTTCGTGACTTATCATTCCGATGAGTTCGTTGTATTCAACACCGGCATTATTCACAAGGACATCAATGTGTCCATATTTCTTCTTAACTTCAAGAACAGCTGTCTTTGCAGCTATCTCATCCGTCACATCAAAATAGCGAATATCAAAACTCTTTGGATATGGACTTTCCTCAACCCAATCAACATCTGAATCAGGTTTCCTTGCATTCACGACAACCGTTGCTCCTTCTGATGCAAAAAGTAGTGCGATTTCCTTGCCAATTCCACGAACAGATCCAGTTACTATACAGATTTTTTCTTTAAGTAAATCCATTCTCCGATACCTCTTACATCATTCTCTTTTTACCGGAGGCACCGATGATAAGTCGGGATATTCTATCTTCGCCAGTCTATAACTAAGTCCTATTCCTTTGTCGTTATACCCATCAAAAAAGGTACCTGCTCCGGCATGATAAGCTCTTTTATGTGAAGACATCACCATCTTTACAAGAGCAATCACCATCTTTATATCAGTCATCAAACTAATGTTTTCAACATACCAGATATCGTTCTCAAATTGTAAATGATATTCGCCAACTTCTTCTTCAGTTAAATCAATCATTCTTGGGCATTCAAGTCCTGGTTTCACAGACTCTCGCATATTGTGTCTATCGCTCATACGATCCCTATAAAATACCGGCATAGCCCTGGGCCCAATAATTGACATCTCGCCCTTGATGATATTGAAAAAATTTCCAAGTTCATCCAGTGACAATTTTCTTATAAACTTCCCATATTTTGTTAATCTTTGATTAGCAGGCAATTGCTTTCCATTCTTGTCTGTAGCGTTTTTCATGCTCCTAAACTTTATCATGTCAAAAGGCTTCCCCTTATATCCTGTTCTTGTCTGCCTATAAAATATCGGACTTCCCATGTTTACCATGTTGCAGATGCATAGCACTAAAAGAAGAGGCGAAATAGCTACAGTGACTGGAATAATGATTACAAGATCTATAATTCGTTTTCCGTATTTGGCATAAAAGCTTTTCTTGGGATGAACAGGATGGGATATGCTGTTCACATATGCAAGATTTCTATCTTTTAAAAAATATGACATCTGCTCATCTTCTGTTGAGAAAATATTATTCCCTTTTATCTCCATTTGTTTTTTCCTTGTCCATACCTACAGATTATGAATCTTTGAATCTAACGCTCAACTATGGGATGTTATTTGGCTTTATATACATTACACTTTTCAATCACCAATGCCACTTCTTCATCTTTCATTTCCGGGAATAATGGCAATGTTACACAATGATCAGCCAATAGTTCTGCATTCGGGCAATCCCCTCTCTTAAATCCGAGACTCCTGTATGCTTCCTGAAGATGGCATGGAATGGGATAATGTCTGTGACATTCAATGTCGTTTTCTTTCATGTATTCTAAGAAATGTCTTGGATCAGGTACTTGTGTTTCATAAAGATGATATACATGCTTTGTATTGTCCGGATGAAACTGTTTTTTAATAAGCGGATTAGTAATCTCTGCATCATACCGCATACCTATCGCTCTTCTTCTTTCTGTCCATTCATCCAAGTGTCTCAACCCCACAGATAACACCGCACCCTGTATGCCTTCAAGTCGCATATTATAGCCGATTACTTCATGGTGGTAACGAACTCGACACCCCTGCTCTTTATAAACGTTAATCTTATCAATCCATTCCTTATTATTGGTGCCGACTGCACCACCTTCACCGAACGAATACAAGTTTTTGCCGGGATAGAAAGAGAAACAACTGATATCTGCAAGATTGCCACACTTTACGCCCTCGTATTCAGCTCCTGCTGCCTGCGCAACATCCTCAATCGTGTGCAGTCCATATTTGTTTGCAATCTCTTTAATCTTATTAAATTCAAAAGGCTGACCGTAAAGATGCACGCCAACAATTGCTTTTGTTCGCTCTGTAATCGCAACTTCGGCCTTCTCAGGATCAATCTCCCAAGTATCTGTGGTGCAATCCACAAACACTGGTTTTGCTCCCGTGTACGAAATACCCCAAGCTGTGGCAATGTATGTATTTGCGGGAACGATAACCTCATCACCTTCGCCAATTCCTAATGCAAGCATAGCCAGGTGAAGCGCGCTTGTTCCATTATTCACACCAGTCATGTATTCTACACCTATATACCGAGCAAACTCCTCAGCAAATCTATCCGCATAAGGGCCTCCGGAAAATGCGGTACTTTCACAGACCTCTTCTATCGCTCTTTTGTACTCTTCTTTATGTTTTTGATAATCCCTGCTTAGATCAATTCTCTTTAACATGCCTATACCTCCAAGTATTCATCTAAATCGTATACAGTATTTATCTTTCCGGAAAGTACACTAATAATTTTCGGTTTTTCAGAATTTATAACTATAGACGTAGGTCTTGAGTCATCAATTTCCGAAGTTTTAAGGATAGGTTTCATCGAGTAGAGTGAACTCTTATAATTGAATTTATATTCCGGCTTCATATATTTCATCGCAAGATGGCTCATATGTTCCCACGCTGAAACCGGCTTGTTTTCGCATTCATTACAATTTCCTAACTGATGAGGTGAGCATGATACTCCCTTTTGACAAGTAAACGATGGAAGATCATCATAACTTGTAACATGTGGAGTGAATGTAACTGCTGTCAATGAATGATAGGATGTTTTCCCAAACGGCATTATTGAAAAGAATGGTCCATCCATAACTGTTAATCCGATGTTTTTCAATTTATCATTCACATCACACAAGACAATTTCACATTGCTCATACTTTATCTTGAATTTGGTGAAATCACCTTTATCATCACCTTCATCTTGAATCATATCGAGAATCTGATTTGTAGAGGCATATGTGGCATTTAGAAGAAATCCTGTTGTTGCCGTAAAATGCCGTTCTCCAAACTTGTAATCCACAGTAATCTCATTATTCATTTTGATTATCTTCTCTGTTCGAACGTTACATCTGACCTCCACACTATTTAGCTTTTCTAACTCATTTATGTAATAATCACGAATAATAATAGCATCGTAAGTATCTTCTTCTGTCAAAAAAGCCCCATCACACATTCCTTCCTTAAAATATAGATTTGGAGATACCTCTTCACATTTAATATCAGATGCTTTGCAGAATCTTAAGAATGCTTTGGCATTAGTCCATGAAAAAGTAGTACTTGTAGCATAGATTTGATGAAATCGGTCATTAATAGCAAATCCATAGTCCTCGTGAAATCGTCTGAAATAATGTGCTGATTTAACTGCCGTTGAAAGACTGCGAGGATAATGATATCCCATATGGACTCTTGCTTGGTTGATATATGTTGCTCTTGCAAATGGAGCAGAATCGCATTCCAGAACCAGCACTTTCTGTCCGGCTTTTCCGCACTTGATTGCTGAATATAAACCATAGATACCGGCTCCTAGTATAATTTTGTCATACTGCTTCATCACCCCTACCTCGATGAAATCTTTTCTACATCCGCAATCAGATATTTTTGTCTCTTGAATATCAGATCTACAACCACAGAAAGATACCTTATAATTAAAGTCATGAATGCAAAAAGGCCTGTAAATCCAACAGCCATAAAAATCATTGTTGATACCCAGCCCATGCCTATGTGATATCCAATTCCACGAGACACTAATGTGTAAACAATAGTCACTATAGATAATAGTCCAAATAGCGTTGCAACTATCAAAGAAACACGCTGAACAATATTTGTAAAATAAATGAAAGAATCTATTGCTAAATCTACTCTCTCTGATTTTTCCCAAATTCTGGCAGGACGTCTCCCGGTTTTAGATTTATACTGAACTTTAGCTGTAGATAATCCACTGTTCAGATAAATCACCTTACGATATGGTATTTCTGCATTCATTGAAATGATCCGATTTATTCCGCGACGTGAAAGTAATCTGAAGGATTCCTGACCGATCTCAAAGTCCGTGTGCGATGCATTGTTGAACACTTTATAAAAAAGTTTTGACGTTGTGCGGATCGGTACATCAGTAGACACAGTTACTATATCGTTACCCTCCAGACACTTATTGAATACTTCCAGAATTAAGCTACTATCAAAGTCAATAAATAAATCATCAAACTCATAAACAAAATCACCTATGGTCATGTCTCGACCGGCATTCATAGCCATTTCCATTCCATGATATCTACCAAGGCGAATGATACTTACGATATAGTCTGCAGGATTCTGTTTATAATAATCCTTAATTTTCTGTACGCTATCATCTGTAGAACAATCATCCACAAAAACAATTTCACACTGCTTAAATTTTTCACATTCTTTCATAACTGTGGTGATAAAATGATCTATCAAATCTGCATTATTGTGAACATATGCCACCACGGATATAAATTGACTAATCATAGTCACCATTAACTCCTTAACTGTTCTTGAGACTTTGGCTCTTTGCGTATTTTTTCAATTTCACTCCATAGAAAAGGAACCAGGGTTTTAATCCGGCCCCCATAGTAAGGTATATTGGTATATCGAAAACTCACTTCCTATATTCCCCGTACCCATAACCATATCCGTACTTAGAGTATTTCCCATACTTCTTCCCGTACTTATGGTAGCTGTAATAGCTGTTGTAATAGCCGCTCTTCGTCATATTGACCTTGTTGAGGATAACTCCCAGGAATTTCACTCCGGTCCTGTCAAGCTGATCCTTGGCTCTCTGAAAAAGCCGTCTCGAGGTAACCTCCGCTTCAATTACGAGCGCAGCGCCATCAGCGTAGCGTGTAAGGATAGCTGCATCTATAACGGTTCCTATGGGAGCTGTGTCCATGATAACTATGTCGTAATTCAGCTCTTTTATGAACTGAAACAGCTTCTCGCACATTTCATCTTCGAAAAGCTCTGTAGGATTCGGAGAATAGGGTCCTGCAAAGATCATGTCAAGGTTTGGCATCTTAGGATCGTTATAGAATCCTTCCTCAAGTGGCACCTGCCCTGTAAGCATCTGGGAAAGTCCCACGGTTTCTCCATTTATCTGGTGTACCGCAACGAACTCTGATTTTCTGATATCGCAGTCAAGATAAAGTGTATGCTTCCCTGACTCTGCAAAAACTCTTGCAAGCTCAAAAGAAGTTGTAGATTTTCCTTCGTTTGGTGAAGTCGAAGTTATAAGTATGTTTTTAACCTTCGATCCCGAGAACAAAATGTTGGTTCTTAATGTCCTCAGAGCCTCACTGTAACGGAAGTCATCATCCGGAGCCAGCTTCATATTTACAGTTTTTTTGTTGATGGTCATAAACTAAAGTTCCTTACTTATGTTCTTTTTTTCTGTATGCGTAATTATATTGGTCAGCCTTTTTTGCAGCTTCAGGATTCTTTTCCGGGATAGCCGCAAGAACCGGAAGATTGAAGTAATTCTCTATATCATCCTCAGTTCTTATGGTGTCATTGGTTATTGTGGAAATAACAATAAATCCTGCTGTTATCATGAAAAATACTACTGCCGCTATCACCGCATTTCTTCCGGTATGGGGTCCTGTCTTTTTAAGAGGTATCTCACCATACTCGATAATCTTCGGCGGATCCTGCTCCATGATGTCTGCTATATAATCCGAAGCACATTCTGAAACCGCATCCGTAAGCTGCTTTGCTCTTGTTGGATTTGTATCAAGCACTGAGATATTCAGAATACGGGTGTTCTGGGGATTTACAAGAGTTATCTTTTTCCTTAAGTCAAGATAATCCATATCCTCGATATTTAACTTCTTTATGACATCTTCCATTACCGTTCTGGCTGTAACGAGAACCTTATAATCTGATGTAAGCTGGGAACCTATCTGAAGATCTGCCAGAGACGTAAGTGTGGTTTCCTTACTCATTACGTAGATCATTGAAGTGCTGGTATATGTCGGCACCAATATAAACCTGGAAACCGCATAGCCCAGGCTTCCGCCGAGAAGAAAAGCTAACATAAGAAATAAGATGTTTTTTCTTAGCTCAAAAAATATTTGGGCAAGGTCTATGTCATCGTCATCATCGTCATCTATGGCATTGATAGCTACCAGATTATTGGGCTGGATGAAATTGTTATTGTTGTTATCCGGCATATTTACCTCACATACTTATATGTTTAATCTATCTCTATATCTTCCGTCATCTTCAGACCATTCACGAAAAGGATCTTATTCGCATAGTCCTTTTCAAGGTTTTTTGAAATCCATTCCATGGCGTCCCTTATCACCGGTGGTCTCGAATCCACACGATGCATATCCGTCCCTAAAAAATGAGCCTCTTTGTGTTTCAGAGCTTCCCTGACAAATCTTGTTTCTCCATCAAATATTGCTCCAAACCCTTTTCTACCTATGGGTTCTGTGGAAAGCTGAATGTATGCCCCAAGGGAAATAACTTCACTTAGACCATTCTCCCTTAGTCCCTTAAATCTTTCAGCATGAGCGATCACCGGAAGATATCCTGCGTGTCTTACATTACGAACACACTTTAGTATCGTTTTGTAGCTTTCCAGGGGATAAAACTCTATAAGGACATATCTGCTGCCCGCGAGAGTCAGTATCTCGCCCGACTTAAGTCTCTCCGTCATACTGTCGAAGTAGAGAACCTCATTGCCCTGATATAAGTTGATGTTTACTCCGGCTTCCTTTACGGCCTCCCTGATTTCCTGAAGCTTCTCTCCGATCCTTCCGGGATCCGTCGGTGCCTCCACATAGTAGTGAGGAGTTGCGATGATGTCTGTTGCTCCCTGCTCTATCGCAGACTTTATGAGCTTCACAGACTCCTCTATATCTCTCGCTCCGTCATCTATGTGGTATATGATGTGCGAATGTATATCGAACATCTCGGGTCTCCTGAATCATGTTTTATTACAGGCCTCGGATCATCCGGAGCCTGTATCAAAACACAATAAATTCCCATTAATGAAATACTTTACGATATCCTCATGTATGCCCTTCATCATAAGGAAAGGCAGCAGACCGTGTCTCCTGCCCTTCCGATCCATATCCTGATACAACTTGTGCGATTGTATTCTCACCGCTCGAGCCGGCTGGATGATGGGATTATTTATCAGCCTACGATCACGCCTTCATCGTTAAAGATCACTGTTTGACCGTTGATGATCTGTGTTCCTGTGTAGAAGTAGCCCATTGCATTTACATAATGAAGTACAAGGTTTCCGTTTGCATCATAAGCCCAGTAAGTTGCATCTGCTCCTGTTGCCATTGGAAGACCTGTTGCAGGATCAACGAAGCATCCTACAGAAACTCCATTCTCTGTGATAACAAGGATAGCACTCTTGCAGATAGCCTCACCGTTAGGTCCTACATCAGCACCGCCGGTTGTGGTTCTCAGTGTTACGTGAGCTGCACCGTTCTGGAAGTCAGCCTGTGCAAGTGATGTTCCGTCGGTTCCTACGCTGCTGGTAGTCATATTAACACCGTTAGCAGAATACTCTGTCTTTGTAACTGTCTGACCACTTGCATTTGTAGCAACGCTGGTTGTTCCTCCGGTGGTTACACTTGAAGAACTGCTTGAACTGCTTCTGTCATTTGTAGAAGAGCTTGCCGCATATGAAGCTGTAATGCTTGAAAGCGCAAGTCCTACAACAAGAGCCAATGTTAAAATTTTCTTTTTCATCGGTATATACCTCCATAAAGAATATGTGGCAGGTACTTCCGCAGTGCACAATCCTACTCACAGTACCCTCCTATAATTAATAATTTTAACCTTGTAAAACAGTATTTTTTAGGGCATATATGTCAAAAACACTGCTTAAATCCATATGCTCCGACATTGAGAGCCAGTCGGAAAGCTGCTGTTTAACAGAACTCACACCTGTCTGAAGAAGGTATCCAGCACCAGCCTGTCTACCTGTTCATAATCCGGCCAGAACTCATCCTTATTTTCTTCATAATTCACAACATTCTCTCCTTCAAAGGTTGAGAAGTCCTTGTCGCTCAGGGGTTCACCACTTATTGCCACATCCATAGCAATTTTAAGATAAGTGCCTTTATCCATATTCGTTACGATATTATCCTCTATGAGAGAAAACATGCCCGGAATAACATCCGAATCTCTTTTCGCAAGCTTTATCACCTTGTTTTCAAAGGCTATAGCGTATTGACGGTGTCTGGACATTCGGGACATGGCTGTGAAATCCACTTTGGTATCTCTTCTTCTGACATATTTCTCTGCCTGATCTCCCTCAAGAAGCACTGTGGCTCCTTTAACAAATGCAGGGTCAGCCACTTCGAGGCCATCCTCCTCTATGGTGACCTCCACGCCGCCTACGTAGTCATTGAGCTCATTGATGATATCTATGGAGCCTGCCATATAGCCGTTTATCTTCAAGCCTCCCAAGACTCCCGATACCGCATCCATTGCGTATTTTCCGGACTTTTCGTGGTTGTCGCCGTACATCCATGCTCTCGTAAGATGATCCACCGATGTTCCTATGGGGTCTGAATTTTCGTCAGTGACAGTGATTTCAGTCATGGTATCTCGGGGTATCTGAATGATATGCACCCTGTTCTTTGCCGTATTCTCAGCTACAAGGAAGATTCCGTCAGAGAGGCCTATTTCGCTTATATCCCTGTCTATCTGAAGTGACCCCTTGTTATCTACGCCCAGTATCAGCCAGGCTTTGATGGATGAGTTTCTCTTGTAATGGACTCCATTGTAGTAAAGCTCCTTCTCTCCAAAGAAATGAGGTCTGTCTGTCATCTCCTTTCCATTTACCGCATACAGAAGTGTTCCGTCCTCCGACTTTCTGCACTCTATCTCGGGTACACCTCCTTCAGGAAGCGCACCTGCGCTTTCTTCAGCTGCAGACTGCATCATTTTTATAAGGCATTCCATGTCTACGCCCTGAAGTCCTACGTTTCCGTTTTCGTCCACGGTCATGCCTGCTGCCATCAGCTGCTCATTCATCTCCTCCGGAGTGATGGTCACTGCTTCCCCGGTACTGTAAAGCGCATTCCTCTCATTGGCAGCTTCTATGGATTTTCTAAGTTTGTATTCATTTATAAGCCATACAGAGACCACTACCGCTAAACTCGCTATGATTCCAGCGAAGATGTATATGGGTTTACCGGGTCGCCGCCGGCCTCTCTTTCTGTCATTTCGGTGTCTGCTATCCATTCCCCTTCACCTTTCAGTTTTTCCTGAACAACCATCCCGAACCTGCCTCAATGGTCCCCAGGGGCCATTGGCTGAACAGTTACGCTTTTAATTATTTGTTTGTAATAAATACCAGCTTCTTCTTTATTTCCTTACTGCTCTGTGAAAGAATGGCATTCTCATTTGTATCATCGATTATCTTTTGAAGATCCTTGTCTATCTTGCAATCTACATTGTATTTTTTTCGCCAGCCTTTATATTTACCACTGATCACACGATGATCCTCGGGCTTATCCGCATCCTCCGGGATCAGCCATTTTCCTTTTTCTTTTATCGCTCCCTCGATCTTTCCCTGTCTGCACAGTAACTGGACATACTTGATCGAGAGCCCCCACTCTGATGAATATTCTTTAATACTGATATACACCGTGCTATATATCCTTCCACTTTTAATCCCTGGGTCATGAATAATTATCGCAAAGTAATCATCTGATCTCTTATGCCGGACTCCATTGCCCATACTCTATGCTAATCTTTTTTCTATAGCTTTCGGTTATAACCATACTCCATTAGGTAATATAACGCAATGCATATTGCAATACTTTTTGCAATTTATTACGTATCTTTATTTTGCATTTCAATTTCATTAGTTATTTATTTGCTCTTGTCGGTGCTGAAATTTAGTGTTTACTGCAATACATTTAGTGTTCTAGGAGGTATAAAATATGGCATTTCAGATTAAACCCAATCGTAAAGAGAGCGAAAATAAAACTATACGTTTTCCAATCGAAGTGATAGATAGAATAAATGACGCCATCAAAGGAAAAGATGTATCCTTTTCCAGCTTTGTCATCCAGGCTGTTGAATACGCACTGGATAACATGACAGACTGAGGAATCTGAGGATCAAACCCGAAAGACGGAATTTTCGACTCAACTGATATGGAGAACCCCGAAGGAAGGAGTTTGCGAACCAAGTGAGATAAATTTGACATATGCGGTGTTTAAAGATTAATCTCCCACTTTTAAACTTTTACATATATGCCTTGGAGGGATTATGTGTAAACGTCTACGTGATAAACGCGGTGAGATGAATCCGCTTTTTATAAGGATAATAATAGGGGTCGTCTGTGTCTTGATTCTGATTTCTGTCGGAATTTCTGCTCTTCTCGACAGTCAAAGTGATAAGGAGTATCAACTGTGGGCAAGGGAGGAAAATCAGAAGGTTTTTGATGATTCCCAGCAGACACGTATTACAGAAAGGCAGCTTCTGAAGTTGAAACGTGAACTTAATGACAGCTTCTACCAGCGTCTGGAGCATGATTTGTCTGTCCGTGTTTTGATTGTAGGGGATGCCTACGGAAATGGTTTTGGGGCCAGCAACAAATCAGCGGTCTGGAGCAGGCTTCTTCAGGCGGGGCTGAAGAAAAAGTTTGGGGTGAAGGTTGAGATCGAGAACATTACCCTGTCGGGTATGAATGGGGGATACAGTACCTGGGCCAGGCTCATGGCGCTGCCTGACGGAACTGCCGGGGAAGTGCTTTCCGCCGCCGGGGCTGTGAAGAATAAAGAGGGTGCCTATACCGGTGAGTTGCTCAGCTCCGCAGATGATGTAAAAAATAATAATGGTTCCGATACCAGCGAGGATGTGGACGCGAAGACTGTGACGGACTCCAGACAGAATGAGTATGACCTTTGCATCGTGAGTCTCGGTATGACGGACGAGCCCGGAATGTTTGAGCTGTACTATGAGGGTGTTCTCCGGGAAGTGCATAGGAAGTATGAGAAATGCAGTATCATTTCGCTTCTGTCCAATCAGGCGCTGACAGCTCCGGAGCTAGGGTATGCGGATGATAACTATGATGCGCTGTACAGGATATCGAAACGCTATGGTGCATCCGTGATAAATGTTGGGTTGGAAATGACTGATCCGGATGCTGCCGCAAAGGGGGCCACGATGTCACAGCTCCCCTATGGATCTGCCACTTCACAGATTCTTGCGGCTGATATGCGTTCCGATGGGATTTCTGAGAAGAAAGTCAATGAAATCTCCGCCAAAGATTTAAAGGACAGGACAACTGCTGCGGAGAAAGCCATAGAGAAATATACCATCGGCGGTCTTTACCTTAATAATGAGGGGCAGAAATTCCTGTCGGACCGGATCGTTCATTTTATAGAGAAAAAAGTCAGCAAGAGTGCAGCCTATAAGGCTGATGAGCCTGCACCTCTCAGGAAGGAAGTCAGGACGTTAGATCAGTATCACTACTTCCCCGTTTCAAAACTTGTTCGTCTCGATGACTTTACATATGTACTGGCGGAAAATCAGGTTAGTAATGCGACAGGCGCTTTGAGTGCCGCCAGAAATGCCAATAATGTCGAAATGCCTGTAAATACCTATGAAAATAAGAAGCCGTTTACAGGCACTATAGGCAGTATCGTCGGTGTCGATTATGACCTGGTTCCAGGTGATAATGATCTGTATGCAGCAACGGGTGACGGAACTGTAGGCTTCGGAAGAATAACTCAGCATTATGATGGAGACGGCAAGGAGCGCTTTATACAGCCTCTTAATGATGGCTACTCCGTTGACAGTGACGGAAATATCCTCCTTGCATTCTCCACAAAGGAACAGGCTGACACTCTTCGTGGTGTCATAATCGGCGGTGACTTCGCTCTTCCTTCCTACTTTGACGGCTATCAACGAGTGCCTTATATAGGACTTACAGATTCCGATGGAAAGCCTGTCGACCTTGATAAAGATGGTAAGCCTTTGGGAGAATCCGGCATCAAGGGAACTTCTGCCACAAAAAACGATGAGGGCTCAAGGCAGAATGAGGCTTCAGGACGGAATGAGGCTTCAAAAGCCATTGATACATCTGATACCTCCTCAGAAAATACTATAGAAACCACAGCGGCAACTTTCGGAAATGATCAAACCGCATACGGAAATGCCGCCGCTGTATCTGAAAGCATAAGCAATCTTATGTCAGAAGGTGCCATAGAAGCAGAGGTGATCACCTTGGCTGATGAAACCCGGGAGGAATTCTCTCAAGATGGAGAAGGCCAAGAAGAAACCACCCAGGACGACGGTCCTTCTGTTCCCGATGAGACTGAGTGGTCCTCCTACGAAATAGGAAACCATTAAAATCGAAGGGGGACACTGATTTAATCAGTGTCCCCCCTTTTTGCGTGGGTATCTCGTGTGAACACTTCGACATTAATCTTCATCTGTATATACACACTTTCTTATCGTAATTCTTTGCGGATCTCTCATTAACATGATGACATCGCAGGTTCTTAATTACAATTCTCCATTATGATGAAGATAATGTATATACCGCCATAAAGAAAAATATACTTTCTACCAATACATTTCTATACGCAGAACCGGAATTTCTGCTTCAAAAGGAAGTCTCTGAGATAGGAAGTTATTTTTCGATACTAAAGACTATTGCATCTGGCAATCATAAATTAGGTAAAATTGCAACCGCACTGGAAGTACCTCAGACAAAACTTACATCCTATTTAAAAATTCTTATAGATCTTGATATTATCGAAAGAGAAGTACCTATCACAGAGGAAACCCCAGAAAAAAGCAAGATGGGCCTATATAACATCAAAGATAACTTTATTTCATTTTGGTTTAAATTTGTTTATCCAAACAAAAGTCTTCTTGAGTCAGGTAGAACTGAGTTTGTTGAAGAGAAGATCCGAAAGAATCTGATAGATAACCATGTTTCTTATGTTTATGAAGATATATGCAGAGAAAAGACATGGGAACTATTATCTGATTCTCTTATGTTTAACAGACTTGGAAGATGGTGGGGCTCAAAGGATGTTGAAATAGATATCGTTGCCTATGATTCATATGGTAAAGATATATTGTTTGGAGAGTGCAAGTATTCAAAAAGCAAGAAGGGATTATCTGTTCTTAGTGCGCTTAAGGATAAATCCAAAGATGTGAAGTGGAATAAAACAGACAGAAACGAACATTTCGTAATCTATTCAAAAAATGGTTTCTCTGACGAGCTATTGGAGTATGCAGAAAACAACAAAAACATATATTTAAGGAATTGACGCAAAAAGGAAGGGTGAAATTAAAACTATTTCTGTAAAAAGCCAAACCTTATGAGGCATAAAACTCAAATATATGTTTGTTCTAAACTCAGGCATAGTATCGATGTTATTCAAGCAATATGATCAACAAAAATGATGATAGCATTACACCGCTATCATCATTTTTATTGTTATCTTATGATATCACTTGTTGGGAACTCTATCCTCAATTTTTCAAAAGTATACTCGTTTTCAAAATACTCATCGATGCCCTCAAGCATCATAGATATCATGAAAGTGCTGTCTTTATCGCTTTATGTTTAGCCTTACGAAGCCATCGCAAGCATTCCGTTACATCCAAAATATCTGAGGGCCTCAACCAGTGCAAGTATAGTCAGGGACTGTCCGTAGGCCATGGGCGCGATGAGGATATTTTTATAATGCTCTCTGTCCATGCCCATACCTGTTCCGCCGGAAACATTGAGCACCGTACCATCCTTATCGATGTTGGACAGGATTCCACGGATGGCTCTCAATGCACACTGCTTATAGGAGTCATCAAGTATTCCAAGCTCCAGTCCCTTTATGATACCCGCTGCGATTGCGGCAGAACCGGAAACCTCTTCATAGCTTGAAGGATCATCAAGAACCGTATGCCAGAGGCCGCTTTCAGCCTGCAGCTTCTTTAATGCTGAGACCTGTGCCTTAAAGCAATCCACAATGATGCTTTTTACTCCCGGATTAAGAGGCTCTTTAAAATCACTGAGATAATCAAGGATTCCCAGCGTGAACCAGCTGTTTCCGCGGCACCAGAAGACAGCTCCGAAATTATCCTGTCTGTTGAAGCTCCAGCCATGGTAGAAAAGTCCGGTCTCCTTGTCGTAAAGGTACTTTATGTGCATCAGTACCTGATGGATTCCTTCATTGATCCACTCGACATTATGATACTTCTGTCCCATACGATTCAGGAACAGAACAGTCATGAAGATGGTATCGATCCACATCTCGTTCTCGTTGAGCCTTACGCCAAGCCTGTCACCATTGGCACTGGTCACATGCTGGAAGCCCCCTTCCTTTGTTCTCGGAAGACAGTTCATGAGCCAGTCGGCCCAGCTTAAACACAGCTCTTCATAGTTCTTATCATGAACCTTTTCATTGAGTTCTGTAAGTGTAAGCAGGGGGGTAGTTGTGTTAATGTTTCTGGACGGAAGTCCCTGCTCTATATTTTTGTCGAACCAGCTCCTGAGGAAGCCGAGCTGCTCTTTTGAGCCATCTATGTCCATCTTCTTCATCAGGCCATACAGTCCTATTCCCTGAGGCCAGTCCCATTCGCTTATGCCGAAATCTCTTTTGAAGTATCCTACAGCCTCGCCCTTCTCCTTAAGCTCCGACTCGTTTTCCGGGCCATCAAGATTCATAAGCTTCTGTATCACCAGTTCAAGTTTTGTTTTTAATTCTTTTTTGTTGATCTCCATTTAAACAAATATCTCCTAAATACATTTTGGTTTACAGGTTTACCTGATACATTTATACTGATATATACTTTCCGCATTGTGAGGTCATCATGGTAGAACCTGTTATTGAAACAAACGAAAAACTGACTCTTTTCTGCTCCATTGACGGTCTTGCCGTCGAGCATAAGGTACGCTACGGACAGTACGACATGAAGATAAAACATTTCCATCCGGAATATGAGATCTTCTACATACTTGACGGACAGCGTGACTTCTTTTTTGATAACAGAATCTATCATGCCAGAAAAGGTGACCTTATACTCATCGATTCAAATCTCATTCACATGACCCAGTCAACGGGAGTTGACGATCTCGGTCACAACCGGATCATCCTTTATATCACACCCGACAGAATGAAAAGCATGGAAGCTAAGTTTCCATCTCTGAGTCTTACACGTTTTTTCAGGATGAATTACGGTGTCTATCATCTGACATCTGAACAGCAGGAACGCTTCATGGACTTCTACTACAACTTCAAAAAAGAGTATCAGGAGAAGAAAAGCAATTATCTTCTTTCCATGGAGCTCTGTACCATAGAACTTCTCATTCACATGACAAGAGATCTGCAACGTTCGGACGTAACTGCCGATGAGAAGTGTGAAAACAAAAACTTCCGGCATGCCTACGAGATAGCTGATTATCTGTCAGAGCACTTCAGCGATGATATAGACCTTGATTTTCTGGCCAGAAAATTCTATCTCAGCAAATACTATCTCTGCCGTACATTCCGGGAAGTTACAGGCTACAACATCCGTGAATACATTAACATCTACCGTATCAGGTCCGCAAAGCAGCTTTTGGAAGAGTCCGACGAAAGCATTGACACAGTAGCCGGAAAAGTCGGATACCATTCAGTGACTCATTTTGAAAAGATTTTTAAATCCTATATGAATGTCTCGCCGCTCAAATACCGAAAGCAGCGTAATGTCTATGTCAGCATGATACCCGTTGTAAATCACCTGAGCTGACAGCGGATGATATCCCCTAAACCATCATCCGCTGTCTCAGTGCCGGAGTTTGCCGCACTGAGACATTTTTAGTTTTACTGTCTCCGGCACTATGGGTTCTGTTACTGTCTGATGATTTCAAATCATCAGATAAGTCCGAGAGTCTTCGGAAGCCACTCTGATATGGCCGGTACAAAGGTTACGAACAAAAGTGCTGTAACTATGACTGCAAAGTAGGGCACAAGACGCTTTATAACTGTCTCTACCTTAAGCTTAGCAACCGAACATCCCACAAAAAGTACGCTTCCTACAGGCGGAGTCACTGTTCCGATAGCCAGATTCATTACCATCATGACACCGAACTGGATCTCGTCCATGCCTACGCTCTTTGCCACAGGGAGGAAAATCGGAGTAAAGATCATAAGCGCAGGTGCCATATCCATGAAGGTTCCCACGATAAGCAGGATGATATTAATGATAAGAAGTATGACCACCCTGTTGTCTGAAACAGAAAGTAGAAGTGAACTGATGGCCTGAGGAAGTCCTGTGAAGGAAAGAACGAAGCTGAGGACCTGGGATGCACCGATGATGAGCATAACGATGGTAGTCATGGTTCCCGCATCCACAAGCACCTTGTAGATATCCTTAAGTCCTATGCTCCTGTATACGAAAAATGCAAGTAAAAATGCATAGATAACCGCAACGCCGGCTGCCTCTGTAGGTGAAAAAAGTCCGGAAAGTATGCCGCCGATGATGATGACTATCATGAGAAGTGAAGGGACAGCACGTATAAAGGTCTCCCAGGCTTCCTTCATGCTGATCTTTTCTGCTCTCTTTACAACATAACCATGCTGTGCCGCATAGGCAAATGCTACCGCTCCGCAAAGGCCTGCCCACAAAAGTCCCGGAATCCATCCGGCCATGAGCAGTGCAGCAACAGAGGTTCCGCCTGCTGCCGCAGAATATACGATGAAAGCATTGGTAGGAGGAATCAGCTGTCCTACAGGTGCTGTTGCAATGTTTGTTGCCGCCGCAAATGCCTCATCATAGCCCTGATCCTTCTCGAGAGGATTCATAACACCGCCGATTGCTGTTGCTGCTGCAATTCCCGAGCCTGAAAGTGAACCAAAAATGGTATTGCCGGCTATGTTTGTGAGGGCCAGTGAACCCGGAACTCTGCCGAGCACAAGAAGTGCCAGATCGATGATCCTCTGGGCGATACCTCCGTTACTCATAAGTGTTCCCGCAAGAATGAAGAAAGGAACTGCAAGAAGAGAGAAGGAATCTATACCGCTTGCCATCTTCTGTGCGGAAATGAACATTCCAAACTGCGGGTCCATAAACATTATTATGGTAACAAGTGCCGAAGAGATAATGCTGAAAGAGATGGGTACCTTCATAAAAAGAAGGAAGAAAAATACCACGAGAAGTACTATTGCTGCCTGTGCCTGCATCATCATGCTGCCTCCTTTTCTGTCATTCCGGTCTCAGTCTTTTCCTGCCTGACCAGAGAGATAAGTCTTGGGACTGTATAGAAAACCATGAGACAGCCTGCCACAGGAACTCCCATGTAGTAGAACTGCATCGGCATCTGAAGCGCTGCTGAAACCTGACCGGCTGCGTTCAGGGTTACCATGATTCCGCCCACGATAAACACCGAAACACTGAGAAGGAGGATGAGAGCTTCGATGAAGATAGCATTGATCTTCCTGCCTTTTTCAGAAAAAGTGTCCACAAGAAATTCGATAGCGATATGCTGATTCTTTCCGTATGCGTAAGGAACTCCCAGCATTGTAAGCCAGATAAGGGCATATCTCATAAATTCCTCAGTCCAGTCTGCTGCATGATTGAGAACGAATCTGGTGAAGATCTGCCAGAAATTTGCTCCTACCATGCAAACGATGAGAACAGCCATGATTATTTCTATGATTCTGTTAACTTTCTTTGTCATTTCGCCCTCCTTAATTGCTGTAAAGCTCTATATCATCATAAAGTGCTTTATATTCTTCACCCTGAGCCATGTACTCCTGATGAAGCGGCTGAACCGCATTTATGAATGCTGTCTTATCTATATCCTTATAGATTGTTACTCCATGCTGCTTTGCTTCTTCTATAGCTGCATCCATCATGGAATTGTAAACTGACTTGAAGTTGTCATTGGTCTCGGAAAGTGCCTTTTCAAGAGCCTGCTGCTGAGCCTCTGTGAGAGAATTCCAGGTCTTTGTGCTGATGATGTAAATGTCCGGTGAGTACTGATGCTCAGTATAGGTGTAGGAGCTTACCAGATCCTCATGTCCGTTAACGGTCAGCGCAAGCTCTGTGTTCTCCGCACCGTCTACGATTCCCTGCTGGAGAGCCGAATAGGTCTCGCTGGAAGACATGGGAACCGGTGTAGCACCCATGGCCGAGATCATGCCCATGGAGGTACTGCTGACCATTGACCTTATCTTCATACCGGTAAGATCCGATGGATCGTCAACGCACACATCCTTCTTGAGATAATAGTTTCTTGAACCGTTTGCGTAGTAGCCGATGGCGATAAATCCCTGATCCGCTGTGGATCTGAAAAGCTTCTTTACTGCCTCACTCTTCTCCATGGCCTCATAATAGTGTTCCTGACTGGTGAACAGATAGGGCAGGGCGAATATGGCGTATCTGTTGTCAAACTGTCCCAAAGTATTGGAACTTACCTTAGCCATGTCCAGGATGCCCGCCTGAACCATCTCTACCTCTTCCGTCTCAGAACCAAGCTGTCCGCTTGGGTAAATTTTGATTGAAATTTCACCATTGGAATCCTTCATGGCAAAGTCACTGAACTTTGCTATGGTATCCGCAATTTCTGACCCGTCCTGCTGATTATGTGCAAGCTTGAGCTGTACTGCTCCGCTGAGATCAGCCGCCTTGACGCTTACAAAAGTTCCGGCCGCCAATATGAGCGCACAAACCGTAAATGCCGTTCCTACGCGCTTCAATACTTTATTCATGTGCTTTTTCTCCTTATCTCCAAAGACAGGCTCCTGAATCTCACCTGTCGATCATCATAGTTTTACCGATCTGAAAATAAACGAGATTTACGCCGGCCGGCTGAAAACTCCTTATTTCGCAAACTATTTAAACTGTAGCTATATTAGCATTTTAATGTTCAGATTTATCTTTTTTTATTGCAATTTTCAAGTGATTTTCAAACAAAATTGCGGTAAAAAAAAGGGTGCCGTCACCTCATTTTCCTTAGATCCCTTGCGATACCGAAACATTCCCTTATCATATTGTTTGGGAGATACCATGGCACCGTGTAGGCTGCTATTCCGAAAACTTCGTTTCCCATATACTTTTTTGCCAGATGAAGGCCTCTGAATACATGGAAATTATTCGTCACTATGCCTATCCTTAATGTATCAGCCTCTGATGCTCTATCCATGATCTCCTTAGAGAACCGTATGTTTTCAACAGTATCTTCTGCTTCTGTTTCGGCTATGATGCGCTCTGTATCAATCCCTTTTGAAACGAGATATTCCTTTCCCCCGTCTCCTTCACTGACAGTCTCATTCTTTCCTTTTCCGCCGGATACAATGCAGACAGTATCCGGATTCTCTATAAGATAATCATATGCAGCATCAAGCCTGAATTTATAGATAGCACTCGGACTTCCATTTTTCATCTGTGCACCCAGGACAACTATGTAATCAAGATCAGATTCTCCTTTATCCCCGAAATGACTTGCCATGGCACAAAAGCAAAAGATAAAGAATACTAACGTCAGACTGATGATTGCATAAGAAGCATATCTTATTCCAAAGGGCAGTTTCAGCCACCTGCCCTTTCCTGAAAGGTAGAACATTAATCCGAAAATAATTGCACCGAATAACCATATCAAAAAAGAGAATGTTCCACTTCCGACCATAAATATACTTACAGAATAAACAAGGCATATAATTATTAATATCAATAACAAATATCTTATACAGTTCATCTTTCATCCTTTACAAAATTTTTCTGTTTTTCTATATAAACCCCATTCTTCCGAAGCAGATCAAAGCCTTAACAATGAGGTTTATTTGTTCTTCATATTTTATGTATATTGTAGCAAATCAAGTGAGGTAATAATGCACATAATAAGAGAGTGTATTGTCATGTCAATCAATGTCACATATCAGACATAGATATAAATATATGTCTGGTACATAAATACATAAAAGGCAGTAATACCCGGGGGCGGGTATTACTGCCTTTGTTTTTTCTCAATCCAATCTGAATACCGGTTCCAGTTTTGGCTGGGCGCCGGTCTCCGGGTCCATGACAAGTTCCAGAATATCCTTCATGTATTCATTCCACTTGTCTACCACCGGGCTTTCCGCCTGGGTCTTTTCTGCAAATGCTACTCCTTTTGAGCATTCATAGTACCCGAACAGCTCATCACCATCGGAAAATATGGTGTAGTTTTCTATGCCTGCCGATTTCAAAACTTCGACCATCTCCGGCCAGATCTCATTATGACGTTTTATATACTCCGCCTTACAGCCGGGTTTTATCCTGCCTCTCCATGCCATTCGTTCCATTTTTTCTTTCCTCCTCGAGTGTAGATTTTCATTAAATACATTTACTTCGCAGTCTGTTCAGTTCTTCCGACGGGGCCATGTAGATCATCAATCATTACTGCCTCGATATTCTTTTATATCGAAAGACTCTTTCACGCTTCTTCTGAATTCCTTCAGATCTCTGAACACCCCTCCGTATATCATCTGCGCTCCCAGATTTCCTATTGCCGTTGCCTCGGAAGGTCCCGCAAGAACTGTTAGTTTTGTCTCAGCCGCAGTAAGCTGATTCAGCCACTCTGCATTGGAGCCTCCGCCTACTATATGTATGACAGTGTATTTTTTTCCTCTTATCTTCTCAAGACCGGCTACCGCATCTTTATAGCACCTCGCAAGTGAACGATATATCACTCTTGCGATTTCCCAAGGTGTTTCCGGTACCTTTTGTCCTGTCTCCCTGCAGGCATTTTTCACTTCGGCTACCATGGATTCAGGTGCAAGAAATCTCTGATCATTGGCATCCACCAGAGAATCAATGTCTGCTTCTGCCGCATGCTGGCAGATAGATGAGAAGCTGAAATCCTGAGCCGTATAATACTTCCGGTCTTCTGATTCATTTTCCTTCATTAAAGAGTTTTCCCTGTCTTCTTTCCTGCAGGAGTCTGAGCCAATACTTTCAGTGCCCGGTTTAAATCCAGTTTTCTCTTCTGATCCCGATTCAGCTTCCCCATATGCAGTGCCACAGGTCTTTTGTATCGGGGAGGATTCAGGCTCTTCCTTGATATATTCACTTAAAAATTCCTTCCTTGCTGACTGAATCATCCAGAGTCCCATGATGTTCTTCAGGAATCTGTATCTGTGTTCGTAGCCGCCTTCATTGGTGAAGTTTTGAGCGGCTGCTGCGTCAGTCACATCGGGCTTCTTCAGTTCAGTTCCGAGAAGTGACCAGGTGCCGGAGGATATATACAGTGCATCCTCCTCTTCAGTCGGTACACTCATGACTGCGGAGCCGGTATCGTGTGTAGCAGGGAGTATCACTTCACAATCAAATCCAATCTCCGACACAGTTTCAGCTCTCAGCCTGCCCACCTTTTCTCCCGGGTCTGACAACTCTCCGAAAAGCTTCATCGGGAGCCCGAGTTTACCGATAAGCTCCCTGTCCCATGTTCCCGTTTCTGCCGACACAAGCTGGGTGGTTGTAGCATTGGTATACTCCTGTTTCCTGACTCCGGTAAGCAGAAAATTGAGATAATCCGGTACCATCAAAAGAGTCTCGGCTTCAGAAAGCCATTCGGGGTGATCTTTTTTTAATGACTCAAGCTGGTAAATAGTGTTGAAAATCGCTTTCTGTATTCCCGTCCTTTTATAGAGTTCTTTTTCGGAAATTATTTTATATACTTCCCTGTCCACATCCTCCGTGCGGGAATCCCTGTAGGCAAAGCATGGTCCCAGCATATTGTCATCCTTATCAAGAAGTACATAGTCCACTGCCCAGGTATCGATGGCCATGGAAACAGGAACCTTCCCTTCCTCAAAGCACTTTTTCATGCCGTTTTTGACTTCCTGAAAAAGCCTTTTCATATCCCAGATTTTATGTCCGTCGACTGTATCCATGTGGTTTTCGAACCTGTAGATCTCCTCCAGCACTATTTTCTGGTTTTCCATATGGGCCAGGATATGACGCCCGCTGGAAGCTCCTATATCCACTGCAAGATAATACGTTGTTTTATTTTCTACACTCATATATGTCCTTTCAAAAAAACTGCCTATCCGGAACATATCCATAGGCAGTTTGTAATAAATTTAATGACCTGAGTGTCAAAAGTATTTGCCACTCAATTATGATGCGCTAACGCACACATTCGTGTGCAATGAGCAGGAATCCTTACGGATTCCTTTGAAGCGCTCAAAGCCGCGTGGCTCCTTCGATTAAAAATCGAAGGCAGTTGTGCTGCTGAACACTCATAACTCACGTCCTTTTGCTGTGCAAAACGACTACGTTATTCGTGTTCGGGCGGGTCATAAAGTCTCAAATCAACGTGCAAGCACGTGATTTGGTACTTTTGACCCTTGCATCATTTTATAATCAGTCCTCCGGCATCTCTCCGATCAGGTTTGTCTTTCTCTCGTAGAGGAACTGCTCATCTATCTCGATTCCGAAGGGCTCATTCAGTTCTCTGAACTGGGCAGGTGTGATGGTATTCAGCTTATGATTACTGACAGCCATTACCTTTATAAGAACCTCAGCTGCCTTTTCTACTGTGTGCATAAGTCCGAAGGTGATGTCAAAGTCTGTTCCGCAGGCAAATGCTCCATGGTGTGCCCATACAGCAAAATCCTTTGTTTTCATGACTTCCGCTGTTGCCTCTCCGATGAGCCTGCCTCCGCAGAGCAGCCATGGAATAACGCCGATTCCCTTCGGGAAAACAACAGGACACTCGGTAGCCATTTCAAAGATCTCTCTAGTGAAAACTCTGTCATTTAACGGCAGCACATAGGTCAGGGCGATAACATTGGTCGGATGACAGTGGTATACGACTCTTATGTTCTCATCTCTTCTCTTTAAAACTTCAAGATTCATAAGATGTGTAGGGAGCTCGGAAGTCGGCTTGCCTCCATCTGTAAGTCCCCATACTATCTGATACTTTGTACCTGTCTCATCGAGACGGATGATACAGAGATTTGCGGCAGGATCAAGTTGCATATTCCGCATATACTTGCCTGAACCCGTTACCATGAAGTAAAGATTTTTGAGTTCAGGCACCTCCGTACCCAGCTCATGCCACTCTCTGTCATAGGAAAAATCCTCTTCGAGCTCTGTGACCTCTTCGTCCTTAAGTCTGTAGCTTAAGTTTCCGCCGTTTCTCTCATGCCATCCCTGATTGAAACCATCCATACACATACGTGTAAAATCATTTATAAGTTTTGAATCCAATACTTTCATTATCAATTACCTCTGTATTTCACCTATCCATCTTTATTGATTATCCTTAGTTTGATCATTCAATAAAGCGGCATCTTTTTTCATTACCATCTTTATTTATCAAGACTTAGAAGATAGCTATAAAGCTATTCTAAGCCTGATTTTGCCGGGATTATCCTCTCTTTGACAGAACTTCATCCTCGTATTTCTTGCAGTCTTTAAACCACTCATCCTCTGTAAGGACTCCCTGCTTCTCGCAGTAGTAGTCCCAGATATCTCCAAATGGCAATGTCTTAACTCTCTCCCTAAGACTCATAAGCTCTGTGAAGTTACGGGCATCCTGAAGCTCCTTCAGTTTCTCATTAGGTGTGAGGCAAGCATAAAGAAGCGCCTTCTCCATGTTTCTCATTCCGTTTGTCCATGCTGACACTCTGTTAATTGAAGCATCAAAGTAATCCATACCTATAAAGAAACGGCTCGGATCATTTCTGACTATTTCCTCTGCAAGCTCTCTCAGGTCATCATTGAACAGTACAACATGGTCAGAGTCCCAGCGAACCGGACGCGAAACATGAAGAGCAACCTTGTCATTGAAAAGAAGCATAGATGAAAGTTTGTCGGCAACATTTTCAGTCGGATGGAAATGTCCTGTATCGATGAGACAGTAAATGTCATTCTTTGCAGCATAGTTCATATAGAACTCATGAGAGCCTACTGTCATCGACTCCATTCCGATACCGAACACCTTGGACTCTACAGAAACCTTGACCTTGTCCTTATCGTATGGTGTTGCGAGGATCTGATCCAGTGAATCCTTGAGTCTTGCTCTCGGGCCCTTCCTGTCTGCCGGGATGTCCTTAAAGCCATCCGGGATCCAGATATTCATAAGGCATGGCATCCCGGTCTCAGTTGCGAGATATTCAGAAATCTTCAGTGACTGGATACCGTGCTGAATCCAGAACTTACGTACTTCTTCATTTTCAGAAGAAAGTGTGGCATTTTCTGCAAGAGGATGACTGAAAAAAGTAGGGTTGAAATCAAGTCCCAGGCCATTCTTCTTTGCGAGCTCTACCCACTTAGAAAAATGCTTAGGCTCAATTTTATTTCGATCTACCCATTCACCATCTTCGAAAATCGCATAGCTTGCATGAAGATTCAGCTTGTGATGCTTCCCGGGAACGTAACTTAACACCTTCTCTATATCCTGAAAAAGCTCCTCCGGTGTACGTGCTCTGTAAGGATAGTTTCCTGTTGTCTGGATTCCCCCTGAAAGCGGTCCCTTCTGATCAAAACCTACTACATCATCGCCCTGCCAGCAGTGCATAGATAATGTTATTTTCGCAGCCTCTTCAACCGCCTTTTCTACATCAATCCCCACTGCACTGTAGCGCTCTTTCGCTGCATCAAATCTCTCTGCCACTGTCATCTCTTATCTCCTTACTTCCATATAACCTTGTAGTACGATGCCGAATTGGTATTCCTCTGCTTCATCAATCGCGGTGAGAACCAGGCTCATGTCCGCAATCATTTTTACACGCCTTGATAATTACCGGATCAATTTTGTATGTAACACCATCTGTCATGAGTCAAAACTCCGTGCTTTATACATATCGGCACCTCATTTATGGGATTATTATATTCCGTTCTAATTTGCGATTTAAGGTCGGTTTTTGAGAGAAATTACGTCGTGATTTGCATTTTATATTCTACAATAGACCCCGTTCTGTAAAATCAGCATTTTTGACTCGAAGAAAACTAAGGGTATAAACAGTATCTGATCCGTATGGTCTGAAAACAGACAATATGAAAATCATTTACTCTGTGATATGATGCTTACATCTAATAGACATTCTATGATTATAATCCTAAAAATTCTTCAGAATGATCATTCCCCATAATATAAAATTCATTATCAGTTTTGCGCGGAACTGATATATAATCTAAGCGAGAGGTTCATATCTTTCTCGCTTTACCAAGGAGTAGATATGGAACAATTAACTGGATTGGGGAAAGCCATAGTGGCTGCAGACCCCGATAAAATCCGGCTGGATATGACAGTGAAAAACATTCTTGCATATAAACCTTTGCTTGCGAGAATTTTCAAAGAAGTTGTATCCGGATGCCGGGATATGAATTATGACGAGATTGAAGCCTGTATAGAAGGTGACGTTCTTGTCGGTAAAGTATATGTTGACAGCGGACTTACTAATGCAGGTGAACGCATTGACGGACTGAATACAGAAGCGTATCTAAATGACGAAGGTCTGGATAGATACGATATACGTACGTATCTCAGATTACCCGGAAAAGACGATTCGGAGTATATTAAACTCATCATAAATCTTGAAGCCCAGAATGAAGATAAACCCGGTTATGATATACCACTGAGGGCATTATTCTATTGTTGCCGTATGATTTCGGCGCAACAGGGAGTCGAGTTCACTACAGACAAAGATGACCCTGTGAAGTATGGAAACATCAAAAAAGTTTACTCAATCTGGCTTTGCACTGAGGCGGCTCAGACCAGGGCAAATTCTATCGAGATTTATGATTTAAGCAGAAGATTTCTGTATGGAAGTAATGAAGATAATCCGCGGTATGATATTCTTAATGCTATCATCGTTTACATAAGTGAAAAACATGACTCTGAGAATACTGAGAATGAAATGATCCGGATGCTCACTGATCTTTTTGATGAACGGATAGACGGTGTAGCCAAGGTTGAAAAATTAAAATCTATCTATGGACTCAAAATGACAAAAGAAGTTGAAATGGAGGTGACTGCTTTGTGTACTTATGCAACCGCTATGGAGAATAAAGGCATTACTAAAGAAAAAGAACGTGGCCTTGAGGCACTGGTGAAAAGTTTAAAGGTCTATATCAGCGATTTTGATACGCTTTATATGACAGTAATCAAAAATGAAACTTATGAAAAAGTATCAAAAGAAGCTGTTATGAAGTATTATGGTGAACCATTAGTGTGAAAATATTCTGTGTAAACAGATTGAATTGATGATAGAATTTCTTTTTAATTTAATCTATTAAAGATTACTTTGAAACAGTAGAATCACTGTATATCTTATAATCAGGAATAAAAAGCGGGTGATTGTATGCATAGTCGGGATAGTACTGACCTGCATTGTTCTCAGTAACTATGTAGTAAGAGGCGAGATCAAGAAATAATCCGCTGCCACGGTCGTCGTTGTATATGCCGGCTATTATCTTATCCACCATGCTTTCCATAATCAGCTTTTCTATCACAAGGAAAGACCCTATACGAAGACAACTGCTCCTATCATCACGACCTTTATCTTTTGGGAGCTCTGCGTCTGGGAAAAAAGCCCAGAAAATCAACAGAAATGCTGATTTTCTGGGCTTTTTGATACGTTTATTCAATTGAGTTTCAAAACTTATTGGAAGTTAAGATTATGATGTGAGTGTCAAAAGTATTTGCCACTCACTTATGATGCGCAGCACGCACACATTCGTGTGCAATGTGCTGCTGAACACTCATAACTCACGTCCTTTTGCTGTGCAAAACGACTACGTTATTCGTGTTCGGGCGGGTCATAAAGTCTCAAATCAACGTGCAAGCACGTGATTTGGTACTTTTGACCCTTACATCAGATTATTATTACAAGTTTAATTCATAATCTATAATATTTTGCCGATGTGAACAACGAGGAAATAATAATGAAATTGGTTTAAATGGGAGGTTCTGATTCAATATGAAGATCAAAGATGTTTATTCAACGTACGGTCGGCAGATTGATGCATATTCGGAAAAAATCCGGAAGCTTAATAAACAAATGAATGATTTAGAATCTGAGATTAAGGAAGATCCGAAAAATGCAAAGACCTTGAAAAGGGATTATGACAAACTTGAGCTATCAATTAATGCTTTGAAGGAAACTAGAGACAAATATTCAGCATTTACGGAAAAAGTGGCCGAAATGCAAACGAATCTGCATAATGTGCTCGTTGCTAAACAGCAGACAGATGCTAATGACAAAGCAAACGAAGATATGGATAAATGCATGAATGTAGCAGCTAAATATGGCAAGGGAGAACAAGTGCCAGCTAAAGATTTGCAGAAACTGATGAAAATGTATCCTGAACTTTACAAACTTGCTGAGGCTCTAAGAATGATGTCTGAATTAAAAAATAAAAAACATAAATCTGAGTGGGAAGATGAAGAAGAACAGGATAAGGATGTATCCGTTACAGATGAAGTCGATGAAACTGAAGTGGATTTTGAAGCTCCGGATTTTGTACCAGTAGATGATGCGGAAATGGATTAGAGAAGCAATCAATACGTGCAGTCTTGTAACGCTAGGAATGGGTTATTCCTAGCGTTACTGTATATCACGTACAGTTATTCGGAAATATTCCTTTTTGAGTACCGGTTAGGGCTTCGGAATTTGATTCTGCAACGGATTTGTCAATGATCTAATGCCTATATATAATCCATCAGGTCCTTCTTACATACATCAAATTACCAATTATAATCCACCAGAACTAGATCTTTTAAAACATATCCTTTCACTCCGTTATATATAACCATATAGAACTTATTATTTATATCAGCTATGTCGGTAACCATTGTGCCTTTTGGAATATACGCATATGCTGCGGAATCTGTACTCGGAAGGCTACGCAGAGTTGCTGATTCATTGACATTAACAATCCATCCATAACGGGAAACAGCTATCTGAGGTTCAAAGTAATCAAGATATGAAGCCAATATATATCCGTTTAGGCCGTTGTAGTTTACATATAGAAAACCATTACCCACATCTCCTAAAAAAGTAACGGCATCACATAAAGGCACTTGGGTTATAACCGCTGAGTCCGTAGATGGAAAATATCTGAGAGAAACACTCACATCACAACTAACAACATACATAGTATCACCTGTAGCAACAGACCAACCCTCTGAGTTAGATGGATAATAGACTGGATAATAATCTGCATAAGCCGGTACTTGAAGTAAAAGAACAAAAATGAATACCAATGACAATATAATTTTTCTCTGTTTCATGACTCTACCTCCTCGTATAGTAAGTTTATAAGCAACAGAAATTGCTTATGAACTTACTCTTTTTATGTATAGAAGTACGGACATCTAAGAGGAACTCCCCTCATCCTTTTCACTTCTATATGTCAATGGTTACATATTTTTATAGGTAATCCCGTGCTATGATATCAGGCAGAGTCTGATGTCCGAAGGCACTGCTGTTCCTCCTTTCAGCCGGCTCAGTCCGAGACTGCTCAGATAGCATTCAGCCTGGCTCATGTGGCACATTCCGCTTACACAGAATTTTCATCCCCAGCCGTAGCTCCAGCAAAGAAAGCTGACTGGGTGCATGCTCATTACGCGAGGCTTCGGTCACCATATGAAGCACAGGATAAACCTTTAGCTTTAGGCTCCACAAATCCTGATCGGAAAGGAAGGTGATATCATGTTAAAGATCAACTATATGTCTACTTTGTTCGTGGGTATTGATGTAAGCTCAAAATCCAATCAGGTTTATGCCATGGATTTTGAAGAGAATAAATACATCTCGGCACCCTTTGGAAACAATCAACCAGGAGCTGACGCCCTAGCTGATATGATTGCTGATTGCATGCGTAAACACAAAAATCTCGATACAATCATCGTTGTTTTAGAATCTACTTCTGTCTACAGCATTCATATATCAAATTTCCTTTCTACAAGTGAAGTTCTTATGCCTTACAAGCCCTACGTTTTCTGTGTGAACCCCAAGACTACCGCTAACTATCGGAAGTCTTATGTTGGCATGGAAAAAACTGATCCTACAGACGCATTTCTTATTGCTGACTTCGCCAGGGTAGGTAGAACCAAAAAGCTTGAGCCATGGAGAGGTAGTCAGTTTATAGCCTTAAAACGTCTTACAAGGCACCGTATGCACCTGACGGAATGTATTACCAGGGAGAAAACATATATGGTTTCCAACCTGTATCTGAAGTTCAGTGAACTACATCTTCTCGAAGGTGATAATAAGCCTTTTGGTAATGTTTATGGGGCTACTGCATCTGCTGTATTAACTGAATTTATGTCACCTCAGGAAATCATTGATTCTTCTGAAGAGGATCTCCTTGAGTTTATTTCTGTCAAAAGCAAAAACCGCATTTCTGATATTTCAAAAACCACTGAACTCCTGCGTAAGGCTGCAAGAGATTCCTACAGATTGGATAAGTGCATGTATGAGCCATTAAGCATATCTATTGCCAGTTCATTTAACTGCATTCATGCCTATCAAAGAGAGATAAAACTAATTGATGAGGCAATTATGAAGTGCATAAATGGCATGTCTCCTAATGCACTGCTCATTCTTCAATCAATTCCTGGAATAGGCCCTGTGTGGGCTTCGGGAATAATATCGGAAATAGGTGACATTACTGCATTCCACTCATCGGATGCTCTGGCTAAATATGCAGGTCTGTATTGGCCTAAAGGAGATTCCGGTGACTTCACTTCTGAGGATAACCGAATATCAAAAGCAGGAAATTCATATCTTCGTTATTACTTTGGCGAAGCTGCAAGCAGTGTCAGGCACCATATACCTGAATATGCTGACTTCTATGCCAAGAAATATGCTGAAGCAAACAAGCATCAGCACAAGAGAGCACTCGCACTTACATCTCGTAAATTAGTACGACTCGTTTTTGGATTGCTGGCCAAAAACCAACTGTACACCGGCGAAAAATTAGACGCCATAATCAATATAGATACAAACTGATCTTCGCTTTTTAAAAAATGATTTGCGAAGGTTTATTAAAGTTACTCATTTTTAGAAATATCCCTCAAAAACAATTTCAAATAATTCTTGACATATCACCAGAATGCTACTTATTAGATTCATACTTTGTGAATAATCCCTGTCATTACCATTGAGGATTGTAATTAATATGGTTTCTGACATCGTCATAAATTCTGAAATATGTCCCCATGATATTGCAATATTCATCATATACGTAAACAGTATCGAAGCCGTCAAATAGCAGGTATCTTGTAGTAAGGCCACCTTTATATTCACCGATAATGGTACATGGAGTGTATGGGATTATAGATGTAACTGTATCGACCGGTGCACCTTTATAGCTTTCTCCTATATAAACTTCATAATTTCCATTTTCAAATTTCGAAATATCAACATAATTGATTATTGGACCATTAGGATCATCATATACCATATAAACACCTTCAACAGGCACATATGTTCCTTCAGCATCCTTAAAATCCAAAGCCATAGCTCCAAAGCTTAGAAAAATGATGAAAAAAATCGCAACGATTGAAAGAGCCAATGAGTTTTTCTTTAACATGATTCCTCCTTTGAAATAGTGCGAATGCTATAAAACAAAGAGCAAATGCTATCATTGTATGTTTCCTGATAGCCTACTTTCCCATTAGCATTTCGGCTGAAAAGTGAAATATATAATAGCAACAAGATTGCAGATTAAAGCTTCACTTATAAAAGGGTTAAAAAAAAGGGGTCAGACCCTTACGTCTGACCCTGAATGCCTATGAAACCTGATTTCAATTATCTTTTGGTGTACCTGACAACTATAATCACTCTTTGTTTTGACTCAGTAATCCACTCTGGCTATAATACACAAATAGTGCATATATTCACCAGTGAAAACACCTTAACTATAAGAGGATATTCCCAGCATGAACCAGGAAATACTGAACAGGCTGTCACAACTCACTCATGAAGAAAAAGAACTGCTGAGCGGTCACAAAAGCATTGACCGCTCTCTTTACTATGCGCCGGAAAAAGGTGATAAAAATACAGTTATAGATTCCGCAAGAGTACTCGACAACGGCAAGCTTATAGACATTCGCCCACACACAAGGTTCGTGCATTTCCCAAAGCATTCACACAACTATATAGAGTTCGTTTACATGTGTCAGGGCAGCACTAAGCACTTAATAGACGACCAGCCCATCACCCTCATGGAAGGAGATCTTCTGTTTATGAATCAGCATGCAACCCAGGAGATACTCCCTGCAGGAAATGACGACATCGCTGTCAACTTCATGATCCGGCCTCAGTTTTTTGATGATGTCCTGCCCAGACTGTCCGGTGAGAACAATCTTCTCCGTGACTTTCTGGTAAGCTGTCTCACGGATCATGACATGGGTGGAAACTATCTGTACTTCCCTGTGAGGGACTTGCTTCCGGTTCAGAATCTCATGGAAAACCTCATCTGGATAATGCTTAACAATCCGGCTTATACGAGAAATCTTGCACAGCAGAGTATGACGCTGCTTTTTGATCATCTGGTTGAGCAGGCGGTAAACATTCGCGTACCAGAAAACTCCTATGAACAAAACCTCATCATCAGGCTTCTGAACTACATAGAGACAGAATACAAAAATGCTGTCCTTTCCGTTTTTATCGAAAAGAACAGCATAGATATCTACACTATGAGCCGTATCATAAAGAAAAATACCGGCATGACCTTTAAGGACCTTCTCATTCAAAAGCGTATGAAGACTGCGGCTTTTCTTCTGGAGAACACAAGTCTCTCCATCATGGATATCAGCTTTACGGTGGGCTATGAAAATACCAGCTACTTCCATAAAATCTTCAGGGAGAAATTCGGAATGTCACCAAGAGAATATCGAGGGAAATGTTAAATGTCAAAAACCTTCCCGGGGTCATCCCCGATGGCAGTCTTCGAAGTCATTATGACATATCTACCTGCAGCTTTTTCTCTGCCGTTTATTCTCATACATGAGCTTATCTGCACGCTGGGCCACAGCGACAACCGTACTGTCATCTGACGGGTCGAAAACTGCAAAGCCCTTTGACAGACATACCTGCTCCCACGGCTCAATGGCCGAAGCATTGATCTCATCCGTCATCTTGTCGAACTGCTCAAAAAGCGAATCCATGTTGCGGTAGTCCTTATTTATCAGAATAACAGAGAACTCATCTCCGCCTATTCTGAACACAGGACTGTGCTTAAAAATCTCACTTATCGTACGGCATGCAGTTTTCAGATATTCATCGCCCTTATCATGTCCGTACCGGTCATTGATCATCTTTAGTCCGTCACAGTCAAACACCCCGATTGCGAACTTAGGAGCCACACCACCATTATCCAGCTCTTCCTGCAGTTCATCGACTAATTTATTATAGGCTCCCTTGTTTTTTACATGGGTCAGGGCATCGATATATACCTGCTCATTCAGGTCGCCGATATGAGCCTTTACATTATCCGACAGATTTTTGAAAGCCCTGGTGAGTCTGCCCAGTTCATCATCCCTATCATAGGACAGAACAAAATCATAATTCCCCTTATCCACCTGTTCTGCCGCCTCGGTCAGCTGTTCCAGCGGTCTGGTTATACGCCTTGTGTAGTACATCAAAAACAGGCTCGCTACAAGAAGCACTAAAACTGCGCCTATGACAATATTTAAAACCATCCCCTGCCAGTCCCCCTGCGTTTCGGAAACCGGCACCGTAACATTAAGACGCATGCCGTTACTGAGCGGAAGCCAGACAGCCTCCTTATCCACTCCATCGTAAGTATACTGTACAAAATTACCATCACCTATGGTCTTGTAGGGAATTTCATAGACTGTTTCCGTCTGTTCCGTTACATCTATACGCGGATGATAGAAAAGCTTACCATCAGTGTCACTAAGAAACGCATATCCGTTTTCATAAAGCCTGATACCGTTGACCTCGTCGGCCATAGTCGAATAGTCGACTTCTATGCCAACTACACCGATGAACTTATTATTATAATAAACCGGTGCATCATAGGATATAACACGTACATCGAGATTATCCGTGACATAAGGAGGCAGCCATATGGACCTCCCTTCATGCTTAGGAACAGTGAACCATACAAGCTTTGAAGTATCATCCACGTCATATTGAGTGATATCGGTCACTTCATGCTCTTCAAAACCCGTACCTGTAAGATTCGTATACCAGAACCCTTTTACCTTTGTAGAGATTGACGGATCGATACGATAGTAATAAGTCAGGACGCCTTTTGTCTTGGAAGCCATCATGCCAAAATAATCTCTGGCTTTTTCCATATGCTGCTCAAGCTGCTCGTCACTTATCCCGCTGAGGTCCTCTTCCACAAAGGAGGCGACCTTTATGACCGAGTTCTGGACGCTGTCAAAATAGTAATCGAGACTCCGTTCACCGGTTTCACACAACAATAGCAAAAGCTGATTGGACTTCCGCCTCTCAGTCCTTCGTATGAAGAGCGCGCTTAATAACGTCGCAACCAAAAGGGCCACGAATATTACCCCTAGCACTGTAACAGTTATCCTTGTTCGCAATGACCGCATCGGCGCATCTCCTCTGATACCATCATAGTTCTGCTCTAAAACCCCGTTTACAGGATGATCTATAAAATCTGCTTATTCTAATATCGACAAAAATCCGGGAAATATGATTTATCTCCCGGATTTATGCATTATTATTTTGTACAGGCTTTTCCTGCTGCTCCCTGTGCGATGGGAATAAATATCATGGCTACCGGAACCTGTTGCCATGACAAGAAGGGCTTTTCTGCGGTTCTTCTTATCGAAGCTGTCACATACTGCTTTAATTGCAGCTTCCTGATAATAGCGACCGGCAATCTTCTTATCTACATTAACAGCAAGCGGCTTATGAGTATTGTCATAAAGAACATAATCCGCAGGCTTTCGAGCGGTCATGCCCTATGCCTCCTTTCAGTTCAGAATCTCATATACTCTTTCCTGTACTATTTTACTGATTAGTTTTAATCTATCCGATGAATAATTATATGCACCTACTTTTTGTAGGTTATATGTTAACATCTTTCTCAATTTTTCTTTTAATCTGCTGTCCATTACCTTTTTTGCCTCTTCCATATAATCTTCATATACACAAGGAAGTAATGTCTCGGCATATTCCTTAAGTAGTTTCTCATCTGCCCAGTTTTCTTCTCCTGCTAGATTAAACAGGGAATTTCCATGGTCAAACAGTGGTGCCGGAGCTATTATCTTATTTGTTTTACTATCAACAAGCACTCCGAAATTGCCAAAGTGCCTGTCAGTATTGTAGATCACTGCATCTAACACTATCATATCGTTAAGTGCATCTACATATTCAGATCCAAGATTCTCATAATACTCTCGTACTGCCCTCATCCCACCTGTTTTTACTACCCGACCTATAGGAACAAAAGCTATATCTTTACTCGTAAACAATTCACATGCAGAGCACAATTGCTTCTTCCATTTTGAAACCTTGTAAGGAACAACATTCATACCCAAGGCTGTCCCTATCTCATATGCAGATAATTCCGAATACGGCTCATTTCCCGTATTGGATGCTCCCGATGTAGCTCCTTTATAAAGATAAACTTTCCCGCTAATTCTTCTCCAACATTTTGGAAGCATTCCGTTTGTTGTAAACTCCGGAGAAGATGCCAAGGAAGATCTGGCACTACTCCCATATCCGGTAAAAGCAATCATTGCGAGCACACGGCTGAAATTATTCTCATAGAGATTATTATCTCCAAATGTCCCGTCAAATCCTTCTTCTACTACCCAGTATGCATCATTTAATGATAAACCTCTGCAAACCGAGATAACATCCATCGGTCTGTTGGCGTTCAAACCACACTTTGCAAGGAAAGAATTAACATTTGCCCGGTTTTTCGGGATAGTTCTGTTTTTCATCCAAGAAGCAAGGCCTTTGTCGCTTAGCTCCATACCTAAAGGAAGAAGATGCTTTTTTTCTTCATTTATCCATGTGATCTGCAACACCGGATCAGCTAAGTTCTCAATAATTTTAAATTTAATTAAAGCTACATCAAATAGTTTTAAAATATATTCCATAAAAAGCTCCTATTTGGCAGTTTTCGTAACATCTCAAACAACTTTTTATATCACCAAGCATCATGTATGCTGTGATAGTCATAAGCAAACCTCATCTATAAATCATTTTCAAACATACCTATATCCATTGCCTTCGTCTTCAGGGCTAAAATGTGATCCATCTGTTATTAGTTTACAAATATCATCTAATGTATACATCTATCATCCCTACAAATCTTTCTTTTAATTAATCTAAGAACATTTGTTTGATATGCTTTTTAAGTGCTACCTGTACATCGGTAGGCGGTTAGTCCTTCTATCAGAGGACTGTGACCTCTGTTTATCATAGAAATCTCTTTTGAGAAATCTTACAATGGAGGGACTTGCTTATGCTCACCATCAGTGACCTTATTTCAGTGCTTGCACTGTGTGCGACTTTTTATAGTCTTGGTTACATACATGGAAAGCGTGATTCCAAGACACAAAAATAACCGCCCCTAAGCCTGAGAAACTTGAGCGGTTATTCTTTCACTTATAATCTTGGGCTAGCCGTCTACCGGTAGCACTTCTTTTCAATAACTATCTTACCATCACCACTCGTTATCGTCAAACAAATATTCAGTTGTAATATCGAGTTTTCCGGAGTGCCTCATTCGCATTCCGCTTCGCTGCATGATCATGCGTCCTGTCGGACTATGCATCCAATCTGCCAAGCGTCTGCCCGTGAGCAAGCTCCCGGCAGCCGTTGCCATCTTGTCTGCGCACTCCTTGTTACCTCGACAACATCGAGCGGATTTGTGATCCCGCCGTTCCAAAAGATTTCCCACAAACTATCAATCTTATTACCAAGTTCTCCGGTCATTATCGTTCTCCTTTATTCCTTATCTCTGTTCCAAACGTATTTTGTATATCTGCCGCCACCAATCTTTATTATACTTTCCGCCGATATCATAACCTTCAAATTTATAAAGATCTCTATGAAGCTGTAGAATCATATTGGGTCTTATCGAAATATAATCATGACTCTCATGGATTGTATTAAGCACATCCCTGTATCCAGCTATCTCGCGCTCGTTTCTCGTCTTAGGCGTAGTCTTATCTTTAACAAGTGCTTTCAGTCTCGCATCGGAAGTATAGATACCTTCAATCTTGTTGGATGCTTCGGTACTCTGAATCTTCGCAATCTCAACAAGTTGCGTCAGCGAATCTGCCTTCGCTTCTATCATAATACTCATTGCCAACGTTAATTGCATCAAATTTGTACAAATGATGCAATTAAGCAATTGGTGATGTAATTAAATAGTTTATCTATAAAATAGTTAGTTCGTATTAGATTCCGAATTGATTGCTAAGGATCTTCAATACGACATTGTTATAATATAAACCGACACTTATACCGACATTTTTGCAATATAAACCGACACTTTTGTTTTTACTCCGCATCATATCTGTTCTCTTTTTGCTACCTTATTTACTACTTTATTTGCTAATAACCTAAGAAAAAGCACCCTGTATCACACAGAGTGCTCTCATCATTCATCGGGTAGTTCACTTTCAAAAGGTGTAAACGGGGTGTAAAACAGATACCACTCTGCCCACAAATGGCTCATTTCCGCCCTTCTTTGCTTTGGCATTAAATGCCTACGTGGCAGACGCTTTTTTTTGAGTAAAATTATGTTTATTATGAATGAGACCATCAAAAAGCACTATGCTCTATGAACAGGCAATATTTATCACTTAAGCATTATCCCCGAAAAATAGCCTTATATCATCATCAACACTGCCGATTCCTGCTATTCCAAAGTTTTCTGCAAGTACCTTTGCAACATTTGGTGAAAGAAAAGCCGGAAGTGTAGGTCCCAAATGAATGTTCTTAACACCAAGATACAGAAGTGCAAGAAGAACGATAACAGCCTTCTGCTCGTACCAGGAAATATTGTAAACTATAGGAAGCTCATTTATATCATCAAGGCCAAAGGCTTCCTTCAGCTTCAGAGCGATAAGAGCCAGAGAATAAGAGTCATTACACTGCCCTGCATCAAGCACTCTCGGGATTCCGTTGATATCACCCAGATTCAGCTTGTTATACTTGTACTTTGCACAGCCGGCTGTAAGGATCACTGCATCCTGTGGAAGTCTTGACGCAAATTCCTGATAGTAGCTTCTTGATTTCATTCTGCCATCACAGCCTGCCATGACAACAAACTTTTTGACAGCTCCTGACTTTACAGCCTCAACTATTTTATCCTGAAGAGCAAATACCTGCTCATGGGCAAAGCCACCTACTATGCTTCCTGTCTCAATTTCCTTTGGAGCTTCACAGCTCTTAGCCTGCCTGATGATTTCGGAAAAATCCTTTACTTCACCATACTTCCCGTCTATATGACGGCATCCCGGGTACCCTGCAGCACCTGTGGTCCATAATCTGCTCTTATAGCTTTCTGAAGGAGGAACTATACAGTTTGTAGTCATCAGTATGGGACCGTTAAAGGCTTCAAACTCTTCCCTTTGCTTCCACCAGGCGTTTCCATAATTTCCTGCAAAATGAGGGTATTTTTTAAATGCGGGATAGTAATGTGCAGGAAGCATCTCAGAGTGTGTATATACATCTACTCCTGTTCCCGCCGTCTGTTCCAAAAGCTGTTCCAGATCCTTAAGATCATGTCCTGATATAAGAATGCCAGGATTGTTTCTTACACCAATGTTCACTGTGGTAATCTCCGGATTTCCATACGCTCCCGTATTGGCAGCATCAAGAAGTGCCATTCCATCTACACCAAATTTACCTGTTTCCAGGGTAAGCTTCACAAGCTCCTCCATGGAAAGACTGTCATCAAGAGTCATGCTTAAGGCTTTCTGCAAAAAAGCATCAATTTCTGCATTTTCCCTGAGAAGAGCATTGGCATGCTTTGAATATGCAGCAAGTCCCTTAAGTCCATAAGTAATCAGTTCGCGGAGGGAACGGATATCTTCATTTTCCGTAGCCAGAACCCCAACACGATTTGAGGCAGCAAATGCAGTAAATTCATCTTCATCACCTTTCCATAAAGCAGCTTCAGACATAAGCTCTTTATTTTTAATCTCACTAAGCAGGCTTTCCTTTACTCTCAGAGTTTCTTTAATTCGGGTAACGATAGCCGTTTTATCAAAGTTTGCATTGGTAATAGTTGTAAATAAATTTTGGCTGACAAGGTGGTTTACATTCTTATCAATCTCTTTTCCCTCTTTACGCAGTTCTGTAGTCACCTGAGAAAGACCCTTGGTTACATAAATAAGTAAATCCTGCATTGAAGCAATATCTGCAGTCTTTCCGCATACACCTGCTCTGGTACATCCTGTACCGCATGCCGTTTCCTGACACTGATAACAAAACATCTGATTTTCCATTTTACATATCCTCTTAAAATAATAGATTTTGGCCGTATAAGCTTATTAAATCCTTCGATTTACTTTTCTCTCAGGCACTTTGTTTTGTCGGATCTGCTTTATCACAGCCTTCTCTTTCACATATCTCACAAGCTGTAAATGGATACTGTTCCGACGAATGATGCCGTTCCATACATGCATCACAATTTTGATAAAGATCACAATATGTATTAAGACACGGGCATGTCTCTTTGCAATAAAGCATATTTGTTCTCCCTGTTTTCTAAAGTGTTCTCTCAATCAACATGACAAATGATACTATGTAAATCCGTATGTATGTGTTGCGTTCGCAACGCATCAACCTTCTTTTAATACTATTTCGCCATAACTTAAACATAAAAAAAGCAGTTCCCCTGTGTACAGGCAGAACTGCTGAGCAGTTGCACTTTCGTGAACTGTTTTCATCTTTAGGCTTCGAAACATACCATGATGTGAGTGTCAAAAGTATTTGCCACTCACTCATTAGCGCTAACGCACACTTTCGTGTGCAATGAGCATAAGATCATCAGACTCAATATCTATCCTTTTAAGATTTGCATAATCACCGTCGATGCTTACCACAACGTAATGTCTTGTTTCCATGGATCAGTACTCCTTCCTAATATCCCTAAGACTAAAGGCATTTTTGAATTCTGCAATATCCTTTTCGCCACGAATAACCATTAACTCATGAAACGCCCCTGTCTTTTTATCCTTAAATCCTGCCACTTGCTCTCCATTACAGATTGATGCACGGATCACAGGTATCTCTTTTTCTGGATCATAGTTATATTCCGGTATATCCGGTTTTTTCTTTAGAAAAATGTTGAACATAAGGACTCCCTCTTAGGTTTGTTCCAAAATCATTGAACTCCTCTTTGCGAGATACATCAAGAACAATCGTTTGTACAATCAGCTTGTAAGGGGTTATAGACCGTACCCTGAGGTTTATTAGCTACCAATCACCTAACGTTAATGGGCAGTTTGATAATCGAATCATTCAAACACCGGCTTCAAATTGATATGGTTGTATGTATCTTCCGGTCCAAGTGCCCAGAAAATCACATACCATGCAGTGGCAGTTTTGGTTGTAAGGTTCTCATCCAACTTATAAGCTTCAGTCCAATCGGCATAGTCAATTGTGTAGATATATTCCGACGAATTAGCTTCATAGGTGTATTTGTCAACTGAAAATTCAGTCAAAAGTTCATTGAAAATTCAGTCACTTTTGTTTTAAATGAGCGCCTCAT
>SVDD01000061.1:0-8749 GCA_015057945.1 Lachnospiraceae bacterium | reverse complement strand
TAGGGGCTGATTTCGTAAGACTTGATTCTACCATTGTTGAAATGACTTAAAAGTGGAAATCACTTTTTCACTTCAGCGTCAGGATATTACTTAACAAACAGGAAAACATGATTTAAAATTCAAATACATTTTCACAGATTATCCACAAAAGAAAGGTAAAACCATGAAAAGCATATTGTATATAAATAAGTGTGACAAGGATAAGATCATAAAGGTGAAATCCATTGCTTTTTTGAACAGAATAAAGATAGACAGCATAGATGAAGAGAATCTGTCTGCTCTTCCTGATGAAGCAGAACTGCTGATAATGCGTGGAATGGTGAGAAATGAGCTTGAAAAGTTTTTGTCCGATCTAAGGAAAAAGGGTATCAGAATAGCCCTTAAGTGTGTAGAAACGGAAACAAATAAAGAATGGCCGTTACAAAAACTTTACGAAGAAATAAAAAAAGAGCATGAAAGTCTGGAAAAACCGAGGATTGATTGAATTATTACGGGCAGTTTGATAAACTTGAACCCGTGAAAAATCCTCATTCGGGGATAAAGGAGAAATATGTCAGATAATATTTTTGAAGTTGTTGATAATGATGACAATCAAGTAGATCCTGATAAGGATGAAAACAAAAACGGGGAAAAAAGAATAAAAAATCCTGTGCTGGCGGAAGTCATTGACTGGATCAAGGTGCTTGCGGTGGCGGCGATACTTGCTTTCTGCATTAACAATTTCATCATCGCGAATTCTACTATACCTACAGGTTCCATGGAAAGCACCATCATGCCCGGAGCACGTGTTTTCGGATCGAGACTTAAATATACATTCGGAGAAGTCCAGAGAGACGATATAGCTATATTCAAGTATGGATACGAATGCAGAAATGATAAGCAGATGTACAGAGAAAACGATGAGCACGCTTGTCCTCTTTGTGGCAGAGAAGATACTAAAAACAAAGTTGTTTATTATGTAAAGAGAGTCATCGGAATGCCGGGAGACCACATAGAGATAAAGCAGACAGGAACAGCTGATGCCTCTGAATTCCACAATATAAAGATAGGACAGAACCCGGATGGTACCACACCGGAAGTACCGGTTGGAACAGTATATGTTAATGGTGTGGCAAAGGAAGAGGTTTATCTTTCTGAGCCCATGATAGTCGATGGCAAGCAGTTTCCTGAAGTAGATGTGGTTGTACCGGAAGGTTACTACTATGTACTTGGAGATAACAGAAATAATTCCCTGGATGCCAGATACTGGGGAAAATACAATATGGTAGCCAGAGACAGAATGGTAGCTAAGGTATATGTGAAGTATTGGCCGTTAAATGATATCGGAGTAGTAAAGTGACATAGTGTCCTGGTGAAGAGGGGCGGCTTTTGCCGGTCCTTTTTCACATTTTATACACATTAAGTGATTAAAATCCCATAAGAATATGGCTTCAATGGAAGTACAGTTAATCACAGAATGATTTTGTCATAATAACAGAGAGGAAAAATGTATGGTAAAAACTGAAGGTCAGAAGCTTGAGGAAAAGCTTTGTTACAAGATCAAAAACATCGGTATGGAAAAGCCGGAAGATATAGAAAAGGCAAATGAGTTTTGCGAAGGTTACAAAAAGTACCTTGATAATGCAAAAATCGAAAGGGAAGCTGTAAAATACTCTGTTGAAATGGCAGAGGAGCGCGGATACAGACCCTTCGAGAGAAGTAAAAAGTATAACACAGGGGATAAGGTGTATTTCAACAACCGCGGAAAGAATATCATCCTTACCACATTCGGAAAGAGACCTCTTATCGACGGAGTACATTTCAATATCGCTCATATCGATTCTCCCCGTCTTGATTTGAAGCCTAATCCTCTTTATGAGAAGGATGAGATCGCTTATTTCAAGACACATTACTATGGCGGAATCAAAAAATATCAGTGGGGAGTCACTCCACTTGCCATGCATGGACGTGTGATGCTTAAGGATGGCTCAGCCATTGATCTTAATATAGGAGAGAATGAGGGAGATCCTGTTTTTGTAGTATCGGATCTGCTTCCTCATCTTTCACAGCAACAGAATCAAAGAAAGCTTTCTGATGGAATAAAGGGTGAAGAGCTTAACATTATTCTTGGTTCCACACCTGTTCCTGACAAGGAGGTAAAGAAGGCATTCAAGCTTAAGATCCTTTCCATATTAAATGAGAAGTATGGCATGGTAGAAGAGGATTTCTTAAGGGCCGAGATAACCATGGTTCCTGCACAGCATGCTGTTGATGTAGGACTTGACCGTTCTCTGATCGGTGCATACGGACAGGATGATAAGGTGTGTGCCTATACTGCTCTTATGGCAGAGCTTGAGTGTAAGAAGCCTGAATACACAACTGTTACAGTACTTGTAGATAAGGAAGAGATTGGTTCAGTAGGTGTTACAGGAATGGCCGGAGATATGCTCCTTCACTATATGGAGGACCTTGTTGAGGCTGAGGGAGAGAGAGTCAGAGACGTTCTCAGAAATTCAATCTGTCTTTCCGCAGATGTAAACGCTGCCTATGATCCCACATTCCCTGATGTATATGAGGCTAATAATGCTTCCTACCTTAACAGAGGACCGGTTCTTACGAAATATACAGGCTCAAGAGGAAAGTCCGGTTCAAATGATGCATCGGCTGAGACAATGCATAAGATCATAAGTTATATGGAATCCGATGATGTAATGTGGCAGATCGGAGAGCTTGGAAAGGTAGATGCAGGCGGTGGCGGAACTATCGCCATGTTCATCGCAAATATGGATGTTGATACCGTTGATCTCGGTGTACCCGTTCTTTCCATGCATGCACCTTTTGAGGTTACATCAAAGCTGGATGTTTACTATACTTATAAGGCATTTGCAGCATTTAACAAGTAATTGCTGGAGTATGTTCTTTATATAAAATCAAGATGAGGAGATAATTATGAAAAAGAATAAGATGGTTCTTGCCGCAGCAGCAGTGCTCACCGCAGCTTCTCTTGCAGCATGTGGATCAGGAAAGAAAAATGAGGCTGTAGAAACCACTGCTGCAGCTGCAGCAGCTACATCAAGTGAGGTTGCAGCAGAGGATCCTGCTATAGCTGAACTTGAAAATACGGTTGTACCGGATATGCCCAAGCTTAAGGATATGGGATATATGAAGATGGTTGATCTTAAGGATATAACCGTAGAGGTCGCTCCAAAGACTGTAGTTGATGATGCAATGATAGACTCACAGATAAAGAGTCTCATGTCATCATATAAAGATGAGGTTGATGAGGCTGCAAAGTCCGGAGATACAGTTACCATTGATTTTGTCGGAAAGGTTGACGGCGAGGAATTCGAGGGAGGTTCAAGTAAGAATTATGAACTTACTTTAGGCTCAGGTCAGTTTATCGCAGGATTCGAAGATCAGCTTATCGGCTCAAAGAAGGGTGATAAGGTAACTGTTAATGTTACTTTCCCGGAGAACTATGGCAATGAAAAGCTTAACGGAAAGCCAGCAGTATTTGATGTAACAGTTAATAAGGTATCAAGAACATCAGAGCTTACTGATGAATGGCTTGCCGCTCACGGAGAGGAACTTGAAACAGAGGCTAAGACAGTAGCTGATTTCAGAGAGGAACAGAGAGCACTTCTTCAGGCTCAGGCCGATTATTCATATAACAACAATGTACAGACAGAGGCCCTTCAGCAGATCGTTGACAAATCTGAGATAGGTATCACAACAGAGATGAAGGAATATGCGGAAGCGTATGTTATCAGATCTGAGATAGATAATGCTTCAAGATATGGTTATGGTCTTGCGGATATGCTTAAAATGTATGGAATGACACTTGACCAGTTTAAGGAAGAGATAGGCGGTTTTGCATATGATTATGCTAAGCAGAGAATAGTTGTGGCAACTATTGCAGAGGAGCAGGGAATAAGTGCAACAGATGAGCTTATTGACAAGCTTGCTGATAAGCTTAGTGGTCTCTACGGAACAAAGCTCAACAAGATACAGCTTATTGAGCAATTTGGCGGTGACCTCGTTAAGGAGGAGGCCGTAAATGATGCTGTTCTTGAATATATTAGAAATAATGTCAATGTAGTTGAAAAGGATCAGACTGAACTCCAGAATACAGAAGCTGAGACTGAAGAAGAAACAGAGGAAGAGACAAAGGAAGTAAGTGATCTTGCCGGTGAGGGCGGATATAAGACCAAGGATGTAAAGAGCGTATATGAATCTGAAGCTGAATCTACAGAGGAAACAACTGAGGCTTCTGAGAGCCAGAGTAAGTAATCTGTCTTAAAATCCAGGAGTCTGTCAGATTGGACTTTTTGATAGGGGACCGGTGATTTCATCATAACAGTTATTAAATAGGCTATGGAAATGCTGATTTAATCAGAGTTTCCTCAGATTAAGTCGTTTTACGTATATTTCTGTATGACAAATATATCGTAAAACGACTTTTATGTTGACATCATCACTTTAGCATGGTAGAGTGTTGAAATATAAAAGACAAAACGCTCGAAAAGATAACGGATGAAATCGATTTAAATAAGATTCAGAACATCTGTTACGGAGGAGGAAGTATTATGAAAAAGAAATTGGCATTTATGGTTACAGGATTAATGGTTATCGGTTCACTTGCTGCATGCGGTTCAGGTAATTCAGCACCGGCAGAGACAACAAAGGCAGCGGAAACAACTGAGACAAAGGATGAAACGACAGCAGCTGAATCAAAGGAAGAGACTTCTGCAGCAGAAGAAAAGGAAGCAACAGCTGTAGAAACAGCAACCGGAAAGTTCACTGTTGGTTTTGATCAGGAGTTCCCACCTATGGGATTTGTAGGAGACAACGGGGAGTACACAGGCTTTGATCTTGCTCTTGCAGAAGAAGTTGCGAAGCGTTTAGGCCTCGAGTTTGTTCCACAGCCTATTAACTGGGATGCAAAGGATATGGAGCTTGAGTCCGGAAACATTGACTGTATCTGGAACGGTTTTACGATGCAGGGACGTGAGGACGCCTATACATGGGTTGGTCCATACATGGCTAACAATCAGGTATTTGTAGTAGCCGGAGATTCAGACATAGCTACAAAGGGGGATCTGAGCGGTAAGGCTGTTGAGGTTCAGAAGGACAGCTCAGGATTAAATGCCATCAATGATGATGCAGATCTTCTTGCTTCCTTTGGCTCACTTACAGAAGTAGCAGATTACAATACTGCACTTATGGACCTTGAGTCAGGAGCATGTGATGCAGTATGTATGGACAGTATCGTTGCAGGATACCAGATCAAGTCATCAGGCAAGAATATGAAGATCCTCGATGATACACTTGCAGCCGAAGAGTATGGAATCGGATTCAAGAAGGGCGATGATGACCTTGCAGCAGCTGTAAAGAATACACTTATGGAAATGACTGCTGACGGTACAGTTGAAAAGATTTCTAACGAGTGGTTCGGTTCAAACGTATTTACACTGAAATAATTAAATGCAAAATAAAGAAACTCTGCGCCTTGAATGCGCAGAGTTTTTTTCTATTTAGCTATCCTGCCGAACAGGTGACTGTCATTATCACAGGAGAAGGGCTAAGTGGAATCCGGAAGTAGCTTTCCTCTTAAGGATTATGAGTATAACTTTACATGGGCATAGAATCTGCCCTTTTTTGTGACATTACCCATTTCTTCGAATATAAACTTGCCGTATCCCCTGACAGAAACCTTTTCTCCGGGCTTTAGATCATAACCCGGATCTGTGACAGTTCTGCCGTCGACCAAAACATTTTCAGCCCTGATTATATCCTGTGTCTTCCCACGGGATATATGGAAAACCATGGCAACAACTGCATCGAGACGTTCAGATGCCACAGAACCTGAAATCTCAGTGAATCTCGGTTCCACTGAACATTCGGAGGGAGAAACTATATTGCATTTTACAGAGGTATGTTTAACTCTCGTAAGCTCCTTTGCGATGACCTCTGAGATCTCAGAAAGAACGAACACAAAAGCTTCCGACTCCTCAACAAGTATATCTCCAATCTGATCTCTTTCAATGCCCATATTCATAAGAGAACCTAAAAAATCACGGTGAGAAAGAATGTCTGCAAATTTATGGTTCAAGGGCACAATATGCAGACATTTAATTATATCTCCGGTCACAGGTTCAGAGTTTAAGAAATCATCCTCTGTCATATAACTCGGAAGAAAGCATATGACATTCCTGTCTGAGTCAGGATGACCTCCGTAAATAATATACCTGGTACTGTTAAATACATGTGTATGGACCGGATTGCCCGTGTTTTTCAGCATTGAATGAAAGGAGGCAAGATCACCACCGGACAGAAAATGTGTATGGGTAAGATAGTCATTGTTATAAGCTCTTTCCGAAAGATCTTTAATTCGTCCTTCCAACAGCTTGTCGTGATCCATAATTTACTGAATGAACTCCTTATATCTTTTTATCATTTCCTGATTGAGATCAGCAGTTATATGTATTCCGTCATCCTCATATTTGGTAGATATAACCCTTGCTCTTTCCTGAAGATCATGTTCGATGCCACCTTTTGTATAAGGAATGATCAGATCCATGGTGAGGAAACCGGAAAAAAGCTTCTCATCTATTTTCTGAAGCAAAGCATCAAGGCCGATGCCTTTTTCTGCAGAGATGTAGATTTTATCGCCTCTTACTATAGGAAGCTCGGAAAGAGGGTATTTACGATCGGATTTATTCATCACATATAACACAGGGATGTGACCTGCGTTGAGATCCTTTAATGTCCTTAAGGTAACATCCATATGCATCTGATAGTTATCATCCGAATAATCAATCACATCAAGTATAAGGTCGGCATTGACAGCTTCTTCAAGAGTTGAACGAAACGCATCGACCAGATCGTGAGGAAGATGATTAATGAAACCAACAGTATCTGATAAAAGAAATGAACGGTGATCGGGAGGAGTGATCTTTCTGACAGTGGTATCAAGGGTGGCAAAAAGCATATCCTTTACCATAACCTCCTTTTCCTCATCAGGACAGTAAGAACTCAGCATCTTATTAAGAAGAGTAGATTTGCCTGCATTGGTATAGCCCACAAGAGCTACCTGAGGAATGGAAGAGCTCTGACGTTTTTTTCTTTGAGTTTCACGGTTCTTTGTTATCTCACGAAGCTGCTTTCGTAGCTCAGACATCTGCCTTTCAATATGTCTTCTGTCCAGCTCAATCTGGGTCTCACCGGAACCCTTGTTTGACATGGAACCTCCGGTTCCTCCCTGTCTGCTGAGATTCTGACGAAGTCCCACAAGTCTTGGAAGCATATATTGAAGCTTGGCATAGTCCACCTGCATCTTTGCTTCCTTTGATCTGGCTCTGTCTGCGAATATATTCAGAATAAGGTTGGTGCGGTCAATGACTTCGACTTCCAGATCATGTGCAAGATTTGCAAGCTGTGAAGGTGATAACTGATTGTTTACTATAACAATATCCGCATCCATTTCCCAGATTGCAGCCTTAAGCTCCTGAACCTTTCCGGAGCCTATATAATAGGCGGAATCCTGTGAATCAAGGTTCTGGGTGATATCGGCAACGACTTCAAGATTTTCAGCCTCTGCAAGCCCCTCCAGTTCCTTCATGGATACGGCAAAATCAGGATCGTTACTAAGGCAGGCTCCGACCAGCACTGCCTTTCGTCTATTATCTTTTATTTCATTTTCGAACATATATACTCCGTTTATTTAGAAAAATGCTTTTTATTTGAAAATACAAATGCAGATCCCAAAATGAGAAGTGCAGTGACTGAACCTATGAAGGTCATAACGATCTTAAGAGCACAGTCTGAAAAGAAGCCTTCGGGAAGCATATTTATCATACGGCTCTCTCTGGGATCGAACATCCAGTTGCCCTGACTGAAAAAGATCTCATGGAAGATAGTGAAGTATTTCGTAAAGTCAGTGGCTGCAAGAAGACCGATAAGCAAAACCGTAAGAATAATCAGCAGACATACACGTATATATCCTTTTGACAGATGGTAAAGGGCAGCTTTTGCGCCTGTAATAACTATAAGATAACCTGAGATGGCAAGGCAGGTCAGGATAAAGATGGCTCTCAGGAAGATGCATTTTACAAAGAGTTCACGTACATCCGCCATATGAGACTTCTCGTTATCATTATAAAACTGAGCAGGTTTTCCGTTTATGTCAGTTTCTATTATAAGATTCTCTCTGTTGCCCCGAAGGTATATCATGGTCTGGTCTATGACGTAGCACATATCATCCAGCTCCATTTTTTCATCCATCCACCTGAGGAGGGAACCTGTCACATCATATTTGATAAATTCATTCCTGTAAAAATCAGGAGTCCAGTAGCAAACTGCCTCGAAGCTTGTGACAAACAGAATAAAAATAAACATTATTGAAAAAACAATACTGAGAAAAGAATGATGCAGTGTCTTCATTGGTAAGTCCAATCCTGTGTAAAAAATATAATTGAGCAATAGTTTATCATGAATAGCATAAAAAAACGAGTGTCCGCGGACACTCGTTTTTCCTGACTGTTCCTGATGCGATTCGAACGCACGACCTTTCGCTTAGGAGGCGAACGCTCTATCCTGCTGAGCTACAGAAACATATTTATTCAGGCACTTTATATTAGCATAATTAGAGGTACAGTTCAAGAAAAGAGACAGATCAAAAATGATATTGAGAAAAAAATGTCAGTTGTAATCCTAAATTCCACCTTGCAAGGGGGTGGAGAGTAGTAATACAATTGAATCTTCAAAAAAA
>SVDD01000060.1:0-9171 GCA_015057945.1 Lachnospiraceae bacterium | reverse complement strand
AGGATACATCATTTTGAGTTGTGAGTGACTGAATTTTCAATGAGCCGTCTGACTTATTTTTAGATTAGCAGATACAATAGGGATCAAAGCTCGTACACATAGCCGTTCTTATATCATATTTATATAGTTTTGGATAGACCCCTAAATCTTCGGAAATAAACTTTGCGCTTGCAGCTGCGTAGGCGGTCCTTGCATTGGCTTCATTTGTCGCAAGTCTTGCTTTTTTAAGCTGATTCATAAAAACAGGGATGCTAATTGATACCAACACACCGATTATAGCTACAACAATTAGAAGTTCGCCCAATGTAAAACCTTTTTTTGATGACCAATTTTTCATAAGTAAAAACCTTTCGTTGCCATACACTCTTCTATTGTAATAATGTTTCCCGCTTCATGTTTTAAATATGATTCATACGTATTCATGATAATTTCACTTTTGCCTATTCCCATACTTGCAACGGACTTACATTCTGCTTCTTAACACAATTCCCCATCAGATTAAACCAGCTTTTGCAATGGTCAAGTATTATTGAATCAGACGTAATGACATCTTCTTTTTCCCACAATTCTTTATCGACAGCTTTCAGGATCTGAATTTCCAAAGGAACTTTGTAACTTTCCGCTATTTCTGCAGTAAGAGATTTAAGCTTACCCGAATTAGAAACTGGTTCATCAAGCAAAATATGGATATTTTTAGCTCCAAGTTCCTCTAGTGTACCTAAAAGAATCTCTATGGCTTTTTCAGTTTCAGGGATTATCCTGTACGTACCACGAAGTGCGGCAAGATCTCTTATGGTTCCGTCCTGGCAGAGAAATAATATTGAGTCACTCAGCATTACCTCTAAAGTGATAATGGTATTGAATCCATCAATCCATACTTCTTCTCCGGAGATTGATGCTTTTTCCTTTTCTTTTCGGACTTCTAACTGTTCTTTAGTGGCGACACTTCTCATAAGGGCTAAACGCTGCCGCTCTGAAAACATAAAATGATTTCCAACAAAGGTTGAGGCCTGTTTAAGATCATATCCTTCGTTTATAAGATAGCATATATGACGAGAGGCTGAGCGCATATCTTTAACTGCATCTTCAGAAAAGTTCATGTCATCCTCAGGTACATATCCTCGTTTTGCATTCATTAAACGTCCTCCATAGTAAGGATTTTCCTATAGTTAACCGGATCTGTAGCTCCCTCAGTATTGATGAGTAAAATAGCTGAGTTTTCATCTATTTTCCAGAGCTTCCTTAGTTCCGAATCCCCAAGAATCTCCAGAAGTAATCCATATGTCACTGCACCGGATTCACCTGAAACGATGGCGGGATCTCCATTCTCCGGTAAGGCATAGGCCCGCATCCCTCTTTCAGTAATACAATCTTCACAAGCACAGTAGAATGAAACAGCGTCTCTGAGAACAGGCCATGTGATACTGCATGGTGTTCCACAATTAAGGCCGGCCATAATGGTCTCAGGATCACCATCAATTGAATGTGGTTTGTCATCAGCTATTTCCGCTGATAAATAAACACATGCGACGGTACTTGGTTCAGCGACAGTAATAATCGGTGGATCATCTTTATAGACGTCCATGAGATAGGCTGTGATTCCTCCTGCCATCGCGCCTACTCCTGCCTGCAGAAACACATGAGTCGGTTTCCTCCCTCCCATCTGTCCGATGATTTCCTGAGCCATTGTAAGGTATCCTTCAATGATGCAGCGGGGAGTCTCCTCGTAGCCTTCCCAAGATGTATCCTGAACCAGAATCCATCCATTTTCTTTAGCAAGCTTCTTTGCAAGGGCAACTGTCTTATCATAATTTAGATCCGTTATCAAAACAGAGCTCGCCCCTACCTCTTCAATTGCTTGTTTCCTTGCTTCAGCGGAACCCTTTGGCATCAACACGTGTGACTTACAACCAAACAGGCTTGCGGCCCATGCAACACCTTTTCCATGATTTCCATCTGTTGCAGTTACGAATACAATATTCTCACATTGTTTTCGGATTATAGTATTATGGAAATCCTCGTAAACTGAAGTCTCATGATCCATTCCAAAATAGTCGCACAGTATTCTGAAAATGGCATAGCTTCCACCAAGTCCCTTAAATGCATTAAGTCCGAATCTCGTGGATTCATCCTTTACAAGAATTGCCCCGACACCATATTTTTCCCTGGTTGACGAGAATGATTTTAATGCCGTTTCCTTATAGCACGGAATACTCCTATGAAAGCGGAGGGCATTTTCAGCTTCACTCCGAGTAAAGAAATATTCCTTGTATCCTTTTACCACATTTCTATTTTTTAAAACCCGAATATGATCATTCATTAATAAAATCCTTTATGTTGTCGCAGACAGAAACACGCTGCCCTTAAGATGGATTTTAGCATTCCGTTTAATGTTTCAAAATAACTTTTCCTCCGGACAGCCTTTCCTTCAGCATGGTATTTCTCTTACTGACTGTCACATTCCGAACAGCATAGGACAGAGCTTTCCTCGTCCCCACCAGAACAAGGATCTTTTTTGCACGAGTTATACCTGTGTAGATAAGATTCCTCTGGAGCATTATGTAATGGTTCATAAGGATCGGCATGATGACGATAGGGTATTCTGAACCCTGTGCTTTATGTATGGTTGTGGCATAGGCATGGACAAGCTCATCGAGTTCGCTGACATCGTACTCCACAATATGTCCATCAAAGTTAACTTTCAGGGTTCTGTCTGTGTCATTTACAGACTCAATGATACCGATATCTCCATTAAAGACTTCCTTATCGTAGTTATTCTTTATCTGCATCACCTTGTCGTTTGCCCTGTAGACATAACCGCTGCGGTGAAGGCTTGGCTTAGGCATGGTGACTTTGCCCCTGCCTTTTATAAATATCTCTTCCTCAGCCGGATTAAGGACCTCCTGAAGTGAAAGGTTTAGGCTTGTGGCTCCAACAACTCCTCGCTGCATTGGAGTAAGCACCTGTATCTGTGAAGGCTCCACGTGGTAGTATTTCGGAAGATTGTTCTGAACAAGCTTTACTATCTCAGCGGAAACTGCTTCGACATCCTCGTTCTGGATAAAGAAGAAGTCCATATCCTTTCGGTTACTTATGTCCGGCATCTTACCCTCATTGATCCTGTGAGCATTCATGATGATACAGCTGGTCTGCGCCTGTCTGAAGATCCGGGTTAGTTTTATCACAGGAAATGCAGAGGAATCTATGATATCCCGTAAGACATTACCGGCACCCACCGACGGAAGCTGGTCAATGTCGCCAACCAATATAAGTCTCATGGTTGCCGGGATTGCTTTAAGAAGGGAGTTCATCAGGATAATGTCTATCATGGAGCATTCATCTATTATCAAAACATCACCTTCAAGAGGATTTTCTTCATTCTTCTGATATCCTTCTGGCGGTTTAAACTCAAGAAGTCTGTGGATGGTCTTTGCCTCCATTCCTGTAGTTTCTGTCATTCTTTTGGCTGCACGACCTGTGGGTGCTGCAAGAAGTATCTTAAGCCCATAAGCCTTGAAAGCAGCGATTATTCCATGAGTTGTTGTGGTCTTTCCTGTACCGGGGCCGCCTGTCAGTACCATAACTTTAGCTGTGGCAGCCTTTCTTATGGCATCTGCCTGGATGTCATCATAAGACATACCTGTTATCTTCTCTATGGCTCCAACGTCAACGGATAATTCATTGTTTCCGGTCTTCTTCCTTGCTTCCGTAAGCCTTGTATAAAGCTTATCTTGTGCCGGGGAATCACTTAACTTCTTAAGCTTAGATGCAACGCCTATTTCTGCGTAGTAAAAAGGCGGAAGGTATATCGGTATAATGCTGTTTCCCTCAGCATCTGTCTTTATGATGTTCTGTTCAAGGATCAGCTCCTCTTTTTTGATCATATCATCAAGTGTACTTATGACTGTTTCCTCTGATGCCTCAAGGAGCTCTTTTGCTCTGTAAATAAGCTGCTTTCGCTCTGCATATACATGACCATCATTAGAAAGCTCAGATAGCGTAAACATCAGGCCGCTTCGGAGACGCATGTAGGATTCCTTTCCGAAGCCAAGTTTCATTGCGATCTGGTCAGCCGTCTTAAAGCCTATGCCCCAGATATCATCAGCGAGCCTGTATGGATTTTCCTTCATGACTGTAATGCTTTCATTGCCATACTGCTTGAATATTTTTGCAGCATAGGATGTGCTGACCTGATGATCCTGAAGGAACAACATGATGTTCTTTATCTCTTTCTGTTTCTGCCAGGACTCAGCGATCATCTGTATACGTTTGGTTCCGATTCCCTCAACCTCTATAAGAAGTTCAATGTTGTCTTCGATCACAGTAAAGGAATCAATACCAAATCTTCTTACGATCCTTTGAGCAAATTTTGGACCTACTCCTTTTATGAGTCCTGATCCAAGATATTTTTCCATGCCGTAAACAGTTGCGGGAAGTGTCTCCTCCCAGGTCTCCGCCATAAACTGTTTACCGTACTTTGTATCCACCTTCCAGTTTCCGTGTACCAAAAGAACTGATCCGACATTGACATCAAGCATATTGCCAATGACTGTGACCAGTTCTGTGTAATCCTTCACCTTGCATTTAAGTACCGAGTACCCGTTCTCAGGATTCTGATATGTGATTCTCTCTACTACGCACCTGATTTTCTGCATCAAAATGATTCCTTTAGGAACTATCTATGTAAGCGTTACTTTCCTTTTTTCTTATCCATTGATCACTCTTTTTTGTGAGAAAAACAGTAATCAAATACCTTTCAGATATTCCATTATAAGTTCCAAGCCTTCCATCGGCACGCAGAATGTCCCATCCCCGTGGACGCACCCTTCATAAACCTCTTCTACATCAAACCACTTTACGTTTTCAACTTCGTTGTCCTGAAGCACAAGCTTTGTCTCATCAACCGGTTCATCATAAATATAGACAAAAGCCACCTCGTTATCACGGAACATCTTTCCGTGGAATTCTTTCTCGTATTTTATACGAAATTTGCCGACTAATTTGAACTCACAATCCTGCTTTGCTTCTATGCCCAGCTCTTCTTTTAATTCTCTGGCTGCAGACTCTAAAGGTGTATCTCCAGCCGTTATATGGCCAGCAGAAGAAGTATCATACATAGAAGGGAATGAATCCTTATTGGCACTTCTCTTTTGTAGAAGCACCTGATGCGAATCACCCATTTTTCTTATGATCCAGATATGTGCAGTCCTGTGGAGAATTCCTTTGTCATGTGCCTCAGATCTTGAAACAATCTTTCCGGTAGGAAAGCCTCTTTCATCCGTGATGTCAAAATATTCTTCTATAGTTGTTCTACAACCATCCTCGTTATTACATCCCTCATTATTCACCGTGGTCTTCTCAGGAATAGGATACATCAACGCAACATTTATGATATGCCCGATGTTCTGATCTCCAGCAAAGCGGGTCCTGTCCGTAAAATCATGATCGAGACTAAGCCATTCAAGTGGATTTATCTCTTCCCGAAGATCAATATCCTTCTCAAGGATCCCAACATATATTTCAAGGACAAATTGCTGGTGATAATACATAAAATCCATTAAACGATACAGGTCTATATCTTTTTCGCTTATTCCAGTCTCTTCCTGAAGCTCACGGTATGCTGCTTTATCAGAGGACTCTCCGGGTTCAACCTTTCCGCCTACAAAGTTGTAAAGACCCTTATAAGGATCTTTCATTCGTTTGCAAAAAAGAACTGAATCTTTTTCTTTATTGAATACCACTATGCAGTTAAAGTGTTTAAAATCCATATATTCGTTTACCTTTGAATAATTTGGTGTAAATGCCTGAAACAGCATTTATATAATTCGCCATCCTTTATCAAATAAGACGACTGATCATTTTCTAAAAGAATAAGTCCTGATATGGTTCTTTGCCTCAGCCCCTGACTCGAAATATCTAAGTAGAATCTCTGCACATGCCCGGGAATCACTGTCGGCCTGATGGTGATTAAGGCATATCCCATAAATCCCCCAAATCACCTTAAAATGTGAATCAGACATTCTTAATTTGTTTTTGGAAACGTTTTACCCAATATCACACGATATCGTATTGATCGATAACCCAGTCGTATGATTTTAGATCCAGATTCCTTCCGCATTGTTTACAGGTCTTGCCGTCCATCAGCGAAATGCTGGCACCGCAACCCTGACACTTCAATGCAGAGGCACCGCAGACTGCCTGAGTCTTGCAGCCGGCATCCTTGATAAGCTTAATCTTCAGTTTTTCGTTACGTTCAATGATCCTTCCGTGATTCAGTTCCATAAGACGAAGCTCTACGCTTACATCAGCGCTCTGCAGATTCTCGTCTGCACGGTAGGATTCCATAGTGATCTTCAGGATATCAATATCCACTACATTCTTATATTTTTTTATCAGAAATGACAGGTCATTCTCTGAAAAGGCGTTAATCTCCATAGGATTTTCTGCGTAATGTATGGCAGCAAGCTTGTTCTGGATACCTCCGAAAAAACTCTGAAGTGAAAAGAGCGGGTCTGTCTTCCTGACCCGGTCCGCCATTCTTTTTTCCTGTTCTTCTTCCTGCCTGCGACTGTAAATCATCTTTAGGTCCATTGTCTTTGAAGATGCACTGATGAGTAACAGGAAAGGAAGCATTAGAATCAGGAATATCGACTTGAGGCTCCAGCCGAGAAGCCCAAACAGGCCGGATGCCAGAAGTCCCGTAGCCAGTCTCAAAAAGATGTTTTCATCCGGCATATACACAAATGCCCCGATCAGTCCAAAATAGATTAGCGGCAGCATTACTATCAGAGTCGACCAAGGAAACGCCAGTTTCCTGACAGCTTCCTTCTTGCTGGTATTGGTATGGAAATCCCGCCTTAATCCGAAACTGTCGACCTTATTTTTCATATCTTCAACAGTAAATAATGTGCCGCAGAAATCACAGCCATCCAGAAGATTCTCCCTTGTGGTTATATTCCCACATGAGGGACAAGTGACCTTGTCTCCTCCGACCTTATTCGCAGAAAGCAGTGTAAAATGTGCCACTTCATTATCCCTAATGCGTTTGATGATCCTGCCGTCCTGCTTTATTGTTCTTACTGCTGAGATCTCCTCATAGATATCATTAACCAGATATCTCCCATCAAAATATTTGTTTTTCCTGACACAATTTCCGGAATAGGCTCTTCGTGTAGAATCCATCTCTAACGTAAGATGGTTTTTCAGGAGACGTTTTTTCTGCAGCGCTGTACTGTGCCATAAAAGCTGAGATGCATGGTTCTGAAGATCGCTGTTCTGCTCTTCCCGTCCGTTTGATAAATAATCGGTGTAGCTTCTACGAAACCCACTCAACCTCTTCGTCAGTTCATCATAATCCTTCACAATCGGATAATTTGGAAAATACCTGTGTAGTAATGCCGGCCATTCTTTCCCGGTCTTGTCGTATTCTTTATAGAGTGTAAAGAGTGCCCAAAAGGTAGCTATGCACATTATGAAGAATCCCAGTGTGACCATACCATTCAGATATTCTGTCTTCGGCGCGAAAATGATGACAAGCATAAGCCCCGTCAACCAGGCAAGTCCCGGAGCGATAAATGACCTTATATTGATCCTGTAGTCACCCATATGATTTCCTCCACTATTAAGACCTAATCCATATTTATCTCACTCCCACTTTTTCCATACATCCGGCTGATATCCTATAGTAGAAAGCTTTCCGTTTCTCACTATAGGAGTCTTTATCACCTGTTGACTCTCAAGTATCTTTTCCAGCTTGTCTTCTTCTGCGATGTACTTTATAAGTGCCAGGGTATCTTTATCCTTGGCATCAGAGTTTATCATGTTCTCAATGCCACCGTTAGCCTGTGCTACGGAAGTAAATTCCCCCTTGCTAAGACCTTTTTCATTCATGTCAACAAACTGAAACTTTATGCCTCGTTCTTTAAAAAAACGCTGTGCTTTCTTCGTATCGTTGCACTTTTTCGTTCCAAATATCTGTATCATGTCATCACCTTCTCAAACCTGAACATTCCATCAGGAAACTGATCATCGAGATCCATATTCTCATGTTCTAACTTAACATTAATCATATTAAAATCCCGCTGAAATGGTCGATTTCATGCTGTATAACTTGTGCAATAAAATCATTATATTTACCGTGCTGCTTTTGGAAGTTCTGATCCAGAAAATCCACTTCTATTTCCTTATATCGGGTACATGAACGTACACCATCTAAAGAGAGGCAGCCCTCTTCTGTCTCATATTTTCCTGATTTATTTGTGATCACAGGATTTATCATCGGGATAATTATGGGCCCTACCACAACCACTATGATCTGCTTACGTTCTCCAATCATGTTTGCCGCCATACCGACGCATCTTTCCAGATTTGCATTTAAAGTATCTATAAGGTCCTGAACTATTTCCTTATCAGCTTCTGTTGCTGGTTCTGACTTCTGCTGTAGGAACATGGGATCACGTACTATCTTTCTAACCATCGATTACCTCCTTCTAAACACTTTCTATCATTTCTAATATCTGCTGTTTTGCTACTTCGTACAGCAGAAATACACCATTGAACCCTCAACATGAATGTCACTGTCCTTGTACATATGCTCCGGAAGATCTTAATATACATTTTGCTTAGGAAACTTCCCTGGGTGATCACATCATCATATATGTTCTTTGATGCCCTATATGCTTTCTGAATCTTGTCCGCCATTACAAATTTCCCCGTCCGATATTTTCTATTATTTCTTCTTGTAGCTGAGGATTACTGCTGAAAACATGGCACAGTTTACAATATTGATAATGAGTCCCAGGATAAATACTAAAAATCCATTTCCAATAAGCGTTTCCCCGATACCCATATTGATTGCGTACTGAATTCGAAGTTCCTCTGTCGGATCCTGATATGGAATGCCGGCCTTTATGATAAGATAGTACAAACCGATCATGAAAATGATAATTCCTGATATGATAACCCCATTCAGTATGCTCTTTATAATATTGAATGCTCTGTTCATTAACTTATGTTTCTCCAAATCATTCTCATCAATTTTTCTATGATCCATCATACCATAACTTCTACACTATAATTAAACCTTGCCTCTCATTTTATATAATCTCTCCCGGCTGAAAACCCATCAAGCTTCAGCTTGTGGGATGAAAGCCGCTCTTCTATAAAGGCTTG
>SVDD01000059.1:0-9572 GCA_015057945.1 Lachnospiraceae bacterium | reverse complement strand
TGTGCAGGAATCCTTACGGATTCCTTTGAAGCGCTCAAAGCCCTTTACATCATAATATTCGACATTATTTTCAGACTCATTACCACCTCATACCACATATTCGATCCAATGATACAGGAAATATAGAATTAGTCTTTGAACATTAGAAAATCCGCAGGGCTTTTCAAATGGGGAGGAGGAAAAACCATGCGGATTTAGAGTGCGGGGCACTGCCATTGGATTGGTCACAGCGCGTTTACAATGTCTACATCTTGTATTTATGCGTTCATTATAGCACAACAAGTTGTCTTTGCCACTATCTTTTAAGTGTTTTTATAATATTTTTATATACGTTTTATAAATATTTCTTAACCAAATTTTCACCTTGATTTTCTTATATTTTCACTTAATTTTTTATCGTTTTGTGTCAGTTCCGACTTTACAGAATCCCCCCCTTTAATGTTATAATAATTTTAGATATCAACCTATGATCGTGATTCAACTAAAGGTATAAAAAAATCAAAAAGTCCGATTTACTATCAGCTGACACTATGATTCTGTCGGACTTTTGGAAAGGAGCGATATGGCTATTAATCCTATCGGTGCTGTCGGTTCAGAGTCCTCTGACAGTAATCCATACGAACGATATTTCAGAGCCTATTACGGTGGTGCCCAGGGTTATCTGAATTACAGACAATTCCAGACCGGCTATGGTCAGAACAAGGAAAATTCAGTCGGAGATGATTCAGATACCGTAAAAGCAGGCCGAATCAGTTCTCCTTCCGAGTGTAAGACCTGTAAACAGCGTAAGTATCAGGACGGATCCAACGAGATGGATGTCTCTTTCAAGTCCGCATCACACATTTCCGTCAGCGAAGCTCCTTCAAAAGTCAGAGCTCACGAACAGGAGCACGTGGCCAATGCATATCAGAAGGCTGAAGAAAATGGCGGAAAAGTATTACAGGCTTCTGTAAGTATAAAAACTGCTATTTGTCCGGAATGCGGAACCACCTATGTTTCCGGAGGCGAAACATCAACAAAGATATCATATCCCATCGAAAATACTGTATCTCAGAGCCTTGCTGAAGATACCGGTCTGGGAAAAGTATTTGACTCTAAAGCATGATGGGATTTTTTTTACCTTTTTCTCTTTTTTATTCTGAAGAACCGGGAGCCTGCCACTCCCGGTTTTTCATTTTTATTTCCATGGGTCATGCACGAATCGAGCTTGCTCGAATTTGTATATGACCCTCTAATTTATTTTGAAAGATTACGATCAAACCTGTTCCGGTAATAGTTGAGTGATTTTACGGAACACTCCATGGATAAAGTGTGAGTCATTTTACGGAAACCACCGGATTTAAGGACTAATCCTGCAAAAAACATTTGTTACTGCCTCATTTTTAACACGATTTTACGTGTTTTTTCTCAAATTTCCGTACATTCACTCAACCTTGTCGTATTTCTACTCAACTTTTAAATCCAAATACCCGTTCTGCCGTAAAATCGCTCAACTTTTCCCTATAACGAAAGTATCGTATACGCACAGATAAGAATTCATGTGATGGGTTAGACCTGCATCATCTCTGCATCTCTTCGATATGATAGATATATTCAAGCGAACGGAGGGCCTCTATGATCTCTTCGTGAGTCTTGTACTTTTTCAGCTCCTCACTGGATATGGAGATGGCGATGGAATAGACACTTAGCCCTGAGCCTGCATAGGCCGGGTTAAGCTCTATCTCGTCGATGCTTAAGCCAAGACGTCTTATAGTTGACACAAAATCCTGAAGATACACGCTGTTCTTCAGTTCAAGGTGGACCTCAAAATGATTTGATCTGTCCTTGAGATAGCTTTCCAGAACCGGGAACCACGAAAGGGTAACGAGAAGCGCCAGAAAGCTTATAAAGGTTGCAGTGTAAAAGCCCATTCCCAGTGAAAGTCCCACTATGCAGGAAGTCCACAGTCCCACCGAGGTGGTGAGGCCCTTTATCTGGTTTCTGGAGCTGTAAAACATGGAGTTAATGCTTATGATCGCCACTCCTATGATAGCCGCCGCAGAAAGCACGAAGTTGCCCTTCTCCACAAAATAAGCCACATACTGGTCCACTATGATGACCAGTGTCGATGCCAGGGATACCAGAATAAAGGTCCTGAGTCCGGCAGAGTGCCGTTTGCTGGATCTCTCCCATCCTATCACCGACGAAAACATCATCGAAAGAGCGATCCGCAAAAGGATGGAACCCGTGGTAAGTCCTTCCGACCATGGACCCAAAAGCTGTGCTATGGGATCCCTGACAGTCCGCCATGTATTCATGATATCATTAGCATTCATAGCAGCTTCCTCCTTGCTCTCTGATTAATGTGCACACTTCTGTACAAGCTCTCAAACTGCTCCTCAGCAGCATCATTAAATGCCTTTTCATTCTCACTTTCATCATGATCCGGTAATTCCTTCTGTATCTTCTGTATACGTTCGATAAGAAGCTCCACCTCTGTTTTCCTTACACCGTCCTCTGTGGTCTCGTTCACATCCACGATCTTTTCAAGTACCGTAGAATAGGAGCCGGACAGATACAGGGACAGCTTCGCACATCCCGGGCCTATAAGCTCATAGAGAACACTTGAGGACAAAATTATAGTTTCAAGCCCCCGTCCCATCTCTCCTCCAAGGGTACGTGCGCCCAATGCTGCTAGTCCGATAGCAACGCCCGCCTGGGGAATCAGTGCAAGCCCAAGATAATCTCTTACCTTCCTGTCCTTTCCGACCATCTGACATCCGATAAAAGCCCCCATATACTTGCCCACGATACGAACAAGAAAATACATGACGCCTATCACTACAAGAGGCGCACTACCTATACTTCCCGAAGAACCCGTCAGGGCTCCAAGATCAAAGGAAACTCCGGAACGCACGAAGAAAAGAAGAAGTATGGGCGGTGTGAAATAATTCAGCTGCCTGAACAGAAGACTGTCTCCGGAAGTATTGATATACACCATGCCCATCATCATACAGCCAAGAAGGGGTGAAATACCCGCAGTAGCACATATTCCGCAATAGCCGAAAATAAAAGCTATGGATATGATGATACGGTTATCGGATTTCTGACGATTGGCTATATTCAGTTTCATCAGCAGTCCGAAAACAGCACCCAGAACCAGCATCATCATATTCTGAAGCACAGGAATCATGACGCTGCTAAGCTGAAATCCGCCTCCTGAGAGGGACGCTACCGCAACGGATATGGCAACACTGTAGAGCACCAGACCCACTACATCGTCAAGTGCCACAACCTGCAGGAGGGTCTCGACAAAGTCACCCTTTGCACCGGTCTGGCGTATGGTCATGATGGTAGATGCGGGTGCCGTGGCTGTAGCAAGGGCCGCAAGAACAACGGAAAACGCCAGATCGAGATTCAGCACGAAACAGGTGAGGAAGAAAACAAGCACCGCCGCAAGGACAGACTCCATTACCGTGATGATGACCACCTTGCCTCCGTTTTTCCTGAGCTTTTCCACCTGGAAAAATTCTCCGGTACTGAAGGCTATAAATGCCAATGCTATATCCGGCAGAAATGCGGTCCCCTTCAGTATCCTCTCCGGAACCAGATTAAGCACATAGGGGCCTATCAGGATGCCTCCCACTATATAAGCCGTAACATTGGGGAGATGAAGTCTTTTTGTGATACGTGTCATGAGAAATCCGGTTGCGAGCATAAGGGCAAGAGCGATGATAACCACCGCCACCGGCTCTATTCCCAATTCCTCATACCATACTGTTGTCATTCCGCACCACCTCCTTCGATAAAACTGCGATTGCCGGGAAACAGCTGTTTTTCCGAAAAAATGGAACTAAAAAACCATGGTATAGCAAACCGCCATACCACAGAATTCTGACTGATATTTCATTCATGACATAAGTGAGAGATCCCGTCCGTGAAACCCTCCCGGTTCACACCCTGCAGCCTATATCATCAAACTATTCTATGCCATAACTCCAGGATACACAGCACTCTCTCCACGCTCACTGCTGCATATCACATTTTCCCGACCATTCTTAATATCCTTATATTTTAGCACATTCACCGCTTTTAAGCTATATCCGGGGTGGTTCCTGTCTTATCGTGAGAGTTCAAAGCTCGAAACGCTTCTATATCGACTTTTGACACTCACGTCATGTTATTTCATACATACATATTGCATAGCGCACTCAATATCATTAATATTATTCCCATGAAAAATTATTACATGGACAATGCGGCCACAACGCCGCTTTCAAAAGAAGCCCTTGAGGCCATGATGCCTTACCTTACAGACGAATTCGGTAATGCATCCACCATTTACATGCCGGGCCAGAGAGCCAAAAGCGCAGTAGAAAACAGCCGGCGCACCATAGCTTCCACTATAGGCGCAAAGCCTTCGGAGATTTATTTCACGAGCGGAGGATCGGAATCCGATAACTGGGCGCTTACCGGTGCATTTGAACAGGCACGCCCTGCTCTTCTGAAAAAGAGACTCCCGGGGCACATCATAACCGACAAAATAGAACATCACGCCGTCTTAAACACCTGTGAATATCTGGAATCCTGTGGAATCGAGGTCACTTATCTCGATGTGGATTCCTATGGCCATGTCGATCCCGCGGATGTCATGGCCGCTGTCCGGGAAGATACCATTCTCGTAAGCATCATGACAGCAAACAATGAGGTCGGTACCATTGAGCCGGTAAAAGAGATTGGCGAAGCACTCAAGAGACATCATGCAGAGACCGGACAACGGATTCTTTTCCATACAGATGCGATTCAGGCCTATGGACACATCCCTTTGGATGTTTCCGATCTTAATGTTGACCTTATGTCTTCAAGTGCTCATAAGCTTAACGGACCAAAGGGAACAGGTTTTCTTTATATGAAGCGTGACATCACCCTTCCGGGCTTCATCCACGGCGGCGCCCAGGAACGCGGAAGGCGGGCCGGCACCGAGAACGTCCCTGCCATAGCAGGTTTTGCCGCGGCGGCAGAGATCGCCTCAAGAAACATTGGCATAAGGATTCCTGAGGTGACAGAAGTACGGGATCATCTTATAGAGAGGCTGCTCTCAGAAATTCCTGGGGCAAAGCTTAACGGAAGCCGCGAATCAAGGCTCCCTAATAACGTCAATGTCTGCTTCCCGGGCACAGATGGCGAGACTCTTCTCCTTCTTCTCAATGAAAAGCAGATTTATGCCAGTGCCGGTTCTGCCTGCGCCAGCGGTTCTCTGGAGCCAAGTCATGTGCTTATGGCCATGGGGCTCAGTAAAGACGAGACCAGGTCAAGCCTCAGGCTCACCATAAGCCATGACACCACCATCGAGGATGCGGATTACGTTGCAGACGTCATAAAAAATTTAGTCACTTAGCCCCGCTCCCCCGGGGCTTTACATTATGCCTTTTTTCTCTCATAATACCTTCAGCATTTTATTAGGAGGTATTATGACTAAAAAAAGCAAGGCTATCCTTTTCATTTGTTTATCTGCATTTTTCTTCAATCTGATGAATATCTTCGTCCGCCTGGCCGGCGACATCCCCAGCATACAGAAAAGCTTTTTCCGAAATCTGGTGGCAGTCTTCGTTGCTGTCATGATGATCGTAAAAAGCGGCGAGGGCTTCCATCCTGCCAAAAAGAATCTCCCCGTACTTATCCTGAGATCCTTTTTCGGGACCATGGGCATCCTCTGCAACTTCTATGCGGTCGATCATCTGACTCTTGCCAATGCTTCCATCCTGAACAAGATGGCACCATTCATGGTACTTATTTTCTCCTACTTCATATTGAAAGAGAAACTGAAGCCCATGCACCTTCTCATCATACTCATAGCATTTACAGGATGCTTCTTCGTGGTGAAACCGTCACCGGAGAACCTTGATACAGCAGGTTCCTTTGCAGGCCTCATGGGAGGGGTGACTGCAGGCCTTGCCTATACCTTTGTAAGAAAAGCAAGTCTCAACGGAGAAAAAGGCACCACCATAGTCCTTTTCTTCTCACTTTTCTCCTGCCTGTCGGTGCTTCCGTATATCATCACGAACTACCACCCCATGAGCCTTCACCAGCTCGCCATGCTTCTCTTTGCAGGTGCCGCCGCCACAGGGGGACAGTTCTCTGTTACGGCAGCCTACAGCAATGCCCCGTCCAAGCAGATCTCTGTATACGACTATACCCAGGTTCTCTGGGCAGCGCTTCTCGGATTTTTCCTTTTCGGTGACATCCCGGATATCTGGAGCGTCGTGGGCTACGGGCTTATAGTTGGAGCCGCCGTCATCATGTTTCTGTACAATCAGAGAACGACTTCGTAAAAAAGTCATGTTGTAAGTGTCATGAAATCCCGCTTATGCATCTGTATGCCGCTTGTGCGTACGGGACTTCATGACACTTTTGTCATCTTATGGTATAATTCGGTGTCTCTGTGTATTTTTTCATGGAGTAATAGAATTCAGGAGTTATTTTTCAGGAAGTATGATAGTAGAATTATTGGATCAGATCGACAGTTTTATGTATTATCCGCTGCTCATGATAGTCATGGCCATTGCCGGATTATACTTCACATTTCTTACAAAAGGGGTTCAGATACGGCTTTTTCCGGAATCCATAAGGCTTCTTAAGGAGCCTGCGGGAAACAAGGGCATTTCATCTCTGCAGGCCATGCTGGTATCTACAGCATCAAGAGTAGGTACAGGAAATATAGTAGGCGTATCCACCGCCATCTGTCTGGGAGGTCCCGGCGCCTGCTTCTGGATGTGGCTCATGTGCATCATAGGAGCATCATCCGCATTTATCGAGAGCACCCTGGCTCAGATATATAAGCAGAAGCTGCAGAAAGGCGGCTCCTATGGAGGTCCCGCATATTACATAGAAAAAGCATTAAAGGCACCTGTTGTTGCGAAGATCTTCTGTGTGTTTCTCATAGCCACCTACGCAGTCGGATTTAACCTCTTGTGTTCCTACAATCTTCAGTCAACCTTTGCTGCTTACGAGTTTTACGATGTGAACAGCACCCCTCTCATGGTCGGAATCATCCTTTCCCTCCTGACTGCATACTGCCTGTTCGGAGGCGGAAAAAGGATCATCGCCTTTACATGCTTTATCGTTCCGCTAATGGGACTTTCCTACGTTGCGGTATCACTGGTAGTGATCCTCGTGAACTGGATCCATATACCTGCCATGTTCGCCATGATCTTTAAGGATGCCTTTGATCTCAAGGCCATCTTTGGTGCGGTTTCAGGCTCCTGTATGATCTACGGAATAAAGAGAGGTCTTTACAGCAACGAAGCCGGTGTGGGATCCGCGCCCAATGCTTCTGCCTCAGCCTCTGTGTCCCACCCGGTAAAGCAGGGTCTGGTCCAGACATTATCAGTCTACATCGATACATTGCTCTTATGCACGGCTACAGCACTTATGTGCCTTTCAAGCGGTGTTGAAAGAAGCGAAGCTGTGTCAGGTGCTCTCTATGTACAGAATGCCATTTCAACAGTTTTCGGAGGCTTTGGACCTGCTTTTATCACCGTAGCCATGAGCCTTTTCGCTTTTACAACTATTCTGGGAAACCTTTTTTATGTTGATAATGCCTTGATCTATCTCAACAAAAAAAGGATACCGTCCCGGAAGTTCCTGCATGTCTTTCATGTACTATGTGCGGCAGTTATTCTCATCGGTGCCACAATTCCCATGAATGCCGCCTGGGCGCTTGCCGACATCACAATGGGTGGAATGACACTTATAAACCTGCCTGCATGTATGATACTCGGCAAGGTTGCCATCAGGACTCTCAAAGATTACGAAGAGCAGAGAGCCGCAGGAAAGAACCCCGTTTTTGAAGCAAAAAAGATAGGCATTCCCGAGTCAGATCTTGATTTCTGGTACTGAAACAACAAAATCAAATCACTGCTTATCCCGGAAGTTTCAGAAATTTTATAAATAACCTCTTGTTCATTTAACATGGTAAATGATATCATTAGTCGTAATTTTTTCAGGAGGTTAGCGATGATTGGTTTTTTTGATGCTGAGTTCAACTCACTGAGACAGTCAGACGGAAACTTTGATTACAGTCTGATCGATATCGCAGTTATACCATGTAAAAGCAAAAAGCAGATGCCTGTTAAAAAACCTTTTCAATCCTTCTGCCGGCCGGAAAAGAATAACGGAAAGGTTTATCAGGCTATACGAGAACTCACAAACATACCTCAGTCAGTTATAGACAAGGCTGAAGGTTTCACTGTGGTTTACAGAGCATTCAGAGAATATATACTTCGTCACAATATCACAAAGATCTTCACCTGGGGCGGCAGCGATCTGCCTATGATGAACTGGAACTGTGAGTTTTACGATATTCCGAAGGAGGAACGGGATATACTTGACCTCTTCGTGGATATCGCACCCGATATCTGCAGTAAGCTGGGAACAAAATCCGTCACTTCCGTTGAAAATGCTTCCTTTATCTGCAACTGCAGAAAACGTGACAGGCACAATGCTCTGGACGATGCCATATCGCTGCACGAGATTGTATATGCCACCGAGATGAAACAGTTCAGCAAAAAAAGGGCCAGACAGTTTCATGAATTCGAAGGGCACAGAAGTGATTTTCTCATGGCAAAGCAGCTTATGGAGAGTCTGAAGCTTCATGGTACAGATATAAACGAACTCATTGAACACATTAACAACGGCGAGAAATTCCCGAGCTTTTTCGAATATCTCAGCCAAAATGATGAACTACCACTTAAAAAACAGGAATCGGCATGACGCAGACCGATTCCTGTTTTTTCGTTGTAAGTATCTTGAGTCGATATCGGACCGCTTACCTCACTGTACTACCGGAAAATCCGGCCATAAAAATACGCTTCGCGAAGGTTGGCTCTACATAACAGATTTATTGAGCCTGCCAAAGCTCGCATTACTCCCGTTTACAGAAAATCCACCTTTCCGGTATCTATATGGTACAGAGCTCCCACTACCTTCAGGCTGTGCTCATGCTCCTCCTTCTGTATCTCGAGACTTTCCTCCACCGCAGCTACACTGTGCTTTACATTGAGGATACATGCCTTTTCGGGATCCTTTTCATCTCTTATGGCTTCCCGGATCTCATGGAGGATAAACCTGATGTATTTATTGTCATCATCCGGATGGAAGGCAGCTCCTATGGCTCCACAGTTGGTATGTCCCATGACTACGATAAGTCTCGTACCCAGATGGCTGGCTGCATACTCTATGCTTCCCAGCTGATGATCGTCGATAACATTGCCCGCAACTCTGATGACAAAAAGCTCACCTATCCCTGTGGAGAATATGGTCTCCGGAATGACTCTCGCATCAGAGCAGGTCACCACCACCGCAAAGGGCTCCTGTCCCTTGCCGGCTGTCTTTAAACGCGCTTTACAGGAAACATCTCCGTTCATCATATCAGTTTCCACATATTTGCGGTTTCCCTCCATGAGATGCTCCAATGCTTTATCAGCAGACATCACGATCTTATCCATAAGTATCCTCCTGTTTTCAAGTAACTTTCCTGTCTGTAATTACAGCTCTGTTAAAGAAATGTTATGTCATGTACACAGCCTGTGTCA
>SVDD01000058.1:0-9729 GCA_015057945.1 Lachnospiraceae bacterium | reverse complement strand
CCCGGAGAAGGAATCCCAGAGAAAGATTCTGGATTGGGAGAGAACCTATTTCCTGACCAAGTATTTTTGCATGTGATCGTTTTCAACCTGGCAAACACAAGCGTGAACTGAAAATTATCATATAGGAGATAGTTATCATGAAGCAACACAAAGCACGATATCAATCCCGCGGCTGCATCTTTATGGGAGCATTGCTTTTCGTCCTCATGCTTTCCGCTGTGGTACAGGCATCTCCCTTCACCGCTCCGAAAAAACTGGCCGATTACCTGTACTACATGGAATACACCGACTACGTGCCTGACCTCGCGACGGGCGAACAGGTCAAAACGGGTTTTGCCTGCTCCTCTGTGCGGAACGGAAACTTCTATGGCCGCAATTTGGATCTGGATTACGCCGACGTACCGGAATTTGCAATCAAGGTTGCCGCAAAAGAGGGACGTTACGCAAGCATAGGAATGGCCGCAGATCTAACGCTGAAATCCAATGAAGTTGACCGGATTTCGGAAGCCAGGCTGCTCGCCCTGCCAAACATGACGTTTGACGGCATCAATGAAAACGGCGTGGCCATGAACAGCAACGTCGTTCCTGCCATAGATCTGGACTTTGCCACTCTGCTCTCCACCAATTACGGCAAACCGCGCCTTCATGCTCTGGCCGTCGTCCGCTACGTTCTAGATCACGCGAAATCCGCCGCGCATGGCGTGGAACTGCTGAAGAACATGGACATTTACGGCGGCTATGGCACATGGGGGATTCACTGGATGCTCGCGGATGAGAAGGAGACCTATATCATCGAGTGTATCGACGGCGAACTTGTCGCCAGAAATGACACGGACAACATCATGACGAATTTCTATGTCAACTACGCGCCGAATACTCCTTACGCAAAGCATATAGCGAAGACAGGGCAGACAGTCGCGGGAAAAACCTATAAGGGTTTTCCCATCCTTACGCCCCATGCCTGCGGCGTTGAGCGTTACGCCATCCTGAAGAAGCACTACGCCGAGGGCGCAGAGTCCGCCGAGGGAATGGCCCGCCTGATGGAGCGCGTGAAATATACCCAGACGTATGAAGCGGCCACAGAGCCGTTCTGGTACACGGAGTATACGGAAGGGAATCTGACAATCGCCAATGCGCCCATGGATTTCAAGGCGGCTGTTCAGCTCGGCTTGGATACCTACAAGTTGCACGACAGGAACATTCAGCCTTATAACTTCTGGCAGACGTGGCACACAGCGGTTTACGACCTGGCGAACAGGACGCTTCGCTTGAACATTCAGGAGGATTATTCCAAGCACTACGACTTCAAGCTGGAGTAAAAGGAGATCACTTGCAGGACAAGGAATTGCGGGTTAGCTGAACTTTCCCGCTACAGATAGTACGTTGCAGAGATCCACGAAGCGAGACCTGCGGCGACATACTTTGAGGGGAAAACGGGGTTCTCTTTGTAAAAGTCATCTATAAAGCTTGAGGATGTCCTATTCAGGGGGTGCAAAATCCCCACCGTGGGGGTGCAGATGCACCCCCTTATCTTTTTGTCGAAGCCTTGTCCCGTGCGGTTTCAGAGCGATACCCTCTTAACTATAGGCAGGGGGACAAGGGGGGCATCGTTATTTTGTATCATTTTGATTGGTAAAGGGGACAAAAATATAGCCGAATTGATACAAGAATATAGAGTGTGAAACACCTCGAACCCCTATGAAATAAGGGGCTTCGAGGTGTTTTTTGTGTTGTGGAGGAGTGGTTTGAAACAGATGGCAGGGAGGCAGGGGAATTTTTCGGTGCTTTTGTTTCGAGGGGGTTGCAGGGCTGAAGGTAAGCCGTTTGTAGTTTGTAAGCTCTATATAAATAGGCGTTTGCAGGGGATGCAAAAAAAGAAAATCAGATTGGTCAGAATAAAACATTTACTTTCTTGCTAATTTAGATTATGATATTAGCAAAAAAGTAGTGATTGAGTGAACGCGTAAGAAAAGCTTGATTTGCTTTTTGAGCAAAATAATGAAATCGTCAAAAACGCTCAAGTTCTGGAAAATGTAACCTCAAAGACCTTTTCCGTACATATGTTAGAAAGCGTGGTATCGAGCAGACAGCACACGGAATCTATGCTTCGCCTGTTGCTTGGGCAGATGCCATGTATATGCTGCATCTGCGTTGTTCGCAGGCCACATTTTTCCACGAAAGCGTATTGTTCTTCCATGACTTAAGTGACCAGGAGTTAAGTCTGTATTCGACCATCGTCAAGACGGGCTATAGTCCTGCCAGCCTGAAGGCTGGTGGAATCAAAGTCTATACCATCAAAAATGTTGGTCTTATCATGATGAATACCATCTTTGCTAAACAAAGATTTAGAGCTTCTAATGGTATTCATTTAAAGTTGGCAACAACAATACTTTAGCAACAAATCAATGCTTCAAGAAGGAAAACGAGAAGTTTATGTCGTATAATATTCATATGTGTTGTGGGTATAGAATACGATGATACCATATATCAATAATTATTTTAGGTGGTAGTGGATTTTGTTTTTATGAGAAGGTGTAAGCATGGCATTAGCAAAATGGTACAAAGTAGATTTTCACACGCATACGCCAGCAAGCAATTGTTTTGTAGATAAAACAGTTACTGCAGAGCAATGGGTAGTGGCAGCTAAAGAAGCGAATCTTGATGCTGTAGTGATAACGGATCACAATTCAGTAGGGTTTATTTCCAAAATAGATGAGTTGGAAGAATCTATCAAAGACGGCATAAAGATATTTTATGGTATTGAAGTTTGTGTATCAGCAAATTTTACACATTTCTTGATTATTTTTGATGATAAATTAAAAACCAAGGAAATAGAAGATGCTGTAATATCTGATTTAGGGTTAAAAAGGGATGTATGGGCAGATACTACGAATTATGTTTCAGAAGACAATCTAAAAAAATTATATAATGAACTCGGAAATCGTATTTTTGTAATTCCAGCACATTTCGCGTCGGAAAAAGGATTAGGGAAGAGTAATATTAATGCAATAAACAAATATCAGGAATTTCTTAAATTCGATGCAATAGAGGTTAGGAGCGAAGAAGATATTAGAGAATATGAAAATAAGATTAGAAACGATGCAATTAATAAAGCGGCATTGATAACAGGCTCTGATAATCCATCTGATAAAAACAATGCACAACATTCGTTAGAGGGGGTTGGAAAATCTTTTACATGGATAAAAACATCATCATTAACCTTTGAAGGATTACGTCAAGTTTTTTTAGATCCTAAAAATAGATGTATAAATATGGTGCAGTTGCAAAATATAGGTGAAGAGTTTAATCCTAACGAGATAACATATGATTATGTTAGTGGTATAAAGTTCTCAAAAATTACTCATATGACTGAACTTGATATGAGGTTTTCTCCTGGACTGAACTGTATCATCGGTGGAAGAGGTACAGGGAAATCTACACTCGTAGAAGCAATTCATTATGGTTTAAAAACTAAAAAAGAATTATCAGACTGTAAATTGCTTGATAAAACATTGATGGACAATGGAGTGATTGAGACATTCTATAATTTTGGAATGAATAAGAGCTACAAAATCACTGCTGTAAGAAAAAGGAGAAAGATTGAATATACATATGAGGATGACAACGGAAATATAAAACAGCCACCAGAATTCAAAATTGACTTTTATGGACAAAAAGAAATATTTAACTTAATAGAATGCAACGAAAACCATGATATGGGGAATGTTAATCCTATTTTAAACATGATAGACTCAAGGATAAATTCAAAAATATTTTCATATAAAGAAGAAGTTAATACGGTGTTATCAGAAATGAAACAGTATGCAATCAGGTATAAAAATAATCAAAAAAATATTGAGGAACTTCCAACCATAAAAGCTGAAATAGAAAAAGCAGAAGCTATATTAAAAAGATTTAAGGCAAGTGGCCTTGAAGATGCAAGGAAAAAGTATGAGACTTTAGGTGATGGGATAAAAAGGACGAAGCAGGAACTGTCATCGTTGTCTCAATTGATAGACTGTTCTGTCGAGAACTTCACTGTTAAACGTGCTGAATGCGAATCAACCTTAAAAGATTTATCTAGAGAGTGTGCGCAAAATAAAGAGAATATTGCTGTTATTGATGAACTGCTAAAAAGTTATAGCCGAATAGCGATTTTTTTATCAAGTGAGAAAGAAAAAATTGATTCACAAATAAATAGCTATGAGTTTGCAAAAGTACATGGGGTATTAAATGACCTAAAGAACTTGTATACTAAGGCGTTAGAAAGTATAAAAGCTGCTGAGTCTGTGAATATACGAGAAGTACAAGATAAATTACAAGAATACAAGAAACGTGAGAAACAATTAAAAGAAGTAGCTGAAAATCAAAAAAATATTCTCGAGAAAATAAAAGTGTGTATAGATAAATTTATAATAAAGCACATTGAGTTGACCCAATTGCGTATGACAGAAATAACTAAGCTGGAATTAGAAGGAATAAAGGTTTCTATTCAATCCATGGCATATTTACCAGGTTGGAAAAGTGCATTACAAAAGGAATTGGGAACAGCAGGCTTTGATGATGATTTTATGTTATTGGGGCGGAAAATTTTCAATCCTGATAGTATGTATGAAAATTATAAAAAGTTTTTGATGTTCATTTTAGTATCAAGCACTGGTGATTTAACAGAGCTTGGTTTGGAAGAATTTGCTACTAGATTTGTTAACATGTGGAAAACAAAGTCTAAGAATGGAACTTTAGAATCTTTGATAAATATAGTACCGGAAGATAATGTTGATATTACAATAACAGAAAACGGATTAGAAACTGACATAAATGAAGGATCTCCAGGACAAAAATGTGCTGCACTTTTAGCATTTATATTAAACAGTGGGAACAATCCCTTGGTTATTGACCAACCTGAGGATGATCTTGATAATAGTTTAATTTATAATTTGATCGTAAAATCCATTCGTGAGATAAAAAAGAAAAGGCAAATAATAATAGTTACTCATAATCCTAATATACCCGTATTGGGAGATGCTGAAGGTATATTTATTTTGGAACGTAATGCACAGGGAAAGGTGGTTTTTAGAAAGAACAAAAAAGCAGGATGTATAGAAGAAAAAGAGATTCGTAATGGAATTTGTGAAATTATGGAAGGCGGAGAGGAGGCATTCAAGAAACGTGAAGCCAAATATATGTATTAATCGCTAAAAAATGAGAATGCTCGTCATGGTTGTTAAGAATGCTAAGAATAATAACGAGGGTAAATGTCCCAACTTCTGGCTGTGTCCTCCTGCATGGCAGAAATGGAGCGCGCATTTAACCGTCAGTGTCAGTCAGAGGGCATTGCTCCAGGCAGCGCGGGGTGAGGCTTGGGGCAATGCCGAAGGAGCGTACAACAGAGTTTTTCTGCCTAAAGTAGAAGTTGCTGAACGGGGGAGGGGATAGGGAAACAAGATGGGATTTGCATCGTTTTTTCTTCGTGTGAGTTGCATGGCTGAAAATGACCCGTTTGTGGTGTGTAAGTTTTATGCAGATAAGCTATGCAAAATGAGAAAACAAGACTGGTCGGAATAAAATATTTACTTTCTTGCTAATTTGGGTTATGATATTAGCAAGAAAGGAGTGATTATGTGAAAGCGTCAGAGAAGCTCGATTTGCTTTTTGCGCAAAATAATGGCATTGTCAAAACCGCTCAAGTTCTGGAAAATGGCATCTCAAAGACATCTTTTTACGCCTATGCCAGACAGCGTGGTATCGAGCAGATAGCTCATGGAATCTATGTTTCCTCTGATGCCTGGGCAGATGCCATGTATATGCTGCATCTGCGTTGTTCGCAGGCCATATTCTCCCACGAAAGTGCATTGCTCTTCCATGACCTGACTGACAGGGAGCCAAGTCCATATTCGGTTACCGTCAAAACTGGCTATAATCCTGCCAGCTTAAAGGTTGATGGAATCAAAGTCTATACCATCAAAAAGGAATTGCATGATGTTGGTCTTATCATGATGGATACCCCTTTTGGCAATGCCGTTCCTGTCTACGATGCAGAGCGCACTATCTGTGACTTGATTCGTAGCCGTAGCAACATTGAAATGCAGACCTTTCAAAATGCGCTCAAGCAGTATGCAAGGAGCAGGGATAAAGATTTGCGCAAGCTGATGCGCAATGCGAAAATGTTCCATGTTGAAAAAATTCTTCGGCAGTACTTGGAGGTTCTTCTATAATCAAGACAGCATGGCAGCTCAAAGACCGGATTCGCAATCTCGCCAGAAGCAAATCTGCAGATGCGCAAGTTTTGATGAGGAACTACATGATGGAGCGTTTTCTAGAACGTATTTCAGTGTCAGAGTATCGTGACAAATTCATCCTCAAGGGAGGAATGCTGGTAGCGGCAATGATTGGCCTTGAATCCTGTGCAACTATGGATATTGACGGTACTGTAAAAGGAGCCAATGTCAGTGCTGAGGATGTAGAAAAAATGATAGCTGATATTGCTTCTGTGCCAATGGATGATGGCGTGGAATTTCAAGTTGAGAGAATCTCGGAAATCATGGATGAAGCAGAATACCCTGGCATACGCGTAAGCATGGAAACGGAATTTGACGGCGTGAGGACACCGCTAAAAATCGATATCTCCACCGGCGATGCAATTACGCCCCGTGAGGTACGGTACAAATTCAAGCTGATGCTGGAGGAGCGTTCAATTGATATTTGGGCGTACAATTTGGAAACTGTTCTGGCAGAGAAATTGGAAACGGTGGTATCCCGTTCGATAACCAACACGAGAATGAGAGATTTCTACGATTTGCATATGTTAAGCCAGCTTTACGGTCAAGCGATTGTTCCAGCTGATCTCAGTGCAGCACTTATTGCAACGGCTCGGAAAAGAAATACGGAGAAATATCTAGCCGATGCGGTTGCTGCTTTTGATGAGATTGAATCTGATATGAATATGGTGAAACTTTGGGCGGCTTATCAAAAGAAGTTCTCCTATGCTTGTGATGTACCATGGAATTCAATTATGACTTCTGTTCGCGGCCTTTACAAGCTGGTGCAGAACGTGAAGCAATGATATTATTGTCAATATGACTGCTGTCCACTGCGGTTTTTACTGCGGTGGACTCATTTTTTTACATCCGGATTATAGCGTTGACTTAATGGCCGTTCTGAGTGATGAATGGTAGTAAAACGTGGGAGGAGTGAATTGGCATGACGGACAAAGATAGGAGAGACATAACTCAGATGAGAGGAGCCGGGGTGGGCTATGGCAGGATTTCCCGCCAGCTGGGTATACCGCTTAGCACGGTTAAGTCTTATTGTAGGAGAAACAATGTACCGAGCAAGGCACGGGGGCAGGTATGCCTGCAGTGTGGACATACGATTGAGCCTGGGCAGGATGGAAGAAAGAAAAGATTTTGCTCCGATGGTTGCCGGATAAGGTGGTGGAACCATCATACGCATCTGATGAAGGCCAATGCCGTATGCGTTCACTGCGGTAAAGAATTTCATGGTAGGTCAGGACGTAAGTATTGTTCGCATCGGTGTTACATTGCAGAAAGGTTTGGTGGTAAAGATGACTCGGAGAATGTTACGGCGTGAAGCTCGCTATCAATTGACAATGGCTGTGCTACGGTCGTTCCTGCAGCAGAGGCTTATAAACAAGCGTGAATACAGAATGGCAGAGACTATGATGGTTAAGAAGTATAGGCCGGCTTCAGGAACGTTATTTTCTGATTTGGTTTTAGAGTGATGTATATTAACGATATCCTAGTCATACACGCGCCTCTTTGAGCAGTGACTAATTCCCATCCTGTGCTCTACAGTCGACGCTGATGTAAAGTAAAAAGCAATTCTACTTGACATATCTAGGTTGTGATAAGTATACTTGAATAAAGAAGTGCTAGGGAGGAGAGCAACTTGAATAGTCAGGCACGGGCAATTGAGGAATTTATCTTTAGGCAACCAGAAAATAAAATATTGACTGCAAAGCAGGTATATAAACAGTTGCCGGAGCATTTTTCAGAACAAGCATTCTATCAAACCCTCACGAGGCTTACGCAAAAGGGGATGTTATGCCACTTGACCAAGGGGCTTTATTATCGACCGCGTTGTTCCAGATTTGGTGTGGTTCCGCTGGGGGAACAAGCTATTGTGGAGCATTACACAGCAGGTGGTCAGGGGATGGTGGTAGGTTATCGGTTGTATTATCAGTTGGGGCTGACAACACAAATATCCAAAAATGTAGATATCCTCTCCAATGTTTTGCAGGAAAACAAAAAGACTGTCAGCAATGTAAAAGTTAGTAGACTGGATTTAAATTTTGATGCTACTATCTGTAATGCCATTGCCACATTGGAAATCCTTCAAAACTATCGTAATATCGAAGATATTAACCACCGACAAATGGCAGAGTATATGAGGAAATTTGCCTTGAACTACTCTGAAGATGCTATACGGACAGTGCTTGGGCACTGCAAATACAAGAAAGCAACCATCGCATTTTTGGCGGCTTTCCTTGGTTATTGGAATACAAAACATACATTGCAGCAGTATTTATCGCGGTTGTCTACCTATGCGGTTCCACAAATGGAGGAATTCTATGCTTCTACATGAACATCCCACTGATTTCAAAGACCTTCAGGAATTGACTGCAGATTATATTGGAATTCCGGCAGTAGCTGTTGAACGAGATTATTATATCGTGATGATGCTGGAAAAGCTTGCTCAAAGTCCTTACGCCGATAGCTGCGTATTCAAAGGCGGCACATCATTGAGCAAGTGTTACCCCGGCTCCATTGAACGCTTTTCGGAAGACATTGACCTTACATTTCTTCCGCAGGAAGAAATGGGAAATAAGCAGTATGACCGTCGCCTAAAGCAGATTGAAAAAGCCATGACCAGCGGCTTCAGGCTCGAAAAAATCACAGGCGAGAGAAATGACCGCAACAAGAGTTCCTATGTCTGGTTCAACGATAAGAATGGGGCTAACGGACGAATCAAGCTGGAAATAGGCTCTAGTATTCGCCCAGACCCTTATCGCCCAATGCCTGTAAAGACCTATGTGCAGGAGTTTCTTGAGGCAAAGGGAATGTTGCAGGAAGTAGAAGAATTTGGCTTGTCACAAGTTATCGTCAATACGTTAGCCATTGAGCGAACCTTTTTAGATAAGGTCATGTCCGTGAAACGACATGCTATATGCGGCAGTCTCACGGAGAAGATTCGTCACGTTTATGATGTGACTATGCTATTTCCGAGGGAAGATATACAAGGATTCCTAAAGGATAAGGTAGAGCTTAAACGTTTGATGGAGATTACCAAGCAAACAGATAGTTTCTATCTTGAAAAACGTAATACATCAACAGAATATACGCCGCTAGGGGCTTATGATTTTCCCATGTGGCGGGAAAAGTTTAATGCAGCGGCTCAAGAACGGTATGAAAAATTGCATGAAACCCTGCTATACACAGATCAGAAGCAGGATTTCAATTTGGCGCTAAGCACGTTTGATAAACTGAATCAGATTTTTGACTCTATCGGAGAGTGATGAGTTTATGTTTGGGCTACCCAGCAGCTTGTTGGGTGGCCTTTTTGTTCGGTAATTGTAGAGAACAGCCCTTCTGTGGTGTATAATGATTATTGTAAAATTCTAAGAACGAACAGGAGTTTTAAGTTGAAGGTACTGAACTTTTACGGCGGTGCTGGCATCGGCAAGAGCACCATCGCCGCAGATATTTTTTC
>SVDD01000057.1:0-10570 GCA_015057945.1 Lachnospiraceae bacterium | reverse complement strand
ACTAGAAGCTGTAATTTAAAGTGCAGACACTGCTATGCGGGTTCGGAAAACAAAAAGTATGAAGGGGAGCTTACTACCGAACAGGCTCTCAAGGTTATAGATGATCTTGCAGATTTTCATGTGCCGGTGATCCTTTTTTCCGGAGGAGAACCTTTATCGAGGAAGGATTTCTTTACACTTGCGGAGCATGCCGCAAAGAGAGGTATCAGGCCTACGCTTTCAACTAATGGAACGCTTATCGATCGGGAAACTGCCGGGAAGATAAAAGATATCGGAGTCGGATATGTAGGCATCAGCCTGGATGGACTTGAGGGGACCAATGACTTCTTCAGGGGATGTGACGGCGCGTATAAAAGGGCAATGGAAGGCATCAGAAACTGTAGGGCCGTAGGGCAGCGTGTCGGACTCAGATTTACTATCAATAAAGAAAACTACCGGGAAGTCGGGGATGTGCTTGACGTTTTGGAGAAAGAAGATGTTGACCGTATCTGCTTCTATCACCTCGTATATTCCGGCAGAGGATCGGCTATACGTGATGAGGATCTGACTGCTGAAGAGAGCAGAGAGGTTCTTGATCTTATTATAGACAGGACACTGGATTTTTACAGGAGAGGTCTCAAAAAAGAAGTTCTTATGGTGGATAACCATGCAGACGGACCGTATCTTTATCTCAAATTAAAAGAAAAGGATCCGGAAAGAGCAAAGTATATTTTGTCGATGCTCCGAAGGAATGGCGGCAATAGATCAGGAATGGCTTTCGGAAACATCGATTATCTCGGTAATGTTCATCCGGATCAGTTCTCACCTCAGCATACCTTTGGTAATGTTCTGGAAAAGCCCTTTGGGGAGATTTGGACTTCGACTGAAAATCCTGTACAGGCAGGACTTAAGGACAGACATGGGCTGTTGCCGGAAACCTGTAGGAACTGCTGTTGGCTAAACTGTTGTAACGGTAATTTCAGAACCAGAGCGGAAGCCGTAAGCGGGGATTTCTGGGGAATGGATCCGGCGTGCTATCTGACTGCGGAGGAAAGAAATGTTTTAAAGTATCAGTAGATAGATTTCTGTATGTCGTATATGAGATAAAGGGGATCCTGTGAGGGAACCTGCGTGGTCCCGATCAGCATTAGTTGACATTTTAATTGGAAAACAGGAATAGAGCCGTCTAGACTGACATCTGTGTGTCAGAAATAATCGGCGTAAAACATGCATTTATAGATGAGATAGAGTATAGAGGCTCAGGGGGCAATGACAGTAAAAATGAGTGGGACACAGATGGTTCCTGATGATTCAGACAAAGCAATTCTTCTACAGCTACAAAATGGAATTGACTTAACCGAAAGACCCTACCTGTGTATTGCAGATAGTGTTGGGTTACCGGAAGAGACTGTTCTGGAGAAAATCCGCAGTATGGCAGAGACCGGGATTATCAGGAGGATTTCGGGTTTTTTTGAAGCCGAATTATTGGGATATCAGTCTGTGCTTTGCAGTGCTGTGGTTCCGGAGGAAAACATTGAACTATACAAAGAATTTTTGGACAGGTATCCGTGTATCACTCATAACTACCTGAGAGACCACAGGATAAACGGCTGGTTTACATTATCAACAAAAGATGAAGCGGACAGAACCCGTATCCTTTCTGAGATTCAGGGAAGCGGACTAGTGAGGAAGATTTATGTCTTTAAAAAGACAAAGATGTTCAAGCTTAAGGTATTGTTTGATCTCGATGGTAAAGAGGAGATACGAAGTGAGAGCGTGGCTGCAGACTCGCAGATAAGTGTCAGAATCGATTCTGTGAAAAAGAGTGCATTTATGACCGGCATCGCCGGAGACTCGAATCTTACGGGGCTTTGTAAAGATGTTGGAGAACATCTTCAGGCGGTCACCCCTGAGGAAATCCATCTGATTCGTGAGCTTCAGAAACAGTTCCCCCTCTGGGAAAGACCTTTTAAGGTTATAGGTGAAAAAATCGGCCTGGAAGAACAGGATGTGCTCCTTATGACCGGGAAGCTTAAAGCGGAAAAAAGGTTGAAGAGGATATCCGCAGCGTTAAGCCATCATAAAGTCGGCTACAGCATCAACTCCATGGTGGTCTGGGATGTAAAAGAAGAGGATATGGATAAGCTGCCTGAATCAGTTCTTTCCTGTAAGAATCTGTCCCACTGCTATCTTAGGGAAAAGGATCGGGATTTTGATTATAACTTTTACACCATGCTTCATGCGAGAACTGAGGATGAGTACCACAGCATAATGGATATGTTAAAGGAAAACATTCCCCATGAAAAATATGCGGAGCTAAGGACTGTAAGGGAACTGAAGAAGATCGGGATGAAGTATTTTACTGAGGGAACGATATAAAGACATATTTATGTGATATCTTGCGGCTTAACCGGCAGCAATACACGAAAAGATTTGTGACAGGAGAGAAAACCGTAATGGCATATTTCCCTATAATGATAAATCTAGAGAACAGAGAGGTTCTCATAATCGGAGGCGGAGCAACTGCACTTCGGAAGGCAGAAACCATGTTGTCCTACGGGGCTGAAGTTTCTGTGATAGCTAAGGAATTTAAACATGAATTTCCTAAGGATGTGACTCTCATAGAAAAAGAATTTGAAGATAGTGACCTTTTATTAAAAGCTGAAGATTATTTTCTGGTGATCGTTGCCACCGGGGATGGGGAACTAAATGCTCACATTTCGGAATTATGCAAAAAAGAACGTATACTTGTTAATGCTGTAGATGAGGAAGAAAAGTGCAGTTTTATCTTTCCGGCGGTCTGCCGGCAGGGAGATGTTGTGATCGCAGCCAGTAGCGGGGGAAAGAGCCCGTTAGTCACACAATTTCTTCGGGACAGAATTTCAGAATGTATTCCGAAAAATATCGGCGAGATAAATGAGAAAATGGGGAACCTCAGAACCCGTATTCGGCAGGAGGTTCACAGCCAGAAGGAGAGAAAAGAAATATATAAGAAGGCATTGGAAGAAATGCTATAACCTCCATCCCCCTCTATAAACGTAAGTTTTTCTGCCGTTTATCTCTGACATACAGATGCAGATCTAATTTGCTCCAAAAACCGGCATAAATGTCAAGGATGAGCCGGATTCTACATAACTAAAAAAATTAATTTTGATACTTAAAGGTATGGAAAAATTTATTCCATTGGTATAAACTGTTATTAAGTATAAGTGTCCGCTCTTTTGGTGTGCACAAAAATGATCGTGTTTATTGTAGCTGGGTTTTATTGATTTTTAGAAGAGATAGTAAGCTTAGGAAAGTTGAGGTCTATCATGAAAAAGCTATTAAAAGATTACTGGTTGGTAGTCATGGCAGCTCCCATTCTGTTGTTCGGGCTGATTGTAAACCTGTACAAGATGAGTGTTCCGAAGCAGGAGGTTGCCAAAACTGAACAGGAGGCGGCAGCAATGACGCCAAAGGCCGCAAATCCGGACGGGGTAATTTCTGCTGATGAGTGGGCAAAGGTCTTTCCGGATATCGTTGAGTCCATCAAGCTGAACAGCAAGCATGATTATCAGACCGATTATCTCGTAGATGATCCTTATCTGGTTGAACTGTATGAAGGTTATGGTTTTGCAAAAGACTATAAGAGCGCCAGAGGTCACTACTATGATCTTGATGACGTTCATGAGACGGCAAGACCTCATGCAAAGGCCAATTGTCTTACCTGTAAGACTGTTAATTTCACCAAGCTGGTCAATGATATAGGTGTTGATGCTTATACCAAGGATTTCGAAGAGGTTTTTTCTTCCCTGAATGAAGGAATCAGCTGCTATAACTGTCATGGCAATAACGAAGCCATGGGACAGCTTACAGTCACCCATCAGTATATGGCAGATGCGCTTGGTGATAATGTTGGCTCCATCCATGCAGCGAATGTTGCCTGTGGTCAGTGCCATACAGAGTATTATTTCAAACCTGAAATTCTTGAATGTACCGTTCCTTACAGCAGTCTGGATACCATGGGACCTGAACCGGAGCTTAAGTATTATAAGGAAATCGGCTACACTGACTGGACACAGGAATCTACAGGTGCCAAGATGCTTAAGGCTCAGCATCCTGAATTCGAGACCTTCCTTTTGGGAAAGCATGGAAAGATGCTTAGCTGTGCTGACTGTCACATGGAAACAGTTACAAGAGCTGACGGAAGTACCTACAAGTCACATGAGCTTGTGAGTCCTCTGGAGAGTAAGACCCTCCTTGAGAGCTGTGCTCAGTGTCATGGAAGTACGGATATGGTTGAATTCGTTCATGGTATACAGGAGAAGGTTCATGCCCGTGAAGACGAAGTAGGCGACAAGCTTGTGGAGCTTAAGAAGGCTCTCGTTGAAGCAAACCAGAGCGGTAAGTGGACTGAGGATGAATTGAACGAGGTTCGCGAGATCTACAGTGATGCCGAGTGGTACTTTGACTGGGATTATGTTGAGAATGCAGAGGGCGCACACAACAGTGAGCTTGCTTATAAGTGCCTTGATACCTCAGAGGAAATGATTAATCAGGCAATGGAGAAGATACAGGCTCACAAGGTATGATGGATTTCCAAGAGAAATGCTTATAGCGCCTTATTGATAGACTTAAACTAATATTCAGTGCATATCTAAAGAGAGGAGGATTTTTCCTCCTCTCTTATTGTATAATTAGAGCATAAGTCTTGCATCAGGCTACATTGCATTCTGAAAGTTCGTAAGCGAAGCAATGCGTAGGACTTATGTATGCAAAAATTTGGGGATGGGATATGAACGGTTTTAAAAAATTCTACAAATTCATTTCGTCCATGAAGCTTGCCCTGGTCTTACTGGGACTTTTGATCATCGGATGTGTCATAGGTTCTGTGATACCACAAGGTCAGATCATGAAGTTATACCAGCAGCAATATGGCGACAGAACAGCGGGGCTGATAATGGCACTGAGTCTTGACGATGTTTTTCACAGCTGGTGGTTCGTGGCATTTACTGTCATCCTGTGCCTCAATCTCTTTACCTGCTCCATATTAAGGACACCGGCACTTATAAAAAGGTGGAAGAGCTTCGGAGATCTTCCGGATGAAAACAGCATTTCGAATAATGTCTCAGTAGAGAGCAGTCCGCACTATATCGGAAGACTTTCAAAAGACCCGGAGGCATTTCTGAAAAGTCTGGGTTTTTCGAGGCAATCCGGAACAAAGCAATCTGAAACAAAGCAAAACGAAACAAAGCAGAGTTATATAGTTGGATTCAGACATAAGGCAGGACTTTTAGGCCCGCTTATCACTCACATAGGAGTGCTTCTTTTGATACTGGGATTTTCTTTTGGGCAGATGTCTAAAGTGGAGTATACCGTTTATGGCCTTCCGGGAGATGCAAAACAGATTGGAGATACGGATTATATTCTTCAGATTGATGATTTTAACATCGGTCTGAGAGCTGATGATACGGTGGAACAGTACACCTCGGATATCACAGTTCGAAATGCAGCAACGGGTGCAAAGGAAAGTGCCAGTGTTTCTGTCAATGCTCCTGCATCATTGTTTGGAATGAAGTTCTTTCAGAATTCCACTGGATGGGCTGCAGACATGCACATACTTGAAAACGGCGAGCTTCTCCAGGAAGAAGCGGTAGAAGCAGGGAATTATGTGACTGTATCTGATAAAACGGATCTGCAGATCGGATTCATGGCATTTTATCCCGATTATCATTACGACAGAGAAAAGGGTCCCTTGACCCTGAGCTCCAAATTCAATAATCCTGCATATCTGTATATTGTTTATTTCCAGGGTTCGGTACTTGGGATGAACACACTTATGGAAGGTGAAGAGCTGACCATAGACGAATATACCGTGACATTTGACAACCCGAGAAACTATACGCTTATTCAGATCAAAAAGGACAGTTTCACTTATTTTGTACTTTTGGGTGGTGTGGTTCTTCTTTTGGGATTATTCCTTTCTCTGTATGTTCAGCCGGAGAAAATATGGTTGAAACAGGAGGGTGATGGATATTTGGTCTTTGGAAGCGGCGGTAAGAGCGGAATTCTTTTTGCTGACAGAGTTAAGGCGAAGTTGAAAGGAAATAACTATGAAAAGTGAAACACTTTTTAATTTAGAAAACAACTTGTTTACGGTGACCATGCTTTTATATTTTGTCAGCATGATCCTCTTTTTTGTCTTCTTTGTGTTCAAAAACCTTAAGGTCACAAAGTTAGGAAACGGAACTTTGATTACAGGCTTCCTTCTCCATACTGTTGTGATGCTTATAAGAGGTATAAATGCAGGAAGACTTCCCATCACCAACCAGTATGAGTTTGCGTCTGCATTTGCCTGGGGTTTATGCTTTGTGTCCATCATTTTTATATACAAATACAAGTTTCAGGCATTGGCTACCTTCTCCGTTCCTGTGATATTTCTGATGATAGGTTATGCTGCAATGCAGAGTAAAGAGGTACATGAGCTCATGCCATCACTCAGGAGCAATTGGCTGGGATTCCACGTATCCACTGCCATCATAGCCTATGGTGCCTTTGGAGTTTCCTTTGCCATTTCTATCATGTATCTCCTTCGTACAAGATCAGTTGCCAATGCTTTTTTTGAGCAACACGTGCCCTCCGGTGAAAAACTGGATATCATCAGTTACAGAGCAGTAAGCCTCGGGGTTTTATTCCTTAGCTTTTGTATGATATCGGGCGCCATCTGGGCGGAGAATGCCTGGGGCAGTTACTGGTCCTGGGATCCGAAGGAAACCTGGTCTTTAGTTACCTGGTTTATCTATTTCATCTATCTTCATCTGAGACTCAGAAGCGGATGGAAGGAGAAGCGGGCCGCCTGGTTTTCCATAATTGGCTTTGTATGTGTGATATTTACTTATATCGGTGTAAATACTCTGCTTCCGGGAGTGCACAGCTACGCCTAGAGCATAACCCACTGGGGACGGTGTCTTCATATGATCAATATATTGACACTGTTGCACAACACTCATATAATCAATACATAGAGAGTTGCACAACACTCATAGGAGGACAATATGCCAAGAGTTAATTTATCAATTAGTCAGGAACTCTATGATCAAATTAAGAAGGCTGCTGATGATAATTTTCTTAGTGTGAATAATATGATCGTGAACGAACTTGAGAAAGCATTCTCAGTAGGTAATGTATATGACTATAGCTATGCAATGGAGTCCTTGATAAAAGAATCTGAAGACATGAAAGCAGAGTTTACCTTATCCGATTTGCCGACATTTAAAAATGTAGACAGGATAATTATTGAGTATGGTATAAAGGAATCAGCCGCGTCGGTAAGGGCTCGTTTAGGGAAGATATATAATGAGGCTATACGTAATGGCTTGATAAAGGGTATAGATAGGGCAAATGTAAATAAAGACGGAGAAATGGAAGCAAAATTTCTTTCTAGAGCTGCTGTTTATGTAAAGAAAATCGATGATGCCAGATAGAGGTAGATAGATATGGGTGAATGGGATGATTACAGAAAGCCTTACAGCTTGACAGATGATATCAGTTCAACAATAGGTGGTTCCCTTTTTAGTATGCTGTTTTTTGGTGCAATATCAGCAATATTAGGGATGTTGGGATTTTTATTAAAAAGAATAGATATTCTGAATTCTATTTTTATCAGTTGCTTACCGATTATGTTAACGTTAAATAATGGATGGGAGCGAAATGTTTATTTAGGAATATTCATAGCATCAGTAATTGTAATGATTGTATTGCAGCATTCCTTTATAATTATTCGTGTGCTGTGCAGTATCTTCGGATGTCTTACGGTTCTGTTCTTCAGCTAAATTCATTTCTGCAGATTCCAGCGAGGAGATGATATCAAAGATCGGGTCTATGGCGAGCAGATATCAGCGATCCCATATGTCTCCGAGGATCTTTGTTTCAGACCGGGTCAAATCTGATAATAATCACCTGCATCTGGTGGTTGATGTAATTGAAAGAGCTATTGAAAAAAGGAGTGTAGTTTCTTTTCAGTACATTGACTATTCACCCGAGAAGGAAAAGATACTTAAGAACGATGGTGAGATATACTATTGCAGCCCATATTGCTGTTTATGGAACAATGATAATTACTATCTTCTAGGTTATTCTGAGAAACATGAAAAGGTGATCTCATATCGTATAGACCGCATACTTCGTGTAGAACTTTGTCCAGAAGAATATGTTTCACTTCCTGATGGATGTGAGCTTACGGCATTTACCAAAGAGGTCTTTAAGATGTATGACGGTGTTGATCAGGAAGTGGATTTGATTTGTGACAATGCTTTGATGAAAAATCTTGTGGATCACTTTGGAGATGATTTTACCGTAAGGCCAGAATCAAAAGAAACATTTCGAGCAACTGTAAAAGTATTAGTCAGCCGAACATTTTATGCATGGGTATTCCAGTTTGCCGGAGGTATCAGGATTGCCGGACCTGAGAACGTTCGGGAAGAGTACATGGAAATGTTAAAAAATGCTATGAAGTAAAACAAAAAAATACTGCCACCATTATAGAAATGAGTTCTATTTCGTTTATAATTAAAAAAGATAAGTTAATGTCTTTTTTACGAAAGGGATTTGAGTATGGAAAATGAAGATGTAAAGGTTGTAGAGCAGCCAAAAGTTGAAGAACCTAAGAAGGAAGAAAAACCAGCACCAAAAACAACAGCTAAGAAGAGAGGACCTAAGCCAAAGGCAGATTCAACTCCTAAGAAGAGAACTACAAGAGCAAAGAAAGATGTAGCTGTAGATGCAAAGAAGGATACTGCTACTGAGAAGAAAGCTACTGCAAAGCGTGGCCCTAAGAAGACTGCAGACAAGAAGCCAAAGACAGCTGTAACAGCAAAGAAGACTGCAACAGTTCCGAACTATAACTTCACAAGAACAGTATTTGAGTTCGATAAGAAGCAGTTCACAGAGGAGACAATCAACAAGAAGGTTCTTGAATACCTTGTTAAGCATCCGTATATTCATGCTGAAAAGATTGAGACATTCGTGAATCTGGAAGAGAAGAGAATTTACTTTACTGTTGACGGATTCGGTAATGCCGATTTCTCAGTGGATCTGTAAGAACACCATACGAAGCCACCAAAAAAACCAAAAAAATTTTTTTGAAAAAAAATTCAAAAAATGAACAAAACCCTATCTTGTTCAAATAACATTGCAATATGGGAAACAGGGGAGAGTTTGAAATTCTTCCTGTAAATATGGGTATTCTATGATAATTTAGATTTATGGGGGAGCAATCAGACTGGTTGCTTCCTTTTTCTGACTATGTATTTATTAAAGATATAAGTCAATATCAGTTTGTGATTGTACCAAGGATTGTAGTATGATTATTTGCATATGCAATCGATAAATGGAGTTTTAAGGATCACGGAGATAATGATTGAGATCACATACTTTCAACTTTTTCTATTTATAACGATAATATGGATAATCATTCGATGCTTCATAGCGATAAAATTGAAGACATTTTCAGTAAAGCGTGAATGTCGGCAACTTTTGGTTTATGTGTGTATCGTTGTTATTTGCAGATTTGTATACTTCGGATTCCATCTTGAGAATGGAAAGATACCGACATTAAAGATTGGCTTTGGAGATGATATCCGTGATATGATCAGTTTCATTCCATTTTATTTTCTTGTAGACCGGTATGATGGTTGGAAGATGAACATTATTGGAAATATCACAATGTTCATACCGGTTGGGATCGTATGGCCGATATGTTTTAGCAGACTTGATACGGTTAGAAAAACAATATTTGCAGGGGCCGGGTTTACTCTACTTATCGAAATGACTCAGCTCTTTTGCCTCGGAAGACATACGGATGTTGATGATTTGATCTTAAACACAATCGGTGTAGTAATTGGCGCATGTATTGTATTCTTGATTCGGAGAAAGCAGAAGAAAAACAGTTCTTTATAGACAGTTGAATTCAAGTATGCCGGGATGATGCGATAGTAAGTTATTCCGGAAGTTAAAATGACATAGCATAATTGAATATTGTTACCACAGACGGTGGCGATTGATCTTAATGAGATTATTCGTCCCCGTCTTTTTTTATGTTCGCCCACATGTACTTTAGAATACCGAATCATTACGATTCCACCCCAGCCCCCACAAAAAAGGGGGTTTACAGACTGCGTATAACACAAAATTCAGGCTTCGAAAAGCTGAGGATTGATCCATAAAATGGTATATGATGTCATTCACACCATAACAATGGATGATTAAAAACAAAGATAGCTATGTTTTATCTGCATTTTGGCAGGAAACATAGCTGTCTATTTTTGATCTTTTTAAAGGTTTTGCTTAATTTGAAATAAACCATTTATCTACCACTTATGACATATTTTACTGTAAAAACAAACAAAACTATTACAATATTGTATAGGTGTATATTACTGTTTTGTAGATTTTATTTGAAATGAACAAAACCTTACAGAGCCAGTAATAGCAGGGGGTTATGGGTCAAAATAATTTTGTTTAAAAATAACAATTAAAAAAGTTACTGGAGTCAATAGGGCGGATCAAAATGTCAAAAATTGCAAAGAAAATGATTGACAAGTTTTTCATTATG
>SVDD01000015.1:0-90268 GCA_015057945.1 Lachnospiraceae bacterium | reverse complement strand
AAACTCAGGGTAAAATGAAAAAAATAAAAAAAGCTGTTGACAAAGAATGGAATTATTTGTATATTAAACAGGCGTTGCGAGAGAGCAACGATATGCACCTTTAGCTCAGTTGGTAGAGCAGCGGACTCTTAATCCGTTTGTCCAGGGTTCAAGTCCCTGAAGGTGCATTTTTTGTTACCTTGAATTATTTTGAGATTTAAGGACCATGCTTTTGAGCATGGTCTTTTTTTGCATTATTGATTGTATGTTAACATATATTGATTAGCTTATTATGAATGAGCTAAAATCAGCTATGTTCAGTGATGATTTAACCTAAAGGGTTTGAGGAGGTATGGAGTGAGAAAAGCAGGAACCAAGACACTTGATATGACAGAAGGAAATATAGTTGCTCAGATCCTTATGTTCGCCATGCCGCTGATGCTTGGTAATATATTTCAGATGCTTTATAACACAGTGGATTCCATAGTGGTCGGTAATTTTGTTGGAACTGAAGCATTGGCAGCAGTTGGATCCACCACCATGATCATAAATATGCTTGTTTTTTTCTTTAACGGATTTTCTGTTGGGGCAGGCGTGGTCATCGGAACCTATTTCGGAGCGAAGGACATGGAAAGGCTCCATGTGGCAACGGAAACTACAATTGCGTCAACCTTTGTAATATCGGTTATCTTTACAATCATAGGAGTGCTTGGGGTTACTCCTATGCTGAATTTCATGTCCACACCGGAAGATGTCATGGGAGAGGCAACATTATACCTGAGAGTATACTTTGCAGGTATCTCGGGTCTTCTTATATATAATATAGGAAGCGGCATACTCCGTGCTGTGGGAGACACTACCAGGCCTTTATATTTCCTTATACTTACAAGCCTGCTGAATATAGTGTTGGATCTTGTTTTTGTTATTATGTTTGGCATGGGAATAATGGGTGTTGCACTTGCGACCATTATTTCCCAGTTTATTTCAGCTTTTTTGACATTAAGGTTGTTGACAACAACGGATGAAATCTATAAACTGACCTGGCATGACCTTAGGATAGAGAAGGCCACACTTAAACGGATCATGTTTGTCGGACTTCCGGCAGGGGTTCAATCCGTAATTACTGCATTCTCCAATGTATTTGTACAGGCTTATATAAACTTTTTCGGTTCAAGCTGTATGGCGGGCTGGAGCTGTTACAACAAGATAGATCAGTTCATCATGCTTCCCATGCAGAGTATGGCCATGGCATCAACTACCTTTGTCAGCCAGAATGTTGGGGCACAAAAGATGAAGAGAGCCAATGAAGGTACAAATATAGCCATAGGTTTGATACTTTCCATTACCGGAGTTATCGCAACCTGTATCTGGGTGTTTGCTGCCCAATCGGTAAGACTGTTTACTTCGGATCAGAGTGTCATTGAATATGGAGTTTTATTTCTCAGGACCAATGTTTACTTCCTTATGTTCAATTGTATAAATCATGTTCTGGCAGGAGCTCTCCGCGGAAGGGGAGATTCAAAGGGACCTATGATTATCATGCTTTTGACTTTTGTGGCAGTAAGGCAGATATATCTGTTCATCATTACCCATTTTGTCTCCAATACACCAGCTTTGGTTGCTTTAGGATATCCGGTTGGATGGATGAGCTGCTGTATAGTGGAGGTAATTTACTTCATAAAGAAGTGGAACAGAAAAATTCTTAAATAATAAAGGCTGTTCGCAAATTAAATTAAGAATTTAATTTGCGAATTTTATTTTTCTCTTGCAATTTAAAAAATAAATGGTAAAATAGAAAATGTAAAGAGGAGATGGGAATAAGAAAGAACAGAAAACAGTTCGCTTCTCTTTAGGATGTGATCCGACCTAGATCACATTCGGCAAAACCGGAGAAATCCGGCGACGCAAAGCTATAGGGGCCGAAAGGTCAGCCAGTTGCAATCTTCATGGGGCAGATGCTCCGAAGGTTAGTTCTCGAATCAAGACTAATTCAAAGAAGGTTCTAGGTTAACTGGCAGCGGGTAAAAACCCGGTGCCATTTTTATTTTCGCGATAAGGCTTTAAAGCCAACGCGGAAGCGAGTAGGACGATTTTCCCTACTTGATCTGATTCATTTAAATAGCAAAACCGGAGAAATCCGGCGACGCAAAGCTATAGGGGCCGAAAGGTCAGCCAGTTACACTTGAAAGGATAAAAGAAAATGAAGAACCTCGTTAGAACAATAGTAGCAGTTGTATGTTTAGTTTCCATGATGTCTGTAGCGGCTTTTGCACAGACAAATTTAGAGGCAGAGGCACTTGCAAAGGTTAATCAGATCAGACTTGCAAACGGTCTTTCAGAAGTAAAGTACAGCGCATCACTTGAAGGCGCGTCAACAGTAAGAGTCGGAGAGATCACACAGAAGTTTTCACATCAGAGACTTGACGGATCAGATTTTTATACAGTAGATGCAACTAATGTCTGGGGAGAGAATCTCGCCAAGGGATATAATTCAGCTGATGAAGTTGTAGACGCCTGGATGGCATCACCTTCACACAGAGCAAACATCTTAAGCGCAAATTACAACACATGTGCTATATCAACAACAACTAAGGATGGAAAGACATACTGGGCACAGGAGTTTGGAATCTGATATACATGATTATATAAAAAAGGTTGTCGCATCTGCGACAACCTTTTTTTAGTCTTCAAGAAAACCTGTAAGCATTCTCTTGTATTTAGGATTCTGAAGTTTACGTATAGCCTTAGATTCTATCTGACGTATACGCTCACGTGTGAGACCATACATCTGGCCAATCTCTTCGAGAGTACGTTCCTGACCGTCTATAAGGCCATAACGGTATTCAATGACAGTCTTTTCTTTATCTGTAAGAATACCAAGTGTCTTGTCCAGCTCTTCACGCATCATGATGTGATTTGCATTCTGCTCGGGACTGATAATCTTGTCGTCCTTTACAAAGTTAGAAAGCTCTGAATCTTCATCATCACCTACCTTACTGTCTAATGATGTAAGACCGTTATCATAAGAAAGAATTTCGGCGATTCTTTCAGGTGTAAGATTCATACGTTCTGCGAGTTCCTCAAGCGAAGGCTCATGTCCAAGCTCTAAGGACATCTCTCTAGAAATACGTTTTGTCTTGTTAATAAGCTCTACAACATGAACAGGTACTCTGATAGTACGGGAATGATCTGCAAGAGATCTGATGATAGACTGTTTGATCCACCAGGTAACGTAGGTGGAAAGCTTGAAGCCTTTATCCGGATCGAACTTATCTATACCATGCATAAGACCGAGGTTACCCTCCTGAATGAGATCAAGGAAATTCATACCTCTTCCCACATAATGCTTGGCAACAGAGACTACAAGTCTGAGGTTTGACTCAATAAGACGGGACTTGGCATAGGAATCTCCATCACGTGAACGGCATGCAAGTGCATATTCCTCTTCCTTTGAAAGCAGAGGATATATACCAATCTGTTTAAGATAAATACGTACAGGATCGTCTGTGCTTATAGATTCAATACTTTTCAAGGAATCAATATTAATGCTTCTGGCGTCCTTGTCCTCATCGGAAAGTTCCTCATCAGAAAATTCATCGTCACTGATGATATCCTCTTCAGAGATTTCTTCATTTTCATCAGATTCATCAAACTCATCCGATAATTCTGTCTTTGTGTCCTCTGAAGGGCGGTTAGGTGCCGCGGAAACAGTCTGTACGGTTTTTTCCTGACTGATACTCCGGACTTTGTCTGAAATAGTGATATCCTGAGTTGCAAGATAGGCACGGATATTTGTCATCTGGTCTTCAGTTACGTCGTATTCTGAAAAAGAATCTTTAAATTGTCTTTCTGAAATAACACCACTCTGCGCCTTTTTAAGTGAATTAAGTGTTTTTAATATACTTTTAAACGCAAGTGGATCTAGTGTTTTCTTGTCCATAATTTGTTATAAGTCACGTTAATTTGATAGTCGGTTTTTGAGCAACTCACGTATTATAGACTAAACCGCTCGAGGTGAAAATCGCTTTTATTGTATTTTAATAAGTGCAAAAGCAGATACGTGACATTGTTTAAAAATGATTTAAAAGGAGAAGCTAAATTGTGATTAGTGAACAAGAATATGTTAAGAGGAAAAAGATATAACAGATGCGGAAAAAAACATACCGTAAAGTTGCACGATACTGACAAAAAATTCAGCACTTCCCCGGAGAGTGATATGCGCATTCGATAAAGCAGTGCATACTATACCGTGAAAGGGTATAAACTGAATCTAAATAGGTGTAAATATCTTCAACTCATAGTACTTTCCAATTGTATGAGTTGAAGATGAGTCAGAAAATGAAATCAGAATTTTCTCACAGCCGGGAGAATGCAGTCATAGCGGATAGCTTTTCCGGAATAAGAGTAATCAGGCTTGATGTCGGCAAGATAAGGTCCTTTGACAGGTCGTTTGATGACAATTTTCTGAGGCTTTGCTAAGATGGCAGCCTTCAGCAGCTCCGATGCATCTGAACAAGGTGGTTCAAGCTGCTGTAAAAGCTGGAATTTCTTCTTTACGAGAGAACTTTTAGTCCTTGCGGGGAACATAGGGTCAAGCAGGATGATGTCCGGTGTGAAATCAAGATTATTCATTGCATGAATACTATTTTCGATATGAAGTTCCATACGTGAAACTGTATCCATAAGCTCAGGTACCTGTCCTGCACGCATAAGTGTGTCCTCGAGGAGTGAAGCAATTATGGGGTCATATTCGTAAAGTTTTACTCTGAAGCCCGATGCTGCAAGGAGTAAAGAGTCCTCCCCCATTCCTGCTGTGGCATCAATGAGTACAGGAGGATGATCCTGATTTTTTAATTTCACCGCTTTAACCAGCATTTCCCGCTCCAGATTGGACTGTTTAAGTCTTGAAAGATTATCCGTAAAGTCGCCTCTGAGAGAGTGTACACCATCGGTAAGAGACAGTCCCTCATCATCTAATTTCAGGTAAAGGGGTAACTTTTTTTCTGAAGGATCTGAGGGAACATCAGAATTGAATAAATCTGATGTCAGATAGGCATCCAATTCAGTTCTGTCAAGGGTGTATAAAGTATCTAATCTTTTCGATAAAAGCTTCAGCCTTTCAATATGGCTTTCCGAATCGGAAAAGATCATTAATTTGGTAATTTGGGTCATAGAATTTTATCCAATCTAAAACATATTTAAAAATTTCAATAAAAAAAGGGTTGATTGATTATATAGGGGATAATTATTAATCCCCTGATAAAAAAATTTGATGCAAGGGGCAGAAAAGATTCAGCCTCAGCAGCACATTGCACACGAATGTGTGCGTTAGCGCTAATAAGTGAGTGGCAAATACTTTTGACACTCACATCACAGTATAATTCAGTCACTTAAGGAATCATAGAATAATTTTGATTTATACATCGCTGCAACGTACTAAATAAAAAAATATTCAGATTGCTATATTTATGTCAAACCAATGGTAGAAATCAGTCTTAGATGCTATAATCCAAATGCCGAACAGGGGAGTCAGGAACCTCTGTTGGGGTTAAGTCATATTATTTCATTATTTCATTAATTAAATATGTTTTTTTGACGGTATAAATATAGATGACTATGTTTACGTTCACTTTAATGAAATATGTGTGTAATTGCACAGGAGGAAAAGAATGGTAACAAATGATAAGGGTGCTATAGAGTTAAAGCACAACGTCATTCAAGGATTAGCTAAGGCTGCTTGGGAAGACAGACTGGGGGAGCAGGCCGAGAATGAGCTGATTATGTCCCTGTCACCGGGACCACATGCCACATGGAGGTGCTGTGTTTACAAAGAAAGAGAGATTCTCAGATGGCGTATCCGTCTTACAGAGAACTTAGATGCAAACCCATACGCTACTGAGCCAAATCCCAATATTATTCAGGTTATTGATCCAGCGTGTGAAGAATGTCCGCTTTCTTCATATACAGTAACGGATAACTGTCGTCTTTGTCTTGGAAAGGCTTGCATGAACAGCTGCCGTTTCGGCGCTATCACTATGGGAGATCAGAGAGCGCATATCGATCCGAATAAGTGTAAGGAGTGCGGAATGTGTGCCAATGCATGTCCTTACGGAGCTATCGCTCACCTCGTAAGACCATGTCGCAAGCCGTGTCCTGTAAATGCAATTACATACGACGAGAACGGTATATGTAAGATCGATGATAAGAAGTGCATCAGATGTGGACAGTGTATCCACAGCTGCCCGTTCGGAGCTATCGCTTCCAAGCTTGACGTTCTTGATATCATCAAGGATATCAAGGAAGGTAAGGAAGTTTATGCAATGTGTGCTCCTGCTATTGAGGGTCAGTTTGGTAAGGATATCACCATGGGCTCCATCAGAGAAGCATTGAAGAAGGTCGGATTCACCGATATGGTTGAAGTAGGACTTGGCGGAGATATGACTGCTGCTTATGAGGCAGAGGAGTGGTACGAGGCACGTCAGGAAGGTAAGAAGATGACCACATCCTGCTGCCCTGCATTTATCAATATGCTGAGAATGCATTATCCTGAGCAGTTCCACGAGAATATGTCAGAGACAGTATCACCTATGTGTGCTATTTCCAGATATTTAAAGGCTATCCATCCGGGCTGCAAGACTGTATTTATCGGACCTTGTATCGCAAAGAAGTCCGAGGCTCATGAGATGGGAATCAAGGACAATGCCGATTATGTCATGACCTTCGGTGAGATGCAGGCACTTATGAGATCCAAGGAGGTTGAGCTCAAGCCTGTAGTTGATCCATATCAGGAGTCCTCTATCTGGGGCAAGAGCTTTGCAAGTTCAGGTGGAGTTGCAAATGCTGTTATGGAGGTTATGAGAGAGCGCAATCAGGATGCGTCAGGTATTCAGCTTCGTGCGGCAGCAGGCGGTAAGGAATGTATCACTGCACTTTCACTTCTCAAGATGGGTAAGCTTCCTGAGGATTTCATCGAGGGAATGGTATGTGAAGGCGGTTGTGTAGGCGGTCCTTCAAAGCACAAGACAGAGCTTGAGATCAGAAAGTCCCGTCAGGAACTTCTTAATCAGGCAGATGACAGAAAGATTCTTGATAACTTAAAGAATTATCCTATGGATAAGTTCTCTATGATAAGAGGCGAGATGTCAAAGCCTCACAGTGAGACTGATAACTGAAACAGACAGTTTTAAGTCCGCTACAGTTAAAAATGCGGCGTATGGTCACAGACCATACGCCGTTTATTTTTTATCTATAAGATCAAGTACTTTATCTATTTTAAGTGTCCCGTTTTTAAGTGAAACTACAAGAGCCCCACAGTTCGGCACGATAGGACCGTGCCAGAAATCATGGTCTGAAAGATCCTCTATGATACATTCCAGGCCTCTGACAATGCCTCCATGGGCGGTAATGAGTACCTTTTTGTAATTACCTTCATTGGGATAAATCTCGGTTTCAAGAAAGTGACATAAACGGAATCTGACATCCGAAACGGATTCACCGCCGGGAAGAGGTGAGCTCTTATCCGGATTCATAAACCAGTCTTTAATCTGTGATAATGTGATAAGATCTGATTCGGTGGTTATAGTCTCACCGCTGAGATCCACACCCTCGCCTATTCCAAATGAAATCTCCGTTAAATCCTCGCAAATCTTTATATCCGGATTGCTGTAATTCCAGCAGATTATTTCTGCAGTTTTACGGGCTCTTATCAGCGGACTTGAAAAAATATGATCGAAATGGATATGTTTTAATGCATCAGAAGCTATCCTGGCACCTGCAAGTCCTGCATCATTTAACGGAATATCTGTGTGTCCCTGAAGCCGGTGCTGACGGTTCCACATAGTTTCGCCGTGGCGAACTATATAAAGTTCCATAATAGTGGTCTCCTCAGCCTGCATATTAGTCTGCATTGAAATGAAAGCAGTGTTATTTATTTCGCAGGCTTTATTCATTGAGTATGAAAAAAACTTTGAGTGAAGTTAAAATCAATTTAATGAAATCAGAAGGGAAGTCTTACGTTGGACAGGGATCCCAGGATTCTGTTCACATTATCAAGATTAGCTTTTAATTCATTTACGGTTTCGAAGAAATCATCGATCTTCCGGCTGTATCCGCCGTAATCAGCTTCAAGCTGTTCCACCATGGAATCTATTTTTTGCATGGTCTCAAAAGCTTCATCTATTTCGGCCTTATATGAAATGACTATGTTGTATAGATAGTAACTTGCACCTATAAATACTAAAAGAGTGATAATGCTGAAAAAAAGCGTATAGTTAATAAGCTGACGGTTCTTCCGGATTTCAGCCATAAGCTCTGCATTTGTGGGCTCGTGTTCCTGAGTGTCCTTTTTCTGATCGGAATCTGAATTCTCTGAAATATCCTCTGACAAAAGCTCACTTTCAAGGAGTAATTTCTCTTCGTCTATTGATGTCATAATTCTTCCTCTCGTAAAAAGCTGTAATAACTTAAATTATAACACATAAGCGATACAAATACACTTTATCAAAATCCATAAGCATTGTTACATATTCATGGTGAAACAGATAACAAACATTTCTTGTAAACCGGTATACCAGGTTGTAAAATAAAGAAAATATAGAAAAAACAATGGAATTTAAGAATGGAGGATTTGAAATGTTGAATCATGAGCACAAAAATGAAAGATGGGTATTTTATAAGGACGTTCCGACAGAATCCGGAGGAGAAGGTGTAATCAAGAGAGTACTTGCCTATTCGGATGATGTTATGGTGGTGGAGAATACCTTTGCAAAGGAGGCAGTTGGCAAGCTTCATCATCATCCGCATACTCAGGTCACTTACATTAAATCAGGTAAATTTGAATTTGAAATAGACGGAGAGAAGCACATAGTTACGGAAGGAGATACACTTCTTAAGACAAACGGGGTAGAACATGGATGTGTATGCCTTGAAGAAGGGCAGCTTATAGATGTATTTGCACCCTACAGAGAGGATTTTGTGAAGGACTAAAGGGTTGGTCAATGGTGATCTCATGACAATAAAAGGAATATTTGATGCAGAGCTTGTTTATGATGAGAGTCAGGAAGATAAGCTTAACAGAGGAATCCTGCCGGGGGTGATTGCAGGAACATATAACATTGAGCGTTATCCGGAAGAAGAAATACTACGTAATTATGATGTTAACCTGTATGGAGGAAAACAATCCGGAACCATTATTGTATTCCCGGGAGGGGGGTACAGTTGGCTGAGCGACAGAGAAGGAGAACCTGTTGTAAGAGCATTTAACAGGTATGGTTTCAGAGCGCTTATATTAAGATATGACTGCGAAAGCGATATATTGGGATTACACCCCTTGAAGCAGGCGGCATGGGCAATAGCCGAAACAAAACGTTTATTTCCCGGTGAGCCGGTATACCTGTGCGGATTCAGCGCCGGAGCACATTGTGCGGCCTCAATTGGCATACATCATGATGATGTGGACTGGAACGGACAGGCTCTTTATGATGATGTTATAGCATATCTGAAAAACGAGAATCAGGAAAAGGGATGCAGTACTATAGCTAAAGATAGTACATGCATATTTGCAGAAGAGACCGATAAGGATAAATGGAATGAACTTTTCAGAGCAGATGGGATGATACTTGGGTATCCGGTAATCAGTTCCGGAGAGTATGCTCACAGAGGCAGTTTCGAGAGACTTCTTGGCAAGAGGAAGGATTTCATAGATAAGTATGGTGATGATACTGATTATGAAAGGGCTCTCAGGTGGTTCTCACTGGAGTTTCAGGTTCATGAGACCACTCCAGAGGCGTTTATCTGGCAGACCATGACTGATGATTCGGTACCGGTGCAGAATTCCCTGTTACTGTTGAACGCCATGATAGAGCATAATATCAAGGTAGAGTATCATATGTATCCCTTTGGTGTGCATGGGCTCAGTCTTGCTACAAAGGAAGTTGAGACACCTGATAAGGGAAGATATCCGGATATTCATGTTGCCGATTGGTTTGAACGTGCTGTTGACTGGCTTCTATATAAGAAGTGAAAATTTTTTCTCTTTTTATTAAATTACCCATAAGACTCTGATTTAGGTAATTTATTATTAATATAGAAGAAAAAAGAATTTAGCAGCAGAATAATGGAATGATTAAAGACATACAAGCTTAAAAGTGTCTATTAACTATTTAAATATATTAATATAACTAAAAAAATTTAAATAATGGAGACAAAAGAAATGACGAAAAATCGTCATACGCTTTTGTCTCCATTTTTCATGGTTTTGGAAACTACTTCCATTTGGAAATTTCATCCGTTGACTAAAGCTTAAGCATTCTGTATAGTCAACACCATCGGGCAGATAGTTAAAAAAATTTAACGATATTGTTATGATATCTGCTTAATGTAGTTTTAAAAATTATGAGAGGTCGTTATACCGACCAAAAGGAGAAGAAATGGATTTTGAGGCAGTAAAGGAAATTATAGTAGACACTCTTGCTTGTGATGATGAGAAGGTTACACCTGATGCAAGATTTATTGAGGATCTTGAGGTGGATTCACTTTCACTTGTAGAGCTTCACATGGCTCTTGAGGATTCTCTTGGACACTCTATTCCTGACGGAGAGATCGGAAAGCTTCATACAGTACAGGAACTTGTAGATTACTGCAATAAGTAATCAAAAAACATAAAAAAGCCAAAGCCTGTCTTTGGCTTTTTCTTGCACAAACAGGGGAGGAAAACTTATGAAATCTCCAATTACCAAAATATACGAAATGTATAAGGACAGAGCTTTACGAAAGAAAGCTCATGCCGATACGGTAGGTCATACGGGAATCAGATTTACTTTCGGAAAAGGAAAACCGGCGGAAGAATCATCAGCCCCAAAAGAAAAGACAAGCGAAAAGAAGGGACTCTCAGGCAGTCCGGACAGCAATCCGGAAGAAAAGAAGGATAAAAATGGTTTACGCATACCGGCAGTTATGATTCCGTCAAGCTTTATAACATGCAGATCATGCGGAAGACGGGCACTGAGACATAAATGGGAAGATAATTATTATGTCTGTCCCGAATGCGGAAAGTACGCGCCAATAGGAGCATACTATCGTTTGAGCCTTATCCTTGATAAGGGATCATTCACAGAGATAGACACGGATATTAAAGCGGAAGATCCACTGGGGTTTCCCGGATATAAAGAGAAGATCGAGCGTCAGGAAGAAAAGACAGGACTTAACGAGTCCGTTGTATCGGCGGTTGGCAGCATTCAGGGCATACGCCTCGTAACAGTAGTCCTTGACAGCAGGTTCTTCATGGGATCAATGTCTCGTGCAGTAGGTGAAAAGGTAACAAGAGCAGTTGAGTACGCAATGGAAGAGAAACTGCCTTTACTTATATTCAGTGCCAGCGGCGGAGCACGTATGCAGGAAGGCATTTACAGTCTCATGCAGATGGCAAAAACAACATCAGCCATAGAGCAGTTCAGTGAGAAAGGTGGATTATTCATCAGCTTCCTTACAAATCCTACCACAGGGGGAGTAACAGCCAGCTTTGCAACACTTGGAGATATAACACTGGCAGAGCCGGGAGCACTTATAGGATTTGCAGGTCCAAGAGTTATAGAGCAGACCATAAGCCGTAAGCTTCCGAAGGGATTCCAGCGTTCTGAGTATCTGGAGAATCATGGGTTCGTGGATAGAATCGTTGAAAGAAGCGAGATGAGAGATGTACTTACCGATATTTTGAAACTTCATGCAGATACAAGACAATTCAGTGCTGTGAAGAGAAGCGTAGCTTTGGAGAATAAGTGATGATCAAGGAAATAATACAGGAAGCCGAGCAGATTGGAATTCAGATCGATGCATTATCAGTAAATGATGAATTGCTGGAGAAGAATGCGGAAGAGATACGTTCACTTGATAAGACAAGAAATGAACTGTTATCAAAGTGTACAGAGCTTAATCCCTCGGACCGGGTTTATCTGGCAAGACACCCGAAACGCCCTCATATAAAGGACTTTATCGATAATCTGTTCACTGATTTTTTTGAGCAGAAGGGTGATCACTTATATGATGAGGACCTTTCCATATTCGGAGGAATAGCAAGATATAAGGGCTGCCCCGTAACTGTACTGGGACATCAGAAGGGCAGATCCATGGAAGAAAATCTGGCTTATAACTTCGGTATGCCGAGACCTGAGGGCTACAGAAAGGCTCTTCGTCTCATGGAACAGGCAGAAAAATTCGGACGTCCTATCATAACATTTATAGACACACCCGGAGCTTATCCCGGACTGGAAGCTGAGGAACATGGTCAGGGAGAGGCTATTGCCAGAAATCTTGCAGCTATGAGCAGATTTCATGTTCCTATCATTTCCATCGTTACCGGAGAAGGTAATTCAGGCGGAGCCCTTGCCATAGGTGTGGCAAACAAGATACTAATGCTTGAAAATTCAGTATATTCCGTACTCAGTCCAGAGGGATTTGCTTCTATATTATGGAAGGATGCGGCACGGCACGAAGAAGCCTGTGAGGTCATGAAGCTGACAGCTCACGATCTAAGAAAGGCAGGAGTTGCAGACCATGTTATCCCTGAACCTCTCGGAGGAGCTCAGGAGGATCCGGAAAGATTGTATGCAAGTCTGGACATCGTTCTGGAAAAGACATTTACGGATCTTTTAAAGCTGTCTCCTGAAGAATTAAGAAAACAGAGACAGGAAAAGTACAGAAATATATAAATAGTCACTTTGAAAGTAGACTATCGGGAGCATAATTTTGAATGGAATAAAGATAATAGGCCTGGGAGGAGCGCTTCCCGGTCGGACAGTTACCAACGATGCTCTGGGAGAAATAATGGATACTTCGGATGCCTGGATTTATCCAAGAACCGGTATACACGAAAGAAAGTTCTGCTCAGAGGAGGAAAGTGCTTTGACCCTGGCTGTAGAGGCAGGAGAAAAAGCCATAAAGGATGCCGGAATTTCCAAGGAAGAGATAGCGGCGGTTGTTGTGGCATCCATGTCACCGGATCTTGCAACACCAAGTATGGCAGCACTCGTACAGAGAGAATTGGGACTCCCAGAGGTTCCTGCACTTGATATCAATGCAGCCTGCAGTGGTTTTATTTATGCTTTGGAAGTGGCACGAGGACTGCTGAACGCAAACCTTAGTATCGATGATATCTATCCTGAAAAGGAAAATGCAGATAAGGGAAAGGTACTCAAAAAAAGTGCACTTGTCATAGGTACCGAACAGCTATCAAGACTTGTATCCATGGAAGATCGTACAACGGCGATATTATTCGGGGACGGTGCCGGAGCTGCAGTAATTACAACGGATGATTCTGAGGGGGTCAACTGCGATGGATCGAAAAAAACAGATGCTTATTCGCAGGCAAGAATGCATCCTGATGAAGGCTATGTAAGCCTTTTGGGATCCAGAGGCTCGGGAGCCATAGAAGCTCCTTCGATTTATACAAAGGCATATGAAAAGAAGTATCGAAGAAAAGAAGATGCTGTTGAAATAGACCATATGCTCATGGATGGCAAGGATGTTTTTATATTTGCATGCGACATCATTCCCAGGATCATAAACGGACTTCTCGGGAAAACAGGTCTTAGTCTTGAAGATATCGATCATGTGGTATGCCATCAGGCTAATGCAAGAATAATAAGACATGTAATCCGAGCCATGCATGCACCTGAAGAAAAATTTTATATGAATATGGAAAAGCTGGGAAATATCAGTGCCGCATCCATACCTGTCGCACTCAATGAGATGCATGAAAAGGGAATCATAAAGGAAGGCGAAAAGCTTATACTTGCAGGCTTTGGCGGCGGACTGACCTGGGGTGGGTGCATAATCAGCTACAAGTGATATTTTAATATATCGAATCTCATAGATGATGCAGCCGTATAGAGCTAATAATACATAAAATTGAAGATTAATCACAAAAAGAAAAGGTAGAACATGAAGCTTTTAAACGAAATATTAGGAACACGTTATCCGGTCATTCAGGGTGGAATGGCTAATATTGCTACAGGACGATTTGCCGCTGTATGTGCCAATGCAGGTGCAGTTGGACTTATCGGTACCGGAGGAATCCATACGGCAGAGGAATTACGAAATGAGATTCGTACAGCAAGAGAACTTGCTCCCGTAAAAGAAGACGGATACAAGCCAGTCATCGGAGTAAACCTTATGCTCATGAATCCTGCAACAGACGATTTTGTAAAGGTTTGTATAGAGGAAAAGGTGCCTGTTGTTACAACAGGTGCCGGTAATCCCGGAAAGTACATGGAAGATTTTAAGGCTGCCGGAATAAAAGTAATTCCGGTTGTAGGAGCACCTATACTTGCACAGCATGTTGAGAAGCTCGGTGCCGATGCTGTAATCGCTGAAGGCTGTGAAAGCGGAGGACATGTGGGAGAGATGACTACAATGGCTCTGGTTCCGCAGACTGTAGATTCGGTAAAGATTCCTGTAATCGCAGCAGGAGGCGTTGCAGATAACCGTCAGTTTAAGGCCGCTCTTGCACTTGGTGCCTGCGGTGTACAGATCGGTACAGCTTTACTTGCATCTCCTGAATGTCCGATTCATGAAAACTATAAGTCGGCACTCCTTAAGGCAAAGGGGTCTGATGCAATCGTAACAGGACGTATCGGAGGTACACCGGTAAGAGTACTCAAGAATCAGATGACAGTTCAGTATCTGAAGCAGGAGAAGGCAGGTGCAGACAAGATGGAACTCGAAAAGTACACACTCGGTTCATTGCGTCGTGCGGTATTTGAAGGCGATGTGAAAACTGGTTCACTTATGTCCGGACAGGTATGCGGACAGCTTCATGACATTCGTCCTGTAGCAGAGATACTGGAAGATATAACACAGATGTGATGGAAAGGCGTAATGATGAAAACAGCTTTTTTATATGCAGGTCAGGGAAGTCAGCATGCAGGAATGGGCGCAGATCTCTATCGTGATTACCCTGAATTCAGAAGAATATTTGACGGGGTATCAGAGGAATTACAGAAGCAGAGACCTGCTGATAAGAATTATGATCTGTGCCGTTTGTGCTTTGAAGATCCTGACGGAGTCATCAATCAGACACGTTATACACAGCCTGCAATGGTAGCCTTTGCCTGCGGAGTTACAGAGATACTGAAGGTACACGGAATTCGTCCGGACTATGCAGCAGGACTTTCTCTCGGTGAGTATTCGGCATTACAGGCAGCAGAGGTCATGGATTCAGAGACAGCTGTAGAGATGGTGGCATTCAGAGGCCAGAAGATGGCCGAGGCCAGCGAAGGTGTGGATTGCGGTATGACTGCAATTCTCGGAATGAATGAACAGGATCTTGAGGACTGTTGCGAGAAGGTAAGAACCGAAAGCGGAAAAATAGTTTCCATATGTAATTATAACTGTCCGGGACAGATCGTAATTGGCGGTGAAAAGGAAGCTGTAGACAAAGTTACGGATCTGGCGTCAGGTTTTGAAAAGGTAAGATGTATTCCGCTTAAGGTGTCCGGGCCTTTCCATACCAGCTATATGTCATCCGCGGGAGACGCTCTTCAGGGATATTTCAAAAATATCCGTATGAACCGTCCTAAGTGCAATGTGCTTTTCAACTATTTGGGAGATGAATCTGAAGCTGTTTCTTCATCTATCAATTCAACTACTGCCACTACGGCAGCTGCATTCAGAAAGGCCATCCCGGAGCTTTTGGTAGAGCAGGTACAGAAGCCTGTAAGAATGGAAGCAATAATCAGAAATCTCTTTTCAAAGGGAGTTACTGATTTTGTTGAGATCGGACCTGGACATACCCTCAGCGGTTTTGTCAAGAAGGTTGCGAAGGATATGGGCATAAGTGAGTACACGGTAAGTGCGGTAGAGACATCCGAGGATGTTGAAAAGCTCACATCAAGATAAAGAGAGAAAAAGATGAACAGTTTAAAAGGTAAGACAGCAATTGTTACAGGGGCTTCGAGAGGTATAGGAAGAGCCATAGCTATAGAGCTGGCAGCGAGAGGCTGTAATGTAGTTGTAGATTATGCAGGGAACCAGAATGCGGCTGAGGAGACCGTAAAGCTTTGCCAGGAGGCGGGAGCACAGGCAGTTTCGGTATGTGCGGACGTGTCAGATGAGAATGCGGTAAACGAACTGGTTGCAAAGGCTCAGGAGAACTTCGGAAGCATTGACATACTGGTGAACAATGCGGGAATAACCAGAGATAATCTGATGTTAAGAATGAGTGCTGAAGATTTTGATGAGGTTATTTCAAAGAATCTTCGCGGAGCTTTTCTTATGACAAAGTATGTGGGAAAGATAATGCTGAAGCAGAGAGCCGGAAGGATCGTTAATATTTCCTCCATAGTGGGTATTCACGGAAACGCGGGTCAGGCCAATTATGCAGCATCAAAAGCAGGAATAATCGGACTCACAAAGACAACCGCCCTGGAATACGCAAGCCGTGGAATAACTGCCAATGTCATCGCTCCGGGATTTATCGATACTGATATGACAAGTTCACTTCCCGACAAGGTCAAGGAATCAATGCTTTCACGTATTCCCGCAGGTAAATTCGGTCAGGCAGAGGATATCGCTAAGGCTGTAGCCTTCCTTGCATCAGATGATGCCCGCTACATCACAGGACAGGTCCTCGGCATCGACGGTGGTATGGGAGCGTAGGAGTTTGCATCAGCAAACTCCGGAGCGATATGGCCCGAGCAGGCTCGGGTCCCGAAGGGATCAGGTGAGGTTGACAAAACCGAACCTGACCAAAGAAAGCTGCGGTGCAAGCTAAGCAGAAAGGAGTTTGCATCAGGAAAATTTCGAACCAGACCAAAGAAAGTCGAGTGTGCGGCCAAGTAGAAAAGAGTTTGCATTTATTTATAGATAGGAGCAAAAATGGAGAATAAGCGAAGAGTAGTGATAACAGGTCTTGGTACTGTGAACCCCACAGGAAACACTGTGGCTGAATCATGGGACAGTATAAAAAGCGGAAAATGCGGGATCGGAGCCATAACACATTTTGACACGGAGAATTTTACAGTAAAACTTGCCGGAGAGGTAAAGAATTTTGATCCCTCAGCTTTTATAGACCGCCGCGAACAGAAGCACCTTTCCAGATTCACACAGTTTGCCCTTGTGGCAGCAGAGGAAGCCATCACACAGAGCGGAATCAAAGAATCCAAGGAATATGACCCGTCAAGAATCGGCGTCATAATATCTTCCGGAATCGGTGCGCTGGATACCATTGAATCAGAGCATACAAAGGCAGAGAACCATGGATTTGAGAGAGTCTCTCCGTTTTTTATACCTATGACCATTTCAAATATGGCAGCAGCCAATGTTGCTATACGTAACGGATTCAAGGGAATGTGCACCTGCCCGGTCACAGCATGTGCCGGAGGATCAAATGCCATCGGTGATGCATTCCACAGAGTCAGAGACGGATATGAAGATGTAATGGTAGCAGGCGGAACGGAGGCCTGCATATCACCTCTTGGAATCGGAGGATTCAGCAGCATGCGTGCACTTAATCATTCAGAGGATCCTAGTCGCGCAAGTATACCCTTTGACAGTGAGAGAAGCGGTTTCGTAATGGGCGAAGGCGCCGGTATCATCGTAATGGAGGAGTATGAGCATGCGGTGCGACGTGGAGCAAAGATCATAGCTGAAATCGTAGGCTATGGTGCGAACTGTGATGCATTCCATATCACAAGCCCTAATCCGGAGGGAGAAGGTGGTGCTGACTGTATGCGTCTTGCCATAAAGGACGCAGGTATCGATTCTGAGAATATTTCATATATCAATGCCCATGGTACTTCAACACATCTTAATGATTCCTGTGAAACAAAGGCCATAAAGGCTGTTTTCGGGGAAAATGCTTACAATATTCCAGTATCCTCCACAAAGTCAATGACAGGACATCTTCTTGGTGCAGCCGGAGGAGTTGAAGCAGTATTCTGCGTAAAAGCGATAGAGGAAGGCTTTATTCCTGCCACCATCAACTACAGAAGTCCGGATCCGGAGTGCGATCTTGATATAGTACCGAACGAGGGAAGAAATGCTGATCTTAAGTATGCACTCAGCAATTCTCTCGGATTCGGCGGACACAACGCTTGCCTTATTTTCGCAAAAGCATAAGGGAGACATTAACAGGAAAGTTTGAAAGCTGAACATCGAACTTGGCTGAAGGAGCAGATACTGGACCGGGTTTAGCTGACCCGTGCCCTACTCATGGAGGTTTAAAATGGCAGAAGAAATAAAAGAGCTGGATAATGCTTCTGATGTGAGAACACCGAAGGCATTAAATATAGAAGAAATTAAAAAAATCATTCCTCACAGGTACCCCTTCCTGCTCATAGATCAGGTGAAGGATTATGAACCGGGGAAATTTGCGGATGCGTTAAAGTGTGTCACTGTCAATGAGCCCTTTTTTCAGGGACATTTCCCGGAGTATCCTGTAATGCCGGGAGTGCTCATCATAGAAGCATTGGCCCAGACAGGTGCGGTTGCCCTTCTCAGTATGCCTGAAAACAGGGGAAAAATCGCTCTGTTCGGAGGTATCAGGAATGCACGTTTCAAGCGTCAGGTAAGACCGGGAGATGTGCTTGAATTCCACTGTGAGCTTACAAAAATGCACGGTCCTGTTGGAATAGGTACGGCTACAGCAACAGTAAACGGGAAAACAGCTGTTGTGGCTGAGCTGACATTTGCGGTCCAGTGACAAGATAGTATCGTCACGGCTGTAGGGTTTTTAACAGACTGTGGCAGCGTGTTTTAACAGGATCAGAAGATCATCAGAGGATAGAATGATATATCATGGCTACCGATTATATTAATAATCGATAGCCCTTTTTGCTATAATCTATTTACGCTTGTTTATAATATTCTTAAAAGGTATAGTAGATATTGTCGGTAATTTGTTATTCTGACGGATACAGAGTAAGTTTTTTGAATTAAGGAAAATCAGTTATGTTAAGTAATACTTTTGAGGAATTATACAATAGATTCAGAGTTCATTTTTATATGCAGGTCTTTTCAAAGGAAAACTCCGGTGATGATACATTGACATCTGTAGAGGCTTTCAGTCTTGAGTGTATAAAGTCCCTGGGTGAGCCTACAGTAGCCGAGTTCGCAAAGATGATGGGGATTTCTGCTCCCAATGCTGCCTATAAGGTCAATGCTCTCATTCAGAAGGGATATATAGAAAAGGTTCAGTCGGAGACAGACCATAGAGAGTATTTTTTGCGGGCTACGGATAAGCTGAAGGATTATTATAAAAACAGCTATGAGTTCCTGCAGAAGATAGTTGAGAGATGTGAGGAGCGTTTCTCAAAGGAAGATATCGAGAGACTCGATTATATGATAGCCACAATTACGGATGAAATGATACCTGAACTTGACCCTAAGCATTTTAAAAAGAGTGACAGAAGGTAGTGTCAATCCGTATCGGAAGGGCTTAAATATCATTATGGAATTAACGTTTGGATATGTTGTATCCGAAAATCAGCTAAGCCTGATTTTTTAGATCAACCTATCCGGACGTTTTTTTGTTTAGTGAAATAGTGACAAAAATGAAATCTAATTTAGTATTTATTTTACTAATTGACATCTGCAACTAAACAGAATATATTAAATGTAAGCGCTTACAAGAGTGCACAGTGAGCGTGCGATGATGTGAGCATTAAATGAAAATGAAGTTTATTCGCTTGAAAGGGGATAATTCAATGGAAAAGTTAAACTATCAGGTACTTGAGAAGTCTGGTTATAAGGGGTATATCCTTAAAGATGCTCCTGTAAAGGTAATGCAGTTCGGTGAGGGAAATTTCCTCAGAGCATTTGTTAATTACTGGTTCGATATGTCAAATGAGAAGGCAGGATGGAACGGAAAGGCTACTCTGGTACAGCCTATTGCTTCGGGACTTACTGAGCTTATCAACGAGCAGGAGGGTCTTTATACACTTTACCTTCGTGGCTCCGAGAATGGTCAGAAGGTAAATAATAAGCGAGTTATCTCTTCGGTTAAGAATGCTATAAATCCTTATACAAAGGAAGGTTTTGCAGCTATGATCGAGCTCGCAAAGTCAGACGATCTTGAATATATCGTGTCAAATACAACCGAGGCAGGCATCGTTTATGATCCTGAGACAAAGTTCAATCAGGAGCCACCTGTTTCTTTCCCGGGAAAGATGACTAAGGTACTTTATGAGAGATTTAAGGCAGGAAAAGCCGGCGTTGTAGTTCTTTCCTGCGAGCTTATAGACAATAACGGACTGGAGCTCAAGAAGATTGTTAACCGTCATATCGATGAGTGGAATCTTGGGGAGGACTTTAAGAAGTGGGTAAACGATGAGGTACTTTTCTGTTCTACACTTGTTGATAGAATCGTTCCCGGCCGTATCCGTGATCCGAAGGAAGTAGAGGAGCTGGATAAGGAGAATGGATACACAGATCCTCTTACAGATGTAGGTGAGGTATTTGGTGTATGGTATATCGAGGGACCTAAGGAGCTTGAGGACAAGCTTCCTTTCAAAAAGGCTGGTGTAAATGTTCATGTTGTTCCTGAGGTTGCTCCTTATAAGAAGAGAAAGGTACGTATCCTTAACGGTGCACACACAGGTTTTGTTCTCGGCGCTTATCTTGCAGGCTTTGACATCGTTCGTGACTGTATGCATGATGATGTGGTTAAGAATTATATGAACAAGATGCTTAATGATGAGATCATTCCTATTCTTCCACTGGATAAGGAGGATTGTGAAAAGTTTGCATCAGCCGTTGAGGATCGTTTCAACAATCCATTTGTTGATCACCAGCTTATGAGCATTTCTCTTAACTCCACTTCAAAGTGGAAGGCAAGAAATATGCCTTCACTTCTTGAGTATGCTGAGAAGTTCGGAAAGCTTCCACAGGTTCTTTCCATGAGCTTTGCTGCATATATCGCATTCTATAGCAATGATGTACAGCGCCGTGAAGAGGACGGACTTATCTGCAGACGTGCAGCAGGCAATGAATATAAGATTCAGGATGATAAGGAGGTTCTGGACTTCTATGAGGCTCATAAGGATGACGATGTGAAGACTCTTGTTCATGCTGTAATGACAAATGAAGAATTCTGGGGACAGGATCTTACAAAGATTCTTGATTTTGAAGAAGTAACAGTAAAGAACCTTACTCTTATCAGAGAGCAGGGAGCCAAGGCTGCATACGCATCAGTACTTTAATGAAAGGAAACCTTCTTAGGGAAAAGAAATATGGCCAGAGCACAGGTAGTACATATCAATCCGGAGGACAATGTAGTCGTTGCCATCGCACCTATTGCGAAGGGAGACGATATAAAGGTCGACGATATTGATATCACAGCAATTGAAGATATTCCCCAGGGACATAAGATAGCGGTAAAGCCTATATCCAAAGGGGAGCAGGTCATAAAATACGGTGTGTCCATAGGACACACCACCGAGGATGTAAAAACAGGACAGTGGGTACATACACATGACATGAAGACAAATTTAAGCGGTGAAGTAGTATATACCTACAATCCTGCCGTTCCTGAAAAGGCAGAAATGCCGGTGGAGACATTTGAAGGATACGTAAGACCTGATGGAAAAGTCGGCACACGTAATGAAATCTGGATAATTCCCACAGTGGGCTGCGTCAATGATGTAGCGAAGCATCTGGTGGAAATGAATCAGGATATTGTGAAGGGTTCCATAGAAGGACTATACACATACACTCATCCATTCGGCTGCTCACAGACCGGCGGAGATCATGCACAGACCCGTAAGATACTGGCTGATCTGGTACGTCATCCAAATGCAGGTGCCGTACTGGTTCTGTCTTTGGGCTGTGAGAACCTTACTCATGAGCAGTTTGTTCAGGAGCTTGGTGAGTATGATCCGGACAGAGTGAAATTCCTTACATGTCAGGATGTGGAGGATGAATTTGAAGCGGGTTCTGAGCTCTTACACCAGCTTGCCGGTTATGCATCAAAGTTTAAGAGAGAAACAGTCGGAATTGACAAGCTTGTGCTTGGAATGAAGTGCGGCGGTTCAGACGGACTTTCAGGAATAACAGCCAATCCGACGGTGGGCAGGGTTTCTGATATGGTAGTTGCTCAGGGAGGAACAACCATACTTACCGAGGTTCCAGAGATGTTCGGCGCTGAAAGCATGCTTATGGACAGATGTATTAATGAAGAGATATTTAACAAGGCTTCAAATATGCTGAACGGTTTCAAGGACTATTTCATCAGTCACAATGAGGTGGTTTACGATAATCCTTCTCCCGGAAATAAGCAGGGTGGTATAACAACACTGGAGGATAAGTCCTGCGGATGTGTACAGAAGGGCGGAAAGGCCGCAATTTCAGATGTACTTACCTATGGCGAAGAAGTTCATACAAAGGGACTTAACCTTTTATACGGACCGGGAAATGACCTTGTATCAAGTACGAATCTTACTGCTGCGGGATGTACTGTGATTCTTTTTACAACAGGTAGAGGTACACCTTTTGGATCTCCTGCTCCTGTTGCAAAGATTGCTACCAATGATAAATTGGCCGATAAGAAAAAGAACTGGATCGATTTTAATGCCGGACCTGTAGCATCCCGTGGTGAATCTATAGATGATGCCGGAAGACGTCTCTTTGATTTTGTAAAGGAAATTGCATCTGGAAAACAGACTCAGGCTGAAAAACACGGCTTCAGGGAAATCTCCATATTTAAGGATGGCGTAGTTTTATAAAGAAGACTGACTGATCACAAGGCACGGAAGCGCTATGCATAATGCTTTAAATATGATGTAGTTTTAAATAAAGTAAAGACCTGAATCGTATAAAACGGTTCAGGTCTTTTTTAAAAGAGAAAAAGGCTGCCTCCCGAAATAAAACGGGAGGCGGTTATAGAAGAAAAATCAAGTCATGACAGAATGCATAACTTAAAAATGAGAATTAAAATGATAGTTAAATTGAAAAAATGATTGTCTTATCACACTTAATTTCAACCACCTGATTCGGATCCATGGAACCGTTTGTAATCATACCAAGAAATGAATTGACAGATGTATTTGTCATTTCGATGTCATAATGTGAATTAAAACGGTAAACACTGATCTGGTGATCTCCGCTAAGCTGTGACAGAACCCTACGAATTCTATCCATCGCTATCCCCTCCTTATAATGTGATCAAAGAGCAGAATAAATGCCAAAAACAAGTTGATGATCGATCAGATACATAATCAACCGGCAAAATCAAAATACTCTATAAACAAGAAATGATTATAGCACATATTTATTAAGAAGTCACATGAAAATCAAAATAATAATACACTATGCACAAATAATACGAGATATAATTTTGGGGCAATCGGAAAAACACATATATAATATATGCATATGTCCTGATAATTTGCTATATTTTTTAGGAACTGTGCAGCAATAACGTGAGAAGGAGACATAGGAAATAATGCTGAATGAAAAGAAAATAAAAGAATATAATGAAATGACCGGGAAGGCAGAAAAGACCGGTATCGATGATGGTGAATCTTTAATGGAGAACTACATCAAAAATGCGAGAAAATTTACGATGATTGGTGCAGCCGGAGTTATGGTGGGGATATTATGTATTCTGGCTATAAGGGAGCAGAACAACCCCTTTATGGTGGTAGCAGCCATAGTTATGTTCGGAGGTGCCTTGATCGCGGTAACAGGTATTTCTTCCTTAAGAGCTGAGGGAATGCTCAGGACCTTTACTCAGATAGCTTCGATGCAGCCCACAACTGCTGCAATGAGGGATCTTGAAAAGGCTATCTCACGCTGCGGTATGACTGGCGTGCGCAAGCAGCTTAAGTTCCAGATAGAGGCAGCAGTCTCTAAATATGAAAAGCTTGAGGGTGCGGATCTTGAGCTTGCTGAGAAGGTCAGAAGATCAGGACAGAATCTGCATGTGAAAAGAATAATATAAAATTGTCATTTTGGACATAAAATCAGGTTAGATGAAAGTTTGAACATAAATAAAATCAATGAATATCATAAGAAGACTTTATCGGAAAACCGGAGATGTGTAGCCGATAAGATAAGAAATCGAATAATCAACAAAATCGGTTAAAATGTCTATTATTTAAAAATTATAATCTTTTGCCGGTTATAGAAACATTACTGTATAAATATCACAAAAAATATTAAGGTTTGCATAATGCCATTGATATTTAATTCTTATGGTGGTAGTATCCTTGCGGTTGTAAAATACTGCGGTTATTTGATGGTTTTAAGAGCCGGATCCTTGATCAAAAGATTCTTAATACCCGGTGAATATTAAAAAACTGAAAAATATTTGGATAACTGTGGAATTATTTAAACCATGGTGATATAGTGCAAAACATCAAATGAGTTTAAGTGTAGAGGATATAAGTAGTTCACCCCGTTTATTATAATTTTCAGGAGGAATGATACGATGAGTGAATTAAGCATTATGATTCCGGATCGTGAAGCCGTAAGTGATTTCATTGCAGTAACATCAAAGCTTCCATTTGATATGGATATTGTTCAGGGTTCAAAGATAGTTGATGCCAAGTCAATACTTGGCGTAATTTATATGGGTCTTGGAAAGGTTCTCAGTCTTAAGTTCAGAACAGAGAATCTTGCAGACGTTAAGACATCACTTAAGGATTTTATTGTAGAGTGATCTTGTTAACCTGATAGAAGCACTTGGGTTGGGTGAATTCCCGATCCGGGTGTTTTTTTATTCCCGTATTGATTGTGTAAACTAACCACTACTCCCTTTATCTGTATTGTTATGGTAAGATTAAAATTCAGGATGAGGTGTATATGCAGATAGAAATACAAAGATATAACAGAAAATCCATTGTGATAACCGTAAACAGTAAAGCGGAGGTAATCATAAAGGCTCCCTACAGAACCACAGAAGCCGAAATACAGGAGCTTTTGAAAAAAAGGGCTGGGTGGATCAAGGAACATGTGGATAAGGTACTTAGAGAAAGAGAACGTGCGGATTCTCTTGAACCCATTACAAATGAAGAGCTCCGGGAACTGGGAGACAAGGCTGTGGAATTTATTCCAAAGCGTGTGGAATATTTTGCGGAAAAAGTAGGTGTCAGTTACGGCAGGATAACCATAAGAAATCAGAAGACCAGATGGGGAAGCTGCAGTTCAAAGGGAAACCTTAATTTTAACTGTCTTTTGATGCTTACTCCGCCGGAAATCATAGATTATGTTATAGTTCACGAGCTTTGTCACAGAAAAGAGATGAATCATTCCGTAAGGTTCTGGTCAGAAGTCGCAAAGGTGCTTCCCGATTATAAAAAAAGGCGGAAATGGCTCAATGACAATGGCGGTGTTATCATAGGACGCATGGAGTAAGAAAAGACCCTTTTGTACAAACTGAAATGTACAAAAGGGTCTTTTATCATTTTTTGCGGCTGCGTTTTCTGGAACGGCTGCTCAGCATCATATCACGACGGGCTTTCTGTTCAGGTGTAAGGTCATTAGTGTGCTTGAGCATACGGGAACGTCGTCTTTTGCGCAGGAACTCTTCATGCTTCTCCAGAAGATAGTAAATTCCGAAAATAAGCAGGGAAACAAGCCCTATAATTGCGAGAATGGTAAGCAGGGTCCTGATGGGCTTTGGAATCTCTATACGGCCTTCCTCCTGGTTTAATACTATAGGGGCGTGGTTCTCCGTACTTTCAGAAGGAAGCTGTCCTGAAACAGTGGGATGGGTATCTTCTGTGTAGTTCACACTGATACTTTCCGGGACTGTTTCATCTATATTTACATCCTCCTCCGAAGTGCTTTTAAAATCAGCTGTCTCCTCAGAGTGATCCGAAAGACTGATGTAAGCATTGCCAACGGACTTATCACCGTAGGTATAGTCAATACGTGCGAAGGCACCTCCGTTTTTTTCGGTATCATTCAGATCGTAGCTTATGGTGCCGGATACATCTTCAAATACTGCTTCTGAAGGAATGGTGATGTGATATGAAGCAGGTATGTCGAAGCTGAGGGAATCGACAAGCTGTATTCCGTTGACTTTAAAGTTGCTGGATAAAGAGCTTATATTCCTGTCGTAAGAAGCGGCTTCAAGAGACTTGAAATTGGCATAGCCGAAATCAAAAAGGTTCCTGGTGTCGGTATACTGGGAATTATGGCCGTTAAGTATGACACAGATAAGAGTCATTCCGTTCTTCTCACAGGCTGTGACAAGGGTGTTTCCAGCCAATGTTGTGTATCCGGTCTTTCCTGCAAAAACTCCGGGGTAGTAATCCGAATAACTTTTCCTCATCATGTGATGATGTGCATATACGGTATTTTCGCTGTCTGTGTCATTGGGATACTTTGAAATAGGTGCATGGGTGTATACCTGAGAGGCATCGATGGCCCGGAAGGTTTCGTTCTTTATGGCATACTGCATTATCTTTGCAAAGTCGTAGGCACAGGTATAGTGCTCGGGGTCATTAAGACCAGAAGGGTTTACGAAATGCGAATTGACACAGCCTATCTCAGCGGCTTTGGCATTCATCATCTCCGCAAATTTTTCGTTGGAACCGGCGATGTATTCCGCAAGGGCGTTGGCACAGTCATTTGCTGAATGTAAAAGCAGGCAGTACAGGCAGTCCCTTACGGAAAGCTTGTCCCCGGGAACAGCACCTATGATGGTGGAATTAGGCTCCAGATTGCCGTTTACGGCGGCGTATGAAAATGTCACCTTATCCTCAAGGTTAGTACAGTTTTCTAGCACGAGTATGGCAGTAAGGACCTTGGTGATGGATGCGGGGAAATATGCCGTTGTGGAATTCTTTTCATAAAGAATGGCATTTGAGTCCGCATCAATAAGTATTGCACCTTCTGAATTCAGGGAAAAAGGGACCTGAGGCCATGGAACCGCCGCATATGCGGTAATGGGCAGCAGGTTCAGAGTGTTCAGAACTGTGTTGAAAACTCCCCCGGAATGTGGATAACAGTCCGAGCCCCCGTAAGAAGGGGTACCCGGGATGTTATATGTTTGTATGGAATTTGATAAAAGGAAGGTGGCAGAGAGGGTAATGACCACTCGTCTGCCGAATTTTTTTATTGCCTTAAGTGAATTAGTTTTTTGTATCATTTGCTTCTTTTACAGCCTTTTTTAAAATAACGCTTACCTTGTAAAGGTCTCCGTCTATAGTTATCACAAGCTCTCCGTTCATGAGTTTGGTCAGACTCTTTGCGATGGAAAGACCGAGGCCGGAGCCTTCTGTGGTACGGCTTACGTCACCTCTTACAAATCTTTCCGTAAGCTCCTCCGGAGAAATATTTAGTGGACTTGAGGAGATGTTCTTAATTGTGCAGGAAGCGGTGTCAGAATCTGCATCCTCGGTGATATCAACATATACCCTGGAATCGCGTAAAGCGTACTTACAGCAGTTGTTCAGGAGATTTTCTATAACTCTCCACAGATGTCTGCCGTCTGCACATATCATAACAGGATGATCCGGATAGTTAAGTATAACATCAAGCTTTGCTGAATTGGTCTTATCTTCAAATTCTCCCAATGCCTGCTCAACTATCTCATTATAGTTGATGTCCGCGAAGTCGATTTTGACATTTCCGGAACTGGCTTTACTTGCTTCCACAAGATCTTCCGTGAGAGTTTTCAGTCTGGTGGATTTCTGGTCAAGGACCTTTATATATTCCTGAACCCTTTGGTTGTCAATCTCTTCACGTTTGAGAAGATCCACATAGCTTATGATGGATGTTAAAGGAGTCTTCAGGTCATGGGATACATTGGTTATAAGATCCGCTTTCAGACGTTCTGATTTAACCTGCTCATCCACAGCCTCGCTTAATCCGGTGGCAATACGCCATGTATAAAAGTCTATGGCTAGTATAATTATAAGGATTGTAATGGCACACAAGAAAGCTTTCAGACTCTCATTATTAAAGAAGTGGACGAAAAGCAGTACTATAAGCGCAAATGCAAATGTATTCGGCAAAACGAAAAGAACATAGCTGAAAAGCTTGGAGCTTGTTCTTTCGGCACTGTGAATATAATGTCCGAAGAGGTCGCATATCTTCTTGAACAGAGATGAGCTCCATAAACGATCTGCCTTCAAATTTCTTACCAGTGAAAAAGTCATAGGGAAGAATACTATATATTTCATTATGATACTGAGACTAGAAGTCCAATAATCCCAATTATCTATAGTTCCTATGATTCTTTCCACAGAGGCAAGAATTTCAGGCGCCAGAATATCTGCGATAAATCCCCAGAGTATAAAGGAGCCAATGATGATCTCGGTAGGGCAGTTGTCGATTTTATAAAGGTGAATCTTTGAATCGTTCCTGTCGCTGCTCCGTCCGCTCCAGAGTATCAAGAGAAGCAGTGAAATAACTGCAGTCAGACTTGAGAGCACCAGCATCGTAAGCCCCACAACGCTTGTAACATGATGATCTGTATATTCCTTATCCTGTTTCTGGAAACTATCCTCGAATGGGAAGGAGGTGTCTATTCCTACAGAGAAATGATACTGAGAAGTGCTGCTTCTGAATGGGTTACGTGCCTGTAAAAGCGGGATCAGATTCTGCGGAAGATTTCTGAAGTTGGTAGAAACCTCAAGAGAATTGGAATCGGCGTAAGCGAAGCTTGGAAGATTACGGATGTCTTCTTCAGAGCGGGAAGGGTCATTGGTGAAGGTGACAGAGGAATTTTTGGATGTATAGGTGATGTTGAAATAGAAATTGGTATTCTTACTGTTGAACTCACTCTTTACTGCATAATATCTCGCAAGATATGTGAGAGCTTCCTCTGCAAGAGCACCTAAAGACATCTGACCATCAGTGGGGCTGGTCTGTTTATAATCGGGAAGATATGCCCTGTACTGGACGATGATCTGGTGATTTAACTCATCCTCTGCCTTCGAAATGGTTCTTGAACCATCGTTCTGAAGCTGATTCCAGGCATCAAAGTAGTATCCCATGGATCTGGCGTATTGAATCAGATAATCGAGGGAATAGGAAACATTCTGCCCCTGAACATCAGCCTGGGCTATGATGAGCCCCAGATTAAGATTACCATTTTCTTCAAATATATCCGTGAGCTGTACATAATCAAATATATCCGTCATCATATGATTGGCCTGGTCTTCGAAAGCTGAGCTTTTTACGTAATTTGGCTGTCGGATATATTCAAGAGCGGATCTGTCTGCAGATCCTAAGGTGAGAACCCCGACACTGCAGATGACCATAAGGAAAGATATAATATTAATGAGAGTTGTGAACGTCTTTTTCATAGTTTAAATAATAATGTTAACGCCGGGCAAGAGAACTATCTCCAACCCGGCGAAATGTTGTGTAATATGTTCAGAAAAATTGGAAATGTTATTTAGCTGCATCCTGTTTTTCGATTTTATATCCAACGCCCCATACGACCTTAAGATATCTTGGTTCGCGGGGATTGATCTCAATCTTTTCGCGAATATGTCGAATATGAACAGCTACGGTGTTATCGGCACCGATGGCTTCTTCATTCCAGATCGAAGTGTAAATGTCATCGATGGAAAAAACTTTTCCGGCATTCTTAACCAGAAGAAGAAGGATATTGTACTCAATAGGTGTAAGCTTAACAGGGTTTCCGTCAACTGTCACCTCTTTGGTATCGTCGTTCATAACGAGACCGCCGCAGGCATAGACATTGTCATTGTCAGCTGCCTCACCTATATTGCCAAGCTGGGTATATCTGCGGAGCTGTGATTTGACTCTTGCAATCAGCTCCAGTGGATTGTAAGGCTTGGTGAGATAGTCATCGGCACCTACATTGAGACCAAGGATCTTGTCATTATCCTCACCCTTGGCTGATAACATAATGATAGGAATCGAGCTTGATTCTCTAATCTTAAGTACAGTGTGCACGCCGTCAAGTCCGGGCATCATGACATCAATGATAAGAAGATCCACCTTATGCTGCTCCATGATATCAATGACATCATAGCCGTCATAGGCTTTAAGGACATTGAATCCTTCACCTGTAAGATAAATTGATATGGCCTCGACAATCTGCTTATCGTCGTCACATACGAGTATAGTCTGCATAAAAACCTCCTGTTGGCAGGTATATAGTATCTTAAGATACTAATAAACTACATTATTATACATTATTGCTCTGTTCAATGCAAAGAGCGGGAAATGCGGAAATGCGGAATCATAAGCCGGATTTAATGCCTTTGCCCGGCCAAAAAAGAAAAGCTTCCGGGAAAGAACCGGAAGCTTGATAAACAATAGATTTATGCTGCGGGAGCCTCTTGTGCAACTTCCTGAACATACTGTTTGCTAACATAGGCATCGCGACCGTTATAGTCGATCATGATCCATTCATCATCAGGTGATCCCTTGTATGATACCTGCACCCCTGCATCAAGTACTTCGAGAACTTCACAATTTGTATTTGGCTCGGTACGAACCTTGACACCGGTTGTGGTAACCCATACTGAAGATACAGCCTGAGTTTCCTGAGGAGCGGCTGTTTCAACCGAGCTTTCAGCAGGAATCTCTGTAGTCTCAACAGCTGCTTCTGTAGCAGCCGCAGTAGTCGCTATAGAAGGCTTTGATGAACCTCCGTTGATGATCTTGATAAGAATGATAAGGAGTATGGCACATGAAATAGGGATAAGGAATTTCATGATATTGTAAAGATCCCACTCGAATCCCTTTTTGCGCTTTGGCCTCCGGTTCTGATTATATCCCGGGCGGCCGTTTCTCTGTGCTGAAGAACGCCTTCCGGATGTTCTTGAAACACGCTCATTGTCACGAAGAGGTCTTGTGGGACGTCCGTTTCTTGTGCCTCCTGAAGATCTGGTCAGTGGAACATTTACAGAGCTTAAGTCAGAAGGGGCTGAATAGGAAGCTCCTGCTCCCTGTGCTGTCTCCCCGGATACCTCGGGTTCCGAATAGTCTGAATAATTATCTTCCTCGGTGTATCCGCTCTGTCCGGAATCGTATGAGGCTGAGATGGGTCTTGACTGAAAAGAGTCAACATAGTTATTCAGCTCGTCACGAATCAGTGAAAAGGATTCGTTTGCGGACTGGGATGTTGCGTCCTCACCTGCTTCTGCCTGCTCACCTAAAAGACGGATAGTATGGTAATTATCTCTGGTGGAATCTGAAATAAGCTGATTTTGTAAAAGCTGATCTATATCATTTTCAAGATTATTGGAAACAAGGACAGCTCTGTCTATCTGCATGCGGACAAGTGTGGAGAGGATACGTTTGTCGAGAATCATCGCCTCACGGTACTGTCCGTTTAAGATACTTTGTTGTGCCTGACTTAAATCGGTACGTATCTTGCCCCAGATGTTAGCTTCTCTTGGTGTTGGCATGAAAAAACCTCCTTAACGGAAATAATGATTCAGATAAAAGAGAATCGAGGCAGAAAAAAGAAACCTTCTGCGAATCGGAAAACTTATCTTTTAATAAAATATTTCCGGATAATTTACATTTATTATACCCGATTTAGAAAAGTGCTTCAAGGGAACAGCAGGGGATTTACTGCTATTTTTAGCGTGGCAGCATGCAGCTATGTACTTGCTGAATCAGGGTTTGTATGTTAAACATAGTAGAAATAAAATATTACGGAGATGTGAACGCTGTATGAAGAGATATTTTCAAATTAGTTACCATTTCCGAAAATTCAGGGAGATGTTTCAGTACAAGAGATTCGGAATCACCGGGTATTTCTCTGAATAGCTTAAAAGGTTTTAAACAGAAAGGTATAGCATGAGATTAAGACATATAACAGGATCAGAGGATTTTGTGGCAAATTCAGAGTATGTTACCCACAATCCTGAGAATAATAAGGGCAGATGGAAGGAGTTTTTCGGTAATGATAATCCTATACGGATTGAGATAGGAATGGGTAAGGGACAGTTCATAGAGTCTCTTGCAGCAAAAAATCCTGATATCAACTACATCGGAATAGAGCGTTATGATACTGTGATCCTCAAGGCTATAAAGAAGAGAGAGGCATTTGAAAAGGAGGGGGCTGATTTATCGAACCTTACTTTCATATCCATAGATGCAAGACTGCTTGCAGATGTTTTTGCACCGGGAGAGATCGACAGGATATATCTTAATTTTTCAGATCCATGGCCAAAGGACAGACAGGCAAACCGCCGTCTTACAAGCCCTGTCTTCATGAAAATATACAGGGAATTCCTTAAGCCTGACGGACAGCTGGAATTTAAGACCGATAACATGGGCCTGTTTGACTATTCACTGGAGTCTGTGCCTGCTTCGGGCTGGAGGCTCACTCAGGTTACGAGGGATCTTCATCATGATGCATCCATGAATGAGGGCAATATCATGACAGAGTATGAGGAGAAGTTTTCCGCAAAGGGAAATCCCATATACAAGCTTATTGCTGTTCAGTGACAGGACTGAAAAAAATTTCAAAAAAACAATTGACAAGTTAAGGCAATTCTTGTAATATAAACGAGCGCTGTGAGGAACGGCGCAAAGATATGCACCTTTAGCTCAGTTGGTAGAGCAGCGGACTCTTAATCCGTTTGTCCAGGGTTCAAGTCCCTGAAGGTGCATTTTTTGTTGCCCTGATTTGGGAATACTACGATGAAGCCTTGGTTCTGTTGAGAATCAAGGTTTTCTTTATTGTAAGAATAAAGTAACATGAATTTACAAACACGATGATATAATGTTATGACTAATGTATTAAAATAATGTATCGTGGATGCAGATGATTATAAACTGTATAAAGATGTGCTCCGCAGGAATAGCGGAGGAATGGAGAGTTAAGTATGTTCAATCGTAAATTGTTGCGAGGAACTTCACTGCTTCTGACGGCAAGTATGCTTATCATGACAGGCTGCGAGCAGCAGATAAGTGAAAACGTCAGTGCTGAAAGTGAATCCGAGATAGTTGTTACTACAGCCCCGGAAACGGAATCGGTAGAGATGGTAGCTGCTTTGGGAATCAATTCCAATGTTTTACCATCCATAGCCGGAGTGACTGTAGATGACTCCGCTGAGGAGCTGGCCCCTGTCAACCTTACTGTAGGAGTCATCAATTCGGTAGTAAAGGATCTTCAGCAGAGACTTATGGATCTTGGATATATGGATCCGGATGAACCGACGACCTACTACGGAGATGCGACATCTCTTGCAGTTCAGTACTTTCAAAGACAGGCAGGCATGGCCATGGACGGAATATGCGGAGTGGGTACCTGGGATGCGATCATGTCCGAGAGCGCTCCACATTACGCATTGAAGCTTGGCTTCCAGGGAAATGATGTTACCCATGCACAGTATCGTCTGTATAATCTGGGCTATTTATACAATGCATCCGATATAAACGGCACTTATGATGAGACAACCATGAATGCTGTTAAAAAGCTGCAGGAGACCAACGGTCTTACAGCAGACGGAATATACGGTACCAGTACATACAACCTTCTGTATTCAGATGAAGTAAAGGCCAATGTGGTAGCTCTCGGCGAGCAGTCCGATCTTGTTAAGAAGTACCAGCAGATTCTTATTAATCTCGGATATCTGGAGGGAGAGGCGGACGGTAATTTCGGACTGGGAACACAGAATGCCATAAAGGCATTTCAGTCAAGAAATGATCAGGTAGTAGACGGATATCTGGGACCTGATACAAGAACCGCCATGGAATCACCCACTGCTATTCCTTTCGCTATGCGACTCGGAGAACAGTCTGATTCTGTAAAGGAACTCCAGGAATATCTCGTAAAGTACGGTTATCTTTCATCTGATAAGGCAACAGGTTACTTCGGCGAACTTACAAAGAGTGCGGTAGCAAATTTCCAGAGCAGAAACGGGCTTACCGCAGACGGTCTCGCAGGTGCGAAGACCATATCACTGCTTCACAGTGGAAATGCAAAGAAGAATGCAACTACAAGCAGCTCTTCAAGTTCATCAGCTTCATCAGGTACAAGCAGTGCAGCTCCCGTTACAGTACCAAGTACAGCTGCAAATACAGGAACCCCTGCAGTATCCATTCCGTCATCTGTGGGAACAGGCGGTGAGACAGTATCCGGTTCGGCAGCAGCCCTTATTTCCATTGCGGCATCAAAGATCGGCTGTCCGTATGTATGGGGAGCAAAGGGACCGAACAGCTTTGACTGTTCTGGTTTTGTATACTGGTGTCTCAACCAGGCAGGTGTAGGTATTTCCTACATGACTTCATCAGGATGGAGAAATCCGGGACGATTCAAGAGAGTATCATATAACGAGCTTCAGGCAGGTGATATCATTGTTGTATCAGGTCATGTTGGAATCGTTGCAGGAGGAGGAACCATCATAGATGCATCATCATCCAACGGTCGGGTAGTTCACAGATCACTCGGATCATGGTGGGCAAACCACTTCATTGTCGGCTGGAGAATCTTCAGTTAAGATGATATAAGTATGGGAGTGGGAAGCGCAAAACGATTGAATACCGGTTTTGACGCTCTCACTTCGATAATTGAACCGAAAAAACGATATAGATAAAATAATAAACCGACCTCCAATTGTCAGATCAAAAATCTGAGGATTGGAAGTCGGTTTTTTAATGTCTATTCCCGATGTGAAAGGATATATGCGATTTACAGAATCGGATAAATCATACTTTTGTTTCCTTCATGAAGGTATCGATAAGTCTGGCTGCAGCAGTGGACAGATTTTTGGATCGGTCGATTACAAGACAGAAGGTCCTGTCGGGAATAGGTTCAAGCAATGGAACACGGTAGACAAGACCACGTTCAATGGCATCTGCCGCAAGAGCCTCAGGATAGAATCCCACCCCAAGGTCATTCTCAACCATTGGAAGGATCTGATCCGTAGAAGATGCTTCCAGTTCGGGCTGGAAAGTGAGCTGATGATTAAGAAAATATTGTACATAAAGCTCACGGGTTCCGGTATCACGGCCAACGCTAATGATAGGGTAGCGGTTCAGCTCCTTAAGAGACATGGGATATTTTGTAAGATGCTTATAACCAGGTCCCACTATGGGGATCTCTCTGAAATTGAACAGCGGGTCCATAGTGAAAGGTTCCCGTACAGTCAGTGGAGTGGTGACAAGCGCAAAATCAGCAGAACCGTTCTGCAGAGTTTTTATAGCCTTTGGAGTTGCATGATTGGATATGCGAATGCTTATGTCCGGATACTGTATCTTGAAATCGTGTAGGACCGGAAGCAGAACGAGTCTGAGAGCATTTTCGGAGGCTGCTATGGTCACCTGTCCTGATTCCAGATTGACATCTTTATCAAGCTCTTTTTCTCCCAGTTCCAGCTGCTCAAAAGCGATGATAACGTGTTCATAGAGCCTCTGACCGTTCTGAGTCAGGGTGATCCCCTTCTTTCCACGGTGCATGAGCTTACAGCCCAGGCTCTCCTCAAGGTGATTCATGGCACGGCTTACATTAGGCTGATTGGAACCCAGTACTTTTGCGGCCTGGGTGAAACTTTTGAAGGTGCCCACGTAATAGAAAATTCTGTAGTAGTCATAAGAAATCATAAAAACTCCATTGCCCGGAAGAGTATGATTCCGGAATTAATTAAATATCTTTTGAATAGAATTAAATTTAATGGGGTAAAGCTGAGGATAAGAAATCAGATAAATTAATTAACAAAAATCTTTATCCACACGCCATAACAGGTTATAAGTTGTTTTTTTGTGTCGCTTATATAAATGTATGGGGGTGAAAAAAACGACAAAAAATTTGAAAAAATTTTTTGCTGTGAAACATACTTTCAGGGCCTCTTTATCATCAAAAAAGACTAATTCTTTAAAGTAAATTTAGATAAAAATATAACAAATCAGACAATGCATGTCAAATTGATATGAGTAATATGTAAAAAATACGGCTTGAATATTAAAAAACCGGAAATATAATAAGGTCGCACGAGTTTTGAGATAAGTCTGAGACTGTTTCGGAACTTTTAACAAATTATAAAAGTTAAGAATGGAGGTAGTAGAATGGAGCACTTCACCGAGGAACTCCAGGAACAGCTGCAGGTTTCAACCGCGTTTACTGTTCCGGTGTTCGGAGGAATACAAGTCGCCGAGTCAACGGTTATCACATGGGTCATCATGGCGGTACTCGCTGCTCTGTCGGTATATCTCGGGTCAAATCTAAAGGTCAGAAATCCGGGTAAAAGGCAGCAGCTTGCTGAGATGATAGTCACATGGTTCGATAGCTTCACCGGAGAACTTCTCGGAGAACACGGAAAGCAGTACAGTACGATCATTTCCGTTATTCTCATCTACATCGGATTTTCAAATGTTATCGGGCTTTTTGGATTGAAGCCCCCAACAAAGGATCTTAACGTAACGGTAGGTCTTTCGCTTATCAGTATCTTCCTTATCGAGATCGCAGGATTCAGGAAGAAGGGAGCAAAGGGCTGGGTAAAACATTTTTCGGAGCCTGTTGCCATAGTTACTCCGATCAATATTTTGGAGCTTGTTATAAGACCTTTATCCCTTTGTATGAGATTGTTCGGTAATGTACTTGGTGCATTTATCATTATGGAACTTATCAAGATGGTGGTTCCTGTTGGTATTCCTGCCATCTTCAGTCTTTATTTTGATATTTTCGACGGACTCATCCAGGCATACGTATTTGTTTTCCTGACATCACTTTATATTCAGGATGCAACAGAATAAGAAACTAAGTAGTCAACTATAAACATTTTATTAATTTAAAGGAGAATTATTTATGAGCATGACAGCTATTGGTGTAGGTTTAGCAGCACTTGCATGTTTAGGAGCAGGTCTTTCAATCGGTATTGCAACAGGTAAGGCAGCAGAGGCCATCGCAAGACAGCCTGAGGCAGACGGAAAGATCATGAGAATCCTTCTTCTTGGTTGTGCACTTGCCGAGGCGACTGCAATTTACGGATTCGTTCTTGGTATCCTTTGCATTTTCTTCCTTAAATAATTTTACATTATCTGAAAATTGAAATTACAGGAGAAGAAAACACATGTTAAGAGTAGATATCAATTTATTATTTACTATCATTAATCTGCTGGTACTTGTTTTTCTTATGAAGAAGTTCCTCTTCGGACCTATCCGTGTTGTGATCGAGAAGCGTCAGGCTGAGATCGAGGAGTCTTATAAGAAGGCCGAGGATACAAATCAGGCTGCCAAGGAGCTTAAGGCGAAGTATGAAGAAGGTCTCAACAATATTGAGGAAGAACGTAAGCAGACTATCAATGATGCAAAGATCGAAGCTTCAAAGGAATATGATGAGATCGTAAATAATGCCAATAAGAAGGCTGATAAGATCCTTGCAGACGCCAAGCTTCAGGCAGCAAAGGAAGCTGAGACAAAGCAGCGTGAGATGCAGCAGCAGATGGCTGTTCTTGTTGCAGAGGCAGCATACAAGATCGCGGCTTCACAGGACAGTGCCGCAAATGACAAGAATCTTTTCGATCAGTTCCTCAGCAGCAACAGCCAGCCAACCAACAAGAATGATCAGGAGGCATAATAGTGAGTCTGAATGCCAGAGAAATAGCAGAACGTCTGATTCAGTTACAGGTTTCAGCAAGCGTGATCAAAGCTACTTCGCGTATTTTTGAAGTATTGCCACAGACCGCATCTCAGCTCAGTGACCCGACCATCGATAAAGAGAAACGTGATGAGGTTGTAGACAGCGTATTTCCTACTGAAGTCAGAGGTACACTGAAGGAGCTGTGCGATGAGAACAAGCTTTCCATGTGGCATGATATTGCCGAGCAGTATAAAAGTATACGTGCCAATGCTGAGAAACAGCTTCATGTGCAGCTTAGATATGTAACCAGACCGTCTGAGAAGCAGCTTCTGGATATACAGAAGTTTGTATTTGATAAGTATAATACTCATCATTTTGAGTTTGACATGACAGAGGATAAGAGCCTGGGCGGCGGATTTATCCTTGAAGTGGGCAACGATCAGTATGACTGGTCTACAAGCGGAAGAAGAAACCAGTTCCTTGAGCAGCTTAAGGCAACACGATCCGGGCTTACAAGTGATGTGGATATCCTTACCATTCTTCAGCAGAGTGTCAACAATTTTGACCTGAAGGCTGAGAAGAAGGAAATCGGATTCATCGAGAGCATTGGTGACGGTATTGCCATCGTAAACGGACTTGATCATGCCATGTATGGTGAGGTCATAGCCTTTGACAACGGTACAAAGGGAATGGTTCAGAACATCGAGAGAGACAGGATCGGAGTTATCCTTTTCGGTGATGAATCCGGTCTCGGAGAAGGCAGCAGAGGCATCCGTACAGGCCGTATGGCAGGTATAGGTGTTTCTGATGATTACCTCGGAAGAGTTGTGGATGCACTGGGAAATCCTATTGACGGACTGGGCGGAATCAATGAGGTGGAGTACAGACCTATAGAGCAGCCGGCTCCGGGAATCATAGATCGTCAGCCTGTAAATGAACCTCTGCAGACAGGTATCCTTGCCATCGACTCCATGTTCCCCATAGGCAGAGGACAGCGTGAGCTCATCATCGGAGACCGTCAGACAGGAAAGACTTCCATCGCTCTTGATACTATCCTTAATCAGCACGATAAGAATTGTATCTGTATCTATGTAGCCATAGGTCAGAAGGAATCTACAGTAGCCGCATTGGTTGAGACATTGAGAAAGCACGATGCCATGAAGTATACCTGCGTAGTGGCTGCGACAGCAGCGGATCCTGCGCCGATTCAGTATATTGCACCGTATTCCGCAACATCACTTGCCGAATACTTCATGTATAAGGGACACGACGTCCTCATCGTTTATGATGATCTTTCAAAGCATGCGGTAGCTTACAGAGCACTGTCACTGCTTCTTGGACGTTCACCGGGACGTGAAGCATATCCCGGAGATGTATTCTATCTCCATTCAAGACTGCTGGAACGATCCTGCCATCTTAACGATAAGCTTGGCGGAGGTTCCATAACAGCTCTTCCTATCATCGAAACACAGGATGGAGACGTTTCGGCATATATTCCTACCAATGTTATATCCATTACAGACGGACAGATCTTCCTTGAGTCAAACCTTTTCTTTGAGGGTCAGCGTCCGGCGGTAAATGTAGGTCTTTCTGTTTCACGAGTAGGTGGTGCGGCTCAGGCCAAGGCCATGAAAAAGGCTTCAGGCTCACTCCGTATCGATCTTGCCCAGTTCAGAGAGATGGCTGTATTTACACAGTTCTCATCAGATCTTGACCAGAATACAAGAGATCTTCTTACACAGGGCAAGGTACTGATGGAGCTTTTGAAGCAGCCTTTGGGATCACCTATGTCCCTTAGCGATCAGGTCATAACCCTTGTGGTATCACTCAACCATAGGATGATGGACATTGAGCCTAAGAGGGTAAAGGAATTCCAGGGTAAGATGCTTACCTATTTTGCCCAGAGATATCCGGAGATCGGCAAGAATATCGAGATTTCAAGGCTTCTCGGTGATGATTCAAAGAATCAGATACTGAATGTGGCTGATGAATTTAAGAAACTCTGGGATGAAAAAGACGGACATTTTGAGCTTTCTGAGGAAGAAAAGTGATCGTATTGTGATTGAGCTGTACCCATGGAGGTATAGCTCAATTGGAAATAGATTATAATGAGGATTAAATAGTGGCAACCATAAGAGAACTGCGAGACAGAATCTCGAGTATTGATAATACTTTAAAAATCACAAATGCCATGTATCTTATCTCCAGCACAAAGCTTCGTAAGGCTAAGATGGAACTTCAGCAGACTGAGCCGTACTTCTATACGCTTCAGACCATGATACAGAGAATCCTGAGACATTTGCCTGAAGACTTTACCCACCCTTACCTGGATCTCAGAGAGAACCTTCGTGAAACCAAGGATCCGGTGGATTATCGAACAGCCATCATCTGTGTTACTGCAGATAAGGGTCTTGCGGGTGCATATAATCATAATGTTATAAAGCGTACAGAAGAGCTTCTCAGAGAGAGACCAAAACACAGATTGTATGTGGTAGGAGAAATGGGGCGAGTTTATTTCCGTTCAAGCGGTGTGGATGTTGATGAGCAGTTCCATTACACAGCGCAGAATCCTACTTTGCACCGTGCCAGAGTTATAACAGGAAGAATGCTGGATCTGTTTCAGGAGGATAAGATCGATTCTGTTTATATCGTATATACCAGAATGAAAAATTCTCTTGAGATGGTAACGGAAACAGAGCAGTTGCTTCCTATAGATAAGATTAATGGCGGAATATTGGGTAATAATCAGATACCTATGGTGGCAGGAATGGAGGATTTCAGACTTCGTCCTACGCCAAAGGCTATCATCGACAATGTTATACCTGACTACATCAATGGTTTTATTTACAGTGCACTGGTTGAGTCCTTCTGTTCTGAGCAGAATGCCAGAATGACGGCAATGGATGCTGCCAACCGAAGCGGCAACAAGCTCAGACAGGAACTGAGCATTCAGTACAACAGGACCCGTCAGGCTGCGATCACACAGGAGATAACGGAAATCGCAGCAGGTGCCAGAGCGCAGAAAAGAAGATAACGGAAACGGATTACGTTTTATAATAAGAAAGCTGTGTAAAGCGCTTTGAAGTGAGCAGAGGGCAAAGCATTGTCGGCTGCAATAAGGAGATATATATGCAGACAGGAAAAATTGTGCAGGTCATGGGACCGGTAGTAGACGTTGAATTTGAATCCACGCCGCTGCCTGAAATCAAGACTGCACTTACAGTAGATAATCATGGTACAAAGTGCACCATGGAGGTGGCCCAGCAGCTGGGCCGCAGTACCGTTCGCTGCATAATGCTTACAGCGAGCGAGGGTCTCGAGAGAGACATGGAGGTACAGAATACAGGAGCCGGAATAACAGTTCCTGTAGGTGAGAAGACATTGGGAAGACTTTTCAATGTCCTCGGTGATGCCATAGATGGCCAGCCGGCTCCTGAAACAGAGGAGCATTGGGAGATTCACAGGAAACCTCCAAGATTTGAAGATCAGAATCCTGTTCAGGAGGTTCTGGAAACCGGAATCAAGGTAATCGACCTTCTTGCCCCTTATGCAAAGGGTGGAAAGATCGGTCTCTTCGGAGGTGCCGGTGTCGGTAAGACAGTCCTTATCCAGGAGCTTATCAGAAACATCGCTACCGAGCATGGCGGATATTCCATTTTCACCGGTGTTGGTGAGCGTTCCCGAGAGGGAAATGATCTTTACAGTGAGATGACGGAGAGCGGAGTTATCAAGAATACAGCGCTTGTATTCGGACAGATGAATGAGGCACCGGGAGCCAGAATGAGAGTTGCGGAAACAGGCCTCACCATGGCGGAGTACTTCCGTGATGTTCAGCATAAGGACGTGCTCCTGTTCATCGATAACATTTTCCGTTTTGTACAGGCCGGTTCAGAGGTTTCTTCTCTTCTTGGAAGAATGCCTTCAGCTGTAGGCTATCAGCCTACACTTGCAACTGAAATGGGACAGCTTCAGGAGAGAATCGCGTCAACAAGAGATGGTTCAGTAACCTCTGTTCAGGCGGTATACGTTCCTGCGGATGACCTTACAGACCCGGCTCCGGCAACAACATTCGCCCATCTTGATGCAACTACAGTACTTAGCCGTAAGGTAGTTGAGCAGGGTATTTATCCTGCTGTAGACCCTCTGGAGTCATCATCAAGAATTCTTACAGAGGACATCGTAGGTAAGGAGCACTATGAGACAGCCCAGAGTGTTTTACGTATCCTCCAGAAGTATAAGGAGCTGCAGGATATCATCGCAATCCTCGGAATGGAAGAGCTTTCCGAAGAGGACAAGATGACCGTATATCGTGCACGTAAGATTCGAAACTTCCTCAGCCAGCCGTTCTTTGTAGGTGAACAGTTCACTGGTGTTCCCGGAAAGTATGTTCCTCTTGAGGAGACTGTTAAGGGCTTTAAGGCTATCATCGACGGCGAGATGGATGAGTATCCGGAAAATGCATTCTTTAATGTAGGAACAATAGAGGATGTAAAGAAGAAGGCTCAGGATATCACAAACGCCGAGTCGAAGAAGAAATAATGTGAGGTTTTGAAATGGCAGAAACACCAACGTTCAGCCTGAAGGTAATAGCATCCAATAAGGTCTTTTATGATGGACCGGCAGAATATCTGCAGGTTATTACACTTACCGGTTCACGTGGATTTATGGCGCATCATGCACCATGTATAGTTGCCGTAGAGACCGGTACCATGAGTATAGTGAAGCCCGGAGGAGAAAGAGAGACCGTTGTAGTAAGCGGCGGAATCTGTTCTTGTGCGAACAACAGACTTACAGTTCTTGTCGATACCTGTGAAACAGCCGATGAGATCGACGTAAGAAGAGCTGAAGAAGCAAAAGAAAGAGCACTTGAACAGCTGAGACAGAAACAATCCGTAGGCGAATACAAGATGACCCAGTCATCCCTCGCCCGCGCCCTTACCCGTCTGGAATTCTCCAGCCAGAAGAAACACTATATTTGACCAGCCGTTGCAAACGCAATCAAAGAAAGCAGAGAATCGCCGTGGCAAGCTTGCTTGCCAAAGGCGATTCTCTGCTTTCTTTGATTATGTGGCAATGCCACATAATCGACATGTAGCACGAAGTGCTATGTGTCGATTGCGGTTGCATTGTCGCAAGATTATATCGGAAAACCAAAGTGGCAATGCCCTCAAATCGACACTTGCTATGCGTCGATTGCGTTTACAACGCCTTATTTTTTTATCAATGCCCCGATTGCGTCCCCCTCCCCATCTTCCTCCGGCAATGCTAATCATAACCAAAAAGAAATAGAAATCACCAATGCAAAATTATAAAATGGATAATGAACCTATGACAGAAAGGCATAAGCTATGAAGACCATAAAAGAATTAAAGATAGGCTATATCGGATTCGGAAACATGGCAGGAGCCATCGCCCATGGACTCATAAATTCCGGATTCAAAGCGGAGAATATGTATGCTGTCTCCGGACATTATGATAAGCTCTGCGAAAAGTGCAAAAGCATGGGCGGGATCAATCCCCTGGAAGATCACAGGGAGCTTGCATCAGTATCAGATATAGTCTTTATTGCTGTTAAGCCAAATAAAATAAAGGAAGTTATAACACCTCTTGCAGAGACATTGGCAGAGGATACCGGAAAACTGGTCATATCCATAGCTTGGGGATACGATTTTGAAAGATATTTCGATGAAGCAGTACTTAAAGAAGGAACCCATCTTCTATGTACCTGCCCCAATACTCCGGTTTCCATAAACAAGGGAATATTTGTAGCCGAGAATAAACATTCTCTGACAGATGAACAGCTTGAGACGGCGCAAGAACTTCTTTCATATTTAGGAAGAGTAATATTTGTTGATACAAAGCTAATGGGAGCCTCCGGAACTGTATGCGGATGCGGACCGGCTTTTGCGGACCTTTTTACCGAAGCAATGGCTGATGCAGCTGTCATGTACGGTATTCCAAGAAAAGCAGCTTATGAAATGGTATCTGCCATGATAGAGGGAAATGCTGCACTCCAGCTTTCAAGCGGCAGGCATCCCGGAGAAATGAAGGACGAAGTGTGTTCACCGGGAGGCTCCACCATTCGCGGAGTTGCCGCTCTTGAGGAAAAAGGCCTAAGAGCTGCAGTCATAGCTGCGATAAAAGCTATTCAGGAGAAATAGACGTTTTTAAATAGGCCGGATTCCGCTTAACAGAACCATCATTAGCTGATCACTTCAATAAAAAACTTGTAAGTAGCTGGTAAAGAGTGTATTATATAGAAAATATTGACAGATTTCTGTCGGTTTATGACATTGAATACCAGAAGGGATTTCAAGGAGATTGAGATGATGAGTCCAAAAACTAAGAAGACTATATCAGCGGTTATTGTCATTGGTCTTATACTTGCAATGGTGCTGACTATGGTTCTTCCTTATATTGTTAGATGAAGACAGAGTAAAATGAAGCGGCAGTCCATTGAGGACAGCCGCTTTTTTTGTAACAACAGGCTGATTCGAAGCGATTCTGCCTGTTCATGATCAAAAAAACAGATTGGAATATATAATATGGAACAGAAAATCATTCCGGGTCAGGACCTGGTAATGGTCGGTGAAGTAGGAACCTATGCAGTGGGAAAGCTCCTGGAATTGTATCCTGAAAAGTTCCGGGAAAGGTTCTCGAAAGCTTATCTTGATGAGGAGTTAAGAAAACTTTCCGAACAGGATGAGACCATGCAGCAGTGGTTCAATGGGGCGAGAGAGGCGCGAGCGGGACAGGCAGATGATCCTGTTGAATGCCTTATGCCGGGATACAGACTAAAGTACGGTGTATCCAAAATATTTCCCGTGAATAAGGGAGGAGTACTGAAGGCTCTCTGGGATTTTTGCGAGGCTGAGGCATTGGACCCTGAAACAGGAAAGAAAAAAGGAAATGGTGTGGGATGCAGATTCAGATATGATCGTATCCCCGTAAGCCAATTCACTATTGAGATCTGCGAGATCTTTGATTTGTCCCCGTTCAGACTCTGGTCGGAGAAATGCTGGCTCATGGCGATGGACAAGGGGACACAGTTCTCCGAGGATTTTATCGGACTTCAGCTTGAGCATTCAAAGAGTATTGCGGATGAAGGTTTTTCAAAAGGGCAGAGAGCAGGCTTCGACAGTGAGGGACATCTCAGAACAACGGAACCGGTGAAGGCTTCTGTGTTTGGAAGATTCACGGCAGAAAAAAAACGTATACGTACCGATGGTGCGGAGATAGCCTATTTAACAAAGGAATCATATGAGGAATTGGATAGATTCCTCAGTGCAGAAAGTGAGGAGACAATATGAGAGAGAAGATCTTAACTATAATAGAGAAAAATTCTCGTCTTACTGTTAAGGATATAGCAACTATCCTTGGGGAGGATGAGATAAAGGTAGTTGCTGAAATTGAGTCTATGGAAAAGGAACATATCATCTGTGGATATCACACACTTATAAACTGGGACAAAACAAATGATGAAAGAGTAGATGCTCTTATCGAGGTAAAGGTCACACCACAGCGCGGGCTGGGATTTGATTCCATTGCACAGCGTATATATCAGTATGATGAGGTGGATGCGGTATACCTTATGTCCGGTTCCTTTGATTTTACCGTTCTTATCAGCGGAAAGACCATGAAGGAGGTTGCATCCTTTGTATCCAGTAAACTTTCTCCCATGGATTCAGTGCTTTCAACTGCAACACATTTTGTACTGAAGAAGTATAAGGATCATGGCACCGTCATTGAACAGCCAAGAGTTGACGAGAGAATGAAGGTATCACCATGAAAAATCCTTTAAACAGTAAGATAACGGGAATACAGCCAAGCGGAATACGAAAGTTCTTTGATATAGTTGCAGATATGAAGGATGCTATTTCACTCGGCGTAGGTGAGCCTGATTTTGATACTCCGTGGCACATAAGAGAAGAAGGCATTCATTCGCTGGAAAGAGGAAGAACCTTCTATACTTCAAATGCAGGTCTTAAGGAACTGAGACAGGAGATCACTAAATATATCAAGAGAAATTATGATGTTGATTACAATCCCTTAACTGAGGTTATGGTTACTGTAGGTGGTTCTGAGGCTATAGATCTTGCCATGAGAGTCATGCTTGATCCGGGAGATGAGGTACTTATACCTCAGCCCAGTTACGTATCCTATGTACCCTGTGCCATTATGGCAGGCGGTGTTCCTGTTCCTGTTGAACTGGAGGAGAAGGATGAGTTCAGACTCACACCTGAGAAGCTTAAGGAGAAGCTGACCTCAAAAACGAAGCTTCTTGTGCTGCCCTTCCCGAACAATCCTACAGGTGCCATCATGGAAAGGGAGGATCTGGAAAAGCTTGTTTCTATTATTGAAGAGAATGATATTTATGTACTGACTGATGAGATTTACAGTGAGCTCAGCTATAAGGGCAAATCTTCAAGTATCATAGAGTTTCCCGGCATGCGTGAAAGGACCATATATATAAATGGCTTCTCAAAGGCCTATGCCATGACGGGATGGAGACTCGGATACTGCTGCGGTCCGCAGCTTATCATGCAGCAGATACTGAAGCTGCACCAGTTTGCCATCATGTGTGCACCTACAACATCCCAGTATGCTGCGGTTGAAGCATTAAAGAACGGTGACGAAGATATAGCAAAGATGAGAGAGGCCTACGATGAGCGCCGCAGATATCTGGTTGCACGTCTTCGTGAAATGGGAATGGAGTGTTTTGAACCCTACGGTGCATTTTATGTATTCCCATCCATAAAAAATTTCGGCATGAGTTCTGAGGAGTTCGCCACAAAGCTTCTTGAGGAGGAAAAGGTAGCCATCGTTCCGGGAACTGCTTTCGGTGACTGCGGAGAAGGATTTATGCGTATTTCTTACGCTTATTCTATTCAAGATCTGAAGAGAGCTCTGGATGGTATAGAGCGTTTTGTAAGCCGGAGAAAAACAAAATAAGCGGAGGAGTCTATGGCGTGGTACGATAGTGCAATTTTTTATCACATGTATCCCCTTGGTATGGTGGGAGCGGATAAGAAAAATGATGGCGGCGAAGTCAGACATCATTTTCATGAGCTTACTGCATTTATTCCTTATCTTAAGGTGCTTGGGTGTGATGCAGTCTATATCGGACCTATCTTTGAATCCGGAAGTCACGGTTATGACACCATCGATTATAAGACGGTGGACAGGAGAATAGGTTCCAATGATGACTTCCGTAAATTTGTGGATACAGCCCATAATTACGGAATCCATGTAGTTGTGGATACGGTCTTCAACCATACCGGTAGAGATTTTTTTGCCTTTAAGGATATACGGGAAAAGCTCTGGGACAGTCCCTATAAGGACTGGTACAAGGGGATCAGCTTTGACCAAAGATCTCCATTGGGAGACAGTTTTTCGTATTCCGCCTGGAGAAACGCATGGGAGCTGCCTGAGCTGAATTTTAACAATGAACAGATGAGGAAATATCTCATTGATGTGGTTCAGTACTGGGTGGATACCTTCGATATAGACGGTCTGAGACTTGACTGTGCTGATGTTCTGGACATCAACTTCCAAAAGTCCCTAAGGTATTTTACGACCCAGATGAAACCCGAGTTTTGGCTCATGGGTGAAGTTATTCATGGAGAGTATCCCAGATGGGTCAATGCTGAAACCTTGCATTCTGTAACGAACTATGAGCTCCATAAGTCCATATACAGTGGTTTTAACAGTCACAATTTTTTTGAGATAGCTCATAATCTTAACAGAAACATGAATATTGCGAAGGATCTTTACCTTTTCCTTGAGAATCATGATGTGGATCGTATAGCATCAAAGCTTGAGAATAAGGATAATCTCAGATCATGTTATATGGCCCTTTTCACACTTCCGGGAAAGCCATCCATATATTACGGCGGAGAATTCGGACTGGAAGGAAAGAAAAGAGACGGCTGGGATGACAGTCCTCTGCGTCCATGCATAAATATTGATGAGATGAAGCCCAACAGACTCACCTCATTTATAGCGAAGCTGGCGGAAATACACGGAAAGAACTCGGAGCTTCATATGGGTCAGTATAAGGAACTGTATCTTCAGTGCAAGCAGTGGGCTTATGCTCGTCTGGATACAAACAGTGCTGTAATTACCGCTCTTAACAATGATGAGGAAGCAGCTGTGTTTTATGTGACACTGCCTGTTAAGGCCAATGTAGCCTTCGATCTTATTTCGGAAGAAGAAATACAGATTGAACAGGATAACCGTATCATGATCACCTTGAAGCCAAATTCAGGAAAGATCATAAAGATTAAGTAAATGATAATTCCATTTTTTTAATTGTTATAAGATTAATTTTTCAGACCGATCGGCAAAAGCCGGTCGGTTTGTTGTATAATATGATTGATTTCGAGTTATCAGCGTATGGAGGGGAATTATGGCAACCAGGTCTTCGGCAAGAAGAAAACTTACCAAGGAAAAGACAACAAAAAAGAACAGTGCAAAAAACAATACACTAAGAGTAGTAGAACAGAAGGAAATCAAAGCTGTCTCAGAGAAGAAGAGTATATGCAACTGGGATTTGGATCCGGTTTTTATTACAGAACTTGATCGTTATCTCTTCGGACAGGGTAGAAATTATAAGATATATGAAAAGATGGGTGCACATCCGGCAACATTGAACGGCAAAAGAGGTATGCACTTTGCTGTATGGGCACCTCATGCAAAGGCAGTATCCATAGTCTGTGACAGAAATAACTGGGATGTAACAGCAAATTACATGCTGCCGCTCGAGGATAGCGGTATATATGAAGGCTTCATGGAGGATATGGGATATGACGAGCTGTATAAGTTCGCCATCCATACAAAGAGAGGTGAAGTGCTTTATAAAGCTGATCCATACGGATTTTCGGCAGAATTCCGTCCTGGAACTGCGTCAAAGACCGCAGATGTGTCAAATTACAGATGGGGAGACAGTGAATGGCTCACCAAAAGAGCAAAGACACCGACATTTGCACAGCCTATATCTATATACGAATGTCATATAGGCTCATGGAAGAAAAAGGACAGGGAAGAAAAGAACGGTTTTTATACTTATGTGGAAGCAGCAGAGGAGCTGGCTAGGTACTGTAACGACATGGGATATACACATGTTGAGCTTATGGGAATCGCAGAGCATCCACTGGACGCAAGCTGGGGATATCAGGTAACGGGATATTATGCGCCTACAAGCAGATACGGAACACCAAAGGAATTTATGTATATGGTGGACTATCTTCATAAACATGGTATAGGTGTTATCCTCGACTGGGTACCGGCACATTTCCCTAAGGATGCTCAGGGACTCGCAGACTTTGACGGAACAGCCACCTATGAATATGCGGATCCTCGGATGGGTGAGCATCCCGACTGGGGTACCAAGATTTTTGACTACAGCAAGAATGAGGTAAGAAATTTCCTTATAGGAAATGCTCTCTACTGGTATGATGAGTACCATATTGACGGACTGAGAGTCGATGCTGTTGCTTCCATGCTGTATCTCGATTATGGGCGCGAGAATGGTCAGTGGGTACCTAACAAATACGGTGGAAACGGAAATCTGGATGCCATAGAGTTCTTTAAGCATCTCAACTCTGTAATACGCGGAAGAAAAGACGGTACGATGATCATAGCGGAAGAGTCAACTGCATGGCCTAAAGTGACTACTGCTCCTGAAGATGATGGTCTCGGTTTTACCTTTAAATGGAATATGGGCTGGATGCATGACTTTTTGGGCTACATGAAGCAGGATCCGTTTTTCAGAAAAGGCGCTCACAACATGATGACCTTTGGAATGAGCTATGCGACTGCTGAGAAGTTTATTCTGGTACTTTCTCATGATGAGGTTGTTCATCTTAAATGCTCCATGATAAACAAGATGCCGGGAATATATGAGGATAAGTTCAGAAACCTTAAGTGCGGATATCTGTTTATGTTTGGTCATGCGGGAAAGAAACTGTTATTCATGGGTCAGGATTTTGCCCAGCTCCATGAATGGAATGAAAATGTGGCTTTGGACTGGTATCTTACCGAAGAACCATGGCATAAGAATGTCCACAGCTTTGTCCGGGATCTTTTACATATGTATAAGAATTATCCGGCCATGTGGGAGCTTGATGACAGCTGGAATGGATTTGAGTGGATAAATGCTGACGATGCCGAAAGATCCATTTTCAGTTTTATCCGTAAAGACAGTACAGGAAAGAACAGTCTTCTTTTCGTTATCAATATGACTCCGATGGAGAGAAATGATTATGTGGTAGGTGTTCCCGAGAAGGGTAAATACACATTGATCTTCAATGAAGATGGTAATGTAGATGCCAAGACTTCCAAGAATGTTTATCAGGCTGAAAAGAGTGAATGTGACGGTAAGCCGTACCGTATCAGCTATCCGCTTCCGGCTTACGGATGTGCCGTATTCAGATTTAATTATATTTAAATGTTAAACTATTAACAATGAACAAAAAGGAAACGGAAATTTTGTTATTTATTTAACAATTTTCTGTTTCCTTTTATTTTGGGCTGTAGTAAAATTGGTTTATAAAAAAGAAGGATGTTTTTCCAAGCAAAGGAGACAGAATATGGCTAGAGAGTTATTATCACAGAGCACTTTCAAAAGTGTGTATCGCGATGGTGATAAGATTTTCAAGGTTTTTTCAAAGGACTTTGACAAATCGGAAGTATTCCATGAGGCTTTTATAAACACAAGAGTTGAAAATATCGATGGAATAAATGTACCGAAGATTTTAGGCGTTTATAATGAAGATGGTCAGTGGGTCATCGAAAAAGAGTATGTTGAAGGAAAGACGCTGGAGCAGTTGATGAATGAAAATCCTGCAAAGATGGATGAGTACATCGGAAAGATGGTAGACCTTCAGATGTCTGTTTTCACTAAGAAAGCTCCGTTGCTTCAGAAGCTTAAGGACAAGCTCACATATCAGATCAATGGTTTAAATACAATTGATTCCAGCACAAGATATGAGCTTCTCACAAGACTTGAGTCTATGCCAAAGCACTTTAAGCTTGTACATGGAGACTTCAGACCATCCAATATAATCGTTAAGGATGACGGAACCATGTATCTGGTAGACTGGGTACATGCAGCTCAGGGCAATGCAAGTGCAGATGTAGCCAGAACCTATACCATTTTATATCTTTATGATAAGGATGTTGCAGAGAAGTATTATGCTGATTTCTGCTCAAAGACAAATACAGACAAGTCTTATGTTCATAAGTGGCTTCCTATCATTGCAGCAGCCAACCTCACAAAGAACAGACCGGAAGAAAAGGATATTCTTGAGAAATGGCTCAACGTTGCGGATTTGATGTAAATCGGATTTGACAAAAATATAAAAACAGATATCATTAAATCGCTGTCAGTCTATGGCAGCGATTTTTTGTACGGATATAATACTGAAAGGAGCAGGCCATGCAGGATAGTTTTACAAGATCCCGACTTTTACTTGGCAGTGAAGGAATCGATATACTCAGAAAATCGAGGATACTGGTTTTTGGTGTAGGCGGAGTAGGGGGATATGTTGTTGAGGCACTGGTGCGCTCCGGAGTAGGTGCCATAGATATCGTGGATAATGATACAGTGAGTATCACGAATATAAACCGTCAGATTATTGCCACAGAAAAAAATATCGGTAAATATAAGGTCGATGTTATGGCTGAAAGAATAAGAGAAATAAATCATGAGTGTGTCGTTAAAACATATAAGACTTTCTTTCTGCCCGAGAACAGCGATACCTTTGATTTTACAGAATACGATTACGTTGTGGATGCCATAGATACGGTAACTGCCAAAATAGAGCTCATATTATGCTGTCAGAAGGCAGGGATACCTGTCATAAGCAGCATGGGAACCGGAAATAAACTGGATCCGACCAGACTTCAGGTCACCGATATTTATAAGACTTCAGGAGATCCTCTGGCAAGGGTTATGAGACGGGAACTTAAAAAAAGAAATATTAAGCATCTGAAGGTTGTTTATTCCACCGAAACACCTGTAGAACATAAAGAAATATATGATTTTGCAGATGAGAAGCAGAATGACAGCTCTGGGGAAATAAAGGATACGCAGCCTGTAAGAAAAGCTGTCCCGGGTTCGGTGTCATTTGTTCCTCCGGTAGCGGGGATGATAATAGCAGGTGAAGTTGTTAAGGATCTCGTGAAAAAAGCATAAACTACGATCTGCGGACCGCCCAATAGTTCATTAATTATCAGTTAAACTGATTCATAATATGTTATACTGAAAGTAGTCATTTTCAGTCCTGATCCATAGGATCGATAGTAAAGATATGGGTTGTTATTTCCGGATATGTGCTTAGCGCTGATTATTATTTTAGAGAGGTGAATATATGAAGAGATGGTATAGCGAGGAGAAGGTTGCTCTCATTATAAAGAAAGAAGAGTTTTCTGAAATATATCAGAACTATCTTCTTAAAAACATGAAGTACATCCGCAATGAATGGATAAAGGATATGAGGGATACATCGACTCCGAATGTGACTCAGGATCAGTTCATGAATCGTGATATTATCGGAGAGACCAAGTGGATACGTGCCCCTTTTATAGGCAGCCTGGGAGAGTCAGAGGAGCATTTCTTTACTGTTTATGCTATTGATAAGGAGTCTGAAGAGAGAAGTGTAGTGTTCACTCCCTTTATTTCTGTGGATGGTTTTGGCACTGCCGGATTTAATCTGAAGCGTACAAAGATCGATTATTCCGATGAAGAGAAGCTTTATTACATTCTTCCGGATAAAAAGGAATATTGCGATATGATCGCTGCCATGTCAGGATCTGTGTATTCCACAATGGCCCTGAATGCGGAGTATCGCACCAAGCTTGGTGACTATCTTCCTGTAAACTTTGCCATCGAGCAGCATATAGGTATCATTTCCTTTACTTACGAGAAGGAAATAGAAGAAGCCTGATTCTTTGTCAGGTCACCCCTCATCCGGAAGCTTATTCATTATCAGATCAAGAGCTATCATCATACAAAGGCCTATTTCCAGAGCAAGAATCAGGGGAAGGGCCTTTTTGAATATCAGAGCACCTTTAAGGAACCAGACAAGGGAAGGAATCAAAGCCATCAGAAGTACGGTAAAGGTGAGCTTTCCCTTTAAGGCACCGGACTTTGTTTTTTCGTTCAGAGATTCCTCTATGGTATGCTGCCGGATATTCTGTTCGGGTACTTCTTCGTCAGTTACGCTTTTTTTTCGGGGGAATGAAAAAATTCCGAACAGTTTTTGATGATCTTCTTCCGAAAGATTTTTTACAGTCACACCCGGAAGGGTATCCTCAAAAGGATAGTCATCTTTTCCGTAATCGGAGCTAAAGTCTGTATCAGAACAGAATGCTCCGGTTTCGGCTTTATTTGCAGCCGGAAGTCTCACTGTGCCTGAGATGGGAGGCTCTTTATATAATGAGGGAGCGATGACCTCATGAGGACAGTCTCCATTTGATGATGCAGTGTCCCGGGATAGAGCAGATGCAGAGTCGTTTTTCTGAGAGGGCGCTCCGGTGTTAAGAATTATTCCCGCATCTATGGGTCTGAAGATCCCGTCATCGGAGATGAGCTTCTTTTCGGCAGATGTACTGTTCCGGGATAAGGAAGTATCCCGGGTATTTTTTTCCTGTTCTTCCTTTGCCATATTGGTTCTCACTATACGGAGAAGATCCGTCAGCTGATAGAACTCTTTTCCGCTTTCCTGAAACAGAGAATAAGCTATGATCACTGCTCTGTCATCCTTATAGTCTATGTGCTTTAACAGATAAGAGAGAAAATCTGACAGATTACTGCGGAATGAATTCTCGAAGGAAGGAACCAGAGTAAATAACCATTCGTTGCTATCGGGGCTGAAAAAAACCGAGGATGGGGAAAGGAATAGTGAATTTTCCGAGACCATATACTCTTCAAGAGAACACAGCAGGCTGTTGAGACATTCCATGAAGGTGGAAATTGCAGTGTGGGTCATGGGATTCGATTCAAGGTATTTCTCCATGGACTCAAGTCCTGAAACAATATAGCTAAGCACATTATCATCTGCGCCGGCATTGAAATTCATTTTTACAGTCCCGGGAATACATGTTTCTTTTAAAAGCCGGTATTCATATGTATCTCTCGGTACAGAGATATTATCTATATGCATATAGCTGTGTCTGAGTGAATGTTCATAGTGAATTGTTCTTTCCATTTTGTCCTCCTTATTCAGATGGGTCCACATCCTGTTCAAATATGCTGATTTCTCGAATGAAATTTTCGGGTTTGAATATCTTTTCCCCGCCGGCTTCATGACTGTCTACTTCCGTTTCCAATGCAGATCTTGTGTAAGCATTGATCCTGGACTGCAGATGTATGGCACCGTTAATGAGGGTTGCGATTACCAAAAGTGAAATACTGAAAATATAAGCAGCTTCAAGTGTGTTCATAGAAATCCTCCGGTATATTCCATATCTCTGAGAATAAAGTAAAGACCGGGTAACATAAGCGGGATTAAAGGCAGAGAGACGGAATACAGGTTTTTTCCTTTTATTTTTCCGTATATGAGAATTCCGGTGCTGGTAATGAATGCAGTCAGGAATCCGCTTACTATAAGTGTGAGTATATAGTTTAATGGGATGAAAAATGCGGAAACGGTTATAAATACGGCATCGCCTATTCCGAGACCGCCTTTTGAGGCTATGCTTATCAGTGTAAGAATGATTCCCGGTATAAATCTTGTGAGTGAGCCGGCTATCAGTCCTGAACCAGGGTCAGTGCCTTTTAGGAAGTTTAGGTACAGGAATATGGGGAAGCCGGATAATATGAACAGGAAATGCAGGAGATTGGGAACACTTCTGCTTTTTAGGTCGTAAATACTGGCAAGAAAAAAATATGATAGAAAAATTAAAAGATAAAAATAAGAGATTGAGAAAGAAATAGACATTTAAATTAGATTCCTTTGAAATATCATCCACACCTTACACAGGCGTGTTTTCCTGATGCTTCAGCCTCGGATTTTTTCATGGGCTGGATATAGCTTGATAATGTTTTGCAGGTTGGTGTACTGTGATAGCTTCTTGCACCGGAGGTGTAATAGACAACAGCCATTCTTGTATTCGGTCTGCAGGAGGCGCAGGGGGAGAATATTCCTCCGAACTTGGTCCTGAGATTTCGTATCTCTGCTCCGGAGGTCGTATTGATGTCATGTGTTATGTAGGTGCAGCTCATGGTAGTGTGATAGACATCACTGTCCTTGGTGCTGACATACACAGTTACATCCTCTTTGATATCCGAATTACCGTTATCCTCCATCCATCGGTTTCCTTTTTCTCCGATCCATGCACGTCTGCTGGCAACTATCTGCTGAGAGAGGTGATTCAGGCCGAAAACAGAGAAAGGTAAAGTGGCGTCATAATTGGCAACGTATTTTATTTTTTTATCGGTGACCTCGGAATCACTGAGCATGTCAATGTGCTTCATGCCCGGCTGTTCTATCTGGGAAGCAAGTGATAGGGCGGAAATAGTGGTTTCCATTCCGCTGATTAGGTCCTTGTCAAGCTTTATGGTACCGTCCTTTGTTTTGTAGTATTCAATGTATTTTTCCTGAGCCACCATACGTGCATTATCTTCAAGTATGATGCTGGCGTTACGCTGGTGGTTCAGGATCAACATTGGGGTAATGAAGATCACACATGCGAATATGACAAGGGTCAGTGCAAGTGAGGCCTCCACGGTATATGAAGAACGACATGATGAATGAAAGAGTATATTCAGTTGTTTAAGTATTGAGGATTTGTATTCTGATTGCATTTGTTCGTACCTGGAGTGTTTAAACATTGGCAAAAAGGATTTTCTGATGTTCATTTTCATGTCGGTTTCATTTAATGAGTGTCGTTTTTGTATTTGTAGTAAGTGGAAATGTTAAAGGAATAATCCTTATCAGGACCGGAACCGTATACAAGCGGGATGAACCCGTTATCATACATAACGTGTCTTGTATCGGTCTGTAAATCTATTCTGAGAGCGTAAAGACATTCGTCCATGGAAAAAGATGTTTCGGGATCCTTTCCCAGACCTTGTATGTTTTTCTCCATACGGCTGAGCATCCTTTTGTTTATCACAGACTGGTCAAGTATTCCCTGTCCGAGGAGGAAGGTTCTCAGATAGTCTCTGTAGGATAATCCTTTTTTACTGTTGTGATCAGCCTCTATGGAACGGCTGCTTCCGAAATCCAGAAGTCCTCCTATATCCATAGACCAGCTTTCTGAATCATGAAAAACAGGTACTTTACCGTTTGAAAGTAAAGTTTTCACATCTTTAATTGACTGTGCAAGTGCCCATATACCAAGTACAAAAAATGTGAAAACCGAAATAAGCGCCGGATTTGCCGTTACGCACAGGAAGGATGTCACAAATGCCCGTGCCTCATTTCGTTTGGCTGTATCTGAATAGAGGTAAATCAGGTTAAGTCCCTCTCTCAGTGTCACAAGCTTTGTGACGAATTCGGAAAGGTTCTCATAGTCACTTTCTTCGCCTCCGATAAGATACTCTATTTCAAGACCTGTATTCCCGCTTGGAGGAAGGGCATCCTTTGAGGGAACGCCATGGTGATAATAGTTGAAGTATTTTAATGCGTATTCACCCATGATTGCTATTTCCACAGGATTTAATGTGGAATCAGCTGCAAAATGTGGATTACTTACATTGGTTTTTGATTTTGAGGGAGTTTCCTGATCATCGGGAAGTACCATTGACAGAAGATTACCATTAAGAAATCCGCTGATCTGGTCGAGAAGCTGTTTGTTTTTGTTGTTTATCTCCGAAACATTTCCGTGGTAGCTTATAAGTGGAAAACTGCTCCAGTCATTTTCGGCACTGTTGTAGAAGACGGTGATCTCATAGGAAAAGTCATAATCCTCATCATCGTCGTCATCATCTTCTTCACAGGCCTCAATGGCTTCTTCCAGCCATTCTTCAAATTCTATAACATCATTTTCAACACGATCGGCTTCGCTTCGGAGCCGCTCTGTTTGTGAAGGCATAGCTTCAATTTCAGCCCGCACGGATCCGTTTCCGGAAACATAATTCTCGTATTCTGAGATTTCGGCTTCTATTGCGGCTATACCCTCCGGTGAAAGTGAAGCTTTTCTTGATTCAAAATCATCCCTAAGCTCCCGGACCTTTAATGCAAGGCTGTCTGCGGCAGAAGTAAATTCCGCCACCGCCGAATCAATGGAATTAAGGGCATCTGTGAAATCATCTTTACGGCTGTAAAAACCGTAGGGATCCTCTGAAGAGAGCGAAGACCGGCAGTCATAATGACAGGCTGCGGAGTTTTTTGCGGCTGCATCAACATTGAATATGGCATTTTCCACCGCTTTAAGATCGTTGGAATCCAGAGAGTATTTTTTCTGCAGTTCCCGTATCTCTTTGGTTTCGTCGGTTCGCTTGAAAATATTCTGCAGTTCCCCGGACAGTTCGGATTCATTATGTTCCGATCCTGCAAAATGAATAAGGGAATCAATGAGGCCATAATTCATATATTCAAGGACCTCTTCTTCAAAACAGGTATCCTCCGTTATGTGCCGGTGCTCAGAGAGAAGAATGTTCTCCTCTTTGAGGCTTCCGGGGAATAGATTGTGAGCTGTTCTGTAGGGCTCGGTAAAATCATAAAACTCTTCTGTAAGATCACCGTCTGTTCTGTACTGTAGTCCCAGGACCCTGTAATTCTCCCATAGGGTACGATGGTACTGGGAAAAAAGAGATTCCATGGATGCATCCGCTGCCACCTGCCAGAAGTATCTTTCACCTGCGGTCCTGCAGGATTCAACTATGGTAAGCAGCAGTGCGGCGATCATGGTAAAGCTCAGTGCCATAAAAATAGTCACAGAGCCTCTGGTAGAACTGCCGGGCATCAATATACGCTCTGAGCTGAGCTGTCTATCTGGTCAAAGATATTTGTGAGGAGATCATTGATCCTTCCCTTGAAAACGATGACAAGTGCAATGAGGACTACCAGAATGAGTACCAGCTCTATGGTTCCTATTCCGGATTCTCCGCTAAAGATATAGTTGATATGGTCCTTCAGAGCATTCTTGAACTTCATTCCGTAATAGAAGAGTCCATATCTGAATTTCTCATGGATATTAATGATCTTTTCTGAGATGTCGTCGTCATGTCCTGATGGAAAACCAGGAAGGGTCAAAATGGCTGCAGTAGTTGTTGAATTCATGTTAATTCTCCTTCTGAGGGGTTACCTCTGTAAATTATTATTAAATCTCAATTTGATTATTGAGATAAAACAGCGTTTTATATATGTCTGCCGGAAAGAGTATTCCGGGCAGAACAGTAAGAAAAGGTTATTGAATAGCCGTAAGAGCGGGAACTATGATGATGACCATGACTATGGCAAGAAGCAGGAACAGCGGAAGCAGCAGCTTTGTACCGGCCTCTTCACCGAGACGTTTTGCTGTGGTCTTTCTCTGTTCAAAGGCATCGTTCATTTCCAGTTCCAGCATGGAACGGAGGTTTTTGGTGCCGTTCTTTCGATTTTGTTCTATAAGGCTTACAAGTTTTGTATAGGGTTTCAGATTGATTCGTTTGCCTAAATCGATATAGACCTCGGATTCGGGCATGTTTCTCTGAAATTGATAACAAAGGGTGCGTAACTCTTTGTAAAGAGGCCGGTCAGGGCGAAGTTTTCTTTTGATGAGATTGTCGTAATTGTCCGAAATGGTCAGGAAGGAGTTCTTTATGGTAAGTCCTGCTCCTGTATATACCATGAGCTTTGATACCAGATCAGAATAATCCAGCATCAGCATGGATTCACGTTTCTTTTTTTCTTCTTTTTCGAGGGAACCCTGTCTAAGGTAAAGGGCTCCGGCTGCAATGAGTCCGAGGAAGGGGAAAATAAGATAGGTATTATCCTGTGATTCGTGATAGCTTAAAATTAATCCGTTAAGCTCTGTTGGAAGTATAAGAGACTCGCTGCCAAGTCCTGATATATTTGCGTCATTGATTTTTTCCCTGAGAGCTTTGAGCAGAAGATCATATTCACTCAGTTTTTTCGGGATGACATTGACATAGATCTTATAGGGTTCCGAATGATATTTTACCTTTATGTAATCCTTTTGGGATTCGCTGTTCTCTTCTTCCGGGACTATATAGGTACTCATGATCAGTGAGAGATAGCCGGTAACAACAGATCCTTCGGGGATATCCTCATTTCTGACTTTACCGTCATCTTCTATAAGATGCCTGTATTTTCTGTAATCTGCAGGATCCTCAGTCTCCGGATAGAAATTCCAGGATAGTTCAACGCCGTAATCCTTAAGCTTTGTCACGAGACTAAGGTCATGATCCACTGAAGCGAGACTCTGGTCGTCCTTGATGATTATGCCCTCTATGTTTTCCACTATTTCCGCAAAGACCTTGTCGGCCTCGGCTTTAGTGTAGCGCCGGGGGCTTACAGTAATGTCTAAAGGCACATCCTTTCCTTCGGAAAGCCCGGAGACCTCCAGTGAGAAGGTTCTGTTGCTGCTGCCGTAGCTGCTGCGTTTAATGCTGTTGCCGTTGGTCACGATGGAGGAACTTATGGTGGAGAAAAAGACCAGAGCACTCAGGATAAGAGAAACTGCTATACATAGTATCTGTTCCTTAAGTACCTTTTGAGGTATTTTTTTAAATTTCAGTATCAGAGAGTTCCTGCCTTTTTTAAACAGGGACTTTAATTCAGAATTGTGTTTCATAGATTTAACCGGAATAGTGTCATTAGATTTCTATACTCATAATTCGATTCGCAAGAAAGATGGAAAGAAAGTAGATCAAAAGGCATATGGTCATGGTTATTCTTCCGAGAAAGGTGGTATAGAGAGAAACAAAGAAATCGGGGGACGAGAGGTTCATATATATGATTATGACAAAGGGGATGATGTTCATGACCCGCTGTTCAAAGATCTTTGAGGCGTTCAATGTCTTTATATCTTCGATTATCTGAACCTTATCACGTATGATGCCGGAGGTATGGGTGATGATCTGTACCAGATTTCCGCCATTTCTCTTGGCGATATTGAAGGTCTCTGCAAAATTGGTAATATCATCAAGACCTGAACGGAAGGCAAAATCGGAAAGCATTTCCTCCAAAGGTTTGTTAAGGCTGAAGCCGTTAACGATGGTCTCAAATTCTCTGAGTATCATGGAGCCTTCTCCAAACATATTTTTAAGCTCCGGAATAGAGGCACGAAATGAATTTTCCGTGGAATACCCTGCGCTTAAAAAGGATGAAAGAACAGCCAGAGATTCCTTGAACTGGTTAAGCAGTTCGCTTCTTCGTTTTTCTACAAGCTTTTTTCGTATTAAAAAGGGATAAATGAAGCATAAGGGCAACAGAATGAAAAACAGAATTCTGCTCCTGTAAAAGGTGTAGCTTATCAAAGCAGCGGCTATGGATGCCAGAAAGACATTACGCAGATATTCGATTATCGTGAAAGAATACTCACTGTAATCTGTTAATGAGCTTTTGGTTGTTTGAAAGGGATGAAAGCTTTTGAAGCTTTTTGCCATCGTATTTATACAGCTGATTGAGTATGATTTCGCCGTTTTCAATGCCTGTTACCTCCGAAATTTCTAAGACCCGACGTTTATGGTCCCTGGTTTTGCCAAGATGAATGATTATTTCTATAGCAGAAGCGATCATGCTCCTGATGGCGGGCAGAGGAAGATCTGCTGCCTGAAGTATCATGACCTCCATACGTTTCAGCATATCCCTGGCTGAGTTGGCATGCCCTGTGCTTATTGAACCGTCATGTCCCGTGTTCATCGCGTTGAGCATGTCCAGGGCTTCACCGCCTCTGACTTCACCAACGATGATTCTGTTCGGAGACATTCTTAGGGAAGCCTTTATAAGATCGGACATGCTTACCTGACCTTCACCTTCGGAATTTGCGTTCCTGGTCTCCATTGAAACGAGATTCGAAACACTTTGTATCTGGAGCTCGGCTGAATCTTCTATGGTTATGACTCGCTCGTCTGATGGGATATACTGACTTAAGGCGTTTAAAAATGTTGTTTTGCCGCTGTTGGTTCCGCCGGAGATGAAGATGTTATAACCGGCTCTCGTGAGAGCTTTCACAAATTCGGCAGCATCTTCGGTGAGGGATTTATAGGCTATAAGCTTTTCCATGGTTATGGGTTCAGGGAATTTTCTTATGGTAAGGGTGGGACCCTTAAGGGAAATTGGGGGAAGTACTACATGTACTCTGGAACCGTCCTCAAGACGGGCATCAACTATAGGATTACTTGTATTTACCGTACGGTTCACCTTGCTGACTATGGTCTGTATGACTTCTTCAAGCTGATCCTTGGATTCAAAGCTCCGGTTAAGCTTTTCCTGACGGCCGAAGCGTTCGATGAATATCTCCCTGTGGGAATTGATCATGATCTCTGTTATTTCCGGGTTGTCAAGGAGCTCCGAAAGAATGTCCAGGCGACGAAAGCTGTTGAAAATAGCCGATCGGAGATAAAGCTTGTTTTTCAGACTTAAATCTCTTTTTGTATACAAAAGCTCATCTATTTTGCTGTAGAGCTCGTCATCCTCAAGGTTATGACCGTCTCGAAGTTCTGAAACGATCTGCTGTTTTAAATCTTTTTTTATTTCGTTTAAGGTATTCATATTTAATAGTAGATATAGTTCTTTATTACTGCGGAAGCATAGTCTAAAAGAGGATCATTTCCGGGAAGATTATCCGTGCCGGACTTAAATTGCCGTGTATCCGGGACTATGAGCTTTGTTATGTTATCAAGAACTTCGGTGGATTGGGATTTGGAAAGATGAGATTCAAGGAGTTCAAGTTTCAGATTTGATATTCGGTCATCCATGACCGGCATGAATATCCTGCTGGCCTGAGGAAGCAGAACTTCGATGCGGCTCAAAATGCTGTCAGTATCCAGTACTATGGCGTCTTTTCCTGATACAGAGCGGATATGCTCTATGAAATCGAAGAGTTCCTTTGAGTCAAGGGTAGTCAGGTCTTCAGGGGTCCTGACAGGCAGCAGGTGATCATAATCATCGGAATGATATATAAGATTCCTGAATCTTTCTCCGGAAAGCTTTCCTTCTTTGAAAAAATAGAAGGCTTCCGACAGGGTATCATGAAAAAGTGCATCGCAATGGGAATCTTCAAGATCAGATACTTCCTCCAGGGTTATGTATAGTACATTGCAATCACGGCTCAGTGCCCTGGTCAGGCTCCTGGCGAAGGTGGTTTTACCGGAACGTCCTATGGGGCTGAAAACAAGGTATAATTTTGCCAGAGCCTCGGAATCCGTGCTTTTCGGACCTGAATCTTTTTTTCCGTAGAGGGACAGTATCTCACGAAGAATGTTCTCCCCGGACTGGTATTTATAGATTTCATGTTTATGTTCATTGTTTTTTTGAGAACCATTGTATGCTTCGGTGGGTGATTCTGACAGGTGTATCAGGGATTTGGCCGGAATCTTATAAAGAGGATCCTTTAAAGATGCGCGGATTTCTTCTTCGGATGGATTTCCTGACGACAGTACATCAGATCCATGCCTGGAAGACTTTGCCTCACTGCCCACCAGAAGCTCTATGGGATGATCCTGGGAGAAGCTCTCCAGAGTTTTGTAATCATGAAATGAGTAGACTGTAAAGGGACAGTTGGAATGGGCAGAAGCAAATTTTTTGAAGCGATCACTGTAAATCTGATCTTCATCAAAAAAGGCAAGAATATGCTGCATGGTAATCTCCTTATGAATAATAGACTCTGTTTTCTGCTGCTGACTTATTGCGGCTCATTGAAAACAGTAAGTGACCAGTCTCGGAATTGCACCGAGAAAAACAGGTACAGCCAGGGGAAGAGAACTTCGTTTTGGAATTCTTATGTAGGCTCCGAAATTTCTCAATAGTTTGTCTTTGAAACAAAATATTTTGTTCTTTTCCGATTTGTGAGGGGCGATTCTTAATATAATGAGGGGAACATGAATATTAAGAACGGGTACCGGACTGAAATGATTTTTTGGGGTGAGATGGTTACAGTACCGGTAATTACGGGCTGAGATTTCTGTTTCAGCTTTGCTGATCAGAATAAATGCAAGGGCAAGCAGCAGTCCCGGAAAGATCAGGAGGATTCCTTCATAAAAGCCTGTCCAGGATAGTGTGAGTGCCAGAAGCTTGGCATCACCCGCCCCTGCATGAGTCATGGCGGTGATAACTGAAAGCATCATTCCGATGATGAGAAAATGAGTGAGAAAACTCAGGGGACATAAAAGGTTTAGGGCACCTTGTCCTTCCGTCAAAGAGATACATCGAAAATTCAGGAACATTCCGAGGGATAGATACGTGCCGATCAGAAGATTTGGGATACGTCGATCATATAGATCAGTGAGAGCAGCTCCGAAGAGAAACTGCAGAAGAATCAGGTTTGATGCTATCATGTTGCCTCCGTATGAATTTGTGAGTTCAGTATAGGGTGGAAGCCTGATATTGCATATAGTCTGATTTCAGACCTTGTCTAAAATCAGACTATATGTTCTGTGAAATAAAAACAAAATAGTATAATTATGCATGTTTGATGGAAAATAATAAAAAAACCGCTTAAATACGCAGGTTTTGAGATGATAAAAGGATGAATTTTTAAGCAGTCAAATTTCCGGATAAGGCAGAAAAACATATTCCTTGTTGAATGACAACAAAACAATCGGAGCTTTATGGTGATTTTCAACAAATGCCTTGATTTTTCGTAATTATTAATACGTACTCAATTGATAAACACGGGCGATATGCTAAAATATCAAGGTCCAAAAGGAGAATGATTTTATGAATATAATTTTACTTTCAGGTGGATCGGGAAAAAGATTATGGCCCCTTTCCAACGATATAAGATCCAAGCAGTTTATAAAGATATTCAAGGATTCCGACGGAAGCTATGAATCCATGATCGAGAGAGTATACCGTCAGATACGTAAGGTGGACAGTGATGCCAATGTTACCATTGCCACATCAAAGACCCAGGTCTCTTCGATACTGAATCTCCTGGGTGACAAGGTTAATATTTCTGTGGAACCAACCCGTCGTGATACATTTCCGGCCATCGTACTGGCAACCGCATATCTCAGGGAGAAGTGCGGAGTTTCAGAGGAAGAGTCTGTGGTGGTATGTCCGGTGGATCCCTATGTTAATGATGACTATTTCAGTGCCTTGAGAAATCTGTCGGAGCAGGCAGACAAAGGAGAGGCAAATCTGGTACTTATGGGTATAGAGCCCACATTCCCTTCCGAAAAGTACGGATATATCATTCCCGAAAGTGAGGATGAGGTTTCCTGTGTAAAGACCTTTAAGGAAAAGCCTGATATGAAGACCGCAGAGGGATATATCGGTCAGGGGGCATTGTGGAACGGCGGTGTTTTCGCATATAAGATAAAGTACGTGCTGGATCGGGCCCATGAGCTCATAGATTTTACCGGTTATCAGGATCTTTTTGATAAATACGAGACACTGAAGAAAATAAGCTTTGACTATGCTGTTGTTGAGCACGAACCCAGGATTCAGGTCATGCGTTTCAAAGGCGAGTGGAAGGATATCGGAACCTGGAATACCCTGACAGAAGAGATGTCGGAGCCTGTCATAGGGGCCGGAGTTCTGGGAGAGAACTGTGAAGATGTCCATATCGTAAATGAGCTGAGCATTCCCATACTTGCCATGGGAATGAAGGATGTGGTTATTTCAGCCAGTTCCCAGGGAATTCTGGTAAGTGATATAGATGCAAGTGCCCGCATTAAAACCTATGTCGATAAGCTCCCTGACAGAATAATGTTCGCAGATAAATCCTGGGGAGATTTCCACGTGCTTGATGTTTCGGAAAATGCCATGACAGTGAGAGTAGTGGTTAAGCCCGGACATCATATGAGCTATCACAGCCATCACGGAAGAGACGAGGTCTGGACTGTCATTTCCGGTACAGGCACAGTGACCATAGACGGAGTTGAAAGAACGATAAAGGCAGGAGACTCGGTGAATATCCCTAAGGGTACAAAGCATACAGTGAGAGCCGGTGAATCAGAGCCTCTGACCATGATAGAGATTCAGATGGGTACTGAAATATCCGTTGAGGATAAAGAGAAATACTTTTTGGATAAATGATGGAGAATTATATGGATTATTTTGAAGAATATAAGCGTTGGACCGAGCTTGCAAAGGGGGCTGACGAAGATATAGAGAAAGAACTTCTTGATATGGAGGGTGATGAAGGAAAGATCGAGGATGCTTTTTACAGAGATCTGGAGTTCGGCACCGGAGGACTCAGGGGAGTTATCGGCGCAGGAACCAACCGTATGAATGTCTACACCGTTCGAAAGGCATCTCAGGGACTCGCGAACTATGTGGTGAGCAGGTATCCGGCAGAGAAACGACGTATCGCAGTCTCCAGAGACAGCCGTATAAAATCAGATGTCTTTGCAAGGACCGCTGCATCGGTCTTTGCCGCCAACGGAATAGACGTTTATATCTATGAGGATATCATGCCTACACCCTGTCTCAGCTTTGCGGTAAGAGAGCTTGACTGTGCAGCAGGCGTCATGGTTACGGCCAGCCACAATCCTTCAAAGTATAACGGTTATAAGGTATACGGGGATGATGGGTGCCAGATTACAACCGGAGCTGCGGCGGAAATATTGGCAGAAATCGAAAAGACAGATATATTCAGCGGCATTAAGAGCTTTGAATTCAGAACAGAGGGTACAAGAGATGAGGCAGAGTCAATTACAGTTGATGGTTCATCTGATGGAAGAACAGGAAGGATCTATCTGATAGGACCGAAGGTCTATACCGATTTCATCGAAAATGTTAAGGCTCAGTCGGTTCTTTCGGATGGAGATGCCGTAGACAGAAACGTTGCCATAGTTTATTCACCTCTTAACGGCACAGGATTAAAGCCTGTCACCAGAGCCCTCAGGGAGAGCGGCTATACAAACATCACTGTTGTAAAGGAGCAGGAAGCTCCGGACGGCAATTTCCCGACCTGTCCATACCCTAATCCTGAGATCAAAGAGGCCATGGCACTCGGCATGGAATATGCAAGGAGGGAAAACGCGGATCTTCTGCTGGCAACCGATCCGGACTGTGACAGAGTCGGAATCGCCGTTAAGGATGAAAGAGGAGAGTACCGCCTTTTAAGCGGAAATGAGACAGGCATACTGCTCCTTGACTATATTGCGAGCCTTCGAAAGAAGAACGGAAGCATGCCGGAGAATCCGGTTATGGTAAAGACCATAGTAACCATGGATATGGCAGAGCGTATCGCTGAGCACTACGGAATAAAGACAGTCAATGTACTTACCGGCTTTAAATTCATAGGTGAGCATATAGGAAGACTTGAAAGTGAAGGCAGGGAAGATGATTACATATTCGGGTTCGAAGAGAGTTACGGCTATTTAAGTGGAGGATATGTGAGAGACAAGGATGCCGTTGACGGAGCCTTCCTTATCTGCGAGATGTTCTCATATTACAAGACAAAGGGCATAAGTCTTCTGGATAAGCTTTCAGAGCTTTACAGGGAGTATGGCTATTGCCTGAATACACTTCACAGCTTCCAGTTCGAGGGATCCGCAGGCTTTGAAAAGATGCAGAGGATAATGCAGCAGTTCCGCATGGATTCTTATGAGGCAAAGCTTCAGGGCGCATCAGTACCTGAGGATAAGCCGGGACAGCATCAGGCCGAGGCATTGGAAAGCTTCGGATGTAAAAAGATAGAAAAGCTCCTGGATTATAAGCCGGGACTTGAGGGACTTCCAAAGTCCGATGTGCTTAAGTATCTGCTGAGCGATCATTGTTCTGTGGTCATCCGCCCGTCGGGAACAGAGCCAAAGCTTAAAGCATATATCTCCATAAGCGCGGAAAGCCGTGAGGAGGCGGAAGCTGTTGAAGAGAAGATAACTTCAGAGCTTCAGGAAAGAATGAAGTAAATGACAGCCCGCAGCAATCAGATTTAGTTTTACAGTTCAGCTGCATATAAAAAAACCGGTGAATTTCCGATTACTGAATCGGACAATTCACCGTTTTTTTATTGTGGAATAAGGCTTGAGACTGATGGTGTTTTTTAGTGCCCCCAGAGTCTTTGGAAGGAGTAAAAATATAAAAACAAAATAAAATTAGCACTCACCACTTGAAAGTGCTAACAACCGAGCTATAATCATTAATAACAGAGGAAAACAGATCCGGAGGTTTTCCCTGTATATTATTTGAGGAGGACTTCAGTTTATGAATATCAATAAGTTCACTAAGAAATCAATCGAAGCTATAAATGAATGTCAGGATATAATCACAGAATACGGTAATCAGTATGTTGAGCAGATACATATTTTATACAGCCTTATCACCATTGATGAGAGCCTTATCGCCCAGCTTCTGAAGAAAATGGGAGTTCCTCTGGATAACTTCAGGGAAACCCTGGAGAATGAGATTGCAAAGCTTCCGAAGGTCACAGGAACAGGACAGATGTATATGTCCCAGCCTGCAAATCTGGCTCTCACAAGGGCTGAGGATCATGCAAAGTCTATGGGAGACGAGTATGTTTCCGTGGAGCATATTTTCCTTTCCATCATGAAGGAAGCGGATTCTACGGTAAAGCGCCTTTTAAACGAGTTTAACATTACAAAAGACGGCTTCCTTAAAGCACTTTCCGAAGTACGCGGAAACCAGAGGGTGGTTTCGGATAATCCGGAGGATGTTTATGATACCCTGAACAAGTATGGATATGAGATGGTGCAGCATGCCAGGGATCAGAAGATGGATCCCATCATCGGACGAGATGATGAAATCCGTAACATCATAAGGATTCTGAGCAGAAAGACAAAGAACAATCCGGTTCTTATAGGTGAGCCAGGTGTCGGTAAAACAGCCGTAGTTGAAGGTCTTGCCCAAAGGATAGCAAAGGGTGAAGTTCCGGAGAGTCTTAAGGATAAAAAGGTATTTGCCCTTAATATGGGTTCTCTTGTGGCCGGAGCAAAGTACAGAGGAGAATTTGAGGAGAGACTTAAGGCGGTTCTTGATGAAGTTAAAAAATCCGAAGGACAGATACTTATGTTCATCGATGAGCTTCACACTATAGTGGGAGCAGGAAGAACAGACGGTGCCATGGATGCGGGAAATATCCTTAAGCCCATGCTGGCAAGAGGAGAGCTTCACTGTATCGGTGCCACTACCCTTGACGAGTACCACAAGTATATAGAAAAGGATGCGGCTCTTGAGAGACGTTTCCAGCCTGTACAGATAGATGAGCCAGATGTGGAGGATACCATTTACATTTTGAGAGGTATCAAGGAAAGCTACGAGCAGTATCATGGAGTTACCATTACGGACAATGCACTTGTGGCGGCAGCAGCATTATCCGACAGATACATCTCCGACAGATTTCTTCCGGATAAGGCCATAGATCTGGTGGATGAGGCCTGTTCCATGGTGAAGACCCAGATGGAATCCATGCCTGAGGACATGGCTGAGATCCAGAGCAGGATAGCCCAGCTGAGGATGGAACAGATATCCCTCAAGAAGGAAGATGATAAGCTCTCAAATGAACGTCTGCAGGAGATAGAGAAGGATATGGCGGAGCTTCAGTCGGAGTTTGATGCCAAGAATGCCCAGTGGAACAATGAAAAGAATTCTGCCGAGAACCTTCAGAAGCTTCGTGAACAGAGGGATCAGATCCGAAAGGGTATTGAGAAGGCCATGCAGATGATGGATTATGACAAGGCTTCAAAGCTTCAGTACCAGGATCTTCCGGAGATAGAGAGAAAGCTTTCAGAGGTTGAGAACAGTGTACATAGTGAAGACAAGTCACTTCTGCAGGAAACGGTAACTGAAGAAGAGATCGGAAAGATCATAAGCCGCTGGACCGGAATACCTGTTTCAAAGCTCAATGAATCGGAGAGAAGCAAGGTACTTCACCTTGATGAAGAGATCCATAAGAGACTGATCGGTCAGGACGAGGCAGTGGATAAGGTGGTGGAAGCTATCCAGCGTTCCAAGGCGGGAATAAAGGATCCGGGCAGACCGATCGGCTCCTTCCTCTTTATGGGACCTACCGGTGTCGGAAAGACCGAGCTTGCCAAGGCCCTTGCCCAGAATCTTTTCGATGATGAAAATGCCATGGTTCGTATCGATATGTCAGAATACATGGAGAAATACTCAGTATCACGACTTATAGGCGCGGCTCCGGGATATGTCGGCTATGAGGAAGGCGGACAGCTCACAGAGGCTGTGAGACGTAAGCCCTACTCCGTTGTGCTTTTCGATGAGATAGAGAAGGCCCATCCGGATGTATTCAACATCCTCCTTCAGGTGCTGGATGACGGACGTATAACAGACAGCCAGGGCAAGACCGTGGACTTCAAGAACACCATTATCATACTTACCAGCAACCTGGGTGCCCAGTATCTCCTTGAGGGAATAGACGGAAACGGCAACATTACGGAGGCTGCAAGAAAGAATGTCCATGATGAGCTCTTTAAGTCCTTCCGCCCTGAGTTTCTGAACCGTCTGGATGAGATCATAATGTTTAAGCCTCTGAGCAAGTCCAACATAGGCAGCATTACAGACCTTATGATAAAGGATATAAACAAGCGTCTGTCTGACCGTAAAATTTCTATAGAGCTTACTGATGCGGCCAAGGAATATGTGGCCGATTACGGATATGAGCCTCAGTTCGGTGCAAGACCTCTTCGTCGTTTCATTCAGAAGAATGTGGAAACACTGGTGGCAAGATGCATACTTGAAGACAGGGTTCAGGAAGGAGATACCATGGTGATTGATCAGCACCTTGGTAAGCTTGGAATTGAAATAAGGCATTAAAGATATAAACAGGGTGGCAAATTCCGTATCCTGTCATCATTGCCTTCGATTTTAAATCGAAGGAGCCGCGCGGCTTTGAGCAGTTCATAGGAATCCGAATGGATTCCGACTACTAATTTTAAGCTTTTATTTTTCTATTCTGTGCTATACTCAAAAAAGATTAATGATGATGTGCTTTAAAGCACATCATCATATCAAATTGATTCAGACAGCAAATCTTATGCTGTGTATCATAAGTATTTCGGGAGAAGAAAATGAAGTTAAATAAGACTGTAAAAGCTATGATCACTGCCGTGGCTTTGTCAACACTGGTGAGCATTCCGGCTATGGCAGACTGGCAGTACACATTATATGGACCTATGGCAGTATGGACCAACACGGCTACAGGTGAACAGACAACTGTTTACGCAGGTCAGGCCGCACCGGACGGAACACCGGCCCCTGTATTGACATTGACACAGGATAACACAGGGGCAGCATATGATGTGAATGCTGCCATAGCGGCTGCCAATGCGGCAGCGGACGCGGCAAAGGCTGCAAGGGGCGGCGTCAATACAAGCGATGTCCTGACTCCCGAACAGCTTGCTGCAAACACCGCAGCTGCCAATGCCAACATGAATACCAATACGGTAACTGTGATAAACGGAGTTTCATCCGGAAACAAGTCAGGTTCATTGAGCAATGCAGAGCTTCCCATGATAGCTACCGGTGATCAGAGTCAGGCATCTTTATCGGGTATTTCAAATGGCTCTTATGTGGGGCCGGGAAACAGTGTTTCACCCAGAATATCAGGAAGTACAGGAGTTTCTTCACAGCTTTCAAGCTATGTGGCTTCCGACGGACATCTGGTTACCAATGCCCAGTCCCCTGATGTAAATTCAGTGTCAGCATCAGGAACAGCTTCAGGAACAGCTTCAACATCAGGAAGCACAGCTTCCGGCAATACAGCTTCCAAAGTTCCCGGAACCGCCTCTTCATCGGCTGCAGCTGCCCCTGGGGGAACAGCTGCATCGTCAGTGAACTATCAGGGAACACTTCCCTCAACAGGCTCAGGTAATATTAATACCTATTCCTCACCGGGAGCGGGGGCTTAAGCTTATATTGTGGCCTGTATGACAGAATCTGAGTATTCCTGCCATATGTAGTGTATAGTAAATACCAAAAAAATGTGTTAGTATAATCTCCAAATGCCAAGATGGCATCTGGAGATTTTTTTATGACAGAAAATGAAATAAATAATATAAACAAAGTGGCCGGTGATGATTCCGTTAATGGTGCTTCCGACATAGTCATAGATGTAAAGGATGTGACAAAGATCTACAGACTTTACGATCAGCCTATTGACAGGCTGAAGGAGGCTATAAGCGTTACCCATAAGAATTATCATCGAGATTTTTATGCTTTGAATCATATAAATTTTCAGGTTGGAAAGGGAGAGTCCGTAGGTATCATAGGTACAAACGGTTCAGGAAAGTCCACCATACTGAAGATCATAACAGGTGTTCTCACACCCAGTGGCGGAACGGTGAACATTAACGGTATAGTATGTGCCCTTCTGGAGCTGGGAGCCGGCTTCAATCCTGACTATACGGGTATCGAGAACGTTTACATGAACGGTACCATGATGGGCTTCACCAGGGAACAGATGGACGAAAAGCTTCAGGAGATTCTTGATTTCGCGGACATAGGGGACTTTGTGAACCAGCCGGTAAAGAGTTACTCCAGCGGTATGTTCGTAAGACTTGCCTTCGCCATGTATGTGGCCATGGATCCGGAGATCCTCATAGTTGATGAGGCCCTTTCTGTAGGAGATGTCTTTTTCCAGGCCAAGTGCTATCACCGCATGGACGAACTTAGAAGGAACGGTACCACTATACTTATGGTTACCCATGATCTCGGGTCTGTCATGAAGTATTGTGACAGGGTCATCCTTATCAACAAGGGTGAAAAGATATCGGAGGGGCGTCCCGGAGAGATGGTGGATCTCTATAAGAAGATCCTTGCGGGCAGATTCACGGAAGAAGACAAACTGGACTTAAAGCGCCGGGAAGAGATTTCGGCTGCCAGTGATTTTATCGACGGACAGAATTTCGGAGTTGATACGGTGGGAACTGCCGCTATGGAAATGTCGGGCTCCGGAGCAGTCGGGACCGATGGTTCAAAGGACGTTTCCCGGGTATCTGATAAAGCGGTTAAGGTAAAGCAGCAGCCTGCAGAGGCTATGGAAGCTTCATCTGATTCAGGGAAGCTTATGCAGGATGAGCTCAGTCTTAATCCTAATGTACAGCATTACGGTGACGGAAGAGCATCTATATGGGATCTCGGTATCCTCGATGAAAGAGGAAAGGTCTCCAATGTCATCGTCAAGGGAGAGATGTTCTCCATAAAGGAAAAGATAAGATTTAACGCGGATCTTGAGGCTCCCATTTTCACCTTTACCATAAAGGACAAGAGAGGAGCGGATCTCTCGGGAACCAATACCATGATAGAAGGCTGCGACATCAAGCCAGTAAAGGCCGGAGATGAATATGTGGTGACCTTCACCCAGAGGATGACCCTCCAGGGAGGAGAGTATCTTCTCAGTATGTCCTGTACCGGATTTGAACAGGGCGAACACGTTGTATATGACAGAAAGTATGATGTGGCTTCCCTTACGGTACTTTCAAATAAAAACACAGTCGGTGTATACGATATGGAGTCTCAGGTGACTCTGGAAAGGCATAACAAACAATGAGTTTTACACGTCATATGGCCAATCTTATCGATTGGTTCTATTTTGAAGATGTGACCACCGGTATGGAAAGAGATGCTTCCGTGCTGGTTCTCGGCGAAAAGGACTATACGGCGCCGTTTATCGAGCTTCTTGAAAAAAGAGTAAGGACAGTCTCAAGAAGGCTTGATGAGTCTGCTTATGATTACGTCATTATTCCGGTTCTTACCAAAAGAGTCCTCAAGATGTTCAAGGGTAATCTCGGAACCATGTACAGCTCCATAACCGGAACCTGGCTCAAGCAGGGCGGAAGTATCATGGTGGGCATGCAGAACGCCCTCGATATAGACCGTATGTCATCCGGAGAAAAGGAAGCGGATGTCATTTATATGCGCTGGTCTAAGATAAATGAGCTTCGCAGTCTTCTTCACGAAGAGCATCCGGAGTCTAAGGAATGGATGTATTATCCGGTTCCCGAGCTTAAGATGCCTCTGAATTTTTACACAGACGAGCGTCTTCCGGGACCTCAGGATGAAACAGAGAAGATATCTCTTCTTGTAAAGGAAAACCAGTTCAGGGAGTTCGCACCATCCTACTATTACATTTTCCAGCCGGATGGCAATCACCGAAGCAGAGCCAAGGACTACAGAAAGTATCTTCCGATATATATCAAGTACAATTCCAGCAGAAAACCGGAATATGCCATAAAGACCGAGATATACAGAGATGACAAGGGAAAGCGTCATGTTGTAAAGGCCGGAATCACTCCGGATGCCAATGCTCACATCGATTCTCTCACCGAGAAGGCAAAGGAGCAGCGTAAGGCAAATCCTACAGTGGATGTCCTCATGGCTGAGGAGACAAGCCACGCGCTCGGAGATTTCCAGCTCCTGAGCTATCAGGTATATCCTTATCTTGAGGGCAAGAATCTGGGAAGGATACTTGCGGATATGATAAAGGACGGAGTGGCTCCTTTAAAGGAAATCGCCGAGTCTGTAGACATGGTCATCGGTGCCGTAGACGGTACTGTCAACCCTGCAAATCTCGATTGTCTCTTTGACAATGTGATCATGGAGAACGGAAGACCAACACTTATCGATTGTGAGTGGGTGCTTCCGAGGGAGGTTGAAGTAAGATTTCTGCAGTTCCGTATCCTTTATTACTGGTATCTTGAGTACCGTGACAGCATGGCTTATGATGACCTTTTCGGCTTCCTTCGTAATTTTGGCTTCACCAAGCCTGAGTGCCAGGAGCTTCTTGATAAGGAGCAGGAGTTTCAGATCTTCGTTCACGGAGACGGACAGGACAGTAATGTCAATGCCTACTACGAAAACAAGGTAACGGTTCATCGATTCAATGAGCTTAAGGGTAACCTTGCCGTGGCCGAGAACGAGAGGACCATACTCTCTCAGGAAACAAAGGAGCAGAAGATCGCTCTGCGCAAGGAACGTGAGATCAACAGACTTACATCTGTGCACGTTGCCAACCTCACCAAGGTGATAAAGACTCACGAGAGAGACATTGACACCCTTATCAAGGAGAGAGAGTACTATAAGGCCCACATGGGATGGACAGGAAAGGTATCCGAAAGCATCAACGATGCCTATACAAGAAGATTTCCTGTAGGTTCCAGAAAGCGTAAGCTTCTTTCTTATGTAGGACAGACCTTTGCCCATCCTATAAAGATGCTTCCTATGTTCTTTACCGAGGAAGGAAAGAATCTTCTTCGGGGTGATTTCAATATAGGTGCATTTTATAGCGAGTACGGAAAGGTATCATTTGAGAAAACAGACAAGCCTCTGGTAAGTATAGTTATTCCCTGCTACAACCAGATCAACTACACATATCAGTGTCTTGTGAGCATAAAGCAGCACACGGATTTTGAGAAGACTCCTTATGAGGTCATCATCGCGGATGATGTATCCACAGATGCCACCCGTGAGATCGGATTCTATGCCGATAATCTGGTGATTGCCAGAAACACAGAGAATATGGGCTTCCTTAAGAACTGTAATCAGGCTGCATCCATTGCGAGAGGACAGTATATCTTCTTCCTCAACAATGACACAAAGGTTAATGACGGCTGGCTCGACTCTCTTGTGGAGCTTATTGAGAGCGATAACTCTATCGGTATGGTGGGATCAAAGCTCGTATATCCTGACGGACGTTTACAGGAGGCGGGCGGTATCATCTGGTCTGACGGTTCAGGCTGGAATTACGGCAGACTCCAGGATCCGGATGAGCCTGAATACAATTATGTAAAGGAAGTGGACTACATTTCCGGTGCGGCCATCATGATCCGTACCGATCTCTGGAAGGAAATCGGCGGTTTCGATGAGAGATTTGCTCCGGCTTACTATGAGGACACAGACCTCGCCTTCGAAGTACGTAAGCACGGAAAGAAGGTTGTGTTCCAGCCGAAGTCGGTCATCACACACTTTGAGGGAATTTCAAACGGTACAGACACTTCGGATACTTCGGGACTTAAGCATTATCAGGTGGTAAACCAGCAGAAGTTCAAGGAAAAGTGGGCGGAGGAGCTGAAGAAGCAGTCGGTAAATGACGGAAGCCCTAACCCCTTCGCAGCCCGTGAGCGCGGTCAGAATGCAAAGTATATCCTTGTGGTGGATCATTATGTTCCAACCTGGGATAAGGATGCAGGCTCCAAGCTCGATTACCAGTACATGCAGCTTTTCATGAAGGTTGGTTACAGGGTCAAGTTCCTGGGTGATAACTTTGCTCATGAGGAGCCTTATACTTCTGCTCTTCAGCAGATGGGAATCGAGGTACTCTACGGAAATACCATGCAGGCTGGAATCTGGGACTGGATAGATAAGAACAAGAAGTTCATAAATATCGCATATCTCAACAGACCTCATATCGCTGCCAAGTACATCGATTACATCTGTGACAATACTGATATCAAGGTAATCTATTTCGGCCATGACTTGCATTCACTTCGTCTTATGCGAGAGTATGAGATCGATCATGATGAGAAGACCAGAGAGGATGCGGAGTACTGGCACAATGTTGAGTACGGTGTAATGCGTAAGGCAGATGCCAGCTATTTCCCTTCAGAGGTTGAGGCGGAGATCGTACGCAAGGAGGACCCGACTATCAACGTAAAGGGAATCACTGCCTATGTATATGATGAGCCGGCTGTTCTTGACGAGGATTATGCCCACAAGCAGGGTCTCCTGTTCGTTGGCGGCTTCGGACATCCGCCAAACAAAGACGGACTCCTCTGGTTCGTGAACAACATACTTCCGAAGATCAGGGAAAGGATTCCGGAAATCGTACTTAATGTAGCCGGATCAAAAGCTGACGAGGAAGTACTTGCCTTAAATGAACGTCCGGATGTAAATGTCCTCGGATTTGTATCCGTCGAGGAACTGGATGAACTTTACCGTAAGAACAGGGTGGTAGTTGTACCCCTCCGTTACGGTGCAGGTGTAAAGGGTAAGGTCGTAGAGGCTCTCCATGCAGGCGGAGCTATAGTGACAACCTCCTGCGGTGCAGAGGGTATACCTGAGGCAGCAACTGCTCTCCGTATCCAGGATACCGAGGATGGCTTTGCCGAGGAAGTAATAAATCTTTATAACAACACCTACGAGGTTGAAAGGATGTCTCACAGAGCGGTCCAGTTCATAAAGGAATTCTACTCACCTGAGGGGGCATGGAACAAGATCCGTGAGGATTTTGAGACAGATTACAGAAGATAAAAGGCATATATCCGGAGCAATCCGGATATATTGATTTATAGTGTTTTGGGGGGATGGTTTTGAAAGGATATAAGCATTGCTTTGCGGTAGCCGCATACGGAGAATCAAAGTACCTTCCGTATCTCTTGAACTCGCTGAAGGCCCAGAGTGTGGACAGTAAGGTGATCATATGCACCTCAACACCCAATAAATTCATAACGGCATGCAGTGCAAAGTTCGGGTATCCGGTCTATGTCAGAAACGGAAAGCACGGACTCCGGAATGACTGGAATTTTGCCTACGAAGAGGGCAGTAAGCTGGCACCTCTCGTGACCATCGCCCATCAGGACGATCTGTATTTTCCAGATTATACAAAGGCTCTGCTGCATGCTTACAAGAGATTCCCGGACATGTCTGTTTTCTGCTGCCACTATGACACCATAGACGGGGATGGCAATACCATCAACGGAAGCTCTGAAAAGGTGAAGCAGCTTCTGAGATTCAGGCTTCGTAACCATGAGATATCCGACAGGACATCTGTCAAGATGTCTGCCTTAAAATACGGAAACGGTATAGGCTGTCCGACCTGCACCTATAATGTTAACTACTGCCCGGTTCCGCTTTTCAGAAATGACTATAAGTTCGTTATCGACTGGGCTACTCTCATAAGGCTTGCCGGAGAGCCGGGAAGATTTATCTGTCTGGAAAAGTCTCTTATGGCGTACCGCGTTCATGAGGGCGCCGAGACCATGAGAAACATTGAGAACAACAACAGAGAGAAGGAAGAAGAGGAAATCTTCGGAAAGCTGCATTCAGCGTTTATGACCAAGCTGCTCATGCATTTCTATAAAAAGGCCTATGGAGCGTATGAAAATAAAAAAGGTAACTAAAGATAAAGTGCGAATGGTGCTTCCTGCACTTTTTGCACTTATTTTAATTGGTTTTTTTGTAAATCGAAATATTCAGATAAGGGGACTTTACGGTGATGATCTTTACCTCTGGTCCTTCTACGGAGAGGAAGGCTTTTGGAAGTTCACTTTTCCGGAAAGCACCAAGGGAAACTTCAGACCTTTCTATTGGGCAATGAGCTATCTTGAATTCATGATAGTGGGGCGGCATGTGAACTACTATGCTGCCTTCAATACTGTTTTCAATATTTTCATCTCCTTTGCGGTTTACTTTTTTGCACTTGATCTCACAAGGTTAAGGGAAAGAGGCTCCGGCGGGACCTTTTCCGGAGAGATGATATCCTTTTTAGCTGCCGCCATGTATCTTGGGTCCCATTTTGCTGCTTACCAGATAGGACAGGTGCTGGGACTTCTGGAATCCCTGGGACTTCTCCTTGCCATAACAGTTCTCCGGCTTCTTTACAGTTTCAGCGAATACGGAGAAAGCCGATACTATTACGGTGCCTGCTTTGTTTATTTCCTGGTGATGTTCACCCATGAGAGATACATTGCCCTGTTCCCGCTGTTCTGTCTTGTACTTATACTAAGAGCTGTGAAGTGCAAGGCGGAGGGGAAAAAAGGCGGGTGTCTATTTAAGCTGATGATCCCGGTTACGGAGCTCCTGTTCTTCTTCGGGGTACGCGTACTCGTGGCGGGACAGGCCATCCCGGCAGGTACTGCGGGTACAGATGTTACTGATACCTTTAGCATAGGACAGGCTTTGATGTATTCCGTACAGCAGGTGCAGTACATATTCGGTGTAAATGTGGGAGAAAGCTATCTTAACGGAATAACCTGGTCGGAAACCCCGTTGTGGCTTCATATCTCCGTATATATGAGCTGGGCGGTGATATTTTCCATGCTTTGTATATATGTTTCCGGGATAAGGAAACGTTCCGTGGATATGACCGAGATATTCCAGAATCTGTTGTTTATAGCATTTATAGCCCTATGTATAGGCTGTAGTTCTATAACCATAAGATTGGAAATAAGATGGGTGTATGTGAGCTACACTGCAGCGCTCCTCTACATATGTTATATGTTTGGAAAACTGGAGATAAGCTCCGTCGGGAAGATGGCAAAGGGAACTGTAAGAAGCACCGGTGCCGGGGGCGTGACCACAGTTTTTGCCCTGTTATTCTTCCTATACTGCTGTCTTATGGTTCCGGTTGAACAGCTTTACAGAAGTAATTTCCGGAATATTTTCTTTATGACAGAGCTTTGCAGAGTAAATTCCCTTGCAGATGAGACCATAGGAAAATACAAGGATTTCCTGGGGGGAAGGCAGACATATATTTTCTACAACAGCTTCGGAATGACGGATTTTTACGGAGAGTATTTTTATAAGCCCTATGATCCCGAAAAAACAGGTCAGGGCTCTGAGCTTCATTATATAAATGATATATCGGAACTTCCGAAGGATGCGGTTTATGAAAATTCCGTGGTTCTGCTGGAGACCTCCGACAGAAGAGGATATATAGATATAACGGATCAGGTATTCGGAAAGGCAGACTGGAGTGCCGTAAGTGAAAAGGAAAGATAAATGATGGAAACCGGAATAAAAAAGGACAGAATGCACATTGAAAAAAGAATATGGGATTATTTGATGGTCTGTCCTGTTTTAGGCACGGTCTTCCTTTTTTTCTACATTAAAACAGCCTCGGAAGACGTAGTTTATTCTGACTATATAAGGCTCATAAACAGCTATCTTCCCGATACGCTTTCACCGGACAGCTTTTTTGTTTCCGATATACTTACCCGTATACCCATAACCTATCCACTGAGATGGATCAATGTCAGGCTATTCGGGTATTCCGTTGATTTTGACCGTGTGCTCGGACTTCTGGGTATCTTTTTCATGATGACGGTTCTCTTCTTATATACAAAAAGAGTACGATTATCTGTACTGTCCGTTGCGGCTCTTATGTTCGCCGGCTTCAGCCTCAACAAATGGGAGCTTCTGATAAACGGTTCCGGATATCCGCACTTCATCAGTTACGGACTTTTCTTCTATAACTATCTGGTACTTGAAAGAGCCTTCAATGGTACGAAGAAGCCGGGGGATGAGGTAAAACTGGTCATTCTTCCTTATGCGGCCCTTCTTGTGGCGGGCCCATACATCGTACAGTATTGTCTCAGCCTTATCGCAGCTTTCATGTACATGGGATTCATAAAGAACAGGAATGTTCCGGGAAAACGCATAGCGCTTTATATACTTTCAAGCGCCATCCCCATGATACTGTTCCTTATAAGCAACAGCACTGCAGAGTATGAGCACAATGTAAAAGAACAGCTCACCCTCATGGAGGTCCTTACAGGGAAAACAGGCTTTACGGTACACTTTATCCTAAATGGTTTTGCCTCAGAAGTGCTTGGGGGAGACAGATGGGAAGCCCTGCTTAATGCAGGAAAGACAGGCTATGGAGTGATCTACATGACAGGAGCCCTTGTGATACTCTGCTATGGCTATGCCCTCGTACTGTACTTCACAAAGGGAATTTATCGGAGGACAATGTTTCCGCTTCTGCTCATCATAAGCGGAATAGTGAGCCATCTGCTGGTTTTCTGTTCCAGATACCTCTATCTGGTGGAGACCTATGCATGGCAGAGCAGATACTCATTACAATATCTTCCGGGAGCTTTCGGGATACTGATAATTTACGGTATAGTTATAAGAAACTTCCATATAGAAAAAAGTAATGGCAGGAAGAGACAGAAGAATGGCTGTTTTATAGGAGCTTTTCTGATACCGGTCATTATTACCTGTATCTTTATGGCCGGCAGCTTCATTACCACTAAAGGAGAGCTTCAAAATGCTCCTTACCGGAAGATCTATTTCAGCTCCATGAAGGATACGGCTTTTCATTTGGAGGATTATACTGATGATGAACTGAACGGGATTTTTGAGTATAATCATGGTGCCGGAAAGGTCAGATCAGCATTTAAGGTACTTAAAGAAAATGGACTCAACATTTACAGAAGATAAAGGGTGGATATAAATGAAAGTATTGATTTTAGCAGGTGGATTCGGAACACGTATTTCAGAAGAGTCACATCTTAAGCCAAAGCCAATGATTGAGGTAGGTGAGATGCCTATACTCTGGCATATCATGAAATACTATTCCAGCTATGGATACAACGATTTCATCATACTTGCAGGTTACAAGCAGTATGTAATAAAGGAGTTCTTTGCAAATTACTTCCTTCATAATTCGGATGTGACCTTTGATTTAAGCAACAACCAGATGGAAGTGCATAACAACATGAATGAGCCCTGGAAGGTCACGATAGTGGATACAGGTCTCAATACCATGACCGGAGGACGTATAAAGAGAGTGCAGAAATATGTGGGGGACGAACCCTTCATGCTTACCTACGGCGACGGTGTTTCCGATGTTGACCTATCCTCCCTTGTTGAATTCCATAAGTCCCATGGAAAGATAGCCACCATAACCACAGTCTCACTTGCTCAGCAAAAGGGTGTTCTGGACATAGACGGAAACAACTGTATAAAGTCCTTCAGAGAGAAGCAGGATGAGGATGGTGCCATCATAAACGGAGGCTTCATGATTTTTGAGCCGGCTGTCTTTGATTATCTTTCAGGGGATAAATGCATACTGGAGCAGGAGCCCATGCATAAGCTTGCGGCAGACGGACAGCTTATGAGCTTCTATCACCCCGGATTCTGGCAGTGCATGGATACCCAGAGAGAAAAGAAGCTCTTGGAAACACTGTGGGAAGAAAACAGAGCACCATGGAAGCGCTGGAGCTGACAGGGAAAGATATTGGAATTACCTCCCCCGGGATCGAGGATAAAGTTCGCATGAATCCGGAGGATTACAGTTTATAAAGGAAAAGGAAATGTCAAAATTAACTGATCTTAAAGAGTTCTATAGCGGAAAGAGAGTCCTTGTGACAGGGCACACAGGCTTCAAGGGAAGCTGGCTTTCCCTTATGCTGAAGATCCTTGGTGCAGAGGTCTACGGTTATTCACTGGAGGCACCTACAGAGCCCTCTGTTTTTGAAATTCTCGGCTTGAATGAGATGATACATTCTGAAATTGGGGATGTCAGGGATTTTGAACATCTGAAGAGTTTTTTTGATGAAGTAAAGCCTCAGGTGGTGCTCCACCTTGCGGCACAGCCTATAGTCAGGACATCGTATGAGTTCCCACGAGAGACCTATGAGACCAACGTTATGGGAACGGTGAATCTTCTTGAGTGTATAAGAAGCTATAATCTGAGTCATGAAGAGAATGTGATTTCATGCCTGAATGTTACCACAGATAAGGTCTATGAGAACAATGATCTCGAGAACCATGCCTTCAGAGAGGATGAAAAACTGGATGGATATGATCCCTACAGCAATTCAAAGTCCTGTTCCGAGCTGGTGACTCACAGCTACAAAAAATCATTTTTTGCTGATGAAAACGGAACCCGTATTTCCACAGCAAGAGCCGGTAATGTCATAGGAGGCGGAGATTTTGCAAAGGACCGTATCATTCCGGACTGTGTCAGGGATACAGTGGAGGGAAAGATGATCCATGTGAGAAATCCTTACAGCACGAGACCATATCAGCATGTGCTGGAGCCGCTGTACGTGTATCTTCTCATTGCCATGAAGCAGGTTTCGGATCCGGAGCTGTCAGACTTCTACAATGTGGGACCGGACGAGGAAGATGCCATAACAACAGGTGAGCTTGCAGATAAATTTACAGCCTTCTGGGGAGATGGTGCAAAGTGGCATAGTGAGGCTGAGTTAAATGCTCCTCACGAGGCTGCCTTCCTGAAGCTCGACACCACAAAGCTCAAGGAGAAATTCGGATGGGAGCCGGTATGGCATGTGGATGATGCGGTCGAGGAGACTGTAAAGTGGTACAGAGCATGGCATGATAAAGAGGATATGCTTCAGTTTACAAGAAATCAGATAGAGTCATTTCTTTCAGAGTGATGATTTCTGTACAAATGATCTGACAGCTGTTTCAGGTACAGATTAATATAAAAGCCAGGGAGAAATATGATGGAAAAAACAAAGCCTAAGCGTTTGGTCTGGCTTGATTCCGTAAGGGGTCTGGCTATTCTCATAGTGCTGACAGTTCATATCATACAGGCGGTTCCGTGGTATCATGATGCTGTATCCGGATGCGGAAAAATAGGAGTCTGGCTTTTGTTTCTTCTAACCGGGTTTTTCACTTTTCGTCCGTATCTTAAGGATGAAAAGAAAACAGACACGGATATAGAAAGATGTAAACCGGGCTCATACCCGGGACTTAAACAGAAGGTGCTCCTTTACCTTGGATTTTATCTTAAAAGAATAATCCGCATCTACCCGGCATTTACTGCGGTCCTTGCGGTGAGCGTCTTGATAGGATATCTGGATGTTCCGGAAGCCTTTAAGAATTTTCTTCTTGTGGAAGGAAGGGGTCATTTCTGGACCCTTCCTGTGGAGATGAAGTTCTATCTGGTGACTCCTCTGATAGCGGCGGCCTTTTCGGTGCTGAAGAAAAAGGAATACAGAGCCCTCATGCTTTTATTACTGTCCCTTGTGTGTTCATTTATTTTTTTCTATAAGAACTGTCCTGAGAACAGTATTCGGCTGGGGTGGTACCTTCCGGTTCTTCTGTCCGGAGGGCTTCTTAATTTTTTAATATGTAATGAACATGAGAGCATAAACGGTGAAACGAATCCTCATAATAAAAAAGGATCTGAGTCCTGTATCTGTGATGCTGCTGTGGCTTTGATATTTTTGGGATTTTTCCTTATGGTTCCGGGAATAAGATATGTGATCTTCGGGATACCGGTAAGCAGATATCTTTCGGACAAATATCTGTATATCAGCTTGCTCTGGATGATATTTCTTATTTCATTGGACAGGTCCCGGTATATACGCCCTTTATTTGAAAAGAGCAGAATTCTTCCTTTTTTCGGAAAAATAAGCTATTCTTTATATCTTGTTCACTATATAGTGATACAGCATTTAGGATTATTCATAGAAAATCAGAAGCTGAAAAGTCTGATGGCCTTTATCATAAGTCTTGTGCTTTCCCTGATTCTTGAAATGACTGTGGAAAGACCGGTCATGAGATTATCAAAGAAACTTTTCGGATAGACGGACAGACTGACTGGCAGATGGACAGACAGTCTTTAGCCTGTTATCAGGCGGATGATTCCGGACAATTCCGGAGGGATAAACATTAAATGAAGATCAGCAGGATACCGTAAGCCCGGTATCCTTGCAAAACAATTATTGGGAATCAGTTCCCGGATGGAGTGTAATATGGAGAAAACAGAACAGCAGGCAAGACAGGAAATACTTGAGCTTGTTTCGGAATATGCAAAAAAATATAAGATGCCGGTAAAGCCATATGAGGAGGGTGACCGTATTCCCTATGCCAGCCGTGTATTTGATGATAAAGAGATGGTGAATCTTGTGGACAGTGCCCTCGAGTTCTGGCTCACCGCAGGAAGGTTTACAGACGAATTTGAGAAGAAATTCGGAGAATACCTTGGAGTAAGATATGTGAGTCTCGTGAATTCCGGCTCAAGTGCTAACCTTCTTGCCTTCAGCACCCTAACAAGCCCTCTTTTAAAAGAGAGACAGATAAAAAGAGGCGATGAGGTCATCACTGTGGCAGCAGGTTTTCCTACAACAGTTAACCCTATCATTCAGTACGGTGCTGTACCTGTATTTGTGGATGTGACATTCCCCACCTGTGATATAGATGTGAGCATGCTGGAAGAGGCATACAGTCCGAAGACAAAGGCTGTTATGATTGCCCATACTCTCGGAAATCCATTTAATTTAAAGGCAGTTAAGGAGTTTTGTGACAGGCATGGGCTCTGGCTCGTAGAGGATAACTGTGATTCACTGGGTACAACTTATGAGATTGACGGAGAAACAAAGCTTACAGGCACCATAGGTGATATAGGAACATCAAGCTTCTATCCTCCTCATCACATGACCATGGGAGAGGGCGGAGCCTGCTACACCAACAACCCGCTTCTTCATCGAATCATGAGAAGCTTCAGAGACTGGGGTCGTGACTGTTGGTGCGCACCGGGAAAGGACAATACCTGCGGCCATCGCTTTGACGGTCAGTACGGAGAGCTTCCAAAGGGATATGACCATAAGTATGTATATTCACATTTCGGTTACAACCTTAAGGCTACGGATATGCAGGCTGCGGTGGGTGTTGCACAGCTTGAGAAGTTCCCATCTTTTGTGGAAAGAAGAAAGCACAACTTTAACTTCCTTAAGGAGCTTCTGATTAAGGGTGGTGCAGATGAGAAGCTCATACTTCCCGAAGCAGAGCCCGGTTCCGATCCAAGCTGGTTCGGTTTCCTTATGACCTGTAAGGAAGGTGTGGACAGAGAGCATGTTGTCAGATATGTGGAGGATCACGGTGTTCAGACCAGAATGCTTTTTGCCGGAAACCTCATCAAGCACCCATGCTTCGATGAGATGCGAAAGACCGGTGAAGGCTATAGGGTTGTAGGTGATCTTAAAAATACAAACAGGATCATGAGAGACACTTTCTGGGTGGGACTTTATCCGGGAATGACCGATGAGAAGCTTAGCTACATGGCTAAAGTTCTGATAGAGGCATTGAAATAATGAACGATACTTTGGAAAAAACTGAGTGGGATTTTGATCTCGGAAAGATACATCAGGCTAATCTTGAAATACTGAAAGCAATACGGGATATATGTGAGAGACACAATATCACCTATCTTATTGATGCGGGTACACTCCTTGGGGCTGTGCGCCATAAGGGGTTCATTCCCTGGGATGATGACGTGGATCTATGCTTCAGACGGGAGGAATTTGAGAAGTTCAAGGCTGTAGCGAACCTTGAGCTTCCCAAGGGGATGGAGCTGGTACTCCCTTACGAGTACAGAAACGGTGAATCCTTTTACGATTTCGTTCCGAGGGTGGTTTATCTTAATTCGAGGAGACATTCTGAAGACGATGAGGACATGGAGTTTTACGAAGGTAAGCTGAATCATCTCTGGGTGGATCTTTTTATCATAGACAGGCTTCCTTCCCATAAGACTGAGGCAAGGCTCATGAAGCTTAAGCAGCAGATATTTTTCGGAATGGGTATGGCTCACAGGAGAAAGCTGGACTGGTCTAAATATAAGGGATTGCAGAAGCTGGAGGTCATGGTGCTTGTGGGACTCGGAAAGCTTGTTTCCATGAAGACCATATTCAGGTGGCAGGATCTGAGCGCAAGAAAGTATACCGATCTCTATAATAAACGGGAACTGAAGGCAGAAGGACAGTCCTTCTTTTCAAATTATCAGCCGGATTTCCAATACTGTACTGTAGAGGATTCCTGGGAGGAGCCCATACATTTTGAGTTCGAAGGAGAGAAGTTCACAGGACCGAAGGAGTGGGATAAGGTGTTAAAGATGCTTTATGGTGACTATATGAAGCTGCCTCCGGAGGAAAAACGTCAACCATCCCATAGCGGACGTGAGCTTGAGATATTGGAAAATACGGACTTGGTTTAAAGCTGTGATATTTACAGGAGAATAAAAAAACAGGAGATGTCATGAAACTGCTGAGCATCGTCGTTTCAGCCTACAATGAAGAGGCAGGACTTTTTGAGTTTTACAGAGTAACAAGAGAATATGCTAAGTACCTGAAGGAAAAGAACTGGGATTATGAGTTCATCTTTGTAAATGACGGGTCAAAGGACGGTACAGGTGAAATACTTACTGAACTGTCAGAAAAAGATCCCGAGCATGTGAAGTTCATAAGCTTTTCCAGAAATTTCGGTCACGAAGCAGCCATGATAGCAGGACTTGATTACGCGGAAGGTGACGGAATGGTATTTATGGATGCGGATCTTCAGCATCCTCCTGAGAATCTTGAAAAGATTGTGGATGCCTTTGATTCCGGATTTAAGGTTGTCTCCATGGTGCGTACCAGAAATGAAACTGCGGGTATCATAAAAAAGATCACCAGCGGTGGATTTTACTGGTTCATAAATAAGGTATCTGATGTATACCTTGAGCCGAATGCCTCTGACTTTTTTGCCATAACCCGGTCTGTGCAGGATATTCTGAAAAAGAACTACCGTGAAAAGGTGAGATTCCTCCGTGGCTACGTGCAGAATGTCGGTTTCAGGAAAACAATCATAGAGTATGAGGCGGCACCGAGAATTGCAGGTAGCAGCCACTACTCCATAAAGAAGCTTTTCACCTTTGCCATGAATACCATCATGTGTTTTTCCAATGTTCCCTTAAAGCTTGGCATCTTTGCAGGATTTTTCAGCGGATTCCTGGGAATGGTTCTTCTTATATATACACTCTGCACCCATGACGGAGCTCCGTCCGGTTATGCTACCATAGTGGTACTGCTGTGCTTTATGTTTGCTGTACTGTTCATAGTAGTAGGTATCATCGGAGAATATATTGCCGTGCTCTTTGAGGAGCTGAAGGACAGGCCGCTGTATATAATCGAAGATATGAAGAATTTTAAATAAGAATAGCAGCTTATGCTGATTTCTGAATCAGGCATAGTTTTTTAAAGGATGAGGTGTTTATCTCATCCTTTTTGTTACTTTTAATATGTTTATATGAAATAATGAGTGCTTGACTGATAAATATGTATAAAATTTCTATGGTCGGAATGATATGAAAGGATTTTCAAGATTCAAAGAAGAATAATCTATTCTATCCGCAGGATGGTACAGATATAATTTACTCAAGAAACACGGGAGAACCCGTAAACACAGAAAATCTAGGAGGATTGGATTATTATGAAGAAAGCACTTAGCATTCTCACAGTTTCAGCTATGGCAGTATCTATGCTTGCAGGTTGTGGATCATCTAACACAGCAGCTACAACAGCAGCAGCTACAACAGCAGCTACAGAGGCAGCTGCAACAGAGGCTGCAAAGGCAGAGACAGCAGCAGCTACAGAGGCTGCGACAGCTGCAGCAGCAGAAGCAGGAACAGACCTTGCAGACAAGAAGGTTGGAGTTTGTATCTATCAGTTCTCAGATAACTTCATGACACTCTTCAGAACAGAGCTTCAGTCATACCTTGAGTCACTTGGCTTCAAGCCGGAGAACATTTCAATCGTTGACGGTGCTAATGATCAGGCTACTCAGACAAACCAGATTCAGAACTTCATCACTTCAGGCGTAGATGTTCTTATCATCAATCCTGTTAACTCTTCATCAGCAGCTACAATCACAGATATGGTTACAGCAGCTAACATCCCTCTCGTTTACATCAACAGAGAGCCTGATGAGCAGGAAGAGAAGAGATGGGCAGATGGAAACATGAACGTAACTTACGTTGGTTGTGACGCTCGTCAGTCAGGTACTATGCAGGGTGAGATCGTTGCTGACCTTGAGAACAAGGGTGATATCAACGGTGATGGAAAGGTTTCTTACATCATGATCGAGGGTGACCCTGAGAACGTTGATGCTCAGTACAGAACAGAGTTCTCTGTAAAGGCTCTTAAGGATGCTGGTATCGAGGTTGAGGAACTTGATGATCAGGTTGGTAACTGGGATCAGGCTCAGGCACAGTCACTTGTTGCTAACTCACTTGCTCAGCACGGTAAGGATATCGAAGTAGTATTCTGTAACAACGACGCTATGGCTCTTGGTGCTCTTCAGGCTATCGAGGCAGCAGGCGAGACAGTTGGAACAGATGTATATCTCCTTGGTGTAGATGCTCTTCAGGAGGCTTGCGAGAACGTTAAGTCAGGAAAGCAGACAGGTACAGTATTTAACGATCACATCTCTCAGTCACACTCAGCAGCAGATGCAGCTGTTAAGTACCTCAAGGGTGAGACAAATGATCACTACATCGGCTGTGACTATGTAAAGGTTACAACAGCTAATGTTGATGATATCCTTGCTTCACTTGGCTAATCAGCAAAAAAGAAGAAACTAAATTAATTAAGAACATTAGAGAGGAGTGCGGGTGCGAAATCGCACCTGTGCTCCTGCTTTTTGGAAAAGTAAAGTTAACTGGAGGACAAAATGGCGGAATATAAACTGGAACTTAGAGGGGTATCTAAGTCATTCCCAGGTGTCAAAGCGCTGGATAAAGTCAATCTTGCTGTTCGTCCAGGTACAGTTCTCGCACTCATGGGAGAAAACGGTGCCGGAAAGTCAACACTTATGAAGTGCCTTTTTGGTATTTATCACATGGATGAAGGAGAAATATATCTGGATGGTGAGAAAGTTGAAATCGCTAACCCTGATGAAGCAGCTAAGAGGGGAGTAGCGATGGTACACCAGGAGCTTCAGCCTATCCCGGCAAGAAGTATCGGTGAGAATATGTATCTGGGCCGTTTCCCGGTCAAGAAGTACGGACCGATACAGATGATAGACCATGCTACCATGTTCGCTGAAACAGAGAAGTGGTTAAAGGAGCTGGGTCTTGAGTACAATCCAAAGGCTCTTCTCGGATCCTTATCCATAGGTCAGATGCAGCTGGTAGAAATTGCCAAGGCGGTTTCCCGTGAGGCAAAGGTAATCATCTTCGATGAGCCTACATCTTCACTTTCAGATAATGAAGTAGATTTCCTTTTTAAGGTAATGAATCAGCTCAGAGACCGTGGCGTTTCCATGATCTATATTTCCCACAAAATGGATGAGATCAAGAGAATAGCTGATGATATTCAGGTAATGCGTGACGGTACATATGTTGGAACATGGCCTGCAGCAGAGCTTACAACAGATCAGATCATCGCCAAGATGGTAGGACGTGAGCTCACTCAGATTTATCCTGAGCATAAGCATGAGATCGGTGAAGTTGTCCTTGAAGTGGAAAATGTAAGTTCCATCCATGCAAAGTCCTTCCAGAATTGTTCATTTAATATCCGTAAGGGAGAGATCCTCGGATTTGGCGGACTTGTTGGTGCACAGAGAACAGAGCTTATGGAAGGTATCTTCGGAATAAGACATCTTTCAGAGGGAACCATAAAGATACATGGCAAGGAAGTTAAGATCACTAAACCTAAGGATGCCATGGATGCCGGTATCGGTATGATAACAGAGGACCGTCGAGGAAACGGTATCTTCGGATGTCTTTCCATCAAGGATAACGTAGGCATTTCCATTTATAACAAGCATCTTAAGGGTGGATTTGTTCTTGATCATCCGACAATAAACAAAATCGTTGATGATAGCATCAAACAGCTTTCTATCAAAACACCAAGCATGAACCAGCACATCGAAAATCTTTCCGGTGGTAACCAGCAGAAGGTAATAGTATCAAGATGGCTGGCAAATGATCCAGACATCCTCATCATGGATGAACCTACCAGAGGTATTGACGTAGGAGCCAAGCATGAGATTTATGAAATTATGGAAGATCTTGCAAAGCAGGGTAAAGCCATCATAATGATCTCTTCTGAAATGCCTGAGCTTCTCGGTATGGCGGATCGAGTTTATGTAATGTGTAACGGTAAAATCACCGGTCAGATAGATCAGCAGGAAGACATGACACAGGAGAAGGTCATGACCTTTGCAACCAAGTTCTGATTGAGTATTTGAGATTAAGGGGAAAGTAAAATGCAGAAGACACAAAAACAGAAAATCACAGATTTTCTTATCAATAACGGTGTTATCATCGTAATGTTCATACTCGTAATTTATACGGGATTAACAACCAAGAATTTCTTGACACCAAACAACTTCCTGAACCTTCTTGCTAACATGTCCTACAGACTTGTTATCGCTCTTGGTATTTCAGGTGCAGTTATCACCGGCGGATGTGATCTTTCCGGTGGACGTATGGTAGGTTTTGGCGCATGTATAGCAGGTACTCTTCTTCAGAAACAGGAGTATGGCGGACGTTTCTTCCAGGAAGGCTTCCTTGCAAGCATCACACCGCTTAATCCGTTTCTGGTTCTTTTGATCGCAATGGTTATCTGCGGATGCTTTGGTGCCATCACAGGCTGGTTCATAGCATTTCTTCATGTTCCACCATTCATTTCCACACTTGCAATGATGGAGATCATCTATGGTCTTGGTCTTATCTATACAGGTGCTACACCTCTCGGAGGATATATAACTGAGTACACAGGTTTCTCAACAGGAAGATTCCTGGGACTCAGCTGGCTCATCTGGATGGCTATAGCAATGGCAGGAATCACATGGTTCATCTACAACATGACTCGTCATGGTAAGTATATGTATGCTATTGGTGGTAACCCACAGGCAGCAGAGGTTGCCGGTGTACCAGTTAAGCTTACAATGGTACTCATTTATGCAAAGGCATCTGCATTCTTCGCAATGGCAGGCTTCATGCTTGGTGCAAAGGCAGGTGGTGCATCTATCAATACCGGTCTTTCATATGAGATGGAAGGTATCGCAGCCTGCGCCCTCGGTGGTGTATCTGTAACAGGTGGACGTGGTAAGGTTTCATCAGCAATCATCGGTGTAGCCGTACTTGAGCTTCTGAAGGTTGCTCTTCAGTTCCTCGGAGTAGATGCGAACTCTCAGTACATCGCCATCGGTATCGTAATTTTCGTTGCTATCTCACTGGATATCAGAAAGTATGTTCAGAAGAAGTAATTGAGGGATGTAAATCCATGGATTATAATGAGGTCTGTGACTTTTGCCACAGACCTTTTTTGT
>SVDD01000056.1:0-11607 GCA_015057945.1 Lachnospiraceae bacterium | reverse complement strand
ATGAGGCGCTCATTTAAAACAAAAGTGACTGAATTTTCAATGAACTTTTGACTGAATTTTCAGTTGACAAATACAAGGTGACGTCTCATTCAAACCCTTCTCAGGATTGGCGAAATAGCAAGCTGCTAAGGCAAGAACTATTGCTAATACCGGAATTACTAAATATATCTTTTGGAATTCTTTACTTTGCATTTGAGTTGCCTCTTTTTTAATGTTTCTCGGCATCTTGGGCATTTTCGAATCAAACAGTTTAATTCAGAATCTCAGATTACTTTGAAATCTATTGCCTCATCAGCATTTAAAGGTTTAGAGAAAAAGTATCCCTGGATAGTATCGGCATTGAATTCGGCAAGTTTTAAATATTGCCATTCATGCTCGACGCCTTCTATCGTTATGGTCTTGCCGATATCGTGAACAAGCGATATAACGTCACGGATAAAATCTTCTTTTCCGTCTGTCAGATAGGTATCAACCAGAGACTTATCAAGTTTAACGTCATCTACAGGAACATAGGTAAGGTATGCCAGTGATGAATAGCCTGTTCCGAAATCATCCAGAAGAAGTTTGATGTTCATCGTCTGAAAACTCTTGAACAGATCTGATGTTCTCGAGGATTCCTCCAGTAAAAGAGATTCTGTGATTTCTATTTGCACATATTTTGGATCCACCTTGTACTGTAGTAAGAGTTTTTTCAGATAATTACAATAACCCAGATCGTGGATCTGCCTGCTTGAGAAATTCAAGGAAACCGGATGAATGGTTTTTCCTTCTTCCTGCCATGCATGTAACTGTTCCACAACAAGCTTTGTAATTAATCTTCCCAGTTTTATCGTCCATCCGCTCTTTTCAATTACGGGTATAAATACACCGGGGCCATAAGGCGAGTCTTTGAGTCTGACCAAAGCTTCATAACCGATTACTTCCTTTGAAGAAGCCGAGATCTTAGGCTGATACATGAGATAGAAACCATCCGAATCAAAGGCTTTAAGGAATGCCGATTTGATATTGGACTCAAGGATGAGCTTGTTCTTCATATCCTCAGCATATACAAAGACCATATTCTTTCCCCTGATCTTTGCTTCATACATGGCTATTTCAGCATTGATTACATGCTGTTCAGGAGTTGTCTCCCCGTCCGAATTGGATATTCCGATACTTGCGGACATGATGACATTCACATTATCAGCGTTAAATGACTGCGAGAACAAGGATACAATTTTCTTTACTGCTGATGATGTCTGATCAAGATTCTTCCCTCTGTAAAGCATCAGAAATTCATCACCGCCATATCTGCCCACAACCATGTTATTGGCCAGAGCATATTTTTTAAGGACATTTGAGATATTGATTAATATCTTATCTCCTATCTGATGACCGTAATTTTCATTAATGTCTTTAAATCCATCAATATCGATCATCAGGATGGAATAAATATCATCAGTCTTCAGATTATTGGTTAAAAATCTGACTATGGAGCTTCTGTTCAAAAGTCCAAGCAGTTCATCATGATTTGCAAGATAATGAAGCTTGTTTTGAGAGCTTACTATCTGTTCCTTGGATTTCTTCAGTATCTTCACATGATCTTTTTCGTTGATGAAGGCAGAGAGGGCTGAAATAATAAATGAAAGCAGAGATGTTGCCATAAGAAATACTATAGGCAGCATATTCTTATATAGCTCATAAAATGTTACAGGTTTTCCGAAATACACAGTATCTTTAGGGAGCTGCTTTTCGGAAATACCGTATTTCTTCATAAGGGGATAATTGAATTCCGTTATTCCCGGGGTGTACATGGAAAGAGAATAGGTATCAATATCCTCGTTTTCATTTAAAACTTCTGATATGACATGTGCGGCCTGTTTTGACTGTTCATAAAAGTCCATATATGTACCGCCCAGAACACCGGCATCTCTTCCCTCGGCATAATTTCTGAAAACAGGAACATCTGTATTGTCAATTATCAGGCTCGTGGAATCATAAACCGAATGAACTTTACCATTGACATCATTGTAACAGGTCATATAGAACAAGAGAGTATCCGGTGGAAGAATACGGAGTCTTTCAACCAGCTCACGTTCAGTGATTGCCTGAAAATCAATATCATCAAAGGTATAGTCTTTATATTGACGGGCCATTTCATAAAACTGTTCATTATCAGCAATTCCCGCAGGCGATTCGTCATGCACTGCAACAAGGTTTTTTGATTCGGGAAACAGATTTATAGCTGTGATCATGGTCTGATGAAGATAATTCAGCTCGTAAAAGCCTGTAATGTAAGGATTCTGTTGGGCTTCGACAGCAAGCCCCAGATCATTTACACCGAAAAAGACCATAGGCATGTTATCAAAAAGCTCTTTTTGATGTTTTAAAGCAAAGACCAAAGCATCATCATCGCCCAATAAAACTGCCTCATATCCCTGTTTGTTACTTCCATATCTTTGTTTGAAAAAGTGATAAAATTCTTTAATGTCCTCTTCTGTTCTGAAATTTTTGGTGTCCATATAGACAACATCAAATTCAATCCCGTCAACATACAGCTCATTTTCCAGTCCGGCCATCTGATATCGGTATGTATAGTACATAGGTTCATAAGAACACAGAAACAGAATCTTATGATTGGTATTCAGAGGTTTCTTGATCCTGAGTGCATCCTTTTCATGAAGCTGATAAGCTAACATAATAAGAGTAATAAAGAAACATACTATCCCTATAAGAAAAAACAAACCTCTTGTTATGATTAAAAATTTACGTTTGTTCATAAATACGGTTATTAACGCTATTTAAAAAATAAATTACGCCATTTATTATACAATAACTATAAGTTTCTTTTTAATAATATTTTTATAAACTCAGCTATGACAAAAATATCCCACACATCATTAAAACGGGAAGGCTTTATTATAACCGGAAATAAAAAAACACCTGCAAATGTCATTCCTGTCACCGGTGTTTAAATTCATTAAGCACCGGCATAAACAGAGGCATCAATAGCTTCTATCTTATTAACCGACATTTGTGGTGTTTTTTATTAGTTTTTAATTAAGCAATATCCTGAACTGATATACTGTTTATGATCAAATCATATATTCCGGATACGAGATTGCTTTCATACCGGCAATTTACATTGATCCGGCGTGAATTTATGGAGATATATACTTCTCCGCTGGCATCTAAAAAAGGATAAAAACGGCAAATCTCATAGCCTGTTGTATGGGAATTGATATTGTAGGCACAAAAGGGTTCCAATGCTCTGATATCAGGTTGTACGGACCAGTGTCCTTTGATACTTTTACTGATATTGTTGGCGATCTCCATAAGAGTAACTCTAAGTTCATCCATACCTACCCCATTGTTTTTCTGTAAGTCTTCAAGTCTCATTATAATTCTACCTTTCATTGGGATCGTCTGCGAATCGAATTACGCTCTGCAGCATCTTGCGGTAATGTATATGGGTTATCATTTGGCCGCAAAACTACAATATCATATCATAAATGCGCTTAAAAATACATCATAATTATGTATAATTGTTTGCAATTTTATTACAAACGTTGGCTGTCCCATGTGCATTCGTGCAAGCACGATGCCCGCATGACAGCCGTATCGTGAAAAAAATGAGGGAGCCATTTGCTCCCTCACATTGAATATCAGTTTTTGGTTTTCTTTAAGAAATCAATCAGAGCGAAGCTTTGTAGATCTTTTCTACATCTTTGGCTGAAAGAGGACGTATCCTTGAAAGCTTCATGGTATCCTGCATGGTTGCATCCATTGCAAGCTCTGTGATGTCACTGTCTGAAGGATTTACGCCCATCTCAGAGATTCTGACAGGCATTCCGATGCTCTTGAAGAACTCTTCTGTTCTGTCGATTCCCAGAATCGCAGCCTTTTCATCATCGGCTTCATCAATCTTCCATACATTTCTTGCATATCTTGCAAATCTCGGAACTGCATCCTTGTAGAGCTCTCTTGCCCATGATGCCCATACCGCAGCGAGTGAAGCGCCATGAGTCACATCATACTTTGCGGATAATGCATGACCTATCTTATGAACAGAGAAATCCTTTCCTCTTCCGCACTCTGTCAGATTGTTATGTGAAAGGCTTGATGCCCAGAACACTTCACACATAGCATCATAATCAGAAGGATCCTGAAGAACCAGTTCACCGTTCTTTATAACTGTACGAAGGAGGCCTTCGGCTATTTCATCTGTCATATCGGCCTTGATATCAGGGATAAAATATCTCTCCATGGTGTGCATCATGATATCAGTCACACCTGCAGCTATCTGATTTTTGGGAAGTGTTGCAGCAAGAGCCGGATTTACAATGGCAAAGCTGCATCTGTTCATATCTGTATTGATACCTGCCTTCTTGCCTATAGCTTCGTTTGTAAGAACGGCAGAATCACTCATTTCGCTTCCTGCAGCTGCTATGGTGAGTACAGTACCTACCGGTATAGATTTTACGAGATCCACCTTTCTGGTCCATATATCCCAGAGATTCTTATCCGGGTTTGCGGTTCCGTGGGCAATGGCCTTGGCAGTATCAATTGTACTTCCGCCTCCTACACCGATTATCATATCTGCACCGAATGATAGAGCTTCTTTAACACCCTCTTCAGCATGGGCAAGTGTAGGATTTGGCTTTGCACCTCCGAAATCCTTATACTGTACACCGGCTTTCTCCAGGGATGCCTTGACCCTGTCCAAAAGTCCGCTCTTTATTACACTTCCCTTTCCGTATACCAGCAATGCCTTTGATCCGTACTTTTTTGCGGTATCTCCGGTCTTGTTCTCCGCATCTTTTCCGAAGACTACCTCTGTTGGTGTGAAATACCTGAAATCATTCATTTGTTTGTATCCCCTTCCAAAATATTTATGAAATAATCATAATATATTTGCAGTTTTCAAATCAATCCTCAGGTACAAAAAATTCCTGGATTTTTTGGATGGCGTAATCCATATACTTTGGATTGGAAAATGGATGGTCTGCATTTTCCACTTTTATAAGTTCTATGACATTGTTCTCTGAAAACTCTTCTGCCTCCTCTATAGGTGCCATCTCATCCTTTGTGCCGTGTATCATGATGATATCATCTGCAAAGTCCATGTAATCATAGGAGCTCACATCATTGTTTTTCAGATCCTGCAAAAATGCCAGAGAGATCTTTATCTTTCTGTCGTATCCCCGGAGAATTTCCTTACCCTTATTCAGGTTGTTCCAGTCCTCCTCTGTTACATGAGCTGTCATGGAATCATACATTTTTATAGCCGGACAGCGGAATGCTGTCTTTCTGAAAGGATTTTCGTGGTCATGGAGGTAACAGAGTGTCACATAGGCTCCGAAACTTGATGAATAATTATACAGAGCTTCTGCACCCATTTCCTTCTTAATATGATTGATGACCAGCTCCATATAAGTCAGGCACTCGTCGAGGATCAGCTTGTTACGGGCATCTTTTCCGTGACATGGCCAGTCAAAGCAGACCACACCGAAGCCTTTGTACTTTGTGGTTATCCTCTCTGCGAACTTTTCGATGGCTTTATTATCTTTATTTCCGCCGAAGCCATAGGTGGCGAGAACTATGTGTTTTAAATTATGAATGTCCTTTTCAAAATAGACCTTACATCTGATACTGAAACCCTGTTCATTAATGTCGAAATACTTTTCCATCATTCTGCCTTTCCTGTCGCCTTAAAACCTTACTTCCCTCAGTTGATCCGGGAAGCTGATATTAATCTGAAATCATTCAGAGATACCTGTATCTTTTGACCGAAGATTATAGCATAATTTAACTTCAGGTGCTAAACTTAATTTTATGCGACGTAAAATAACATTCAGGAGGTAATATTATGGCAGACGAGATGTCAAAGGATTTTGATGCGGTAAAGGAGCTTGGACTTTGCGTACTTCATGTAGGTATCAATGCAGACGGCGAGGATGATGCATTACGCATTGCTGATGAATTCCATACTCTTATGGCATTCATTCCAAGAGTAGGAAACAGTTCTATTTTTGCTTCAGATCTTATCGAGATTATGAAGAAGGACGGTCCCGGAGAGAAGGGACATATCGCAATCGGTGCCCACGATGTAGACAAGGCAGCTGCATTCTTTGAAAAGAGAGGTATGGGCCTTAAGAAGGAAACTGCTCAGCACAACGAGGATGGAACACTTAAGTTCATCTATCTTGATAAGATGATTGCCGGCTTCGCTATTCACCTTAAGCAGTATTGATTATCAGGATAATCATTAGCCTGTATCCGGCTTCTGCTATTAAATAAGGTACTTTAAAAGCACTCATAGGGAGATCTGAAGGAATCTCTGAATGAGTGCTTTTTGTATGGTTTTATCTGTTTACTTCAATGCCGAATTCCTGAGGCATGAATCTCGGGCAGACATTGTCTGTGGTTGAGATAACAGAGTTTGCAAGTCTGGTTCCGATCTGGCAGGCCTCACCAAGACCCTTTCCATAGGTGAGACCGATGGCAACACCTGAGAAGAAAGCGTCTCCTGCACCTGTTGTGTCGATAACACCGACGGGGATACTTGGACAGAATCCCGGTTCTCCGTCCATTGATGCGTACACAGCTCCCTTTGCACCCATGGTAACGACCATACGTGGATACTTTGCAGACTTCACCTGTCTGTCGAGAATATGCATAAACTCTTCAGGCATCATGTTGCAGTAGTCATCGGAGAAAAGCATGCCCGCTTCCTGCTCATTACATACTATTACGCCGGTACGCTTAAGAAGATCCCGTCTCTGCATGGCGATGGACATGTTGGAAACGACTGCATAAACCTCTTTATCATATTTTTCAGCCAGCTCAAATATCTGCTTCAGGATAGATGAATCCATATCTATCTCAACAACAACGCTGTCAGCATTGCCGATGATCTCATCTCCCTGCTCGGTGAGGATGTTGGAAACCTCACTGAGATCAGGTCTTCTGGAAATAGATGCTATGACATCACCATCATTTGAAAAAATGGCGAGCCATGTTCCGAGACCTCCTTCGACTCTGCGGATATATTTTGTGTTTATCTTATGACGAATGAGCTTGTTGACAACATCGGTACTGGTTCCGCTGTTATCCACGATGCTGACAAATGTAGGCTTAAGCTCAACATTGGCAATATCTTCAGCCACATTACGGCATACACCGCCGTGAACTTCCATCACTGTACCGGCATTTCTTCCGTTTGGAACATATACCTCCAGGGGATAGCCCTTGATATCTACGAATGTTGCTCCTATAACTACGATTCCGTTTGTCATGATACTATGTCCTCTTCGAAAAAGTTTTCATAAATAAAAGAATTACCGACATCGACTTTTTGCATCCATTCTATGTTTGATTTTTAATCAGTAAAAAATGAACGGGGTGAATTGAAAATCCGGCTATTCTTTTTTAGAAATGTTTTTGCATTATACAACCATGTGAGTGCAGAGACAAGACACCACCATTTAAAACAATGTATTTTTCTGAGTTTTTCAGAGATATTTTACGAATTTTTTCTATAAGTGAGCATTATTTCAGTTCTGAAGGAAGCTTAAACACAGCATCAGCCATTAGTATTCTGTGCCAATTTTCCGGAAGCTTCAAAATAGTAATTCTGTCCATCGAGATAAAGGTAGCCTGTTTTCATGGTCCCGTCAGGATTTAAATAGTATCTGTCTCCGGTAGCCGTATCCACGTACCAGCCTGTATCCATTACACCGTTTGTGAAATGATACCAGTTCCCATCCTTAAGCTTGAGCCATCCGTTGTTCATGCTTGGAAGAGAATACATAAGACCGGAGGCATTGGCAGTATTATAACCGGGTTTGGTACGGGCGTAGGCCGCAGCAGTTACAGGATCCACCTTCTGTATGAGATCCATCTTTTCTACGGAATATTTTCCGAAAACAGTTTTCGGATGCTCCACCATGTACTTATCTTCAATTTTATGTAATCGGGAAGTGTCTATATACGCCACATTTGAAACCTGAGTATCATTTTCCTTAAGGCCTGTAACTGTAAATATGTAATTACCTGCACCGCTTGAAATCACAAGCTTTGTGAAATCATAATAATCTTTATTGGTTACAGTAACCGTGCTTCCCACCTTGTTCTCCTGAGAAACAGAATCCTTGTAAAGCTGCAGCTTATATCTCTGGTCATCCTCTGACCGGTCCCAGTACGCCATCATAACATCATCATCTATGTCCCACTGCAGAGAGGAAAAGCTGTAATCCTTTTCGTCGGTAGAAGCGGCGTAGGCCGGCATGGTCATAGACTCCATAACTGCAGTAAAGCACATAAGTACCATAAGCAGTATTCCGGCAACCCGTACATTAAAAATCATTTTTTCTTTATCATTATTTCTGCTTTCAAATCTCATATCAATTCTCCAAGTTCCTTCACATATAGTTTCGATCTTTACCTACGGTCAGTCATAGGGATGGAAATGATGACATATTCATAAGCCCGGTTCGATCTGTATGTTCAATTCAGATTCATGTCCGGTATGCATCAGTCCTCAACAGGAAGCAGGATTTCATATTCTGTACTGTGGTCAGTTTCGGAACGTTCTCTCAGGTGTATGTAACCTCCGTGTGCCTCAACTATTTTCTTTGAAATCGCAAGTCCGAGACCTGAACCCTTTCCCGACTTTCTGGATTCATCTCCTGTCACAAAGGGATCAAATATGCTCTTTCTTACATCATCCGGTATCCCCACACCGTCATCTCCGAAAAGAATTCTGATCATAGGTGAAGCTTCGGCAAGTGCTCTGTCTTTTTCATCCGTCTGTCCATAGGAATAAGTGGATGTTTTTTTATTTACTAAAAGGACATCCGGCTTTTCCAGCTCCACGTATAGGGTAGTGCCTTTAGGATTGTGCCTTATGGTATTATTGATAAGATTTTCAAATACTCTTTTAAGTTCCAGCTGATCGAAAACCGCATATATGTTTGCATCCGGGATGTTTACTTCAAGCTCAAAGCCTGCGATGGCAAGCTCATCATAACGGTTCGCTATATATTCCCGCAGATATTCACTGATATCGCCTCTTTTCTTTTTGAGGGCAAAATCAGGATGTTCCAGACGACTGTACTCATGGAAGGTATTTATTAGCTCTGAAAGGACCTGGGATTTCTTAAATATAGTCTCCACGTAGGTCATAAGGTTCTCGGTAGGGATAGTACCGTCCAGAATAGCATTGGCATAGCCCTGAATTACGGTGACAGGAGTTTTAAGGTCATGAGAAATGCCTGCAAGCATACGCTCACGTCCTTCTTCAAGACGTTTTCGCTCTTCATCGCTCTTTCTCAGAGCCTCTGCCATGTCATTGTAGGACTCGCAGATTTCCTCAAGCTCCTTCGCTCCCGAATAACTGATGGGATTCAGCCTGTCATCTTTATCGTTGTAATTTCCCATGGCATTTTTCAGGAGATTCAGGGGACGGAGAACAGATTTATTGATTCTGAAAACAAAGAAAAGCATGAGAAGTATCTCGCCTGTCACCAGAAGTACTGCTGTAGCTGTGTCCACACGGGTCTTCATTTCGTTGTATTTTCTGAACATGGACACATAGTTTGAGTCATCCTGAGATTCGTTTATGTATTCCCTGAATTTGTCGGGACTTATACCTGAGTTGGAATACAGGATCCTGCCTTTATCATCCAGAATAGTCATATACTTTATGACAGAATCAGAAGATCCTTCTTCATTTTCCACATAGCTGTATTCCATCATAAGGGTGTTTTTTTCACCCTCTTCCGTTGTGAAATCCTCTTCATAGGCGTAGTGGTCGTAATATGTGTTTGCAAGATACTTTTCATCAAGCTTACGGGTCGCCAGATAATTACCGAAATAGAGGCAAAGTATCAAAAGTACGGTTCCAGAGATGAAGCCGAGATAACCTCTCATGATCAGGAAATACAGGCTCCCGCTTTTATTGTTAAGTACAAATGTTTTCATTGTTTTCTCCGGTGTTTATATATAGATATTCACAGACTCTACACTAAGGGTTTATGAATATTAAGATGTATTTCAGAGCGGTTTTTTCTCCATCTTATAGCCAAGTCCTCTTATGGTCTTAAGATACTCGGGCATCCTGGGATCCTTTTCGATTTTTTCACGGAGATTTGACATATGGACCATGATGGTATTTTCATCATTTTCCACGTATTCTCCGCTGGCGTGCTGGTATATCTGAATCTTGGTAAATACCTTTCCCGGGTTCTGCATGAGGAGATTCAGAATCTTAAATTCCATAGGTGTGAGGGATATCTCGCTGTCTCCCTTTTTAAGTAACATACTGTTGGTATCCAGCGTAAGATCACCTACATGAAGCTGTCCGTCATCCTCCTGTGTTCTCTCATTAAGATGATAATATCTCCGGAGATTTGATTTCACTCTCGCCACTACCTCAAGGGGATTGAAGGGCTTTGCAATGTAATCGTCCGCCCCGAGGTCAAGCCCCAGTATCTTATCGCTGTCTTCTGTCTTGGCGGAAATGATGATGACAGGAAGATTGTGATGTTCCCTTAACTTACGGATAAGCTGGTATCCGTTCATTTCAGGCATCATGATGTCCATGATAACCAGATCCATATTGTTTTCCCTCTCGAGACATTCCCATGCGAGAAGTCCGTTTTCGGCAGTCAGAACATCGAAACCTGCATTTTCCAGATATAATTCCAGCAGGTCAATGATATCCTTGTCGTCTTCTGCGATAAGTATTCTGTATCTGTTCTCTTTCACACTAATCTCCATTCATTCGTATCTCAATGCTTCTATAGGGTTCATTTTCGCGGCCTTGTTTGCGGGGTAATATCCGAAGAAAAGACCGAAGGCCATGGAAAAGAGCACACAGGCAAGGATTCCGGAAACAGATGCGGTTCCATGATACCCCATGACCTTTGTTGCGGCCATGCCGAACAGGAGCCCTGTAATTATACCGATAATTCCTCCGAGAAGACATATGACCATTGCCTCAATGATGAACTGAAGGCGTATGTCATTGTTTGTTGCTCCCAGAGCTTTACGGGTTCCTATCTCTCTGGTCCTTTCCGTGATGGACACAATCATGATGTTCATGACACCGATGCCTCCTACCAGAAGAGCTATGGCTCCTATGGCCATAAAGGCATTTTTTTGTGTGTTCAGCATGGAATTCATTTCCTTCAACTGAGCCTTCATACTGTAGGCATAGCTCTCATAGGCATCATTGTCTCCGTAATACTTTGTATTGATATAATCCTGCACCGAAAAGCAAAGGGTATCAGGATCTGTGCCATCCCCGGCCTTCAGTGAAAACTCATCATAGAGATCCCCTTTTTCCACCTGCATTCTGGCCACCGCAAAGGGGATATAGACATTGGTGGAAATATCATTTTGGGAGAATCCGGCAGACATTCCGCCGTCCATATACTGATAAACCCCAACTATAGTGTAGGTGTAATACTTGTTGTCTACAAGCACTTCGATGTCTCCGCCCAGTGCGGCCTTCTCGTCTCCGTCGAAAATCTTTTCTACGTATTTATCGTAAGCGTCAAATAGAAGGTGCATGGTGTTTCAACCATCCATCCTTTATAATCAAATCCGGTTAATCCTTGATCT
>SVDD01000014.1:0-94795 GCA_015057945.1 Lachnospiraceae bacterium | reverse complement strand
CCTTTAGGATCAGTAACAACATAGCTTGAATGCATCTGGAGGAGGTTTGGCTTCAAAATAAATCTTGTTTTTCCGGAACCACTGCCTCCAACAATTAGCAGGTTCTTATTTCTGGCATATTTCGGAATCTTGGGTCTCGAACTCATAGTTAGCCACTCAGATTGAGATAATATGACATTGTTTTTGAACTCCGGATCTATAAAAGGTTCTATGTCTGCATGGGTTCCCCACCTGGCAGAGCCATATTCTTCGTTATGACGATACTTCTTCGCGTTCTTGCCCTTCATATACACTGCAAGTCTTAATGCTCCTGCAACTGCTGCTCCAACGCACAGGTCCACAGGATGGATGCGGGGAAGAGGATTTGCAAATGCCGCACCGAAACAGCCATCCATTACCAGACTCTGTAACTTCTCAGAAGCATTGGCTCCTGATGCCAGTCTCCATGCTTCTCCGATGTTAGTTGCCAATAGTCCCAGAGCCGCATAAGGAACATTAAGGATCAGTTTCTTCTTTAGCTTACTGTTCATAGTTCCCGGTCCTTTCTTTTTTCTGCGACCTTCTTTGGAAGCGACGCAACAATTTCCTTGAACTTTCTTAGCTTAGCAAGAATGCTGGATCTGCCTTCCTTCTGGATTCTGAGTTTCCTTGCAGTATATTCATTTACCACCGCGGTTATAGCATCCGCATCTCTGGCTTTAAAAAATACCGTGTACTTGGGTGGATCCAGCTCTGTACTCTTAACTATGGCAAAATCAAGTCCATATTTATTTGCTATCTTTTTGAAATCACCAAGTCCTAACTCATCAATATCAACTGACTGAGCTCCCTGATCCTTTCTTATAAGCTGTTTTACTGACATTTCACCATGTTCAGGATGGATCTTGTACCTTATAGCCTTAACCGGGAAACCTCCAACTATCCTAAGTGTTTTTATGAACAATTTTACTGTAGGCTTTGTTGCGCCGCTCCATGCAAATCTTATTGCTTTTTTTGCAATTCTATTTTTTGCATACCCCATTGCTTCCTTCGACAGTTCTTCATTGATCATTCATAGCCGCCTCCTTCCCTAACAATAGCAATTTCATTTTGCTGTTAGTTCAAAACCAATGCTGAAAACCTTTGTTCACCGGAAACTAATGTAGCCATGCGACCTTCAAGTAAGCGTTGAACTGTCAGGATTTCCTCTGCAGAAAGCATTAGTAATTGCTGACCGTTGAGTTTCATTACCACCATACTTCCGACAAAGTATTTCCCATCTTCAAGATCAAACGTTTTATCATCGTTGAATAAAACGATAAAATCTGAATTTCCAAGTATAAGATACGCACCACAGGTTTTTAATCCATCAAGGATTATTTTTACTTCGTTATAATCCGTTAGTCGCATTTCTCCGTTTGTAGCAATGATTAATGCATGTAAATCTGTTTGAATTAAGGCTTCTTCAAATTTATTTTCAACAAAACCATCTGTAAGAGGGTTAAGATTGATCTTAATTTCTTTGAGTTTTTGTAAGTCACCTCTATAAAAATAGTCGAATTCCATAGATTTATTCCTCCATGCCGGTATCATGAGTATTTATCATTTTTTTGATACATGGCCAGCAAAAATTCCGTCCTTTGCCATAACAACAAGGTGTCTTACAATTACAAGGAGAGGGCGCAGAGCCCTCTCTCATGTATGGTGAATGTCCACCTCTTTTTGTTCCTGAAGACACTTGATGGATTAAGAGGATTGATCTGTTTCTCATAGTGCCTCACCTCCTCTATCCTTCTTTATCGAAGCTTTCACATGCTCTCCAGATGAATCCTTGGCAATTCCCTCTTTTTTTTCTTTTAGATCTTCAAGTACAGAACCTCTGGCAGCTTCATTTTTTTCGGCTATTTGTTCTGCCTGACGTTCCTCAAATTTGTCAGCCATTTCAAAGATATGTTCTTTTGAATCATAATGATATACATGGTTAGTGAGCTGTTCTTCAGGGGCAACCTGTGTAGCATTTACTTCTCTTACCATTGTCTCCAGATCAGCTGCATTCATTTGACCGTTATCTTTTACAAGGAGGATTTCATGAATGCTGCTTGGGAGAATATAGTAATCTCCACCGAGTTTTTCAGCTGCCTGCTCAAAGAAATTTGGATAGGCTATAACACCGGCACCGTGGATGTTGTCGGATACTCCGGCTACGAACATTTGCTCCTCTTCAGGAGGAATTTCCGGAAACATACCTTGCCCCATCATAGAAGACATTACTTCTGACATTCCTCTGATTTCGGAAGGTCTGATTTCCGGCGCATTGGTCATCGCATCTTCATGAAGCTTTTCATGAGTGATTCCAAACTGATTCATAAGATTATTTGTGACCAGGATTGAACTTCTTTCTTCACCGTTCGATTCAAGAATGAACTTATAGACTACTGCCATGTCTTCCATATTTTCATGAGGAACATTTTTTAACATATCCGCATTACGTTCCGCTGAAATGACTTCCATCGTCAGTTTGTCTTTCATCACATCGTAATTTGTAAGATTATCCATATCTATTACGGGAATATTGTTTAAGCCTGCTTCAATAGCTTTTGATGCATTATTAACAACGGTACTGTAATCTGATCCATTGATATATGACTGAAAAATAGAGTCCAGGTTGACATTTACCCCAATATGGCTTCCTTCCGGAGTTGCGGAGATAGCTTCATAAGACTGATTTAGTTTATCGATATGATGTTCGGAAAGTGCTGCGTTGATTCCCAGCTCGCCCAGTTTGTTCTTTAGATCCTCTTTGAAGGTTTCTTTAAATTCATTAAAGTCCATTATTATGATTCCTTTCTTCTTTACGCTTAGTAGATTGATTTTTCCTATAGGAAATTTGGGTAAAAGAAAAGCGCCAGCCCGCAATCATTTGATTGCTGACTGACGCTACATATAAGTTTCATTTTTTAATTCTTTTGCAAAAGAAAAACAAAGAAGAATGGAGGTTGTATCCGCTCTTCTTTGTCCATCATAATAATATCATGCTCATATTCTTAACAAAAGCCACCCAAATAGGAAAAATCGAAGAAAAAACAGAGAAAAATAGGGGAAGAAATGACAACTATCAGTTTTTTCTATCATATATCCATAAGTGCGTGGGTGACTCCATTGAGAATTTCTGTGCCAAAATCACACAAGAATTCCGTTAAGCTCCCCAATAGTATACCCATAAGAATAACCGTCCACGCTACATGGGAAATATTAGGTTCACAGATTAGTGTTACTACCCCACCAAAAACAAAAAAGACACCTATGATTTTTGAGAGAAAACATATTATATTGCCTGCGAAGCAGAACATATAATTAATGATGGTCAAAACAATTGCGATTGGGAATAAGATAAATAGTTTTATCGTGAAATATAATATTTTTAAAATGATTTCCATCATCATGAATCCCTCCCGCTTTTTACTTCAAGAAGCAGTCTGTATATTTCAGTTAATTTGCTGTCTATGTCCAGAGCCTCAAATTTTTCAATAGAAGAAGTCTTTTTTTCAGTTACAGAAATTATGTAATCTGATGCCACACTTGGGTTATTATGAGAATTTGCAATCATATGGTAGCCGTTTTCAATTCTCTTAAGCTGAAGCTGATGGATAGTCCATGCAAGGCAGATGTACAAAACCCTTGAGAATGTAATCTTGGATGTACCTGCATATTTTTGATAGCTGACCTCAATAGTTGTCCATTTATCGTCTGCGATTGTTATAGTTCTTGTTGCTGGATGATCTTCTCCACTTTTACAAGGGAGATTAAACTTGATAGCCTCTTCCCAATTAAAATTACCGTTGTCTGTGATCTGTTCTGCTACAGACTCAAGAGCATAACTATATGCTTCGGTTTCTTTCCTGAGAAATGGATTTAATATCATAATCTCTCTTGCTCCTGATACAAGGTCATCTGATTCTCGTAATCCCTTCTGCATACTATTATCTCCTTTGTACAAAAATGTGCTTTTTGTGCTTATCTGTTTTTATTATATCTGTTTTTGACTGTTTTACAAGTGCTTTTTGTGCTATTTGTGCTTATGTATTACTCATATCAAAGTTCACAGCTTGTTGATAATAGCAGTTGACTGTTGTCGTCGAATTGAAAAGAACTGCCAGCATATATTTTTTTATATTTCTTACCTTAGTGGTATTATCCTTCAAGCAGGTAAGGACATACTCGATATGATCATAACCAAGCTTTATAAAACGAGATTGTACCATTTCCAAGGGATATTTGGACTGTGCTATCACTATTTCTGAGTTTTTGGTCATCATGGTTTCGATAATCAGGCTATACAGTTCATCAATTATGTCTTTCTCAAAAGGATGTTGCTCCATAAGTGTGTCATACTCGATATTGTCTTTAATCAACTTTGCATAATCCTGCATTTTTGACATAGCATCTGATCGTTCCGTTTCTTTTTCGTTGGAAGTGATAAGATAAGATGATTTATTAAACTCAATATTATTAAACTCAGTATTATTAGGGTTTGTTTTTTCAACCTCTAGAGGTTGATATTTTAAACCTTTAGAAGTTTGAATTTCCAACCTCTTGAAGTTTGTTTTTCCAACTTCAGAGACGGTCTCAATTGTATCTTCATCCGGCATGTAAAAGTTTTTTACATATATTCGTGTAGGTTTTCCCTGCCCCTGGCGCTTTTTTTCAATCAGTCCGATACCGGTTTCTATATCAAGCTCTGCAATCGTCTGGATTGCCTTATTCTTTTTACAGTTCAGAAGCTCCATAGTATCATCTACTGAAAAGAAGATAAAAACTCTGTTTTGATCGTCCAGCCAGCCGTTTTTAACAGATAATGAGATTCTATCAAGCATGAGTCCATATAAGACTTTGGCATCTGTAGATATTACCTTGAAATAATTGTTTGTAAACATCTCTTTTGGAATTTTGTAAAATGTAAACAGATCAGCTTCTTTACCTGTGAAATATTTCATTATTGGCTTCTCTTCCACAATCAGCTTCTCCTTTCCTGAAGTGCGGTTTTCGATACTTCAAAGCTCTATAGACTATTCCCTGTTGCGAAATTTTTGACATATATGATACTCGGCAGACCACATCCGCGTTTCCGTTTTTCAATTAGACCGATGTTTTCAAGTTCAGAAAGACAATCCAGGGTCTTTCTCTTTGATAGGTTCATATCCGTTTGAATCTCGGATATCGGATAGACTATATATACTCGTCCGTCTTCATCCAGCCATTTATTCTTTATAGAGGCACCCATCTTATCAATCATCATTCCATACAGTATCTTTGATGGAATGGATAGTTTTGCAAATACTGAGCTTGTCATAAGTATCTTTGGAATGCGGATAAAACTATAGTTATCTGCTTCATCTCTACATATAAAGCTTAATCCCATATTAATCTCCTTGTCGTGGTTTTAAGAATTATGAGTCTCGCTCCATTCTTTAAGGAGTTGAAGTATAATCTCTTCACGCTGTTGTTTACTGTAGCCTTTTGGGAAAAATGAACGGAGCTTTGACTCTGAAAATGTTATCTTTCCGTTTTCTTTAGGTTTTGGCAAGGCATCGTTCATGAGCTGAATTAAAGAGAATTGAGTAAGGTCTGATGGATTTGCTATACTGCGTACTGCCTCAATCTGCTCTTTTTTAAGGAATCCATTATCCTTGAAATACTCATAAATCCAGCCCTGTATTGTTCTGTCCATGTAAGAGATTTCTACACCCATTACGAATGTAATTCTCTTAGCATCTATATAATCAAGTAGTTCAGGTATCAATTCTGTCAAACGAATATATCTAAGAACCTGTCTGCCGCCCATTCCTATAGATTCTCCCACAGCTTCACTACTCCATGTCTTACGAGACTTCTCGACATCATGTCGAGAAGTTAGGTCCTCACGACTACCCTGTCTTCTCAGAGCATCCATTTTCATCTTGAGTGAAAACGCCCGCTCTGATGGAAGAATCTCTTCCCTCTGCATATTTGCATCCACCATAGAAATGGTAGCTTCATCATTTGTCATTGGTTTGATGATAGCCGGTATCGTCACCAATCCTGCCAGTTTAGCTGCATGCATCCTTCTGTGTCCTGATATCATTTCATATGTACCTTCATCATCCGGGCGTACTAATACAGGAACCAGAACACCGTTGTTGCGTATACTTTCAACAAGTTCTTCCATACTTTCGTTATCCAGGACCTTGAAAGGATGATTTTCAAAAGGATAGATTTGATCTATTCGTATCTCAGAGGTGGCATCTTTATCTACAGGAGCACCTAAAAGTTCCTCGACCGTTTCAAAATGTACTTTTTCACGTTTAACAGCCATTGTTTAACACCTCCATGGATAATTCACGATAAGCTGATGCAGCCTTACCTTTTGGATCATATTCAAAAATGTTTTTCCCGACCTGACTCGTTTCTGATGCCTTGACAGACATGGGTACTTCTATTTGAAATACTGGAATTGCTTTACCATAGACTTGATTTACTTCTTGAACGATTTCCTTTGCATATGTGGTTCTTCGATCCACCATAGTAAAAAGAATTCCTTCAATCTCCAAATGATTATTAAGTCGTCTCTTAACCGTATAGATTGTCTTTATTAGCTGCTGTAATCCCTTTACAGGCAGATATGCCGCCTGAACCGGAATAAGTACGCTGTCTGCACATGCAAGGGCATTTACGGTCAAAATACCAAGTGATGGCATACAGTCTATCAGTATGTAGTCATAATTTGCTCGTACATGCTCCATATAAGTTCTCAATACAAGTTCTCTGCTCATTGCACTAACGAGTGATACTTCAGCAGCTGATAAATCAATACTTGCGGGTAGAAGATCCAGGTTATCTGTAATATGAAGAAGTCCATAATCCGGTTCAATACCTTTGTCATTTACGATCTTATCTATCACATCGGTAACAGTTGCCTGAAGAGTATCCGGTTCTCTGTAGCCCATACACAATGTAAGAGACGCCTGGGGATCCAGATCTACCAAAAGAACTCTTTTTCCTTTATCCGATAGACCTGCGCTCAGATTGACTGCAGATGTTGTTTTTCCAACCCCGCCTTTTTGATTTGCGATTGCGATTATCTTACCCATGTGTTTCATCCTCCGTTTTCGTGGATAACAGTTTTTTTAATCTTTTCAGATGCATCATCTGGTCATATTGGAGTTTGGGAATCCTAGCCTTTTCTGACTTAGATTCATCCTTTTCCTTGATTGCCTCCATGATTTCCAACATAGTCCTAATAGGTGTCATGAGATCTTCACTCATTTCTTCACACGTTTTTAGTCTTTGAAGTTCACTCAGTATCTCTTCCAAGCTTCTTCTGAATTGGTAGATCATCTGCATGTTCCCCATTGCAGTCACTTTACCTTTCAGAACAGCTTCAATTATGTAGTCCTGTTTGGTTCGGTATCCGAGTAACCTGTATCTCCTATCAAGCTCTTCATTTTCCTCGGGTGACATTCGAAAAGCAACAATCTTGTTTCTCCACCTGTTTTTATCATCTTTGACTTTTTTTGACATTCATGAAACCTGTCCTTTCTCTGTTAAGCTGGTCTGCCATGTCAGTCTGAACTGTAGGAAATAGGTGTGCATATCGATATGTTATTTCCGGAGATTCATGACCGACCCTTTCTCCAATTGCCAAGGCAGAAAACCCCATATTGATCAGCAACGATACATGGCTATGTCGTAAGTCATGTATACGGATACGTTTTACACCGGATGTTTTTACGCCACGGTCCATTTCATGGTGTAAAAAACTTTTACTAAGTAAAAAAATGCGTTCATCTGGCGCTATCTGATACAAATGGCTAAGATAAGACTCAATCTCAACCTTCAGGAATTCTGGTATATAGATGGTTCTATTACTCTTTGGCGTTTTTGGATCAGTAATGACATCCTTTCCTCCTATCCTCTGATATGACTTATTAATTCGCAGAGTACTATCAGATAGATTGAAATCTTCAGGTGTAAGAGCAAGAAGTTCTCCAAGTCTTATACCGCACCAATAGAGTATCTCAAAAGCCATGTAAGATTCTTCCTTATCTGCAATTGCTTCTGCAAACATCTCGTATTCCTGCTGTGTCCAAAAACTCATCTCCTTGGGGATTTCTTTTCCCATGTTGCCTACCTTACGAGCCATATTGTTTTTGAGACCATATAGATTGACTGCGTGATTCAGTATCGCGCTAAGCTGATTGTGAATAGTTTTAAGGTATGTTTTTGAGTAACTGTTCCCCATTGAATCTTTCATCTGCATCATAGTGTTCTGCCATGCAATGATGTCCGGTGCGGTAATCTCACATAGTTTCTTACTTTTGAAGTATGGAAGAATCTTTTTATTGATTATTGTTTCCTTTGTTTTCAGTGTATTTTCACGGAGCCTTGGCCTCATATCTTCAAGGTAAGTTTCGTTGAAATGCTCAAAAGTCATATCAATATCTTGTGATGCCTTCAAAAGGAAGTTATGTTCCCACTCGATAGCATCTGACTTTCGTTGAAATCCGCGCTTGGTTTTCTGCTTTTTCTCTCCCGTCCAATCAACATATCTAGCACGGACTTCCCAAGTATTCGTTGCTTCATTTTTTATAACTGCCATCTTTGCAAATCTCCTGATTTATTACTGACTGAATCCATAGAAACATTCAGAAAAATATTTTGCACTTACACGACCACTAATGGTGTAATACCCTTTTGCCTTCATTTCTTTATTAAGCTGCTGAATAATCTTGTAGGCCTTACTCTCAGAAACTCCCAATGCCTGTTTAACATCCTGTGCATTCATGAGTCTTGTTTGGTTGTTTACCATTTTTATTCCTCCCGTAGTTCTTTATATATTATTTATCAGTTCAATAATGTACTGTTTATACTCAGTATACTAACAGTTCAGATGTGTACTGTCAATATTATGCATCAAAACATTTCATTTATGAACTGATAATGATATACTTAGTTCACATCAATTTAAGAAAGAAGGTTTTTTCCTATGGCTAAAGCAGAATCTAAATACATTCATCCTTTAGGCGATAAAATTCGTAAATATAGAACAGCTAAAGGCTTCACTCAGAAAGAACTCGGAGAAAAATGTCAGCTAAACGAATCCACTATTCGTAATTACGAGCTTGGTAATCGATATCCGGATGAAGTTACTCTTAATACAATTGCTGATGCTTTAGGTATAGATAAGCATGCTTTAGCTGATCCTAACCCTGCAAAGGTGTTTAGTGCTGTTCAGATTCTTTTCGAACTGGAGGACCGCTATGGAATTATTCCAAAGTTGGTTGATGGCGAAGTTCATCTTTTACAGTTTCCATTAAAGAAAGATGCTACTCCATCTGAAGAGCTGAACTATCTTCAGATGAAAGAAAGCCTTCGTCTTTGGAGCCACATTCGGAAAGTATGTGATGATGGCAATCTACTAGATGAAGAATACAGCGGTTGGAAAAGCTTATATCCCGATTACATCACCAGCGACAAACAGTTTGGCTATATAGAAGATCCTGAGATTGAAAAAAGGATTCAGGAACTTAATGAGCTTACCCAAGCTGCTATGCCAGAAGGTAAATCAGATAACAAGCCATCAAAACGGCCTAGAAAGTCTTCTCTGTAACTTGTTTGTATTAATTTGTCTCCGGATTATCCGGTTGTCATTTTGAGAGAAAAACTGCCTGAATAGGCAAAGAATATAAATGATAAAAAGCGTGGAATTATTCGGATGAATAATTCCATTTTTTAATTGGTTGTCATTTGGTTGTCACTGAAATCAAAAAATGGATGAAAGCCTTGAAAAATCAAGGTTTTCATCCACTTTGAAATTATTCCAGCTCTATGGTCCCTGGCGGTTTACTTGTGAGATCATAGAATACTCTGTTTACGCCCTTGACCTCATTTACAATTCGGTTCATGCACTTCTCAAGAACCTCAAATGGAATGTTTGTTACTTCCGCAGTCATGAAATCATCTGTCTCTACTGCACGAAGAACTACAGCATAGTCGTATGTTCTGAAATCGCCCATAACACCTACTGAACGAACATTTGTAAGTGCTGCGAAATACTGGCTGATCTTTCTGTCAAGTCCTGCATTTGCGATCTCCTCGCGGTAGATGGCATCAGCTTCCTGAACGATACGCACCTTCTCAGGAGTTACTTCACCGATGATTCTTACGCCGAGACCCGGACCCGGGAATGGCTGGCGATAAACCAGATACTCAGGAAGTCCAAGCTGAAGACCAACACGTCTTACTTCATCCTTGAAGAGAAGTCTCAGAGGCTCGATCATGTCTTTGAATTCTACCTTCTCAGGAAGTCCGCCAACATTATGATGTGACTTGATAACAGCGCTCTTACCGAGACCTGACTCAACTACATCAGGATAGATGGTTCCCTGACAGAGGAAATCTACAGCACCGATCTTCTTGGCCTCACGCTCAAATACTCTTATGAACTGTTCTCCGATTATCTTACGCTTCTTCTCGGGCTCTTCTACACCCTGAAGCTTCTCGAAATACTCGGGACCTGCATTGACACGAATGAAGTTAAGGTCATACTGTCCCTTCTCTCCGAAGATGGCCTCGACCTCATCACCCTCATCCTTACGGAGAAGGCCGTGGTCAACAAATACACATGTAAGCTGCTTTCCGATCGCCTTTGACATAAGGGATGCAGCAACAGAGGAATCAACACCGCCACTTAGAGCGAGGAGAACCTTACCGTCGCCTACAGTCTTACGGATCTCTTCGATCTTATCCTGTACAAATGTCTCCATCTTCCAGCTGCCTTCGCACTTGCATACATCATAAAGGAAGTTATGGAACAGCTTGTTTCCCTCTACAGAATGCTGTACTTCCGGATGGAACTGGACAGCGTATATCTTACGCTCAGAATCCTCCATGCCTGCTACAGGGCAGTTATCTGTATGCGCGATGATGTGGAATCTCTTTGGAACTTCTGCAATGTAGTCTGTGTGAGACATCCACATGATGGTGTTATCTGATGTACCTGCAAGAACTGAATCCTGTCTGTCAATGATTATGTCAGTTCGACCATACTCTGATACAGGGGCAGTCTTTACTACTCCGCCAAGCTCATAAGCGATAAGCTGAGCACCGTAGCAGATACCAAGAATAGGAATGCCCATATCAAATATAGCCGGGTCAATGTGCTGGGACTCCTCTTTATATACAGACTGAGGTCCGCCCGTAAAGATGATGCCTTTCGGATTTAGTTTTCTTATCTTATCCAATCCAATAGATGAAGCATACACCTCGGCATATACACCAAGGTCACGTACGCGTCTTGCAATCAACTGGTTGTACTGACCTCCAAAGTCAAGTACCACAACAAGTTCTTTTGCCATGATTCCTCCAAACCTTAAAAACCTTTAGATACTATTTTTAAATGTATAAAAAATCCACGAATAAATCAATATGAATTTACTATAATATTATCAATGATTTAAGCCAAAAACTCATTAAAAAAAGCCCCGGGATCAACCCCGGGACTTATGTTTTTAATTGTTATAGCAATCTGTGAATTACTGGAAGTTTGTAACCAGTGTTACGATTCTCAGACAGAAAAGAAAGAATACTACCCACATGATTGGGCTGACGTCCTTTGCCTTCTTCTCAAATACCTTTACGATTACCCATGCGAGAATAGCGAACATGATACCGGTCGCGATTGAGTATGAAAGAGGCATCATGAGCATTGCAAGGTAAGCACCTACAGTATCAGCAATGTCACCGTCGAAAGTAATCTTCTTTGCGGAGGAAACCATAAGCATACCAACATAGATAAGAGCCGGAGCTGTAGCGAATCCTGGAATTGCAAGGAAGATAGGGGAAAGAAGAATTGAAACAAGGAACATGCATCCTGTTGTGAATGCTGTAAGTCCTGTCTTTCCGCCTGCAGCTACACCTGCAGATGACTCTACGAATGAAGTGATTGTTGATGTTCCGAGACAAGCACCTGCAACTGTTCCGACTGCGTCTGCCATAAGAACATTACCTACACGTGGAAGCTTGCCATCCTCATCGAGAAGACCTGCCTTGTCAGCAACGCCTACTACTGTACCAACTGTATCGAAAAGATCAACATAAAGGAATGAAAAAACGATAGCTATGAACTGAACGATATGTGAGGCAACCCAGCTGAAATTGAACTTGAAGGCTGTATTTGCGATACCGCTGAGCTGTAAGCCCTGTGAGAAGTCAGGGATAAGGCTGTAAACTCCTGCATCGATGTCAACCTTGTACCAGCCTGTCATCTCGGCGCAGATTCCAAGGAGCCATGTAGCAAGGATGCCGATAAGAACTGATCCCTTGATATTATAATGAGTAAGAATAATGATAAGGAGGAATCCAATAAGAGCAAGTGCTACTTCAGGCTTTGCGAAGCTTCCGAGACCGATGGTCACACCGCTGTCGCCCGGTGTAAGTGTTACGATGCTTGCACCCTGAAGACCTATATAGGCAACAAAAAGACCGATACCTGCTGAAATACCATTCTTAAGGTTCTGAGGGATACCATTGATCATCTGCTCTCTTGCTTTGAAGAATGAAAGAATGATAAAGATAAGACCCTCTGCAAGAACTGCAGTAAGAGCGATTGTGAATGCATTCTCAACATCTGCAAGTTCACCGAGACAAACTGTATAAGCAAAATATGCGTTAAGTCCGAGACCTGCTGAAAGAGCGATCGGGTAGTTTGCGAAGAATGCCATGACGAATGTAGCAAATGCTGATGCAATAGCTGTAGCTACAAATACTCCGCTTCTGTCCATAACAGAACCCAGGATATTAGGGTTTACTGCAAGGATGTAAGCCATGGTCAGGAATGTCGTGATACCAGCAATGACTTCTGTTTTTACATTAGTACCGTGTTCTTTGAGTTTGAAAAACTGTTCCATAAAAAAATAGCCTCCTTGTTTTGAAACGTCAGCTTAGTGGATTTTCTTTGGACTGACGCTGCATGTCGGAATCTTAAAGAATACCGGCATGGTTCTAAGAGATAATCATATGCATTGGTAGTTTGGCAAATAAAACAATGCATACACTCTTGTTTGAAAACATGGATAATTTTAACATATTAAATTTTAGAAGTCTTATTAAAAAAGGAAATTTCTTACAACTTTGTTATTTTTTTATAAAATGATATGCCGTATATGATAATCTTAGGTTATTTTTAATATTCAAAAAGAAACAGTGGCGAAACCTCAGAGTTTTCAAACATCTCTAAGAATTTCGCCACTGTTTAAGCTATGGACCAGACGGGAGTCGAACCCGTGTCCGAAAACAAATTCCCTCTCCTTCTACTATCATAGTACACTTCCCGGATTCCCCACCGTGTCGAAGATGTGCACGTCTTGCCACGACCGGTATCCTCTTATACGCCCATCAGGTAGAGGAATTCCTGAAGTCGTTTCTCACATAATCGAGGCCAGATTCTCAAAGTGTGAGTGCAATGAGGCTGACCTGACAGCGCTTAGGCTGCCATTGCTAAATCTGTATTGTTAGCGTTTATATTTAAGTTTGAAGTTTAACGCAACTGTCTTTCGGATAGCTTCTAAAGCTGCATCGTCCCCGTCGAAACCGGTACTAGCCCTTGTATTTACAAATAATAGCCGATTTAAGTTAATTTGTAAATAAACCCCTGGTTTAAAATTTGCTTTTATCTTGAAAAAAGGGTTATTTAACTAAAATGTTTACTTGATGCATTTATATTTACTTTTTTGGTTAAACAAATTTCAAGCAAATATACCAATTAGGCATATATGTATACCAAAATGAAAATGTTTTATTTTTCATACTTCCCTTACAATTCTGACATAAGGAGAAACAGTATGGGGATCATAAAACGACGAGCTAAGCATATTAAAACATATACAGAAGACCCGATATACAATAATGCCAGTTTTCGCTTTGATTGGAGGATTCTCGGTAAGAATATCGCAAGACGCAGACTTGAACTTGGATATACCCAGCAGGATCTTTCGGATATCACAGGTATACCTGCAGTTATGATATCGCAGTTTGAGAATAATCTGAACGGTAAGCATCCGAACAACAGTCAGATAGTGATTCTGATGCATGCATTAAATATGGATGCCAATGCGATATACAGTGGAAATGCAGATTCGGGTACATTAAGTACTACAGATAAGAATCTTGCTGAACTAATGGAAAATATCCGTGCTGAGATATACAAATCAGAAATCTATAAGAGCGCTCAGATAAATGACAGAAGAAATATTCCAAAGCCCCTGGGGTTAAAGCAGTCAGAGTATACTTCTCCTGAGCGTGGTGTGGCAGAAAGAAGCACTGATAATTATTGGAAAAACTAAGGTGAGCGGTTCGACCGCTCACCTTTTTCATGTAATCAGTGGTATCTTAGAATCATTTTTTAAGGTACTGTTTTATATACCTTCCGGTATGAGATTCCTTGACTTTGGCTACTTCCTCGGGTGTTCCCTTGGCAATAAGCCTTCCACCCTTATCTCCTCCTTCAGGTCCCATATCAATGATATAATCTGCACATTTTATGACATCCAGATTATGTTCGATAACGATAACGGTATTACCGGTCTCTGCCAGCTTGTCAAGCATGATTACCAGCTTATGTACATCCGCAAAATGTAATCCTGTAGTAGGCTCGTCAAGGACGTATATGGTCTTTCCGGTAGGTCTTCTGCTAAGCTCTGTTGCCAGCTTTATACGCTGTGCTTCACCACCGCTGAGCTCGGTGCTGGGCTGTCCCAGCTTTACATAACCAAGACCAACATCATACAGAGTCTGGATCTTTCTGGTTATGGTCGGAACATTCTTGAAGAATTCCAGTGCCTCTTCGACAGTCATCTCCAGAACATCGTATATATTCTTATCCTTATACTTTACATCCAGAGTTTCTCTGTTGAATCTTCTTCCGTTACAGATTTCACACGGAACATAAACATCGGGAAGGAAATTCATCTCGATCTTAACGATACCGTCTCCCTGACATGCCTCACAGCGTCCGCCCTTAACATTGAAGGAAAAACGTCCCTTGCTGTAACCGTGGGCCTTGGCATCGGGAGTTCCTGCAAAAAGGGCTCTTATAAGATCAAATACACCTGTATAAGTCGCAGGATTGGAACGTGGAGTACGTCCGATAGGCGACTGGTCTATGGCTATGATCTTATCGAGCTGATTGATCCCTTCAATACGTTTATGCTTTCCGGCTATGGTTCTGGATCTGTTCAGCTGTTTAGCCAGGGACTTGTAAAGTATCTCATTGACCAGTGATGATTTACCTGAACCTGATACACCTGTCACACAGGTAAAGACCCCAAGAGGAAAATCCACGTCTACGTTTTTAAGATTGTTCTCCTCTGCGCCAACTACCTTGATCCAGCCCGTTGGCTGTCTTCTTACCTTAGGTACAGCTATCTTCAGTTTTCCGCTCAGATACTGACCGGTGATACTGCGTGGATTAGCCATGATCTCATCCACATTTCCGGTAGCTACTACTTCGCCGCCCTCTGAGCCGGCTCCTGGACCTATATCCACGATATAGTCAGCTGCCCGCATGGTATCCTCATCATGCTCTACTACAAGGACTGAATTACCGAGATCACGAAGATGCTTTAATGTGGCGATGAGGCGGTCATTGTCACGCTGGTGAAGTCCGATACTCGGCTCATCAAGAATATAAGCTACGCCTACAAGACCAGAACCTATCTGAGTTGCAAGTCTGATACGCTGGGCTTCGCCTCCGGATAAAGTTCCGGCAGAACGTGCGAGAGTCAGATAATCGAGCCCTACATCCAGCATGAACTTGATACGGTTCCTGATCTCCTTGATTATCTCATCGCCAATCTTGTGCTGCATGGTGGTGAGCTTCAATTCTGTTATCCACTTGTAGAACTTTTCTATGGACAGGCTGGTTGCATCGTAGATGTTCAGATCCCCCACGGTGACCGCAAGGCTGGAGGGCTTCAATCTGGCACCCTGGCAGCTTGGGCATGGCGTGATGCGCATGAACTGCTCATACTCTACCTTCATCTTATCGGAGAAGCACTCCTTGTAGCGGCGTGCCACATTGGCAACAAGGCCCTCAAAAGTCACAGTATGGACATTGCCCTTACCAAACTGTGATTCGTAGTAGACCGTGACTGTTTCATCACCGGTTCCGTTTATGATGATATCCCTTGCCTTTTTACTTAACTCACAAAATGGGGTGTCGAGGCTGAAATCATATCGTTCTGCCAATGCCTTCAGCATGGCATGTGTGTAACTGCCTTCATCCTTCGAATTCATCCAGCCCATCACGGATATGGCTCCCTGATTTATGCTGAGAGTCTCATCAGGGATCATGAGTTCAACGTCAAACTCCATCTTGTAGCCTATTCCGAAGCACTCCGGACAGGCTCCGAAAGGATTGTTAAATGAAAAGCTGCGAGGTTCGATTTCTTCTATAGAAATGCCGCAGTCAGGACAGGCAAAGCTGGTGGAGAAGTTGATGGGTTCGCCGCCGATTACATCCACAGTCAGTCTTCCGTCACTCAGGTGCATAACCTGTTCTATGGAATCAGCAAGTCTCTTCTCTATGCCTTCACGGATAACCAGACGGTCCACAACTATCTCAATGGTATGACGTATATTCTTTTCCAGCTTTATCTCTTCTGAAAGCTCGTACATGTTTCCGTCAATACGTACACGGACGTAACCTGAACGTCTTGCGCTGTCCAGAACCTTCTCGTGCATACCCTTTTTTCCTTTTACGATGGGAGCAAGCAGCTGTATACGTGAGCCCTCTTCCATGGTGAGCAGCTGGTCAACTATCTCGTCTACAGTCTGACGTCTTATCTCCTTGCCGCAGTTAGGACAGTGAGGCACACCTGTACGGGCATACAGAAGTCTCATATAATCATAGATTTCGGTTACTGTACCTACGGTAGAACGAGGGTTACGGTTGGTGGATTTCTGATCTATGGAAATAGCAGGACTGAGTCCTTCTATCATATCAACCCTTGGTTTTTCCATCTGACCAAGGAACTGACGGGCATAGGAGGAAAGAGACTGCATGTATCTGCGCTGTCCCTCTGCATAGATAGTATCGAAAGCAAGGGAAGACTTACCCGAACCTGAAAGTCCGGTCATGACCACAAGCTCTTCTCTGGGAATGTCTACATCTATATGCTTGAGATTATGTTCACTTGCACCGCGAATTTTTATATAGTTCTTACCCATAGTAACCTCATATTCTATATATAATTAAAAATGAAGAAAAATAATTAAAAAATAGCCCGGCAAACATTTGTTTGCCGGGTTAATTCTAACATGACTGAGATTTTAAATCAATAATGCGAATGTATGTTTCTGTATTCTTGTCAGTATCTTCCGCATACAGTTATAAGCCGAAGGTTATATACCTTCATCTCTTTTAAATTCAATGAACCGTTCTTAGATATGTCTGTATACGGTCAGTGACAAGTCCGGATACCAGACCTATGACAGCACCGGCTGCAACTCCTGCAACCATAAGTACAGGAAGATACAGAACAAGGATCTCACTGTGAAGCAACAGGATGGCAGCCAAAAGCTGTCCTACGTTGTGCATGACGCCTCCTGCCACACTGACCACTGTCATATGGAATCCTCCTGCTTTTAAAAGCACGAACATGGTAAGGAAGCTGAGAGCAAATCCTGCCAGTGAATATGCGAGTGTCATGGTGTTGCCAAACATAAAGCTAACCAGAATAATCCTCAGGAAACTGATTATAAGTGTAGGTACAGGCCCAAGTGAATACATACCTATGACCGTGACTATATTCGGCAGTCCCAGCTTTACTCCCGGTACTCCTATATTAATTGGAATAATCGCTTCTACATAGCTAAGTATCATAGCAAGGGCAAGAAGCATGCCGTATAAACTTGTTTTTTTTGATGTCATTTTCATAACGGTTATTATAATTGACGGTACAGATCTGTGCAAGGGTATGTGTATCTTGCTAATGCTGCAATAATCTTTAAGACGAAATTTGTAAAGTAAAAGCGGTATCCCATGGGATACCGCTTGCTTTCATTTAGTTCTCTATACTTTTCTTGCAAATATTTTATTAATTACAATTAAGGTACTCTGAAATCTAAAAATTAAAGCTTAATTACGTTTACTGCCTGAGGTCCCTTAGCGCCATCCTGAACGTTGAATTCAACATTCTGACCCTCTTCAAGTGACTTAAATCCGTCACCTGCAAGTCCTGAATAGTGAACGAAAACGTCCTTGCCAGCTTCATCAGAAATGAAACCATAACCCTTCTGATTGTTGAACCACTTAACTGTACCCTTCATTGTATATACCTCCATAAAGTACCTGCAGAATTATTTCTGCAACAGGGTCAATCTTAGCATAAACATAAATCTTGGTCAATCAAATGTGAGACAACTTGACATACATTTTTTATTTAACCAGATATAATAAAAATAAATATCTGGTTATTATATAGAAATTTTAACCAAAATCACTTTGCATTGTCATACAATGTCTGAAGTTCAGCGCTGGAAAAACTATAATGCTTCTCGCAGTAATCGCAGAATACATCCTGAGGCTTTCCGTCTTCTATAAGTTTTTCAAGCTCCTTCTTTCCAAGTGAAATAAGAGCCTTGGATACCTTGTCACGGCTGCAGTTGCAGTGGAACTGTACAGGAATATGATCGTTTATCTCAAGATCCATATCTCCAAGAATGAATTGAAGCATTTCCTCAGGAGTCATACCTTCATCAAGCATTCTTGTGACAGACTTGATGTGGCTGAGTTTGTCCTCAAGCTTTGAGATAACTTCCTCAGTGGCATCAGGCATCAGCTGGATGATGAAACCTCCGGCCTGCTTTACTGTATTGTTCTTGTTCATAAGAACTCCGAGACCAACTGATGATGGTATCTGCTCGGAAACAGCAAAATAATATGTAAGGTCCTCTGCTATCTCACCTGTCTGAAGGTCTACGGAACCGATATAAGGTTCTTTGAGACCTATATCCTTGATGACACTGAGCTTACCCTGTCCGAGAGCGCCGCCGACATTGAGATGTCCGGCCTCATTTTGAGGGAGAAGTACATTGGGATTGGATACGAATCCCTTTACGTTGCCGAGGTTATCTGCGGTGGCAGTTAATCCCTTGATAGGGCCGTCTCCCTTGACGGTCAATGTGATCACAGATCTGGCACCCTTCAGGTCTACACCCATCATCAGAGCTGAGCTCATAAGTCTTCCGATGGCTGCTGTGCATATAGGAAAAGTGTTGTGTGTTTTTCTGCACTCTTCCACCAGCTCCCTTGTTGTACAGGCAAATGCACGTATCAGACCGTTGGAGGCAGTTGCTCTGACCACATAATCATGACTGCCCTCGATTTTTAATCGAGGGAGCCTCGCGGCTTTGAGCGGTTCAAAAGAATCCGCAAGGATTCTATCCTGATAAGTGCCGGTGGAAGCATTAACCTCCGCACCGGCACTTGTATTTACACGAATCTTATCAGACATTACTGATTTACTCCGGCCATAGCCTTGAGCTCATTTTCCTGATCTATACGCATATGGCACTTCTTGTACTTCTTTCCTGAACCGCATGGGCACTGATCGTTAGGGTAGATCTTCTTGCCTTCACGACGGATGGTTCCTGATGCCTTCTGCTGACGGTAAAGCTCGTGACGCTTCTCCTCCGAAAGGATAGACTCCCATGCAGGAAGACCGTAAAGCCAGCTTGCTTTTGCCTCAACCATGTTGTAGTAGAGCTTCTCAGGATCGATCTCGATCTTAACCTGAGTATTCTCATCCATTGAATCGATAGGATTGTGATATCCCTTAAGTGACTCATCGATACCGTCAAGTACGCCTGTGAAATGGAAAACATCGATATGGAAGTGATCAGCAAGCTCCTTTACTGTTCCTTCAAATACATGTGAAGGATCCTTCAGGATTTCCTCGTAGAAGCCCTTCTCAAGTGCAAAATACTCCTGCCAGAGCTGCTCCTGCTCTGCCTTTGAAAGTCCGTCGCCATAAGCCTGCGTTCTCCAGGTTTCAAGTAATGTTGCCATAAATTTCTCCTTACCCCTTAAAGGGGATCCTTTTAATATAATATGCGAATATCCGAAAAGTCCGGACAATCTTTGAAAAGATGTACGTACAAAGTATCAGATTTTCTAAAAAAATCAATATCCATAAGGATATTGATTTATAAATATATGTATCTTTATAGGACATTCAGGCACGGAAGTCAATGAAGAAAATGTATGAAAAAATCTTAATTCCGTTGACCTTAGGCATATTATCTTAAATCGGGTGTATAGATATTATCCATATCATCAAATTCCTGGTTTTCACCGCCCATAGCCCAGATAAATGTGTAGTTATGTGTGGCTGATGCGCAGTGGATAGACCATGAAGGAGAGATGACTGCATCGTAATTTCTCATAACGATGTGTCTTGTCTCCTGAGGCTCTCCCATGAAATGGAAAACCACCTGATCCTCAGGTACCTCAAAATAGGTGTAGATTTCCATTCGCCTTTCGTGTGTATGACATGGCATGGTGTTCCATACCGATCCGGGTTTGAGCTCTGTCATACCCATGCTGAGCTGAGCTGTCTTCAGTACATCCGGATGAATGAACTGGTTGATTACACGCTGATTTGCGAGCTCGGGTTCACCGCAAGGTCTGTGGTTTGCTTCTGCCATGGTGATGAGCTTTGTTTCATAGCTGACATGGGCAGGGGCGGATACCATGTAGAACTTTGCCGGCTTGGTCTTATCATCCGATGAGAAAAGAACCTCCTTTGCGCCCTTTGTGATATAGAGACAGTCCTTATAACCAAGCTTATATTCTGTTCCGTCTACCGTGATCTTTCCGGAGCCGTCGCCTATATTGAAAATGCCTATCTCACGACGCTCAAGCACATAATGTGTGCCGAAATTATGCCAGCAGTCTATTCCCTTATCAAGGGGAACTGTCTCTTCCACAGGCATACATCCGAATGTGACCATACGGTCTACATGTGAATAAACTGCAACTACTTCATCGGGCTTATAAAGTCCGGTGATCAAAAACTCATTGCGGAGTTCTTCTGTTGTATATCTCTTTACATCTTTCTGATTTGCACTATAACGAATATCCATAAATCTCCATTTCTCCGCCGGTTTCGGACGGAATAACAGGTGATGAAAAAGCTTGTCACCCTTTTTTCTGCAAAACTAAAACACCTCATCAATTATACATGAGAATCACGGTTTTGCAACGGGTAAACCGGTTTTTCCCGCATCTTTTGAGAAGGAGAAAAACCGGTTTTCTTAGAGATTTATTTAGGATATCTTTATACTTCAGTCAGAGTCTTAACTTCATCAGAAGGCTCTTTCTCAGGATACCCCTTTTCGTCCAGTACGATCTTTCGTTTATTTCGAAGATAAGCTGTAAGTTTGTCTGTCATCTTAAGTATTATTCCCCATATAGGAACTCCCACGATCATTCCTACAAAGCCGAAAAGTCCGCCGAAAAGAAGGATGGCGAAAAGTACCCAGAAGCTGCTTATACCTGTTGAACCGTGAAGTATGCTCGGTCCTATGATATTGCCGTCCACCTGCTGAAGAATGAGTATGAAAACAGCAAAGTACAGCGCCTGTATAGGACTTGAGATAAGTATCAGTATGATAGAAGGTATAGCTCCTATGAAAGGTCCGAAGAACGGGATGATATTGGTAATGCCTACAATTACGGATACAAGCATGGTGTAAGGCATGTTCATGATGGAAAGCACTATGAAACATATCACACCGACGATCAGGGAATCGATGATTTTTCCGAGTATAAAACCGCCGAACATGGTATCTATCTCTTTGAAGGTCTCCAGCATGGTATCGGCGACTTTTTTAGGAAATATCGCAAATATGATCTTGCGGGCACCGATGGCCAGAGTCTCTTTGGTATTCAGAAGATAGATCATAACGATGACACCGATGATGATATTCTTTACCCAGTTGATCATGGACCAGATACCCGAGCCGAGAGGCGCAAGGGACTGGAGCAGCGATGCGAAATTACGGAAATTAGGCATAAGCTGTTCCAGAGAAAAGTTTGTCAGGAACTTATAAAAATCATTGAATGACTGACTTATGTACCCTTCTATCTCAGGGTAATCATTTACAAGTTTCATGACATTGGCATAAATTTTATTCAGGTTGGATGGCAGGGAGTTTGACAGGCTGATCAGAGATCTGTGCAGCTCAGGTATGATCATGGCAACCAAACCGAATATCAACAAAAGCAGGCAGAGCAGTGCCACAACGGTACCGGCTGTTTTTGACAGGCTGACAGCCAGTCTGTCTTTAAGCTTTGTTTTATTCAGAAGCTTTTTTGTATTTCTGTAAATAAAATCATATACCGGATTCAAAAGATAAGCCATGACAATACCATATATGATGGGGGTCAGTATATCTATGAACCTGCTGACACCTTCTCTGACAGTACCGAAATTCATTAATCCCATGATAATAAGTGCACTGCAGAGTATAACCAGGAATGAGGTTACTCCCCAGCGAATCTGAATATCCCATTTGTCTTTTTTCAAAACTACCCTCCTGTGAAAACCGCTGTGCAACTATAAAGCACACTATTATCTTCTTATTATAACATCATAAAAAAATCGTGAACAGCAAAAAAACCGGTGATTTCTCACCGGTCTAAAATCATACGATTTTTACGGAGTAAGACCAAAACGCCGTACCACACGCTTGACTCCTAGCCTGTGTGCTAGGTGGGAGACCTCACGAATACCGCTATAGTCCTTGACCAAATGGAAGGCATTATATGAGCATTCAAATGTTGGAATCCCGTAGGTCTTATTTGTAGGTTCAATTTGTGCGGCCTCGAACGTTCCAGCTATTTACTTCTTGAATGGATTATAGCAGAGCACCTTTATCTATTCAAGTAAAGTATGGAACTGTCATAGAAAATTTATAAATAAAGAATATTTTTTCATTTCATGCTGTATTTTTAAGAGTACAGAACTGAGGCTTCACTGTCCGGCACCCGTATGAGAGTTCCGGCCCTCTTTGAAATTTATCCGGCGGAATCATAGCTTCACAATTCATACACCAGTATGAGAGTTCCGTTTTCAACACTTATCTCAGCTTTGGTTCCCACAAATTCATTACTGAGTCCGGTAGGGGTCCTGTTGTTCAATGTTACATTATTGATGATATATTTAAACCCATTTTCAGTCACTCCATAGGAGTGATCAGAAAAAGAAAATGCTGAGAAGTATCCCTTCATGCTTTCCGGAAATCTCACAGTGGTATTCCTGATGGCTGTTGTCACCTGAGAAGCATTGTACAGATATCCCCGTGCACCGTTTTCCGCAAGAAACGCGAGTATCTGAAGGTTGGCTATACTGTGGTCGATACGTTTACCGGTTCCGCCCAATATGTGAAATTCCTTAAATCCCTGCTCAAGGCCAATCCTGACACAGGCCATCATATCCGGGTCGTTCTTTATAGGATCGATGGCCCTGGTCTCCACTCCATCGAGGCTCATCCTTTTCAGATGATGTATGTACTCTGCTTTTTCCGCATCCGAATAGATATCAAGATCCTTCACATCCCCGGTAGTGCCCTTTACACCGGGAATCTCCATGGAGTCAAAATCTCCCACTATAAGATCCGGAACTATCCCGATGGATTTCAGATTTTCATACCCTGCATCCGCGGCAATTATATAATCACCTTTCTCCGGTTCAAAAGGCATCCCGAAGAAGTCTCCCGCACCGACTATTATGCATTTTCCAAGCTGTTTTTTTTCTTCAGTTTTCTGCATCATCTTCTGTTCTTTTCCCGTAATTCTTTAAAAAAATCCGTCATCAGTCTGGTGCAGTCGTCATGAAGCACGTCCTTTGTCACCTCGCACTGATGGTTGAATCTGCTTTCGTGAAGCATGTCAAGTACCGATCCGCAGCATCCTGCCTTCTGGTTCATGGAGCCCATGACAATTCTGGGGAGTCTTGCCTGAACTATGGCTCCGGCACACATGGGACAGGGTTCCAGTGTCACATACATGGTGCAGTCCTCAAGCCTCCAGTCTTCAAAAGCCTTACAGGCCTTTTTTATGGCGATGATCTCCGCGTGCATAAGTGAATTGTGTTTTTTATTCCTCTGATTGTAGCCTCTGCCAATGATGGTTCCGGGTTTAATATTGTGGGCTTCGGCATTTTTGTCAGCCTTGCTGTCCGGATTTGTTCCATCATAAACGATGACGCACCCAATGGGTACGTCACCGTTTTTATGTGCCTTTTTCGCTTCCCTTATGGCAAGCTGCATATACTTTTCTTCCTGGGTCAACTTAGTCATCTGTTATCCTGCTTTATAAGTAGTCTTACTGCCTCTATGGCGGTCTTTATGGCCTTGTCGGTGTCATGCTCTATTTCATTTGTGAGCCCCTGCTTTACACGTTCCTGATTGGACATGATGAAAAGAACTGAGCCGATTCTGACCCTGAGGTAAGCTGCGACTGTAAAGAGAGCTGCGGATTCCATCTCGGAAGCCTTGCATCCGAGTTTAAGCCATGACTGCCACTTGTTAAGAAGCTCATAGCTCACAGGAAGATCCTCCGGCTTATGCTGACCGTAAAAAGCATCCTTACATTCTACTACTCCCACATGATGGCGGAACCCAAGATTCTCCGCTGCCTGATTGAGAAGAGAGGTGATCTGAAAATCAGCAGCTGCAGGCCACTCTATAGGTGCATATTCCTTTGAGGTTCCTTCCATGCGGATGGCGGCATTGGCGATGACCACATCTCCGGCCTGGACATCCAGATCCATGCCTCCGGCAGTTCCGATACGTATGAATGTATCCGCGCCGCACATCCTAAGCTCCTCCATGGCGATGGATGCGGAAGGTCCTCCTATTCCTGTTGAAGTAACAGAAACAGGCACTCCGTCAATTTTACCTGTATAAGTCACATATTCACGATTATCAGCCACAAAGACCGGATCATCAAAATATGCGGCGATTTTTTTACATCTTTTCGGGTCTCCCGGAAGAAGTACGTATCGTCCCACCTGTCCCGGTGCCACACCGATGTGATACATGGTCTTGTCTTCACTGTAATTAATCATATCATGCAAGCTCCAGCGCAATGCGCATCATGTCATTGAAACTCTTCTCACGTTCCTCAGGTGTAAGTTCACCCTCCTTGAAAAGATGGTCTGAAATAGTTAGTATGCAAAGGGCATGCTTGTGTGCCGCAGCGGCGTTCATGTAGAGACCTGCCCCCTCCATTTCGCATGCAAGACAGCCCATATCTTTCCACTTCTCGTTTCTTTCCTTGCGTCCGTCGTAAAAGACATCCGATGAAACAATGTTTCCGACGCGGACATTGACACCTAACTTATCAGCAGCCTCCACAGCCTTTGAGAGAAGACCGTAATCTGCGATTGGTGCAAATGCTCCCGGGAGCTCAAACTGTGCTGCATAATTTGAATCTGTGCAGGCGCCCATGCCGATGATAACGTCGTTGACATTGACATCGTCCTGCAGACCCCCGGCTGAACCGATACGGATGATGTTGTCAACATCATAGAAGTGGAATAACTCATAAGAATAGATTCCGATTGACGGAATACCCATTCCACCGCCCATTACGGAAACCTTTTTTCCCTTATATGTTCCTGTGTATCCGAACATGTTTCTTACTGTATTGAAGCATACCGGATTCTCAAGATAGGTTTCGGCGATATACTTTGCGCGGAGTGGATCTCCCGGCATAAGGACAGTCTTTGCAATATCTCCAAGTTCTGCTCTGTTGTGTGGTGTTGACATAATGTTTTCCTCCAAAAATAAAAACAGGTTGTAAAATATATAGGTTTAATAAATAATCATTCGCGTAGCTTTTTTCCTCATACACATAAAACCCGCAAGTATTATATGAAAGTGCGGATTGCTTCGTTGCTCCGCAACTCCCGCAATCCTTTCATAGTAGGTTTTCAGGGCCGAAGCTTTCCGGAAGGAGCTGGGCCAGAGTATAGATTTTGTAATCTTCTGTGCTCTTTGCCAGGATCACCTCAAAGCTATCCGGATGACAGAATTCTCTCATAACCTGGCGGCAGATGCCGCAGGGAGTAGCGTACTGAAGTTCTCCCTCCTCAGGTCCTCCTGTTATGACGATACGCTTAAAACTATGGACGCCTTCGCTGACCGCCTTGAAAAAAGCTGTTCTCTCGGCACAGTTGCTTGCTCCGTAACTTGAATTTTCTATATTGCAGCCGCTGAAGATCCGGCCGTCCGCCGTTTCGAGAGCGGCTCCCACTTTATAATGTGAATAAGGCGCGTAGGACATATTGCGCATTTCCAGCGCCTTTTCAATAAGTTTCTTTAAATCTTTTTCTGCCATAAAAATTCCTTTTAATATTTCTTTATTTATGAATTATAGCATATCATTTTTTACTTTTCAGTTCTAATCCGCGGACTCAAGTCTGAAGCCCAGAGGATATTTTCTTGGTTCCTTTTTATTCAGCAGTTCTGCACTTTCTGCGGCGGCAAGACGGAAGTCCTGCATGGTGATCTCCCTTCCGTCATTATGATCGATCTCCGCCCGGAGGAGAGTCTTTGACCATGTCCTGTCAAAAAGATTTCTCACATATCTGGCGTTGGTGAACTTTCCTGACTTAGTGACATTTTCCGGCAGTTTATCAAAATAGTCCATTATCTCCTGCTTTAAGTCATCATCGAGATGGAACTTGTTCCTCCTTGCCATGCGAAGGAATATCTCTCCCAGTTCCTTTCTGCTGAAATCCTTGAACTCTATCTCTCCAGGCATGAACTTGTCTATATCCGGTGCGTCCTTTCGTACCTTGTCCAGTTCCTCCTTGGTAAGAGACAGTATCACCAGGATATTTTCATTGGCCTGCATTTCGGAGATCAGAGCCTCAAGGGCTTCCTTATGAAAATCGTAATCCGGCTTTTTCTTATAATCCTCCTGAGCTTCGTAATCATCGTAATCCTTGCCCATCTCATCCTGATCCGGCACAATTTCCTTTATTTCAGGATAAGGCTCATCAATAAACAGAACAGAATCCATAGCATCACGGCAGATACTGAGTGTCTTTGGCACCGTTTCGCCGGGAACTGTTCCCATCAGATCCTTCATACTGTGTTCAAGGATCTCGCCCTTTTTGAGAATGCCTTTTTCTCTAAGGATCTCACCAAGTATTCTGGCGATGACGGTCCTTCCGGTTCCTGGATTGCCCACGAATCTGAGACATTTCGGTTTTCCGTTAGCAGTCATCTCATCTATAAGAGTATCAAGCTGTTCTCTCACCTCACTGACTCCGATCATATCGGAAAGCTCATTCTCTGGATCGGAATGATCGTGATGACGATTAGAAATCAGATCTTCAAGATCCTGTTCCGTAATTTCCTTAAGCTGATCTTTTTCGGATTTTTTTTCAGGTTTATCTGGTACGGTCTCCTTATCCAGTTTTTTCAGAACCATCTCCTTTACTACCTTTCCGATGGTGTTCATACCGTAAAAGCGTCCGTCTGATTTTTCTTCAGCTATTCTTTTTCTGAAAAGCGTAAGTGCCTCCGGAGAGATACTGTAACCGTAATTCTTAAGCTGAGAAACGGCTGTTTCCTCCAGAAGCGTCTGGTTAAGGGGCGGCAGCGTTACCACTTCAACCGTAAATATATCCCCTATGACATCCGCCACCTGATTGAGGACCTTCTTTTCCACATAAGGAATTCTGAATACATATCTGTACATATCCTTTTGTCCGTAAAGAAAAAGAAGAAAATCCCTGAATTCCGGATCGTCTATCTGACCAATCCATGGGCTGATATCTATGCAGAACATACTGGCCTCTGTCTGTGCAATGAACTGCTTTGCCATGGATGTGGGAAGTCCCACTGATCTTCCGCAGGCAAGCTGTATCTCACAGCCGCCATATTCCGAGGGCAATAGATCCGCATCTCTCATGAAATCAAAGAACATGGAAATCCTTGCATTTATACCTATATCCTGTTCTGCCGAGAAAAGAAATGCCCTGTCTTCCAGAACATCCACAAATTCTTCGGTTTGAAGCACAGGAGCAAGCTTGTTCAGTCTTTCACATAGATGAATGAGGCTGTCACTGCCCTTCAGCTCCTTGATTCTCTGGAACGCAGGAGCGATATCTTCTTTTTCATCTCTTTTGCCTCCGAAGGATATGGGATCCTGTCCCAGCTTTTTCTCTCCCTTCTTTTTGTGATCTGAGCCCTGTTCCTTGCCCTTCCGGGAACGCTTTTCAGAGGAAGTGCCGCCTTCTTCACCTATCGTGACTATATCTATATCATCATTTGAATCATCAGGATCATCCTTTGAAGATATATCCGGAGCTGTGCGCATGCGCTTTTTCTGAGGCTTTTCACTTCCTTTACCGTGGCCTTTTTCGGATTCGGATCTTGCCGGTTCCTGAGATTCCATTATGCCGTTCAGCCCGGAAGGCTTTATGTCTGAAGGTTTCCCGCTTTTTTTGTCAGGGGCGCTGCCCTCGCCTTCAGGGTCGCTTCCGAATTCTCCGGCTTCGGAATCATCATCCTCTTCGGAATCCGATATGAGACTTATTCTGTAATTAACTATGGCCTCCTGAACGTCGTAGCTCATCTCAAAACGTTTTTCCAAAATCCGGCGGAGATAGTAGACCAGCTTCTCTTCATCCAGTTCATTTTCATCATAGACAAAGGTGGTCTTTGTCACCCCCTGATACTGCACTTCCACAGGAAGCATCTCTGTCAGATCTTCAGCGATGATACTGCAGGGAACGCCCATATTTTTTTTCGATACGGCGGCCAGCCACTGCTCATCAATGAAAATAGTTAAAGCTCTCATATGTCCCCCTTTCTCAGCCTATCTTCATAAGCTGTCCGGCGAGATTGCCATCATAGTCGTATAAAACTATGGAGTTATATCCGTAAAACAGCAGATAATCGCTGTTATTGGAGTTCCTGGACTTCCACATGGTAACACCACTGTGCAGAGAATTGAGTCCTTCATATACATAATCCGATGTTGTGACTCCTTCATCGTCATTCACAGAAACACTTAACTCTGTCGATGATTTCTGTACCACGGTCACGGTAAGATATTTCTGCACATTCACTTTCTTCGTTACGTCCTTAGTACCGGTTTTTGTCGCGACTTTACCTGCATTCTGTATCTCGGTGGTGGTGATGAGCCCTGAGTATATTCCATCGAAGCTGTTACCGTGGATAACTGCTGCACGCTGAATGGCTGCCTGCACAGCATTCTGATCGTATGCCATGCGGTGCATTACATTTCCATCCACTGTCCACTGCCCTTCTGAGTTCACTGTCTTACCGTCAGGGGTGAAGCCGTTTATCAGATACACATTCGGTTTTATAAGAAAATATCTCTCTGCCACACCGTCATAATCCGTGTCTATCCATGCCCAGGATCCCTTTGAATCTTCTATCTGCTGAAGAGTCAGGGAGGAAACTTCTACGCCATAGGCACTCATATTATTGTTTGGAACAGAATCGTATGTGTAGGAAACACCCCATTCCGTAGATATGGGGGTCACCCCTTTACCTGCTTCGGTATAGGCATATATGGAAAGCGGTTTTGACATGGTCACAACTGAAATGACCAGAGCAATCTGAAGGATTTTTTTATTCATTCTTAATCTGTACTCCTCTTCCGGGAAATGCTTTTCACCGGGACTCTCAGTCCCGGTGTTGTGATTTCTTTAAAACGGATTTTTGACCTGTGACGTATCACTTTTTTATGTTTACAATATCTTCCGTGCTTCCGCCGCCGTCATCTTCGGGATCCCTGAACTCACCCTTATCCACCAGCCTGAGAAATGCATCCACAACATCACTTGTGAGCTGGGTACCGGAAACATCCCTGATTATGGAAATCACCTTTTCGAAATTCATTCGGTTCCTGTAAGGACGGCTTGAATACATCGCATCAAAGCAGTCCGCAACGGCTATGATCTGGGCGACCCTCGGTATTTCCTCTCCCTTCAGGTGATTGGGATATCCCTTTCCGTCCGGTCTTTCATGGTGTGCCTGCGCTCCTACAGACAGCTCCGGCATGATACTGATATCCTTTAAGGCTTCGTAGCCTTTGATGGTATGTGATTTTATTATTTCAAATTCCTCATCAGTAAGTTTTCCTGACTTATTTAGCACAGATGAAGGCACACCGATTTTTCCGATATCATGAAGCAAAGCTATCCGATAATACTTATGAACTGTCTCATCATCGTATCCCAGTTCCTTTGACAACATGGCTGTATAATGTGCCACCCTTGTGGAATGACCGTTGGTATAGCGGTCTTTCATATCGATGACCTTCGCAAAAGCTTCGGTTATCTCCTCAATAAGAGTCATAGTTTCCTGATTCTTCTTTTCCAGTGCACGCATCTTGCTGTGGATATACATCTGAATCAAAGAAACCATTAATATGATGCCGGCTATAAAGGTAACGGCATAGAACCACAGCTGCTCGTAAAAAGCTTTTTCCTTAACTATTTTCACTGAAAAGGCCTTAGAGTCTCTTCCCATGGAGTCCTTTAACTCTATAACGAAGTTATAGTCTCCGCCACGGAGATTCGTGTAGTCCACAGGAACAAGATTGCTTCGGTCCACAGTTCTTCCGAACATATCAAAGCCTTCCAGATAGTAGGTCACCTGAGGATTTATGAGAGAATAGTTGTAAACAAAGCTGTTGATGGTAAGCTTTTGAACATTATAAGGAAGCCTGAACACACCATTTTCATCAGGATAGTATCTCTGGTTATCCGCATCCACATAAGGCACAGCCACCTTTAGTTCGCTCACATCCTCGAATTTTTTATCTATATTCACTTTTACAACAGTCTCGCCTGAAGCTATGTAGAGAACACCGTCAGCAGTAAGTTCACTGTAGGAATTGGCAGTTGAAATACATGGCAGTCCGTTATCATAGCCGTAATACATGGGCTGTATATCTTCATCCTTTAGAAGGATATCTGCCGGAACCACATAAGCTCCGTTGCTTGAGAGTATCCACATATCTCCATGTTTGTTCTCGTAAATATCGTAATTGTTGGAATAAGGAAAACTCTTTATGGTGTGGACTTCAAAGTCCTCTGTCATATAGGAGAGGGAATTACTTGTAACAAGCCAGTATAACCTTCTCTTGTCATCCCTCTTGATCCGCATGATTATACCGGAACTGAGACCGTTGCGGGTAGAGATGTTTCTGGTTCCGGAATCTGTGATAATGAAAACACCGCCGCCATTTGTACCAAGAACGATTTCTTCATTGAAACCTTCAGTAACGGTAAGGCCCTCGGGAATGGTTATGCCGTATTCCCTGTCATAGTTTTTTACAACCTTATCCCCTTTTATGATGCTGACGCCACCGGTATTGACCACCATCATGGAACCGTCTTTTCTCTCACTCACCGCACGGATACGGTTGGACATAAGACCATCCGCTTCGGTAAATGTCATAAGCTTGCCGTCATCAAATCTTAAGAGACCTTCACTGTTCCATGTAGAGATCCAGAGCCTGTCCTTACTGTCTCTTATGATGGAACGTATACGCTTCATGCTGAGCATATTGATGAGATTCCCGGAGGGGAGTTCAGCGCCTGATGCTGTCACGGATTTTGAAACATTGATACTATCGATGGTACAGCCTTCTTTTTCGTCCAGTACCACCAGCCCTGTATCGGAACCCATAAATAACCTGCCCTTATAAAGACAGGTGGTATTTACCACACTGGCCGGAATATCATAACGTTCAAAAAGATCAGAGAAACGATTGGGAACTATCTTCATCACTCCCTGTCTCGAGGAAGTGAACCAGAGGTTTCCCGAGTAGTCGGTGATCATATTTTCTATGGAATTGTTCATGGGGAGATTGTGAACACACTTAAACACCCCGTCACTGAGTTTTCCGATTCCGTTTTGGGCGCAAATCCAGATATCACCGTCAATATATTCCAGACTGGAAATACTGAAAATCGGAGATACATCCCGTTTTTCTGTGTCTTTACCACTGTCATCAAGATTACAATGATAAATCGCAGATTCCTCGGTTGAGAGATAAACACATCCCTTGGATTCCGGATCCGGAAGTATATAGGAAAGCTGTGAAAAACCGCTGTCCGTGTGATCGATGAAAATGCTTATCTGACCGTCCTTCAGTACGAAAATATCGCTTTCATCCGTGATGCCGTAAACCAGCCCTTCTTCATCATTTCTAAGTGCCTCTATGGAAGAACCGGCAATTCTCGGATCATCAAGATAACTAAGCTTAAGTTCTTCGTCTATCATGGCGAGACCGCTGCCCGCAGATACATAAATGATACCTCCGGCCCCTTCTGTTATGGCTGTTATCCTGAGGTAATCAAGGCCGTCATCTTCATCCCACTGTTTTATGTTGTCATGGTCCATCATGGCAAGGCCGGCATCATTGGTCCCTATCCACAAACGGTTCTTTTTATCCACATAGAGACTGGTGACACTGGAAACTCCCGTGGAGGAGTTAAGTCGCAGAAAGGTATTGCCATCATAACGTATGAGCCCGCTGTACCCTCCTATCCAGATAAAGCCTTCTGCTGTTTCGGTTATGGCATTAGCCTCAGATGTGGGAAGCCCGTTTGTACTGTTATAAAGCACAGCAGTATAATTGTTTTCCTCTCCCGTCGGATCCACGGACAGCGACCTGTTTACATCACCGCTTCCGTTGTGATATACAGCTGTTTCCTCAGCGAAAGCGGAAAAGGGCAGAAAAGCTCCGGCAAAAATAAAAGCAACAGATATAAGAACTTTCCATAAAGGGAAGAATAGTTTATTCATAGATCCGTACCTCTGGAAAAACTGTGTATGTCAATGTTTCCACATTGATACTTTGCGGCGAAAATCTTCTGTACATAATACTTTTGTGGATTTTCGCAAAAAACAGCCGCTGTTTTTAAAGGTTTTTATAAGCTGATTATACAATTTAATTCGGCGATAATCACTAAACAAAAAGAAAAGCCTGAACATTTATGATCAAAAAATCATAAATGTCAGGCTTTTCCGTTTATTTTAGTATTAACCTTTTTTCTTCTTTACGGGTGCAAATAATGCAAACCCCAGTACAAGTACCGCAAAAGCTGCAAATGCCACAGGAAGATAATCCGGGATCTCATGGCCCTGGGAATCATTAGTTTCTGCCGAAGCCACTTCTGATACGGCAGAGTTTTCATAATTTCTCGAAGCATATTCCTCTTCGCTGATGGTTTCCGTGTGCTCGCCCCGGACAAGCATACGGTGAGTGTTGACTCCGTAAGGAGTACAGGTGATAAGTGTGCAGTAGTCCTTTCCATCCTGTATGTCAATGTTATTGACCTCATCAGGAAGTACAACACTTATATTATCCACTTCATATATGAGAACCTTTCCAAGAATGTGAAGTGCAAATATATCCTTCTCAGCCATCTCATCCAGCCTTGTAAACAGCTTCGCGGAAGGAAGGCCTCTGTGACCCGAGAGGACGCAATGACTGCTTTTGCCTCCTACAGGAAGTGATGAACCTGGAATATGCCCCACGCCTATCTGTAGTACGGCCTCTTCTGTGGAATGATAGATAGGAAGCTTTACTTCAATTTTAGGAATGGTTATAAAGCCCATAACACCGGTTCCGGTAGAATCTAGAAGCTTGTTGTACTCTTCTGTCTCGGTCTCGCTCATTTTATAGCGATTCTGTTTTGATGGAAGCTCTTCATTGTACTTTACCGCTGAATTCCACTCTTCCTCTGTCTGATTTGAATCAGCGGAAGCAAGCTGCTCGGTATAACCTGCTATGATTCTTGACTGATGAAGTGAATTCCACTTTTCGCTGATGGTGGGATACAGCAAAAGCCCTATCCCCGCCACCATAACAATAACTATAAAGACGGTTATAAAATTTGAAAGTACAGATTTTTTCTTATTCCGCATCTGATCTTCTCTTTATAATGATGGCTGCTCCGCCAAGGATTACAAGAAGTCCGCCTACAACATACATGATGGTTGTACCGATGCCACCGGTTGAAGGAAGTGTTGAACCTGCGTAGTTGACAATCTCGGTCTTTACAATACCTTTGTTTTCATCAGACATAACCTTTGTCTTGTCATTGAGTGTTACTGTAAGAGACTTTAATGCATCATTCGCTTTCTTGCCCTCCCAAGATTGATCGTTAACTGTTTCTGCCTTGAGCTCAAGCTTAACTCTTTCTGTAAGCTTATTGTATCCGCTTGGTGCCTCTGTCTCTTCGATATAGTAAATACCTGAATCAAGACCCTTGATCTTTATAATACCGTTTTCGTCGGAAGAAAGCTCTGTCGCATTTGAAACATCATCCCAGCGCTTGAATACTCCTTTTTCGATAACAGCACCCTGAGCACCTGATTCAGAGTCTGTCTTTGTTGTGAAGAGTTTAAACTTTGCACCTGAAAGTGTTCTTCTGTATACCTTTTCATTAGTTCCATCACCGTTCAGATCATAGCTTGATTCAGTATACTTTGCTTTATCTTCAGCAGTAAGCTTTTCGTAGTCAGCAGCTGAAATATAAGTTACCTTTTCGTTATCAAGTTCATAGGTGAAAACTATGTTCTTATCATCCGGAGTCTTTCCGGTTCCTGTTCCATTAGGGTTGTTGGAATACTCAAGGTGGAATGTATTGTCATTTCCATTAAGACCAACGACAGCGTTATCATTAAGGGAAGCGTTGTATCTTACTACAAAGATAGAGTCTTTTGTAGCCTCAGATACGGCAGTTTTTAGATCGCTAAAGCTTACAGTAAGGCTGTGCTTATCATCTGAAACTTTGATGGACGCCTGTTTTGTGACATCAGTTTCTGTTTCAGAAGTTACAGATGATCTGAAATATATCTTAACACTATCATAATCAAGAGTAAGACCATCACTCATTTTATCCACGAAGGAATATTCATAGGTTGTGTATTTGTCGTAGTTTGAAGGAAGTGTTCCCACAAGCTCATAAGGTATAGTCTCTCCGATGCTGTAATCAGCAACATCGTTGTAATGATCTCCTACTGTGAAAGAAGCGATTCTTGTGTCTGTTGTGCCTGTTACTTCGTGGTCATCCTCTTTTACCTTCTTTAAAGATGTAGGAACATCAAGCTTGGTTTCTGTTTCTGTATCGCCTACGATCTGAAGCAGATACTGTGTGTAGGCACCTTCTGAAGAATCACTCTGTGATCCGTCAACATCCTTTACGAAGTAGTAGCCTGCTGAAAGATCAAGAGTTTCGCTGCTTCCGGCTTTTATCTCTATGGACTTAGTGGCAGTATTCAAAGCCTTGCTTATACCAGCTGCAAATGTTTCGACATTGTTTTCTTTAAGTCCTTCTGCGACTTTTGAGGCATTTGCATCGATATTATTATCTGAAAGCTTATCTGTATTAACTCCTTCACCCCACTCAATGTATGAAAGAACTTTATTGCCATTGTCATAAGTAAGCTCTCCCTTAAATATCTGGTAGATCTCAAACTTGTGTGTTGTATTACCCGTATTTTTGATTGTTAAGGAATAGCTTTCTTTTAAACTGGTTGTTGTTCCTGAAGTCTGTTCCTCAGCAAAAGCTACAATTCCCTGTGTGGTTACTGTGCTGAAGGCCATACTTGCCATCAGTGCAATTGTTAAAAGGTTGTTCTTTTTCATCGTTTCTATACTCTCCTGTTTGATATAATTAATAATTTTGGCTTTTCCCTCTCATTGCCAGCGAATGAATCATATAGCTTACAAGCTTAAATAATCACTTAAAAATACATGATGTTTTGAGCTTACTCTGCATATTTGTTATTTTTCATACGCCCTCGGCAATTTTTCAGCCTTTTTTATACTTTTTGAACAGAATGAAGGTACTGCCCAAAAGTATCATGATGAAACCCGCAAGGTATATCATGTTAGTCCCCATACCGCCGGTAGAGGGAAGCAGCATAGCTAAAAATGATCTGTTGGAAACAGTCAGTACATATCCGTTTGGATATACCGGGTTAGCACTGTCGTATGAATATATGGTATCGGATTTCGTGTTGTCACCGAGGGTGAAGTAGTAAACATTCTCCTCGTTTACCACATAACCGTCCGGAGCCTTTGATTCCACGAGACAGTACTTCTGATTGAAATACATTTTCTGTCCGGTCTTCTGATAGTCAAGTGAAACTTCCACGGTTCCGTCAGATCCGGTGGTGAACTTTATGATATGTCCGTTACTATCATTAACCGGCTTTCTTTCGTCGGATTCTTTATCTATATAATAAAGTTCAAACACCGCTCCAGGAAGCAAGGTCTGTATATCGCCTTCTTTGTACTTTACAAGTTTGAGTTTGGCAGTACTTCCATTTGCCTTTGCAAGGGCAGTGAAATAAGCCTCAAAATTGGTTTCATCCTCATATCCCATGAGATTTGCCTTGTTTTTGAGTGTTACAGTATTTGATGTAAATATAGGCAGCGCATCATAAGTGATAACTACCTTTGCTTCATCCGGGATATTCTGAAAGCTCAGAACATTGTCCTCCAGAGAATAACTGATCTCATTGTGTCTGTCCTTTCCGGACTTATCTTCTGCAGTAATATTGATTGTAGAAATGTCTATGATCTGATTCTCAAATACATCTTCCAGAATCATGACATTACCTTTGTTCAAGGTTTCCTTTCCGGAATTGATGGTTATAGTGTAACTAGCGATTCCTTTTGTAGAATCATACTTGTATTCCTTTTTGAGCGGATTATGTTCATAAGTCACAATTGCCTCTGACTTTTCCGAATCCCAAAAAGCGATGTTTTTCAGTTGAGCCTTACCATTATTCTCAAGAGCAAGACGGATTGCATCCGACTCATCTATCGCCAGGTAATAGCATATTCTGTAGAAGCCATAGAAGGAGCCATCTTTTTGTCTAGGGAATTGCTTAATATAAAACTTTATTCCTCCGGTATCGGTTTCAGGGAATGCATACAAACCTCCGCCTCTTACTTTTTTTCCCTGTTCGTCGTATTTAGTGGTTTCTGCTTTTTCTCCATGCTCATTTGTAATATCCCACACTGCGTCCCTATAATTGCCACCATAGATAAGAGCTTCTGTGCCGAAATAACCATCTTCTACTTTAAAATCAAAAAAGGATAAAACATTGGTATCAAACTGGTCATCAATAGTAATACCATCGTGTGTAACGCCTGAAAGTGTCAGATCGTACTGGTATATTATCTTTCCAGGATAGTTTGTATAAATATACTTTCCGGATTTCTTCAGAGCCTCTGTTGAAGGGAATGCGGATGCATATACCGAGTAACCGTTTACTTTAGCTTCATTTTTATGTTCCATTCGCCAAGCTTCAGATGTTTTTGCATAATCTAACCAGTATTTATTGTTTTTAGTTTTATAAATAATGTTAATAGTTCTTTCTGAGCTTGTCGCATTAAGCCCTTCGTTTGTCTTATCTTTGGCTTTATCGTTATCTTTATAAAAGGTTAATGTAAAACTACCTGTGGTAGAAGTTAGTTCGTAGTATTCCTTGCCCATTAGACCAGTAACTTCTTCGATCTTTTCAAATTCATCGTAATATGCTTTGTCTATCCAGGTATTTGGAAGTGTATCTACGACAATAAGTTCATCGATGCCCGTTGCAGGAACATTGATATTTATGGTCCAGAGAACTTCCTCAGCAGTAACTGCTGAAGCGTGTTTTGATGCCTTAACAGAGTTATCTTTAGGAGATGCAATATTTATTTTTTCGGAAACTGATCCGTGATGGTCAGTTTCGGCATGATTTATAACATCTAAATCAGAATATCGATCCTGCATCTGGACACTGGTCTTATAAGTTACTTTGTAGGAAGCTTTGTAGTAAGGATCGTTCACATCATATTTAGGTGTGTTCCAAGTCCAGCTATATTTACCATTCCATGTTAGATTTGCCCAAGGTATGGATAGTGTCTTTATATTTCCGTTTACATCGGTGAGTTCAACATCTATGCCGTCTCCTGAATACTCCATATTTTTTTGGGAGTCTTTATCAATGGTGTCTTTTATATAAGAAACATGTGTAAGACGCTCATTATTTGCCTCTATGGTCCATAAAACATTTTTACTATATCCTTTTTCACTATTAGAAATGTTTTCTTTTGAAGAGCCGTCAAGAGAACCGCTTTTTTTCAAAGACGAAAAACTGATATAGCTTTCATGCCATTTATCTGTGTCAACAGGTTTTCCATTAATCTTTGCAGTAACGCTGTTTCCTGTTTCCTCATAAGCAACCTGTCCGCTATTTTCAATTTTCTGAAAATCAACAGAAGCAGTGTATGTTATTGTTGCCTGCTCACCGTTTTTCATTTTTGGGATATATACGATGAATCCTTTGGCACTTGTTTCTTTTATCGCTTCATTTGACACTCCGGATATTTTAATGGAATCTTCATCCAGATTAATAGCCTTTCCTTCGATAGTATCTACTATCTCAACATTATTTGATATGCCTTTAGATGTTGCAGTTACTGTAAAGTGAATCTTTTTGTTGTTATAATCGTAAGAACTGGATTTCACGACATCGACCGTATTAGAGTCATCGATTATTATTTCTCTTATTACATCGGTAGAAAACAGTACTTTCTCGCTGCTTTTGTCGAAAGATCCCGTTAGTTCTGCATAAATCTTTTTGTTAGTAGAACTCTGCAGTTTACTAAAATTATCGCTTTCAGTATTCCATTGAAAAGCTACTGTACCTTTTTTTGAGTCAACTTTGATAGTGTTTCCATCTATTACAAATTGTCCATCTATTATGCCACGAAATGTATCTTTTTTGTCCTCAAGATACAGCCCTTTGGGAATTTGATAGTACATCCATGCATTATCGTCCGGAAACTGAAAGCTATTGTTTTCCTCAAATTCAAGCTTAAGAGTGTAGGTCTCTCCGCTGCTCACCACCCAGATATTACCGTCATCTGAACGGGCGCCTTCGATGGAAACGTCTGTAAGTAAATCTTTCATATCGCCTACTGTCACAACAATTGAATAAGGTGAGAATGTCTCTGAAGAGAACTCTACCTTCTGAACCTGGCCATCTTCATCCTGGGAAACAACAGTTTCTTCAGAATCTGTAAGATCTTTAATGTTATTAAGATCGTTGTTCTCGATATGAAAAACCTTAACTGCAGAATTTTCTTCTGTTTCGACAGGCTCAGTAAATTCCATGCTGATGGAGACATTGCCATCAGGTTCTACTTCATTACCCTCGTCATCTACAAAAGATATGTCATAAGTATAAATATTTCTGGCAAATAAATTTTCATCTTCGAGGAGCTCATTGAAGGCTTCCTCTGCATTTTTCATATCCTCAGTCTCAAGAGCACTTACCTTGAGGGAGACATTTTCAGTAAACGCAGAAATGCCGTAAGATGCAGTTACTGATACCTTACCGTCATCGGAAATGGCTGTCTGTGTTTGAGCCTTGTATACAGAAATACTGCCGGCAAGACCTCCCAGCTCGATTTCCATGATGTCATCTTCGTTTTCCATCACGGTCTTTGCCTTAAAGTAAAAGGCACCGTCTATGTCCTTTCCTTTTTTAACAAAGCTCTTATCAAAAGTAATTGTGAGTGAATCCTCTTTGAGGACATATCTTCCTATGGATCTTCCGTCGGAGCGGACGTTTCCGCTCTCCTCGTTGGCAGCTATAAGACCCTCAGGTATCATATAGACTACACTTCTGTCACTCTCGGAAAGGTCTTCGCCGGGAATGCAGAAGAACAGTGTTACATTGATCTTTTTATTTGAATCAAACTCAGAAGCTTCAACCAGATCTCCATTTGAAAGACGCTTCACGGAAGAAATGGTCAGATAATCGCTGATGTCAATGGCATCAGTTTCCGGATCACCGTCTGTTACGCTTATTTCTTTATCAACACTGTCAGCTTCTTCTGATTTGCTTTCTGAATCCGCTTTAGACTCATCAGTTTCTTCCTCTAAATAAAAGACTCCCTGCTCTATCTCGCTTGCTGTAGCCTTCTTTGTTTCCGCTGCCTTTGAATCAGAAGACTTTGAATCCTTCTGCACTTCACTTTTGGTGGCAAGATCTTCAATAACAGCCTCGTCATTTTCGATAGTGTCCCTGTGCCTTGCATAAACAAAGGCGGACTTACTGCTGCTTATTTTATCAATGACGGACAGGATTTTTTCATCAAGCCTGCGCTCTGCTTCTCCAAGCTTTGCCGGGATATCACTTTGAGTTGAAATCTTATTTCCGTCGGAATCCTCATCAAAATCAAATATAGGTGAATCCTTCACGCCATGTCTTATAAGTTCTCTTCTGGCTTCGTCTCTTGAAAGCTCCCCATCTTCATAACGTTCAAAAATACTGTTTATATAATTGTCTCTGTATGCAGCTATTGATGTCTCTGCAGCTCCCGTAACGCTCAGGAAAAGTATGACCGTTGCCATCAGCAGACTCATGAACTGTTTTTTTAACCTGCTTCTAAAGAAGGCTTTAAACTCAGTGTAAAATTTTTCCATACTCGATCTATTCTCTTCTACTACTCTTAACTTTTATCTACTGCTTTTTGTCTATCGCTCTTAGCTCTTTGCTTTTATCTTCGTGATTTTTTAAACCATATGATCATCCAGGAGATCAGTATCAGTATTGAAGCGGCTGAAAGGTAAAGATACAGCTTCATCCTGCTTTCATCTCCGGTCTGGGGTGTTCTGCCTGCTCCCAGAACCATCTTTTTTTCAGGTACAGGTAAATCACGCCCCGCACCGAGAACGTCTCCCTTTTCGAATTCAATATCCGAATCGGAAGGCGGCTCATTGGATGAGGAGCCTCCGCCTTCATTTCCTCCGTCGTTTCCGCCTCCGCCGCCATGGGAAATGTCTTCGATCTTTGCTTCTACGGTTACAGATGAAGATTCGAGACTGGGAACCGAGATCAGACTCGGTGAAGCATTATAGTCGCTTCTTTCGGAAAAGATAATGATATATATCCCCTCTTTAAGATCCTCAAAATATACTTTTCCGTCTTTGTCCGATGAAGAAGAAGCTGTTGCTGATACACCGCTTTTTCTTATGTGCTCCTGAATCTCCAGAGCTTTGTCAGATATTTCATTGGCTGTTTTTTCTTCTGTTATGAAACTTACATCTATTAAGTCCCCATAGTTTTTATTTACGGAGTAGGTAAATGTTCCGGCGTCATAAGCCGCTATCTCATAGATCGATATGTTCCAGCCTTCGATTGCCTGGTTTTTGGAATTTTGAATATGTGAAATAGTAATGGAATTGCTCCCCGCAGCAATTGCCGTTGATGACGAAAAGACTGACATCATAAAAAGAAACATAAATGTTATAAACTTTTTCATACTTTTCAGCGCTCACTCTTCGCTTTAAACTGCATGCCGGTTCAATGCTTTTTTATGTAAAAAATACTTCCGGAACATGGCATTTAAAAAATTTATAATGTAATAAATTCAACCAAATGCGTACAAGACAAAAGAATAGCACAAAAAAAGCTTATAAATCTACTTAAATTTTAATTCAATTCAAAAGTTTTATATTTTCTTTATAAGAAAAGGCGAAAATTGATGTGATTTTTAGAAATCACATCAATTTTCGCCTTTGTTTTGATTATGGGGTCGAAGGGACTTGAACCCTCACGTCATGGACACAGGAACCTAAATCCTGCGCGTCTGCCAATTCCGCCACAACCCCTTATGATGATAAAAGGTGGGTTACCTTTCTGTTCAATGCTTTTATATAATAGCAAATGACCTAAAGATAATCCACCATTAATATTACAGCGCCGGTAAAAAAACCGGTATCGAATCGTTTTGCTCTTTGCACTGCCGCGTTTTTTCCGCATTTGTGCAGAAAAGATGGGATATACTTATGACCCTTATATTCAGATGATCTTCTCGCTTTTATAAATACGGCTGTACTTCTTTTCAAAATCCATTACAGATATAGGCTTTGAGTAAAGATATCCCTGGTATACATCACAGCCCATGGAACTAAGCTCCTCAAACTGTTTGGTTGTTTCCACTCCCTCTGTCACTGTATACATTCCGAGACGCTTGGCCATATAGATAACGGAATCAAGTATTATCCTGCTTCGGTCTTCGTTCTCTGACTTACGGAGGAAGCCCATGTCTATCTTTACAACATCAGCCTTTATATCCTTCAGCATATTAAGGGAAGAATACCCGCTTCCGAAGTCATCGATCTCGATTACGAAACCATCATCCTTAAGCTTGAGTATCATATCGCTTACAGTTTCAGGATTACGCATAACTGCTGACTCAGTTATCTCCAGATGAAGCTTTGAAGGATCAATATCATACTTATTAACAAGACCTGAGATAACTTCATATACATCCATAAATTCCATGTCTCTCGGAGACACATTTACCGAAATATAGAGATCTCTGAATTCTGTATGTTTCCATTCCCTGAGCTTTACTGCTGCAAGCTCCCATACATACGCATCAAGATGACTGATAAGGTTGGACTTTTCAAGTACAGGTATAAATACATTTGGAGGTATGACAGTATCATCGTCCTTCTTCCATCTCACCAGGGCTTCACATCCTATCAGTTCTTCATGATGGTTCATCTGAGGCTGCAGATAAATCCTGAATTCACCGTTCCTGAGAGCAGATTCAAAACGTGAAACCACTATCTTCTCAGTGATGGCCTGCTTCATCATATCCGGATCGTAAAATGCAAATGTTACCGGATTCTCGGATTTTATGGAATTCAGAGCTATCATGGCCCTGTCACACATGGCGCTTACATCATCCTGCATGGTATCCATTTTGTATACCCCTGCCTGAAGACGAAGAGTCTGCTTATCGGAAGTGATCTGACTTCTGATAAGATTTATCATGCTGTGATACATGGCTTTATCAAAGTTTTTTTCCGGAACCAGAATGGCAAACTTATCAGCATATAAACGTCCGTAGATATCATCTTGATATAAAAGGGACTTGATGATACGTCCGGTAGTCTTAAGTATGGAATCTCCGAATTTATCCCCGTGAATCTGATTTATGAGCTTGAAGTCACGGATATTGGTAATAATGAGATAATGTGCCCCCCGGTCAGTCTTATGCATATTACGATACTCTTCCACAACATGACAGAAGCCCTCGCGATTCAGGAGGCCTGTCAGAGGGTCGTGCATCTGTCTGTATCTTATACCGGCCTTGACCGAAACATTGGATGCGCACTCATCTATAATATATATAGAATTACGAAGCTTACCGTCAGGAGTCTTTATACGCTGACAGGTGATGTCGAAAACCTTTTCGCCGTCAATGGACTCATACACCTGGCACCAGTTTGAATACTCAATATGTTCTGAATGGGTCTCAATCCAATTAAAGAAGACCTTTTCCAGACTTTCACTGCTGGTGACGTTGAAGGTTTCGAACGCTCTTGCGTTGGCGTATGTCAGCCTGCACTTGTCATCAAAGCATACCAGAGCAAGATTACTTGATTTTATAGCCTGCTGCAATAATGCCACAAGCTTTTCGTTTGTTAATGCAGTATCCGTAAAAGAATCTCTATATCCTATTAGATTTCCAAAGCGAAAATAAGCATCATCGTTGAACATATATTTCATCCTGTTTTCTGTAATTTAAAGAGGGCTTAAATATACCATACCCACTTATATCTAGCCACAAAAAAATAGTTCTTACCCTATTAAAAATGCAATCATAATCAGCCATCTTTTTGCAAATATAATATACTACACAATTCGCAAAAATTAAATCTATGAAAAAACTTAAAAAAATTAATTATTTTTAGTTGCCTGATCAACCTGTTTAAAATCAGTGCCGGACCCCGGTGTAATGAATCACTTGAATACGCCTTTACTACTATGCACTGATATGATTCTCTATGATGACTGTGGGATTTGCAGATAGATATTTCTTTTGACACAAAAAAAGATGTAACCAATCGTTACATCGTGCTTAATCAAAAATATAAAAGATGAGGCTGACGGGATTCGAACTCGCGACAACTTGATTAAAAGTCAAGTGCTCTACCGACTGAGCTACAGCCTCATAAACAGGGCCAGTTGGATTCGAACCAACGAATGCAGGCGTCAAAGGCCTGTGCCTTACCGCTTGGCGATAGCCCCACTTTAGCCTGCTGGCTAAGGGTGGGTACCGGAACTCGAATCCGGGATCTCCAGAACCACAATCTGGCGCGATAACCAACTACGCTATACCCACCATATTACGGCCGCGTTAGCGAACCTTTGTTGTCATCCTCTTTCTTCCGAAAGAGAAATGAGCCAGAAGGGATTCGAACCCCCGACCCACGGCTTAGAAGGCCGTTGCTCTATCCAGCTGAGCTACTGACTCATTTGTTTTGTGTGTTGCTCTCTTCAAGCGACTCAGTTATATTAGCGAATACCGCTTAGAATGTCAACAACAAATTCAAACTTTTTTCAAATATTTTTTTAATATGCCCTTACTCTTTGATTTTATTAGGAAAAAAGGCCCATTTCAAGCGGTTTAGACTTATTTCACATTAAATCGAGCAGGGCGGATTTCATCCCCCGCTCGATGAGGCGCTTATCTTCAAATGAATACAAGTATTCGCCTGAAGGCCGTATCGCGCATAAAAAACTGTCCCGTACCGGTTTCCCGGTACAGGACAGAAAAAAATCAGTGTGTGAGGTCGTAAGCTTCCTGACAAAGCTTTGTGATACCGTCCCAGTCCTTGGCTGCAACGAGATCCTTCTTGCATACCCATGTTCCGCCAACACTTATGATCTTGTCGAATCCAAGATACTCGTTGACATTATCTACATTAACTCCGCCTGTAGGCATGAACTTGATCTGTGGGAATACGCTTGCAAGGGACTTGATTGTCTTAAGTCCGCCGTAGTTTCCAGCAGGGAAGAACTTTACCATAGGAAGATTGTATCTGAGAGCGTTTGTTATATCTGTAGGAGTACATGTACCAGGGCAATAAGCTACTCCGTGTCCGATTGCACACTGTGCAACTTCATCAGAGAATGATGGAGCTACGATGAACTGAGCACCTGCCTTGATGGCACGTGTGCACTGCTCACGATCGATAACTGTACCGGCACCAACCACAACATTCGGGCACTCCTTGGCGATACGTGCGATAGCATCAGCTGCTGCCGGTGTTCTGAAAGTAACCTCAGCCATAGGAAGCTTTCCTGCCTCAAGAGCCTTTGCAAGAGGAACAGCATCCTCAACATCATCGATAACAACTACAGGGCAAACCTTGATTTCAGCCAGTCTTGCCATAAATTCTTCTTGTGTCATAACATATCTCCTTTGCATAACAATTTAACGCAATTTAAAATCATAAACGATTCTGTAACCGCTTACACCACTACATTATATATTATATTTTTTTCTCTTACAAGTACAAATACGTCCGATTTGCAAAGAACAAAACCGGTTTACAAAAATAACAGGAAATCTTTCGGAGGAGCCTAATCCCGGCCCCTGTCGAGATATACCTGATGGTATGAGAACTCCCCTTCTTCACTTATATCTATGACCAAATAGGATGGACGGCGGTCCGGTTGTCTTGGGAAGCTTATAGAACCCGGATTTATACAAGTCACGCCGTTAATCACCTTCATGTAGGGCTTATGGGTATGCCCGAACATAGCAACATCACAGCCCCGGGCCTTTGCTTCTTCAGCAAGCTCTGTAAGGTCGAAGTTCACTCCGTAATAGTGGCCGTGAGTCATGAAACATCTGTGCATTCCGAATTCTGCCACTATATCTCTTGGGAGATCTGTGAAAAAGTCATTGTTTCCCTGCACAAAGTAACACTTTACACCGTCCCCTGCATACTGCTGGATCATGCCTTCTGTTCCCTCAGCATCACCGAGATGAATCAGGAAATCAATCATTCCAAGACGGCTGAGTACATCCTTCAGATTGTCGTCCTTATGATGAGAATCACTTACGACAAGGATTGTCTGAAAGGGGCGGACAAGTCCGCTGTCCTCCTTATTCTCGGGGAACGCCGCCTGGTTTATTCCCTTTTTCTTATCTTCTTCAAAGACCTTCCTGAGAAGATCTCTCATGGCTCTCAGAGCCTTTCCTCTATGGGACATGCTGTTCTTTTCCTCGGCAGTGAGCTCAGCTGAAGTCTTTCCGTATTCCGGAAGATACAGTATAGGATCATAGCCGAAGCCATTCTGTCCCTTAGGCTCCTCTGCTATCAGCCCTTCAAAGAGTCCTTCGGTATGAAATACTCTACCATCGGCGAATACAGCACAGATATTGCAGGTGAAGTGGGCTGCGCGCTCCTCTCCCTTTGCAAATCTCAGTTCATGTATGATCCTGGCATTCTTTTCTTCATAAGAAGTTTCTTCTCCCAGATATCTCGCACTGTAGATTCCTGGAAGTCCGAACATGTAATTAACACAGAGCCCGGAATCGTCAGACATGATGATATCATCGTCCTTAAGCATTCCGTGCGCCAGCATATAGCTTCTGATGCCTGATGCCTTGAGCTCTGCATTGTCGGCAAATGTCTTTCCCGTTTCCACAGGCTCAAAATCTATACCGAGCTCGCTCTTGGCAACTATATCGCTTGCCACTTCTCCAAGTATCTGCCGTACTTCTGTTATTTTGTTCTTATTATGTGTAGCAAAAATAATACGCATATTCTTTCTCTTTTCTTAGAGTGATTTGAAGGCGCCTTATATGTGTAAAGCTATCCTAAGAAAAGGAACAGGCTTTTATAGATAAGGCTATACCTACAGTATCTAATAATACCGTAAGTATAGCCTTTCATAAACTTCAAAAACGATAATTGCCGGATTTTAATCCTATTTATAATCGCAATCGAAAGAAGGTACAGTTAAAAGCAATCCTTTGAAGATTTTCTCATGGTATCTCTGCCATGAGACATATCAGCCAAGATACTTTACAAGAGTAGCTCTTACAGCACCCTTTCCTGCGATCTCCTCCTTGAAGAGCTCTTCGATTTTCTCTCCGAGGCCGACTGCATAGAGGTCTGAGCCAAAGATGTTTTCATTGGAAAGGATAGGCTTCAATTTATCGCCTACAGTTTCAGGCTTGCCAAGCTCGATGCCCTTAACAGCCTCTGTAAGAGACTCAAGCATAGGGTCTGATGAGCGTTCAAATGCCTCACCCTGGTCATTTACACCAAGGAGATATCTGAGCCAGCCTGCGATGGCAAGAGGAATAGCCTCAAGCTTCTTTGCATCACCGTATTTTGCTACATAGCTCTTGATGGTCTCTCCGTAACGGATTCCCACCTTCTGTGATGTATCTGTTGCGATACGCTGTGGTGTATCCGGCATGAAAGGATTCGGGATTCTTTCATTTATTACTTCATTAACGAAGGTCTCAGGTGAAAGGATTCCCGGGTCAGTAACTACAGGCATGCCCTCTACAGGTCCGATGCGGTGAACAAGCTCTCTGAGCTCCTTGTCCTTCATCTCGTCTGCTATAAGGTTATAGCCGAGAACACATCCGTAAACAGCAAGTGCTGTATGAAGAGGGTTGAGGCAGGTAGTAACCTTCATACGCTCAACCTTGTTTACAGTTTCCCTGTCTGTCAGGTATACGCCGGCCTTTTCAAGAGCAGGACGTCCGTTAGGGAACTTGTCCTCGATAACGAGATACTGAGGGCCTTCTGCATTAACGAAAGGTGCGATAAAGGTATGCTTTGATGTAACTACAGGGGCCATATCCTCGATACCGAGCTTCTCAAGCTCAGCTTCAACAGACTCTGCGGGTCTCGGTGTGATCTTGTCGATCATTGACCATGGGAAGGCCACCTTTGATTCATCCTTAAGATAATCAATGAATTCTGCAGGAACAAATCCCTTCTTTGACCACTCTTCCGCCATGGTAACGATAGAATTCATAAGCTTCTCGCCATTATGTGAGCAGTTGTCGCAGCTTACGATGGCTACAGGATACTTTCCTGCCTTAAAACGTTCGAAAAGAAGAGCTGTAACGATGGCCATGGCTGCACCCGGCTTCTCAGGACCGTTGTCGATGTCTGCCTGTACAAACGGGAAATACTCACCTGAAGCATTCTTAAGTGCATAGCCCTTCTCTGTTATGGTAAAGCTTGCCATCTGGAATTCAGGATTAGTGAAGATCTCCTTGAGACGGTTCCAATCCTCAGGAACCTGTGACTGTGCCTTAACGGCCTCTGTGAGAGAACCGATGACTCTCTTCTCTGTAGAACCGTCTGCCTTGAGTGTAACTCCAAGTACCAGGTTGTCATAAGGCTCATAAATCTTGTCAACTACATCGAAATCAAAGGTCTCAACGCAGGTGATTCCCTTCTGAAGTTCGCCCTTCTCAATGAGGGTGTCTGCGATTCCGCCGATGAAGATACGGAAAATGTTTCCGATTCCGAAGTGTGCCCAAACAGGTGACTTCTTTGTATTCTCTTTAACTGAAGCTATATCATACTGAGGAAGCTGAACTCCGGCCTGCTTCCAAGCTTCCTTATCCTTTAATCCATCAAGTGTTAAACGCATATCAGTTTCCTCCCAGTCTCTTTTCGCTCTTCTCGATAGCTTCCCAAAGGCCCTGGATGTAAGTTGCACCAAGGGCTCTGTCGTAAAGTCCGTATCCCGGCATTACACCAGGCTTCCCTACCTCGTCCCAGATGTTACGTCCGTGGTCAGGTCTGATAGGACCGTCGAAGCCTGTTTCGTAAAGTGCACGAACGATCTCGTACATATCGAAGTTTCCATCGCTTGAAATGTGGCAGGCCTCCTGGAAATCGTAGTTCTCACGGGAAGTATCATTGAATCTCAGGTTACGCACATGAGCGAAGTGGATACGGCCCTTAAGTACACGGATCATGTGAGGAAGGTCGTTCTCAAGGTTTGTGCCGTATGAACCTGAACAGAATGTCACACCGTTGTGAACATCATCAACTGCCTTCATAAGACGAAGGATGTTCTCCTCTGAATTGATGATTCTTGTAAGACCGAATACAGACCATGCCGGATCATCAGGGTGGATAGCCATCTTGATGTCATACTTGTTACATACAGGCATGATAGCCTTAAGGAAATAAACAAGATTTTCGAAAAGCTTCTCACCGTCTACATCCTTGTACATAGCGAAGAGATCATTGATCTTTGCCATACGCTCTGGCTCCCAGCCCGGAAGAACTGTTCCCTGTGACATCTTCTCCATGGATGCTGCGAGATCATCGGGATTGATGGCATCGATTGCCTTTTGATTATATGCAAGACCTGTTGAGCCATCCGCATTCTCTCTTGCAAGCTCTGTTCTGGTCCAGTCAAATACAGGCATGAAGTTATAGCATACAAGGTGAATGTCTTCCTTACCGAGATTCTCAAGAGTCTGGATGTAATTCTCGATATACATGTCGCGGTCCTTGTCGCCGACCTTTATGGAATCGCAGACATTTACAGACTCGATACCGCTGATGTGGAGTCCGGCAGCCTCAACCTCTTCCTTTAATGCATGTATTCTTTCCTGTGACCACACCTCTCCCGGTGTTGTGTCGTAGAGAGTTGTGATAACACCTGTTACGCCCGGAATCTGGCGAATCTGCTTTAATGTTACTGAATCAAATTTTGATCCATACCAACGAAATGTCATTTCCATAATGCATTCTCCTTTTATAATACGCTTTTAAAGATTAATGTGCTCGTTTAAAGTGTATACCAGTTTTTACGATGCTAATGTTAATTCTATTTTCCACTTATGTCAATCCTGTTTTTTGCATTTTTTGCATTATTTTCCCGTCGGAACAGGATGTTATTTAGGGAAAATAGTACAATATTTCGCAGCGGCTTTATATGCGCAAATTATCCAAGGATGGAATGTGCTTTTAAATCATCTGTCCTTGATGTATGAAAATATGGATTCATGCATCTCAATATCTGTATACCACTTTATAAAAACATCAAAGGTCACTTGATTTATAATGGTTTTTATTTTATGTTTATCATATATATGTATACCAGATTAAGAGGCAGATATGGAAACATCCAATATTGAAAACAAAGAAACAGCTATCGAAGCCCCAAAGCTTCCTGACGAGATACATTATTTTCTCTGGAATAAGATAGCCACCCTTGAATTAAAGCCGGGAATCAAGCTGAGTGAGCTTGGACTTGCGGAGCAGTTCAACTGCAGCCGTATTCCTGTAAGAGAGGCTGTAAGAAGACTTAATGTTGAAGGTGCCCTGGATTCGCAGCCCCAGCGCGGAAGCTTCGTGAGCCGTATAGATTTAAATGAAGTAAAGCAGGTAAGATATTTAAGAGAAGTTCTTGAAACGAGAATCGTTCTTGATGCATTTGATGCAGATCTTTTAGGACCTCTGGTTCCCCTTTTAAGAGGTATGGTACGTGACCAGAAAAACATGCTTTCATTCAATGAGCTTGAGAAGCTGACGGAAGCCGACACCCAGTTCCATGATTTTTTCTACCATCTGGAAAATAAGGAGTTTGTTCAGGGACACACAGGCAGATACGACATTCATTATATAAGGGCACGTCGTCTCGCACTGGGGGTAGAACGCAGTGATAAGCAGCGCTATGATGACAGTCTGAATGTAGTACTTCAGCATGACCGCATGGTGGATGCCATCGAAAAAGGGGACCGGGCGGCACTGGAGGATGAGCTTATAAATCACTTCAGAAACATTAACCACACCCTTGAAGATATACTTAGCAGGAATGAATTTACCGGGTACTTCCAGATTTAGCTCCGAAGTATACGTGCTGTATCCGGATTAATACTTCTATATGGCAGTATCGTAAAATCATCCAATTCTTTTCTTATGCCTGTTAAAATTTTATAAAAATTGACCGATTTTGATTGACAGGGTATAATCATAATCAATGAAAAACAAAAGTCAGTTACTGACAGGAAAGAGGTTGGAAAAATGAAAGAGTATTTTGACTTAAAGGGTCAAGTAGCTATAGTCACCGGCTGCTCAACAGGTCTTGGAGTTCAGATGGCCAAGGCTCTCGCAAATCAGGGCGCAACTATAATTCCCGTTGCCCGTCGTCAGGAAAAGATCGAGGCCGTTGCAAAGGAGCTCACTGAAGAGTTCGGTGTGGAGACATTACCTATCCGCTGTGACATTACAGATACAGATGCGGTTGAAGCTTTGGTCGACAAGGTTCTCGAGAAATTCGGACGTATCGACATCGTTATCAACAATGCAGGCACAGGTGCTGTCGCTCCGGCAGAGGACATTACAGATGATCAGTTCTCATCTGAAATCAACATTGATCTCTTCGGCACTTTCAAGGTTGCCCGCGCAGCTGCAAAGAAGGCCATGATTCCTGCAGGCTACGGCCGTATCATCAACATTGCTTCCATGTACGGTCTCGTCGGTAACAAGATTGCTCCCGCAAGTCCTTATCATGCCGCAAAGGGCGGTGTGGTAAACCTCACCAGAGCTCTTGCTGCAGAGTGGGGCAAGCTGGGCATCACTGTCAATGCCATCTGTCCCGGATATTTCTGGACACCGCTCACAAAGGAAACTCTTGATTCAGAGTGGTTCAAGGAGTATGCAAAGGCTTCTATTCCTATGGAGCGTTACGGAAAGGAAGGCGAGCTTGATACTACTGCCCTCTTCCTTGCATCAAAGGCATCAGGTTATGTAAACGGCGTAATGATTCCTGTTGACGGCGGATATACCTGCGTCTGATATTTATGAAGAATCTGGCATGGGTATATGCCTTACTCCATTCCGTCGGATGCCAAATGCGTGTTAGCGATAGCACAACATCTGCTTTTTAGCTTTCTCAAAAAAACCGGTAGAGCGATTTGCTCTACCGGTTTTTTCATACATCTAATCTTTTCTTTCGGAATACGCCATCATATAGCTGATACAGTACATCATTTTCCGGCTCTTTCAAGGAAGCCGGGTTCCTTATGAATGTCAACTGTCTCTTCGGAAACCGGAGCCTTGACACCGGCCTTTTCCTTGGAGGTTTCAAATGTCTCTGCAGCCACTGACGCAAGAGAAGCCACCTTTGTAAGATCAGACGGAATGAATATCTTTGTGGAATTACCATCAGCCACCTTCTCAAGTGTTTCAAGGCTCTTAAGCTTGATGACTGCATCATCGGCTCCTGATTCTCTAATCATACGGATACCGTCGGCTGTTGCCTGCTGTATCTGACGGATAGCCTCTGCTCTTCCGGATGCCTTATCGATAAGTGCCTGCTTCTCTGCCTCTGCTTCAAGGATGCGCTTACGCTTATCAGCCTCTGCATCCAGAATGAGTGCTTCTTTATGGCCCTCTGCTTTAAGGATATCGGACTGCTTGTGTCCTTCTGCCTCAAGGATCTCAGCTCTCTTGTTTCTCTCGGCGGTAACCTGTTTCTCCATGGCCTGACGTACATCAGCATTGGGAGTAAGTGACTTGATCTCCACTCTTCTTACAAGAACACCCCAGTCATCTGTTGCCTCATCAAGCACGGTTCTCATGGTACCGTTGATTCTTTCTCTGGAGGTAAGTGCCTCATCGAGAGTCATTTCACCAACAACGTTTCTGAGTGTCGTTGCGGCAAGAAGCTCGATGGCCTTCTCGGGGTTTGTCACTCCATAAGCATACTTCTTGGGATTGTCATCATTTTCTCTTACCTTATAGAAAACAACGCTGTCAACCTGAAGCATGACATTATCCTTTGTAATGGCTTCAATGGCGGCAAAATCCCCCACCTGTTCCTTGACATTTACCCGCCTTGCCACTCTTTCAAAGAAAGGAATACGTAAGTGGGGGCCTGCATACCAGGTTGAATGATATTTACCCAGCACCTCGGTCACATAAGCAAAGCCTTGCGGAACGATGACCAGTGTTGATATCGCCGCTGCTATCATGATGATAAATAAAAACAAAACAACAAACATATTCCCCTCCATCCAGTTATGTGGTTTACGATAATGTAAAATACTCTGCAAAATATCCACATTATCTTATGCAAATTTTTATATACAAAATATATTTTAGCTATTTTTTTATCAAAAGTCATAAGATAGAATAAAAAATATAAATTCTTAGTATCTTTGTAATAGTAATTAAATATATTTCTTTTCTATAATTTTTTAACTATTGTTAGGTAAAAACAGGCATGATATGTGTATCTAAATTAAAACGCAAAAAATAATATGTTATTTTAAATATTGCTATAAAATAAATAAATAGTATAATAGGCATGAAAATTATTACGTTCCAGTTGTTAATAAATCAGTATTTTTTGAAAGGAGGATCATATGAATTATTTACGCGAACCATACATTTCGATTCAGACAAAGTTCGCCGCTTTGATCCTCACCTGTATTTTCTTTACTACCATGGTCATAGGCGGTGTAGGTATCAGCACATCTGTTTCCATACTGGATACGAATTCCACAAAGATCATGAATGCCACCGCCCTTGATGCTGCCGGCAATTTGAACAATAAGCTGCAGACCATAATCCAGAATGCCGACAAAAGCTCGTCCTATGCCATTTCAAAACTGAATGACTGGCACGACTTAAAGAATCCCGAGTTCAGAAAGAGATATCTCGATGATCTCGATAAGGTCTTTAATATAATATCAGGCACAGACGATATCGTTTTTTCCTATGGTATCCTTCTTAATCCTGAGATTTCTTCCGATGATTCAAATATTTATTATTACAGACCGGCAAGTGATGAGAATTTTGTGAGGCAAGATTTTCCGGATATTCAGCAGTATGATGTTGAGGACAGTAAAGTCAGCTGGTATTATCAGGCCCGTGATGCCGGAACAGATCTGTGGCTGAAACCCCATTATGATGAAGTCTATCAGCGCTATATTATTTCTTATATTAAACCCATGTATAAGGATGATATGTTTATCGGCGTAGTGGGAATGGACATTGATTTCACATATATAACAGAATACCTGGACAACATCATGCCTTATGACGGAAGCATTGCCTTCCTGCTTGATAACAAGGGCCACGTGGTATATCACCGAAATTATACAGCCGGTACCAATTTTGCATCACTCAGCCCCGAAATAAGCAGTATAACCCAGCGCATACGTACAGAGAATCACAATGATAAGCTTGTAGATTTTAGCTTTCCGGAATCAAATACAGCTTACAGGCTCGCCTGGCATACTTTAAAAAACAACATGAAGCTGGTCATATCAGCTCCGACCGAGTCCATCGATGCAGAACGTGTAGAGCTTATGATGCGTATCATATCCGCATCCGTCATAATTGCAACAGTATTCTTTTCACTGACTATGACCATGGTACAGCGTATCGTAAAACCTATACACAAGCTTAAGGACTATGCCTCGGCAATTGCAGAAGGTAATCTGGACCTTAGTATGGAACCTGAATCCAATGATGAGATCGGTGATCTGACCCTGAGCTTTACCAAAAATGCCCAGGTTCTGAAGGAATATGTTGAGCAGATGAAAGTCCTTGCATACAGGGATGCTCTTACAGGCGCGAAGAACAAGCTTGCCTATCAGGAGTATCTGATCAATGCAGAACGCATTATGCAGAACAGAAGCAAACCTTTCTCCATAATAATCTTCGATGTGAACAATCTGAAAAAGATCAATGATGTCTACGGGCACAACTATGGAGACAAGTACATCATAAACTGCTGCTACTGTTTCCGAAAGAATTTCGTCCACAGTCCTTTCTTCCGTATCGGTGGTGACGAGTTTGTTGTATTCCTGTATGACAATGACGATTATAACAAGCGTTACAGCATACTTGATAACATCGAGCATGAGATGTTTGAAAAAAATGCCTCTGATATTCCTGTGGAGGACAGAATATCCGTTGCTTACGGAATAGCGGACTTTGATCCTGAAACCTCACCTGAAAACATGCATTTCACGCAGCTTTTCGATATAGCCGATGTTCGTATGTATGACAAGAAAAAGGAAATGAAAAAGAAAGAGAAGGCCATTTGAATGCAGTAAATTGCATTCAAACAGGTCTTTTTTTGTACGGGAGCTCTTAGTACCATAAAAGTGTAGTTGTTAGAGAGTAATTACCTCTGACATCTGCACTTTTTTGTACCGGATGCACCGTCATTTATAACTGCACGTTATATTTTCGGGCATAGTCCCTCCTCTTTTATACCCTTTGGTAATAGCACTTTTTTCTTCCTTGACGCTGGGTTTTAGCGATGATACGCTAAGCAGGCATAATATATACGTAGAAGTTATTAGAAAAGTGGTTTGCGATATTTTACAGGAATCTCTTTGTTATTCCTGTATATCCGGTACCTTCGAAAAACAATCATGTTTTTCACATAAGTACCTGCCTGCCGAAGGAGTAAAACTCTCAGGAGTCTGTAACAGACGGAGACTAATAACGGAGTGAACTCTGGAGAAACTCTTTATTGAGTGCCGAAGGTGCAAAGGTCCCGGATAAGTCATTATCCTGCCCCAATCTCTCAGGCAAAAGGACAGAGAAAATATTGCATTAGATATCAAAATCTTATATCTATAGGTACTTTGGTGTACCTCTTTATTTTGTCAGACCACTTTATCAAGTTAAAGCCCTGATGTATTTATTCCGTTTATGTTTCTATAGTTTTTCCCGAAGTTCAGTCATATTCCTTCTTCACTATTAACCTCTGCGAGTGATTTTTTAAGAGGGAGTATGAGTTATGGACACATTAAACAGCATAGTTTCACTTTTGGATGACAAAGTTTGGTTTATCCTTCTTTTTCTTCTGGTTGGAAGCGGTATTTATTTCTCAATCCGTACAGGTTTCGTACAGGTCAGAAGATTCCCCCACGCATGGAACAGAGTATTCGGAAGCTTTTCATTAAAGGGTGAAGCTTCAGGCAGCGACGGCATGAGTTCTTTCCAGGCCCTTGCCACTGCTATCGCAGCACAGGTAGGAACCGGAAATATCGCAGGCTGTGCAACCGCTCTCGTAGGCGGTGGTCCCGGAGCCATCTTCTGGATGTGGATTGCTGCCTTCTTTGGTATGGCAACTATCTACGGCGAGGCTGTTCTTGCTCAGAAGACAAAGACAAAGGATGAGCACGGTGAAGTGATCGGAGGCCCTGTTTACTACATCACAAAAGCATTTAAGGGACAGTCGGGAAAGCTTCTTGCTGCATTCTTTGCCATAATGATCATCCTCTCACTGGGAATCATGGGAAATATGGTTCAGTCTAACTCTATAAGTGATGCTTTCTATACAGCTTTTGGAACACCAAAGTGGCTTGTAGGCATCTTCGTGGCCATTATTTCTGCATTCATTTTTGTAGGAGGAATCAGCCGTATAGCATCCTTCACTGAGAAGGTGGTTCCATTCATGGCTGCTCTCTATATCGTAGCTTCAGTCATCATCATTATCATCAATCATGCCAACCTCGTACCGGCTATAGTATCGATCTTTACCGGTGCATTCACTCCTCAGGCTGTTGCAGGTGCAGGTGCAGGTATCACTGTTCGTCAGGCACTTCGTCTCGGCGTTGCCCGCGGTCTCTTCTCCAACGAAGCCGGTATGGGTTCAACCCCTCATGCTCATGCTCTTGCGAAGGTAAAAAATCCTCAGGAGCAGGGTGAAGTGGCCATGATAGGAGTATTTATCGATACTTTCATTGTACTTACGCTTACAGCGCTTGTTATCCTTTCCTCCGGTGTGCTGGGAGCTGATGTTCCTTATGCAGGAAGCATCACAGGTACTCCCGTTGCACAGCTTGCATTCTCAACAGGCTTCGGCAGCTTCGGACCTATGTTCGTTGCCATCTGTCTCCTGTTCTTCGCATTTTCAACCATTATCGGATGGTTCCTGTTCGCAAGACAGAATATCACTTATCTTTTTGGCAAGAAGGCAGTTATCCCATTTGCTCTCCTTGATGTGGTATTCATCTTCATCGGATCTCTTCTCAAGGTTGAACTGGTATGGAATCTTCAGGATCTCCTGAACGGCATCATGGTAGTACCTAACCTTATTGCCCTTATCGCCCTTTCCGGTGTAGTTGCCGCAATGTCCAGAGGCAGAGATGTAGAGCTTGATAATGCGGCATAAAACTCATATTTAAATTTGCAAGAAACGGTTCCGGTGTTTTGCCGGAACCGTTTTTTTAAACTATATCTGCATGCCACTCCTGAAGCGACATGATATGGGCATCTCCGTGTGACTTCACATAGGCTATACCCTCTGCCGCTGCTCTGGCGGCTGCAATGGTGGTGATATATGGAATCTTACCCTTGATTGCTGCCTTTCTCAGATAACTGTCATCATGAATGCTGTCCTTTCCGATAGGTGAGTTGATGACAAGATCGATCTTTCCGTTTGTCATCAGGTCAAGGATATTAGGTCTTCCCTCGTAAAGCTTCTTCACCTTTTCAGCAGGTATTCCCGCCTCGGTAATAAGCGCATGTGTCTGTCCGGTTGCAATTATACTGAATCCGGCCTCATGATAGAGCTTAGCTATCTCAGCCGCATGCTTATGGTCTCTTGTGTTAAGTGAGATAAGCACTGTTCCTTCAAGCGGAAGCTCGGATCTTGCTGCCTCCTGAGCCTTAAAGAAGGCTTCACCCGTGGACCTCGAAAGTCCGAGGACCTCACCTGTGGAACGCATCTCAGGTCCCAGTACAGGATCTACCTCCGGGAACATATTGAATGGGAATACGGCTTCCTTAACCCCATAATAAGGGATTTTCTTTTCAGTGAGAGAAGGAACCGGTGAAGGTCTTCCCGTAAGTTCGCCTGTGATAATGTCTACCGCCAGAGGTACCATTCTGATACCGCATACCTTTGAAACCAGCGGCACCGTTCTGGAAGCTCTCGGATTAGCCTCGATAACATATACCTTCCCGTTCTCAATCGCATACTGCATGTTCATAAGACCGACAACATGCATCTCCTCTGCTATCTTTCTCGTATACTCCTTTATGGTAGCGAGATTCTCTTCGGAGATGTGCTTTGAAGGTATGATGCAGGCCGAATCACCTGAGTGGATACCCGCAAGCTCAATGTGCTCCATAACTGCCGGAACATAAGCATTGGTACCGTCACTGATGGCATCTGCTTCACATTCCGTTGCTTCATTAAGAAAACGATCAATAAGTATAGGTCTGTCCGGTGTAACACCGATTGCGGCATTCATGTAATCAGTAAGGCTTTCATCATCGTAGACGACCTCCATGCCGCGTCCGCCCAGAACAAAGGAAGGACGAACCATAACAGGATAACCTATCTTGTGAGCATTATCGAGAGCCTCTTCAACTGTTGTAGCCATACCGGCCTCAGGCATAGGAATACCAAGCTTATCCATCATGGCTCTGAAGAGGTCTCTGTCTTCGGCGAGATCAATAACATGAGGAGTTGTTCCCAGTATCTTCACCCCATTCTTTTCAAGGCTGTCAGCAAGGTTAAGAGGTGTCTGACCTCCGAACTGTGCGATAACGCCAACAGGCTTTTCCTGCTTGTAAATGCTGAGAACATCCTCCAGTGTCAGCGGCTCGAAATAGAGCTTATCCGAGGTGTCATAGTCGGTGGAAACAGTCTCAGGGTTACAGTTTACGATGATGGTTTCAAATCCAAGCTTCTTCAGTGACTGTGCAGCATGAACGCAGCAGTAGTCGAACTCGATACCCTGACCGATACGGTTGGGACCGCCACCAAGGATCATCACCTTAGGTCGGGATGAGGATTTTGAGTCTTCGCTGTTTTCCTTTGATGCCTCGCAGCGAGTAGATGTTTTGCTGTCAGTTCCATCTATAGGAGTCCCGCAGGAACAACCTGTCTCAGCTCCGCCAGCTCTGTCAAGCTCATTTAAGGCATAGGTACTGTAATAGTAGGAGCTGTCCTCTGTTCCGCTTACATGTACACTGTCCCAGCTTTCGTTAATGCCCAGCTCCTCACGTCTCAGGCGGACATCATCTTCTGATAAACCAAGGATCTTTGCGAGATACTTGTCGGAGAAACCGTCTTTCTTTGCCTGAATAAGAGCCTCATCAGAAGGCAGGGATCCCTTGCAGGAAAGAAGCTTCTCTTCTTCCTCAACAAGCTCCTTCATCTCTTCTATGAAATACTTCTTTACCTTCGTGAGCTCAAAAATCTCATCCACTGTGGCACCCTTGCGAAGTGCTTCATACATGATGAAATGTCTCTCACTTGAAGGAGTAATCAGTGCCTTAAGAAGCTCTTCCTTTGAAAGCTCATGGAAATTCTTTACGTATCCAAGACCGAAACGATCCTTTTCCAGTGAACGTATCGCTTTCTGGAAGGCCTCTTTATAGGTCTTTCCGATACTCATGACCTCACCTACGGCACGCATCTGGGTTCCAAGCTTGTCTTCCACGCCTTTGAACTTTTCAAAAGCCCAGCGGGCAAACTTTACAACCACATAATCCCCGTCCGGTACGTACTTATCGAGAGTTCCGTACTTGCCGCAGGGCAGCTCCTTTAAGGTGAGACCTGTTGCAAGTTTTGCCGAAACAAGAGCTATAGGGAAGCCTGTTGCCTTTGAAGCAAGGGCTGAAGATCTGGATGTACGGGGATTTATCTCTATTACAACTATACGGTCCGAAACCGGGTCATGAGCGAACTGAACATTGGTACCGCCTATGACTCCGATATGCTCTACGATCTTATAAGCCTGTCTCTGAAGCTCATCCTGAAGCTCCTTCGAGATGGTAAGGAAGGGTGCGGTACAGAAGGAATCACCGGTATGAATGCCCACGGGATCCACATTTTCTATAAAGCAGATGGTGATCATGTTGTTATCCTTATCGCGGACAACCTCAAGCTCCAGTTCTTCCCATCCGAGGATAGATTCCTCTACAAGTACCTGATGGATAAGACTTGCCTGAAGACCTCTTGCACACACCGTTCTGAGCTCGTCCTTGTTATATACAAGTCCTCCGCCTGCGCCGCCCATGGTATAGGCAGGACGAAGAACCACAGGATAACCCAGTTCGTCTGCTATTTTCAGTGCTTCATCCACACTGTAGGCAACTTCACTTCTGGCCATCTGGACACCAAGCCTGTTCATGGTCTCCTTGAACTCGATACGATCCTCTCCACGTTCGATGGCATCAACCTGTACACCTATGACCTTCACACCATACTTGTCCAGAACTCCTTCCTTATAAAGTTCTGAACAGAGATTAAGTCCGGACTGTCCTCCGAGATTCGGCAAAAGGGCATCCGGCCGCTCCTTTGCTATGATCTCCTCTACACGTCTTACGTTAAGCGGTTCAATGTATGTGATATCCGCCATCTCAGGATCCGTCATGATGGTGGCAGGATTGGAATTCACCAGAACGATCTCGTAGCCAAGGCTTCTCAGTGCCTTACAGGCCTGAGTTCCGGAATAGTCGAACTCACAGGCCTGACCTATGACTATAGGTCCTGAACCGATAATAAGTATTTTGTGTATATCTGTGCGTTGTGACATACATAGCCCTCCCTATGGATTTTTAATAAATAACAACACCGTATTTCATTATAAACGCTTTAGCTCGGAAATGTGATATAACGGATAATTATGTGTAAAATAATAAAAGCTGAACTTTTTATAAAAATTAATAAGCTTATGAAAACCTGCTTCATGAAACCTATTTATATTTAATATAATAGCTTTGTGCTTAATGTCTCCAGTCACCCTGCCAGGATTAAATTTATTGGTTATTTTGACAGGTTTATTAGTTAAAATATTTGATATAATCTCATACAAGAGGTCTTTCTGAACATTAATATGATATAGTGTTCATTTATGCACTGATCCGACCTATTTATTTAATAACTCACAGAACGCACACTCAAAATTCACAAAAACAAAAGCATAAAGAAAACCTCCCCATTTTTCAAAAAAGGAGTTTACAATGAATTTTAGTAATGAGCATATCGTGATCGATAACGCAGGTCATCCGGAAGTAAGATTTGAAGAAACACACAGCCTCTATCAGCTTTTGGAAAATGCAGGCAGAGTCTTCGGTGATAAGATTTTCCTTACATGGGCTCATGATGACACTATCTATGAGAGAAGCTATAAAGAACTGGCCGTTGAATCCAAAAAAATCGGCGAATGGGCAGCTCAGGTACAGCGCACTCTCGGTCATACCCTTCATGCAGGTTTCTATGGAAAAGTCGGTTTTAATTATCTTGCCGCCCTCTTTGGCGTTAACGGCGCCGGCGGAGTATGCGTTCCTCTTGATGTTCAGCTGTCCGCGTCAGACCTTCAGAGAAATGTGAACAATGCCGATATAGACATCCTTTTCTATGACTTCGATAATATTTCTCAGGTTTCTTATATTAAGGAACAGGGCTCATCGGTCAGGCAGTATATATGTATCCAGAATATAAAGGATCAGAACAGCGTTTCATCTATCCGCAAGTCGTACAGCGGTGAGGGATTTGTCGACAGCTCCTCGGCTTCAGACTGCGCTATCATCCTCTTCACATCCGGCACCACAGGTGATCCCAAGGGTGTCATGCTCTCCAATTCAAATCTTATAGACAATGTTTTCTGCAATGACGATCTCGGTGACCAGTATAGTGAGGTAGTTCTCAATGTACTTCCCATACATCATGTTTACTGCATGAACGGAGACGTTTTCTGCCTCATGAGATACGGCTCTACACTTGCTTTATCAAGCTCTCTTCAAAAAATGTTCAAGGAGATCAGGCTCTTCCGTCCTACATATATAAGAATGGTTCCGATGATGCTGAAGCTCATAAACAACCGTCTTCAGTTGACCAGAAAGCAGCACCCTGAATGGTCCATAGCTTCGGTCCGTGAGGAAGTTCTCGGAAACAGACTGTACAAGCTTATAAGCGGAGGCGGATATCTCGCACCGGAGCTTGCCGATTCCCTCCATGACTTTAACATTGTCATAGGACAGGGTTACGGAATGTCTGAAGTTTCACCCAAGATCGCCGTTCCTGATTATGACCGTCCGGAAAAGCGTGCCAGCGTAGGATTTATCGTAAGAAACTGTCAGACCCGTATCGTAAACGGAGAACTTCAGGTCAAGGGTCCATCTGTCATGATGGGATACTACAAGGATCCCGAAAGTACAAAGGAAGCATTTACAGAAGACGGATGGCTGAAAACCGGAGATCTGGCGCGTATAGACGAGGATAATTTCCTTTATCTTACAGGACGAAAGAAGAATCTCATCATACTATCCAACGGTGAGAATGTTTCACCGGAGACTATCGAAAATCTTTTTGACGGAGATTCTCTCATTACGGATATCGTGGCACTCGGGGAGAATGACAAGATCATAGCCGAAGTGTATCCAAACTTCGAATACGCTGACAGCTTAGGCATAAGGGATCTTAAGTCAGCAATTGATGAAATCGTAGCCACACACAATAAGGATCTTCCGACATTCGCAAGAATCTCGCAGGTCGTCATCAGAAACAAGCCATTCGAGAAGACCTCTTCAAAGAAAATCATCAGAAGCAAGGTCAAAGACGAGCGTGAATCAGCCGAAAACCGGAAGGATGTCATCATTAAGCCCAGAAATGAGAATCAGGAGAAACTCCTTGAGATCATCTCCGGACTTATCGACAACGACAGTATAGGCATAACTACAGACCTTTTCTCTGCCGGTATGGATTCCATGGCATGCATACAGCTTGTGGAGGAGGTTGAGACTCAGCTTGGCAAGATAATCAGCTACAACGATCTTCTCACATACAGCACTATTGAGAAGCTTGATGCTTTCCTCGGTGTGACAAAGGGCATGGAGGTACATCCTTATCAGGATAAGTATCCTCTCACCGGCATGATGATGTACTTCAGCTATGTCATCCCGGGTAATACCACAGGAAACCTGCCTTTTACATTTGAACTGGATCCCTCCATCGATCTTGACAGAATGAAAGCAGCCATAACTGAGACCATAAACGCCCACCCTGCCTTAAAGGGTATCATAAGGCCGGATCCCGAAACGCACTATCTTGCCCTTTTCAGGCATGACGACTGGGAACCGGATATACCGATCATAGATGTTACGGATGCGGAATGGCCCGAAACAGAGAACAGTCTCCTTCAGGCCTTCAGATACGATGGCAGCGACAAGCTCTACCATATCCGTCTTTACAGAACAGAGAAAAGAAAATTCATGCTTTTTGATGTAAGCCACATCATGGGTGACGGAATCAGCATGAACATCCTTCTTGAGGACGTGAACCGTGCTTACGCAGGTAAGCCTGTGGAAAAAGAGGTATACACTTTCTATGATTACATACTGGACGATCTTGAGCTCATATCCGGCGGCGGATTCCGAAAGGGTGCGAACTACTACGATGAACTGATGAAGGGCTACGCCCTGCAGCGTTCTCTCCTCAATAAGAAGGATAAGGATGACCTTAATCACGCCGAAAAGGGTGTCATCCGGAAGCGCTTCGACAAAACCTCAAAGCGTCTCATCCAGAGCTACTGCAAGCTTAACGGTGTTTCCGAAAATGTTCTTTTCCTGACATCATTCAATTACGCCGTAAGTCTCTTTGCAGATGAAAAGGATGTAACCACCTGCAGTATTCATTCGGGACGAACAGACGGACGCTGGAGAAGACTTGTGGGACCGCTATTCAAGACCTACTATCTCAGAACAGAGCGCAATCCTCATGAGACTTCCAACACCTTCTTAAAGAGAGTCGGAAAGCAGATCATGGATTCGATGCAGAGTCCTATAAGTCTGAGCCGTGAAGGTGAGATGTTCTTCCAGTATCAGGGTGAGATACTCAGCATCCCCGAGATCGGAGGTCTGCCTGCCCGCACTATACATTTGCAGCTTGATTCTCTTCCGTTCCATATGAATGTTCATGAAGACGGAAAGGGCTACTATACAGAGCTTCGTTTCTGGAAGAACCGTTTCGACGAAGATCAGCTGAACCTTTTCCTTGAGTGTTATGAAGCGATACTCAATACCTTCACCACTGAAACCAGTGCCCGTAAGGTAAAGTACCATATGCCTGAGAATGTTTATCCTCATGCTTATAAGGTCACAGCAGGCGAGATCAATGCAGAAGCCGGAAAGGAGCTTATAAAGCTTTCCGGAACCGATCATGTTAAGGCTTATATACTTGATGACCATTACTCAAAGAAGCCTTTCGGAGCCTGGGGCAGGCTCTTCATCAAGGATGTTCCGCCTGTGGATTATGTTGAAATCATCAATGATCCATGGCGTGAGGGAAAACTCTACGACACCGGAATCACTGCACGAATCATGCTTGACGGACGTATAGATTTCCTTGAGAACAGCGGACGTGTTGTCATGACAGATGGTGCAAAGGGCCGTAAATACTATGATCTGGGACTCCTTGAAAAGTCACTTGAAAATATGGACAATATCGAGAAGTGCAGAGCTTATCTTGTATTTGACAAAGAGATCCGTGAGATGAAGCTTGTCATCAATGTTGAAGCAGACCACGATTCCTTCATCAACCGTATCAGAAGCTATGCCGGAACCACTGCCGGTGATGATATGATACCGGCTGTCGTAAACATCACAAGTAACTGTAAACCAAAATAAGATGAATTATAAAAGGGACAGGCCTTCAAGTCTGTCCCTTAATCCGTTTGGCCCCCCGAAGGTCCGGAGGCCTTCATAAATCATCAGTCTGTTCGCTCCGCCTTCATTTCCTTCTTCCTCTGATACATGGCATCATCTGCCCGGCGGAATACATCCTCTACCGTGGTATCCGTATCCTTGTTAAAATATGCTGAACCTATTGCGGCAGAAGGTGTTTCCCAAGGGTTGGAATCACACTTAGCCGAACGTTCATTTAATGTTTTTTCAAAATCCAGAATCAGATTATCTGCATTCTCCAGGTCCTTTTTCTGCAGTATGATTACGAACTCGTCACCGCCTATCCTGTATACCGGAGAGTGTACAAATATATCACAAACTATAGCACAGAAGTTCTGTATGAGGAGATCACCGTATTTATGACCATAGGTGTCGTTAATCTTCTTTAGATAATTAACATCCATCATGATGATCCCGAACTCATTAATGAGCTTTCCTGATATCTTTCTGTTCAGCTGTTTTACTTTCTCATCATAGGCAAGCTTATTTCTTACACCGGTAAGAGAATCTGTGCTTGCCACCTCTTTCATATGGACTGTTTCCTTTTCCGCAGAAATAATCCTGACCATGTAATCCTTCATATCCACGGTCATCTGATCGATGGTATTACTAAGGGACTCAACCTCATTTTTTATATTAAGCTCCGGTTTTTCAAATTTCAGCTTATCAATAGAATTGACATCTTTGCTCTTTTTGATATATCCGATTGCACTCTTTTCCAGAAGCTCGATAGGATCTGTGATGTTTTTTGATGCCCAGGTCATAAAGCCTAAATAAAAAATTCCGCCGATTATTATAATGATGATAAGGTTACTAAAGGTTCTGTACAGGATATCCTTTGTCATCTGAGTCAGATCTATGTCAACTCCAAGAAGCGCATAGGGAGCTCCAGAGGAATCACGAAGAGTATAATAGCCGCAGTAGGAATGACCCCAATAGGTATTGCTCTCCAGGAATACTATATCTTTTTCTCCCATAATAAGATGGAGCTCATCAACCTCTTCTTTTGTATATTCGTCCTCTGTTATGTCTCCAAGATACAGATTTCCCTCTGTATACTCATAACGATCGTAATTGTTTTCTGCCGATACAAGAATCAGTACATGATTTCCGCCATCTTCCCGTAATGGCTTAATCACGTAAAGATACTGCGGTTCCAGATCTTCTTTGACATCATCCAGAAAAACCATCATCTCTTTATATTTCTGGCTTTCTATTCCTGTATCCATACAGTGTTTCAGATCATCGTTATCGATATACCCTGTTACATAAGTAATGATCTGCCTTATATGTTCCTGACTCTGCTTTAGAAAAAAGTTTTTGTAATTTAAATATATATGTATCCCAAGAATAAAGCAAAGTACGAGCACAAATGATATGCATCCGTATTATATACTCCTTTTTAACGGATTCTGAATTCTTTTCTTTTCCATGGTTATTTGTTCTTCACCTTTAAGGACTTAAGGTATACTTTTTGTTCATCTGTAATACGAAAGCTTTCCACCGCCTTCTGTATAGTCTTATTATGAGTCCAGATATCCAGCCTGTTATTTTCAATGAACGGCAGTATATCCTCATACTGTTTCGCAAGAGCCGTCGCAAAGTACCAGGCTGACATCATATTCACATAGTATTCTTCTGATCGTATACTTGCCACAAGGTCTGGATAAGATACGTCAAAATCCTCATCCAGAAAGTGTTCCATCAGCATCCCGATGCCAAATCTTACCGTATAGGTCTCATCCGATTTAATCCACTTCTTTATCTCCGGAAGCAGCTCTCTTCTGTGCTTTTTAAATACCTTTGGAGATAACTGATCACAGGTAGCCCAGTTGTCAATAAACGGAAGAAAACATTTTAACTCCTTCAGGCATTCATCATAGTCCTTCATACCTGAAATCAAAAAAGCATGGAGCTGGTTCTCATCAAAATATCTATGAGGAACATCCTTCAAAAAATCCCTGATATCCTCATTTTTTGAGAGGTCTTTTGCCAGTTTACGAAGTATGGGCGTCCTGACACCTATTACTGTTTCCGGATCTATATTCGGTATCAGCTTACTCTGAAAATCTCTGTATTTTATATCCTGTAATTTATAAAGTTCATTTCTGATGTCTTCTACGGGCATATTTTCTCCCATTTATATAAAAATCTTACTTACAACATAAAAATTTGAGCGTCAAAAGCCCGTATCGAATCGTTAATCACTCTAACGGTTCTCCCACTATTGTGCAGTATATGCGGAAACAGACTTATGGCACCACCATCATATCACTTTGTTAAATACAGTTATTTAAATTATATATAAAAGAAATCGACAAAATACTATCCCTTTATAATCATTTTCATAAGTGTTAAAGAATATTTTCGTTTGACATATAAAGAAAATGCAGTGGGTCAGACAAGGACATACTCCATCTCATGGGCCATTGTCTATCCACTGCATTTTCGTATCATTCTTTAAATTTGAACATCACCACTTCATTGCTTCAACAGCAGCTCTCTCCATGGCGATACCATCTTTATAATGCTGTGTAAAGGTCTCAAATCCCTCTACATCCTCAGGATCCGGTTCTACGGTAGTACCTGACTTATCTGCAAAGATCTCCTTTGCGAGGAAATCGCCAAGAGTTCCTGCTTCCTTACCCCGAAGCATGTATAAAGCAAGAAGCGCTTCACCCCACGGACCGCCTTCACTTGCGGTATCCATGACGGTAACGGGAGCATTGACTGCCGCTGCCAGATAATTCTGGGCAACCCCCTTTGTCTTAAAGAGACCTCCATGTCCTGTGATGCTCTTTACAGGCACCTTCTCATCCTTTAAAAGGATATCGAGACCCAGCTTAACGGCCCCAAGGGAAGTGTAAAGATGTGATCTCATGAAGTTTGCCAGAGTGAACTTACTGTTAGGGGTTCGTGCAAACAAAGGACGTCCCTCATTCAAATGTGTGATGCCCTCTCCCGAGAAGTACCCGTAGGGAAGAAGTCCGCCGCAGTCTTTGTCACCATTAAGTGAATTTGTATAGAGCTTTCCGTAAAGCTCACCCATATCGACACTGTAGCCCATGAGCTCTGAAAATTCCTTAAACAGATTTACCCAGGCATTGAGATCAGATGTTCCGTTATTTGCATGGGACATGGCAACAGGATATCCATCCGGCGTTGTTACCATATCGATCTCCCTGTAGAGCTTTGACAGCTTCTTGTCCTGCTGAAGAACCAGCATGGCAAAGGTACTTGTTCCGGCAGAGATATTGCCGGTTCCCGGAGCAACCGAATTTGTAGCAACCATTCCGGTACCTGCATCTCCTTCAGGAGGGCAAAGAGGTACTCCTGCCTTTAAAGTACCGGTTTCATCCAGAAGCTTTGCTCCCTCCTCTGTAAGCGTGCCTGCCTCCTGTCCCGCTAGAAGAACCTCAGGAAGAATGTCACGAAGTGTCCATGGATAGCCCTTATCTTTTATCAGAGCATCGAACTTTCCGACCATTTCCTCATCATAGTCCAGCTTCTCCGAATCAATGGGGAAGATTCCTGCGGCATCACCTATACCTGTGACTTTACGGCCTGTCAGCTCCCAGTGTATGAAGGAGTCCAATGTTGTCACAAAGGAAAAATCCTTTACAAAGCTCCTGTCCTCAAGCACCATCTGATAAATGTGGGCGATGGTCCAGCGAAGTGGAATGTTAAACTGAAAAGCCTCTGTCAGGGCATCCGCTGCCTGCTCGGTATTGCTGTTTCTCCAGGTCTCAAAGGGACTGAGAAGCCTGCCTTCCTTATCAAAGGCGAGGATACCGTGCATCATGGCACTGATGCCGAGAGCGCCGTAGGTTTCCGGAACTATACCGTACTGTTCCTTTACGCTCTTTACAAGTGAACCGTAGCATCCACGAAGTCCATTATGAATATCCTCCATGGTGTAGGTCCATATATCATCGATCAGCCGGTTCTCCCAGTCATGGAATCCGGTTGCAAGGACATGTCCCTTTTCATCCGTAAGAACTGCTTTGATTCTGGTAGAACCAAACTCGATTCCAAGAGCGGTCTTACCTTCCTGAATTATTTCTTTCGCTCCCATAATTCTGCCTTTCTCTTTATCAGAACTAAAAATCCGAATGAGCCACCCACGAGCCAAGTTATCCTAATCCCGTACGTGACTCATTATTCTAAATCATCCGATACCTTTAACTGTTTTACCAATACGTATTTTCAAATGAAGAACGTCAGCTCTTCTGACCGTAATATGCATTGGGACCATGCTTTCTGAGGAAATGCTTATCAAGGATGTTCTGCGGTCCGCGCTGTACATCGGGATCCACGATTTTCGTATAGAGATCCATCTTGGCAACTTCCTCAAGAACCTTTGCGTGGTACACTGCTTCATTCACATCCTTTCCGAAAGTAAAAGGACCGTGATTTCTGCACACTACCCCCGGCACATATAAAGGATTCAGTTTTCGCTCCTTGAATGTTTCAACGATGACCTTTCCTGTGTTCCCTTCGTAGTCTTCCTGAATCTCCTCTGTGGTAAGAGATCTGGTACATGGAACATCCCCGTAGAAATAGTCCGCATGGGTCGTTCCGTAAAAAGGAACATCCTGCCCTGCCTGGGCAAATGCCACAGCATAGGGTGAATGTGTATGTACGATACCTCCGATTTCGGGAAAGGCTTTATACAGCTCAAGATGAGTTTTTGTGTCTGAAGAAGGACTAAGCTCTCCTTCTATCTTATTGCCCTCGAGGTCCATAACCACCATGTCCTCAGGGCGAAGCTTTTCATAGGATACTCCGGAAGGTTTTATGACAAAGAGCCCCTTTTCTCTGTCGATTCCGGAAACATTGCCCCAGGTGAATATTACAAGGCCAAGCTCAGGAAGTCTCATGTTGGCCCGGTATACCAGTTCTTTTAATTCCTCTAACATACTGTCCCCTTCTCCATGTATAAAGCCTCGCTGTAAATATCATCCCTGTACCCTGAGTCATCCGGTGAAACAGGCAGGTTTTCCGAGGCTTTATACAATATGTCATCAAAACTATGGAATGCTTTTATCTTCTCTCTCCAAGATGAAGGAGATCTGCTTCTTTTGTATCATCGCCTATGGTCACAAGCTCTGTATTTGTGAGCTTCGCAAAAAGGGCAATGTCTTCTCTTGTAAGTGCTGTTGAAATAACACTGTGATGTGCTCCTCCGGCATAGCACCAGCCTTCAGTTCCGATCTGGAAGTTTGGCTTGTGACGGAACATGATTCTTGCAACCGGAAGCTTAGGCATAGGTGCAGCCTGCTTTACAAGCTCCACATCAGCGCAGATGATACGGAACCTGTCTCCCATATCAACCATTGTGACCTGTATAGCATCACCTGTAACACCGTCAAATACAAGTCGTGCAGGATCCTCCTTGTCTCCGATGCTCAGAGGATGTACCTGAATCTCAGGCTTTGTTGCTGCAAATGCAGGCGGTACCTCAAGCATGTGGGATGCAAGCTCAACCTCCTGACCTTCTGTAAGGTCATAGGTGTAATCCTCGATGAATCCTGTTGCACCCTTTCTGCACTCTGACATCTTCATAAGTACAGATGATAATGCTGATATCTTGTAGTCTCCCTCAGGACCGAAGCCAACTCCCTTTGCCATAAGGTTCTGTGCTGCGATGCCAGGAAGCTGCTTGAGACCGTGAAGATCCTGGAAGGTGTCTGCAAATGCACCTATGCCGTTCTTTTCAAGGAACTTATCAAGTGCAACCTCCATCTTTGCCTGCTCACGAACAGCATCCAGACGATCTGTCTTCATGGTATATTTTTCTTCATACTCTGCCATCTTGGCGTCTACTTCGGCCTCTGTAACGGTATCCATGATGTCCCTGAGGGTTCCGATACCGAAGTAGTTACATTCCCAGCCAAAACGGATCTGTGACTCTACCCTGTCACCGTCTGTAACCGCAACCTCACGCATGTTGTTACCGAAGGATGCTACCTTAAGATGATGTGAATGATCGATGGCCTTGGCAACCTCTGCGAAGCGGCGGATTCTGGAAAGAACGCTCTCATTCTTATAGTAGCCAGCCACTACCTCGTGAGGAATACCGAGACGGGCAACTATAAAGCCGTATTCACGGTCGCCGTGAGCTGACTGGTTCAGGTTCATGAAATCCATATCGATGCTGTCATAAGGAAGCTTCTCATTGTACTGTGTGTGCAGATGAAGAAGAGGCTTTCTAAGCTCCTGTAATCCCTTGATCCACATTTTTGCAGGTGAGAAGGTATGCATCCAGGTGATAACGCCGATACAGTCGTCATCTACCGATGCTTTTCTCAGGTCCTGAATACAGGTTTCCGAATCAAGTACTGTGGGAAGAAGTTCAACAGAAACGATGCCATCCAGCTTTTCATTTAAAAATGCTGTCATATCGGCAGCATCTGCTGCAACCTGACGAAGACACTCCTCACCGTAGAGATCCTGACTGCCGACTACAAAATATAATTTCTTCATAACTATTCCTTTCATAGATAAAATTTTTTATTTACTGCGATTCTTTACATATGCAAACACACTCTGCAGGATGATGAAGAAACAGAGAAGCGCAGCGGTTGCAATATTTGCCCAGCTTGAAAGAAGCTTACCGTTTGTATTAACAAGTGTTGTGATAGTTCCGGTGATCATTACACCAAAGAAGGAACCGATGACATTACCAACACCACCTGTAAGAAGGGTTCCTCCGATAACCGAGGAGGCAATGGCATCCATCTCAAATCCCGAAGCCTGCTGTACTGAACCTGACATGGTATTCAGACAGTAGCAGATTCCGCCGATTGAGCAGAGGAAGGATGAAAGGATGTATGCCTTCATCTTGATCTTGCAGGTATCAAGTCCCATCATGGCTGCGGATGTCTGGTTACCGCCAACTGCATAAAGAGAACGTCCGAACTTTGTGTACTTCAAAAGGAAGAAAGTGGCTGCCACAACAAGAAGTGCTATGACAACAGAGATTCGGATGAAGGGGACCTGAAGCTTTCCTTTTTTATTTACATAGCCAAGGAATGCAGGAAGCTGGATCTTGAAATTGGCCCAGGCATAAAAGAGCTTGTTTGTAGTATCTGTAATGGAAATCTGATCTGTACAGATGACTGCTGTCATACCTCTGGCAAAGAACATACCTGCCATGGTGATGATAAAGGGCTGAATCTTCATGTAACCGATGAGGAATCCCTGCACCGCTCCGAAGATGAGGCCGATAACAAGTATCATAAGTATAAGGGGGATACAAGGCAGATTCTGCTTACCCATACCATATGCAAGGATCATACAGTCCATGGCAACAAGGGAACCTACGGAAATATCTATACCGCCGCACAGCATGACACAGGTCATTCCACTGGCTACACAGATAAGTCCGGCATTCGTTATAAGCAGGTTCAGAAATGTCTGGAGATGGGTGAAACCTTTACCGCTGTAGATTAAGCATCCTACGAGATACATAACGAAGAACAGGCAGATGGTTATCACCAAAAGCATTGTGTTGCCGTTTAATTTTTCTAAGACCTTCTTGTTCATTATGCGGCCTCCTTATTCTGAGTTTCATTTTCCTGTACAAGCTTCTTTGCCTTACGTTCTGCAAGAAAAGCCTTAAATGCAGGGGCCTGAGCCGTTACGATCAGGATGACGATTACAGCTTTGACTACAGGAGCCTGATCTGTGGAAACACCCATGGCAAGAAGTGTTACGGTTATAGCCTGAATGGTATAGGCACCAATGATGGAACCTGCCATATTGAATCGTCCGCCTCCAAGGGAATTGCCTCCCAGTGCAACAGCAAGGATTGAATCCAGCTCGTAGTTGCGTCCGATGTTGTTGGAGTCTGCGGAATAGATTCTCGAAGAAGCTACAATTCCGGCGATACCTGCACAGAGTCCACAGATCAGGTAGCACATGAAGCAGATATTGCTTGAATTAAGACCTGAAATCCTGGCAGCCTTTTTGTTGATACCTACTGACTGAATATAAAGTCCCATGGCTGTTTTCTTAAGGAACAGCATTACTATGGCAACCACAACTATAGTGATGAAAATTGCCGTAGGAACGGGACAGCCCGGTATGAAGTTACCGAAATATTTGTAAGGTTCATAACGGATATAAGTAATCTGATTGTTGCAAAGAAGAAGTCCTATGGCTCTCGCAGCTGTAAAAAGGATAAGTGTAGCTACCATAGGCTGGATGTTGAGCTTTGATACAAGGAATCCGTTGAAAGCTCCGCAGCACATGGCAAGAAGAAGTCCGAAAAGCAGTCCTGCCGCAAGGGGTACCGCAAGTGTGGTTGTACTGTTTACACCATATCCTGCAAGCAGCATACATGTACCGCAGGCTGTAAGGCTCATTACGGATCCGACTGAAATATCCGTACCTGCGGATACTGCAACAACCAGAGTCTGTCCAACAGCAAGGATAGCGATCTCGGATCCACGGTTAAGGATATCTATGAGACGTCCGTAGAGAACACCGTTCTGTATGTTTATGGCAAAGAAATCAGGACTCTTTATAAGATTTATAAGAAGTACCAACACCATCATGGCAAATGGAAGAAACAGCTGATTCTTTGTTAATGTCTTTATCTTTCCCATCATTTTTCACCTCCTGCAATTGCTCCCATGACAGCCTGCTGAGTCATCGCTCCTTCTTCGGAGGATATCTCTCCTACCTTCTGGCCGTCACGCATTACGCACATCCTTGTGCATGTACGGATCATCTCTTCGATTTCAGATGAGATAAAGATCACACTCATTCCCTGCTTTGCGAACTCCAGAACCAGTTTCTGGAATTCCGTTTTTGTACCGATATCGATGCCTCGTGTCGGCTCGTCAAGGATCAGGAAGTCAGGATGTGTACACAGCCATCTTGCAAGGATGACCTTCTGCTGGTTGCCTCCGGACAGCTGATTTATCGGTGTCTCACGGGATGCTGTTTTTATCTTAAGCATCTTTATAAATTCATCCGCTATACGGTTCTGTTCCTTAAGGGGGATTCTCTTGAACATACCGTTTCTGGCCTGAAGCGCCAGAATAATGTTTTCACGGACACTGAGCTCACCTATACAGCCATCTGCTTTTCTGTCATCAGGAAGGTAACCCATACCAGCGCGTATTGAATCAATAGGAGCTTTTGCCTTGAGCTCTTTGCCATGCATGCTGAGCTTTCCGGCAGTAGGCTTATCTGCTCCGTAGATGCAGCGCACCATTTCCGAACGACCGGATCCCAGAAGTCCTGTGACACCGACAACCTCTCCCTTATGGATCTTGAAGTTGAAGGGCTTGATAGTTCCCTTGTGGCTGAGTTCCTCTGCTTCTACTACTACTTCATCGGAAACAGAGCTCTGTCCCTCTGCCTTAATGGAAGCCAGATCATCAAAATCCTTTCCCAGCATGGCAGCTACCAGCTTTACACGTGGCAGCTCCTGTACGGAATAGTCACCTACGAAGGTACCGTTACGCATTACAGTGATACGGTCACATACCGCATATACCTGCTCAAGGAAATGTGTTACAAAGAGTATGCCTACGCCCTTGTTCTTAAGATCCGTCATAAGTTTAAAGAGCTTCTCAACTTCATTGTCATCAAGTGAACTTGTAGGCTCATCCAGGATCAGGACACGGCAATCCATATCCACAGCACGGGCAATGGCTATCATCTGCTGTATGGCCAGTGAATAATTATCAAGAGTTTTTGTTACATCGATCGGAATCGCAAGATCCTCCATGATCTTCTTTGCTTTCCGGTTCATGGTCTTCCAGTCTACTGTTCCGAACTTTGTTTTCGGTTCACGACCGATAAACAGATTCTCTGCAACGCTCAGATTCGGGCAAAGGTTAACTTCCTGATAAACCGTTGCGATACCGATATTCTGGGCATCCATTGTTGAGTGGTTAAAGATATTACCGGGAACACCCTCCATGTGCACCTCACCGGAATCACGTTCATAGACACCGGTAAGACATTTAATGATGGTGGATTTACCGGCACCGTTTTCTCCCATAAGCGCGTGGATCTCACCCTTTCTGAGGGTAAGCTGAGCATGGTCAAGAGCTACAACCCCAGGGAAGGTTTTTGTGATATCCCGCATCTCTATCAATACGTTATTAATCATTTTCCTCATCCTTTATAGTAAAATTTTCTAACTATTCGGAAACGATCTAATGATCCGTGTTTCCTCAGTTCATTTACAAAGGGGATGGCTCTTTGGAACCACCCCCGATTAGCTTCTTCGCACTGATGTACGCAGCCTGTGAGCCGCACTGAGGCTGTCTTTTTAACTGATTCAATTAGTAAGCTGCGTCAACTACTGCCTGATCAACTACTACAAGCGGCTCAGTTACTTCGTTTCCTGAGTTGTTTGTGTATGTGATTTCCTTAAGCTTATCTTCTGCAACGTACCAAGGCTCTGCCATGAATGTCTTCTGATCTACAGTCTCGCCTGCTTCAAGCTTCTTGATGATGTTGAGACAGTCAGGTCCCTGAAGAGGATTGCACTGGAAGTCTGCATTGATCTCGCCTGAAAGTACCTTCTGAAGACCTGCTGTACAAGCGTCAAATGAAATAACGATAACATCGCCGTCTACACCATAGGAAACGCCTGCTGCCTTCATTGCATCGATGGCACCAAATGCCTCATTATCGTTCTGACATACAACAACGTTGAACTTGCCTTCATATGACTTTAAGTAAGACTCCATAACCTTCTGGCCGCCTTCCTGTGTAAAGTCACCGGTCTGCTCATCGATCTTGTTCCACTTCTCAGCCTCAACATACTTGTCGAAACCGTTTGAACGTCCGATCTGTGCGGATGAACCTGTTGTTCCTGAAATAACAAGTGCATTGACCTCTGAGATTCCCTTATCAGCCACATAAGCCTTAAGCCATGCGCCTGCTGCAAGTCCCTCATTTGTGAACTCTGAACCTACCCATGAAACATACTTGTCTGAATCGTCGATGGTACGGTCAATTACGATAACAGGAATACCTGCGTCGTCTGCCTCTGTAAGAACTGTATCCCAGCCGGTTGAAACGATAGGATCGATTACGATGTAATCAACACCCTGCTGGATGAAGTTACGAACTGCCTCAAGCTGTGCTGCAGAATCGTTATCACAGTCTACGAACTGAAGATCGATTCCATTCTCCTTGCTGAGTGCGCTCTGTACTGAATTTGTTGATGCGGTACGCCAGTCAGACTCATGACCAACCTGTGCGAAACCGACTGTGATTGTCTCTCCGTTAGCTTCAGCTGCCTTTGCTGCCTCTGTAACCTCAGCAACCGTCTCTGCTGCCTTTGTCTCTGCGGGAGCTGCTGTTGTTGCTGCAGCCTGTGTCTCTGCTGCTTTTGTCTCTGCAGGTGCCTGAGTAGCCTGTGTGTTTGATGATCCACATGCTGCGAGCATTGATGATGCCATAGCGGCTGTTAACAGAACTGATAATGCTTTTCTCATAAAATACTTCCTCCTAAAAAAGATGTACGTTCTTTCGGAACACTTTGTTCCTCTTCCTGTAATTATTATCCTATTTATCAGGCATTATCTCAATCATTCTGCTACAACATGCACAATATTCATCGTTTTAACAGTACAAATAATTATCCATAGTATATAATCAAAGTACAAATTTTCTTCTTATCCGTATAAACAGGTGTTTTTTTTGGATTACTGTCCCGGAAAGGTTGGATTTTTTCATTTTATCCCCCGGTTTTATCGAGATTAATATGCGCAGGATGCATAAAAAACACGGCACACATACAATTTTTAAATTGTTCTGACAGGTAAATTGAAAATTACTGCTGAAATTTTTAATTATTTTTGTTTTATTAAGGGAGGTCTTTCATGGTTCCGGAAAATACTCACAAAAATTACATCCTGCCTATCCCGGGCATGCGTAAATCCGAGCAATTAAAAAAGCATCTTCTCCGGGAAATAGAGAAGATGCTTAGTGAAAAAAAAAGTACCTTTGACACGGAACATAATCTGATGCTCCGTTATGATGTGAGCCGTCAGACGGTGCGCAAGGTCCTTAAGGAACTTATTGAGGAAGGCTACCTGACCTCCCGACAGGGAAGCGGTACCTATCTTACCGGAAAATCACCTGATGACAGAGAAAATGTTGTTGAGATCCTGCTGGCTACTCCTGATGATTATATATTCCCCGAGCTTCTGGCCTCTCTCCGACAAAAGCTCAGTGTTCTTGGATTTCGTGTTAATCTCACAGATAATAATGCTGATTTCTGTTCCGAGCGTAAAATCCTGAAGGGTTTTCTTGAGAATCCACCCCGGGCGATTATTTCAGAGTGCTTCTCCGCTCTTCAGAACCCAAATCTTGATCTCTATACGAAGCTAAGCCTCAGGGGAACCTCTCTGCTGTTTTTATATGGCTTATATCCGAACTTTCCCTCATGGTCCGTCGTAAAAGATGATAACTATCACGGCGCTTATGAACTGGTCAGCAGGCTGAAAAGCAGCGGCCATGATGCATTCACAGGTATTTTCCTGTCAGATACGGTTCAGGGACAGGAACGCTGTCAGGGTTATATTGATGCTCTCAGAGATTTCGACCTGAATTTTTCCAGATCACACATCCTGATGCTTAACAAGCAGGAGCTTAAGGATCTTCTGGATCCGGCCTTAAGGCTCAAGCTCAGGAACTTTACCCGGGAAGTCCTTTATGAAGCAACGGCTCTTGTGTGCTTTAATGATGAAATCGCTTATAGCCTGCTTCCGATTCTGACGAAGTTCCATATCAATGTTCCTGAGGATCTGAGCATTGTCAGCTTCGATGACAGCTATCTGAGCATGATAGAGCAGATTCGCATCACATCCCTGGCTCATGAAAAACACAGCTTCACGGATGCAGTCACAGCCTCTCTGACCCGCCTTCTTTCAGACACCTCCACTGATACGATAGCTGTGCCATGGATTCTCAGTGAAGGCACAAGTATCAGAGAATCCGACTGAAGGGATTCACCTGTGTCCTGAAAAATCATCAAAGACTGCTTTTTGAACGATATTCCTTTGGAGACATGCCCTGGGTCTTTCGAAATACAAAGCTGAAATAATGGGCATCTTTATAACCTATGGCCTGAGCCACCTCCGCAGTATGAAGTTTTTTGGTGCTTAAAAGCTCTTTCGCCTTATTCATTCGAAGCTCTGTCAGATACTCCGTAAAGGTCCTGCCCATTTCCTGAGAGAACATGGAGCTGAAATATGTACTGGAAATCCCCGCAACCGTTGCAACGGAATTCAGGGAGATATCCTCCTCCATATAGTGCTTTTCGATATAGGGCAATGCTTCCTGCACTACAGTGTGGCTTTTATTCTCGGATTCCTGATCCCTTAAAGAAAAGGCCAGTCTCAGCATGCTTATTACATAATCCGGGATCCTTTCACTGTTTCCCTCCAGTTCATGGATATCAAAAGGCAGCTTCTCCAGAAACTGCTTCTGATCCATTCCAAAGTCTTCCACAAAGCGGATTACGGTAAAACGAATATTCAATATAAGGTAGCTTCTGAAAATTTTAGACTTCAGTACATCCTTTAAACTCTCAAGATATCCATTTACAAATTCCGTAACGTCACTTACATCACCGTCTCTAAGGAAACCGGTAATGATAGACGGGTCAACATTCTCGGCATTGACACTATCGATACTTCGCTTCTCATCAGAAACCGTGAGGCTCCCATCTTCAGGCCGGAGAATATTCCTGTCCGGTCTCCAGAAGCGTTCCGCAAAGCGATGATTTGTCTTTTCGAAACATTCCGTCAGCTGACTGAAACGGTCCACAGGTTCCCCTGCCGCCACATACCACTGCATAGGGCACCGGGGATCCGAAGCTATCCTTTCTATTTCATCTATTCCCCTTGCTGTAAAATCCCTGACAACGTCCTTTTCTCCCCTTACTATGACACAATAGGAACTGAGGCTCCATTTCGATAGTATGTATTCCGGGAAACGGAGGAAAAAGGCAAGGATGTCGTTCTGTCTGATACGGAACTCTTCACTTTCATCCTTCTTCTTATCGTTCACACTGAATAAAAGTATGTTATAGCAGGCTGCATTGACACTGAACTGAAGTCTATTAGCCTCCTCATACATCTTCTCCACACTGAGCCTTCTACCGAACAGGGCTTCCAGAAAGCTCCGTCTCTGGTACTGCTCATACTCACGGGATTCAAGACGGTATTTCTCCTGATAATTCTTCTGCTCTCTTTCATTTTCGATCTTCTGTCTGACTTCATCGAGAGCTTTTTTGATGGTCTTCCGGGTTATGGGCTTACTCAGATACTGATCCACACCCTCCTGAATGGCACGTCTTGCATATTCAAAATCATCATAGCCGCTCATTATGATCATTTTCATCTTGGGAAATTCCTGCCCCACTATATGACAAAGGGTCAGACCGTCCATAAACGGCATCCGTATATCTGTGATAAGCACATCCGGCACGGTCTTTCTTATCATGGGCAGAGCCATCTCTCCGTCGGAAGCCTCTCCCGTAAACTGGAAACCATACTCCTCCCATGGTATATTGTCCCGAAGCGCCTCACGAACCGTCACTTCATCCTCTACCAAAAAAACCTTTAGCATACTGCCTCTGTTCCTCCGCTCTTTTAATATGTCCGCTCATCTACAAATCTGGAGGCATTGTCCCTGGTGAAAACCTTCTCATCCATATAGTAAGCCTTTTCCACCTCATTACCCTGTTCCATCTCATGTATGACATCGGAAAGCTGTGGTCCGCTTGCGGGATTACACTCCACATCCACATCGATTATTCCCTGCATCACCATCTCCAGTCCCTGACGGCTGGCATCGAATGAAATGATGATAGGCTTATCATCACTTTGAAGGTCCATCCCTGCTTCCTGCATAGCCTGTACCGCACCTATGGCCATATCATCGTTCTGGCACACCACAACGTCTATGTCATCATATTTTTTGAGAAAGCCTGCCATGACCTCCTGCCCCTTGGCAGTAGTAAATTCTCCATCCTCACGATCCAGAAGCACCCAGTTATCATGCTTGTCGCAGACAGAGTCAAAGCCAATGCTTCTTCCTATCTGGCTGGAGGAACCGCGGGTTCCGAGGAGCTCGATAATGTTTATCTTATCACTGCTTTTTCCCCGTTCATCAAGAATCTTCGCAAGCCATCTTCCGGCATTCTCGCCTTCCTTACGCATATTCTCTCCTATCCACGTGGTGTAGAGGGAGTCATCCGAGGAGACCTGGCGGTCAAGGATTATGACAGGAATCTCAGCAGCCTTTGCCTCCCGGAGGACTGTGTCCCACCCATCCTCCGTTACCGGACAAAAGACTATATAATCCACCTGCTGGGAAATAAACCCACGGATTGCCTTTATCTGACTTTCCTGTTTCTGACGGGCGTTGTTAAACTGAAGGAAAAAACCATTCTCTACCTTAAGTGAATCCTTTATGCTGATGCTGTTGGCACGGCGCCATTTGGATTCCGATCCAAGCTGGGAAAAACCCACCCGGATAAGATCGCCTGCCGGTTCTGTTTCAAGTGTCAGCATATTCCCGCTTGTTTCTTCCACGTTAAAAGGACTGCAGGATGCTAAGGCGCCGGACATAAGGGTAAACATCAAACTGAGTGCAAGAGCTTTATATCCGTATTTTCTTTTAAGGATGTTCCTAAGCTTATGTCTATGGAGAATCCCTTCTTTTTCTGTGTTATACCATCCTGTCATGACGATTCTCCCTTTTCCTCAGAATCAACATTTGCAATTTTCTCCTTTGGAATACGCACTGTGACTATGGTTCCTCCACCCGGTGCTGAATCAAGGGTCAGACCGTACTCCGGTCCGAAATTCATGCGTATACGTTCGTTAACATTGGCCATTCCGAATCCTGAATCTGTATCCTTACAGGGCTTTGTGATGGCGATCCTTAGCTTCATAAGAGTCGCATCGTCCATGCCTATTCCGTCGTCAGATACCTGGAACATGATGTCCGATTCCCTAAGCTGTCCTGTGATATGAATCATACCGGGCTCACGTTTGTTCTTTATGCCGTGGTAAAGAGCATTCTCCACAAGCGGCTGCAGGGTCATCTTCAGAATACGATACTCATAGAGCTTCGGATCCATGTTTATCTCATATTCCAGAATATCGTGGTACCTGAACTTCTGGATTTCAAGATAGCTTCTTATATGCTGCTCTTCTTCGTTAATGCTTATATACTCATGTCCATGGCTCAGAACAAGACGGAAGAAGTTGCTCAGGGATACAAGCATATCCTCTGCCTCATCAAGCTTTCTGCCTTCAATGAGCCAGATAATGGTATCCATGGTGTTGTACAGGAAATGGGGATTGATCTGTTCCTGCAGAAGCCTAAGCTCCGCATGACGCATTTTCTTCTCATCATCGCGGATTTTCTGCATCATCTTTTCCAGACTCTCCGCCATTTCGTTTATACGCCCGCCCAAAACGGAAATTTCGTCCCTGGAGATACATTCAGCCCGTGCCTGTAGATTTCCGTGAGATATTTCCTGTGCAACGAAGCCGAGATTTTCCACCGGAACTGTGATACTTCTTGAGATATGAATGACTACCATCAGAAGGATGCCCACGATGAAACACAAAAGCAGAGCTACAAACACGACAAAATAACGCACACGCTGCTGAAGCTCGCTCTTCATTTTCTCCATTATTCTGGTCTGATAGTAAAGATAATACTGGATATCGTCCTGAATCAGTTCTGTGAGGATGTAGACATTGTCATTCAACATACGAATGTTGGCGTCATAATGGCTTCCATCCGAAAGGTTCCTCTGGATGTCACCGATACGCAGCTCCAGAGTATCAACATTTCGAAGCAGATTATTAAGCCAGCTCCGGCTCTCCAGATCCTTCGTCTTTTCCTCAAGCTCTGAAAAGCTTTTTCTGATATCCTGAAGGACATCGTAAGGGTCCATAAGCTCCGGGTCGGAGGGGATATCGGAAAAAGAGACACCGCTTACTACGATCTTGTAAAGATTTTCATCTACAGACTCTTTGAATTTCAGATTGTACTGATTGGCCACTGCCATATTGCTGACTATGGAGTCATAGGCGTAACTATAGTTCCAGAGAGCAAAAATCAGGTACAGGGCCACAAGAATCAAGGGAATCATGGAGACTGCTCCCAAGAGAGCCAGTCTCTTGCGTAGTGACAAATTACTCAAAACTTCATCCATCCTTTGTGCAAAATGTATATATTTTTGCAAAGATGTATTAATTTTACCATAAATATTGAGAAATTTACATATTCAAATAAGCTCCCGGACAGAATAACTATTCTTTAAATCAGGAATTTCCATAATAACCAAAGGCGGCCGCTCTTTGGTAATGAGCAGCCGCCTTATAAGTATTCATCTGTTTTTGATTGTATTTAAAAACGAATCTGCCTCAGTCTGTATGAGCTCTACCAGATCCCTGTACGCAGGAAGGCTCTCATAATACTTTTCCGAGTATACGAGACTTATCTCTCCCTTCGTTTCCGGTTCATAAAACGGGATACAGGCAAGCTTTCCGCTTTCAAAATCGGAATATCTTAAGTTTGCAGGATAGAAGCTGACTGCAAAAACCTCAGGCATCTCACTGGTCATCTTTATGACTGTATGAACAGAATCCACGGTCATAAGATTCTTAACTGATATTTCTTTTACCAGTTCAGGAATAAAATCCGAAAGCATGGAATATGCCACTTCATCGGATACATCGTTATCAATTGATGATGTATGACTGGGATAGGCCAGACAATAACCTTTAAGATCCGAAAAATGAAGGGCTTTGTACTTTGCAAGAGGACTTTCCTTGTTGACAAGGCAGCCATAGTAGCCGGTCATTAAAGTTATTTTTTTATTTCCCATCTGCTTTAATAACTCATCATTATCACTCCCCCGCTTCAGGCACAGTGCCATAGCCGGAGTGGAATGACTTGATGATACAAGCTTTACAGGATCTGCATCTACCTGATATTTCAGAAGAACATTGGCATGATTTTTCTGGAACGGTATATGAAGCTTTGGAATGAGAAAACCCACAAGTGATATATGGGCATAAGCATTGATAGTCAAGGCTTCATCCTTACCTGAAAGCTGCTTCCATCCCTCATAATAATCCAGTATGATCCGGGATTCTTTATATATTTTCTCTCCTTCAGGAGTCAGCTGTATCCCTGATTTGTTTCTCTCAAAAAGTGTGACTCCAAGCTCGGTTTCCATCTGCTGCATGGATTTTGTCAGACTAGGCTGGGCAATAAACAGCCTTTTAGCCGCTTTATTGAAGGAACCGGTTTCGGCAATAGCGATTAAATATTTAAGAGCGCTGATCTTCATGGTTTAACTCCGTTATAAATATTGACTGCTGAAAAGATATGCTGATCAACAAGCAGTAAACTTTCCTTATTATGTTCACGGCATAGCAGGTAATAGCTTTTTTTCATATCTTAAATATTTTTATATATTATACAAGAATTTATTTGGATAGTATATTAATTATGCCAGGTATAGATGAAATTAATATGAAGGAACATACAGATAATGATCCGGGCTTTATATGTGAATAGTATGAAGTATTCGCAGGGATCATTAAATCTGTTCGTATCAGGGAGGGCCAGTTAGTGATGACAAATAAAGAAAGAATCAAAAGGGCATTTTCAAATCAACCCGTAGACAGGGTTCCTATAGCCTTCTTTCATCATTTCACATCACCTTATGAGTGGAATATGGGTTTGACTAATCCTGAAGCACTTGAAGCCAATATCAACCGTCATAAGACCTCTCTTGAAAAGTTTGTTCCCGATATCATCAAGATAATGAATGATACGCTCATGATGATGCCGCTGGATGTCAGTGGTATAGAAAAAGCATCTGATCTGTACAAAATCAAAAAACCAATGCTTGACACACCTTATGCAAAGGCACAGATCGATTTCACCAAAAGAGTTATGGGAATTTATAAGGGTATTGATGCTCCCATATATGTGACCTGTTTCTCTGCGGCCTGGGTACTCAGAAATGCTTTCACCCAGGGGCTCCCTGTTTTTGGTGCCGATGAAGAAATCATGCAGCGGTTCATAAAAGAAGACCCTGTTGCGGTTAAATATGCTTTGGATATCTTAACCGAAGGAATCATCGATCTGAACAGAGTGCTTCTGACTGAATGCGGCGCTGACGGCATCTATTTCAGCTGTAATAATCAGGGCGGTTTTTTCAATGAGGTTTTCCATAAGAAATATCTGGCACCAGCTGAAAAAAAGGTACTCGATGAGGCCAAAAAGATAAAAAATACAAATATCTTACATATTTGCGGTTATCATGGTCATGGAAATGACTTAAGACTATACAAAACTTATGATGCTGCAGCCTACAGTGTTGCAGTTGTTGCGGAAGATACAAGCCTTAAGGAAGCCAAGAAGCTTTTTAAAGGAAAATGCATAATCGGCGGATTCTCACAGGATGGAGTCATTTATAAAGGCTCTAAGGAGGACCTGGAAAATGCCACTTACGGACTTCTTTCCGAATGCGGACAGACCGGCATAATTCTCGGCGCTGATTGTACCGTTCCAAATGATATAGATGAGGAACGTTTTAACTGGATCAGGGAATCATGTAAAAAATATGCCTCCTGCAATTCAGTAATATCTTCAGCCTCATAAATAAATCTGCTTTTTAAAGAGAAACTCTCCTTTCTCTTTAAAATATATATCCCCAAACTCTATAATCGGGCAGGGACACTCACCCCTGCTCAAGCCCGCGATGGCTGTCAAATACACGCTCATGTAATCATGGCATGTGTTTGACAGCCTTTTCGCAAAAAAAAGGCGGTTTACTCTCATGTGTGAACCGCCTTTTTTATTCTATAAACCTCAGCTTAGATAAGTAATCCGGCTTACTTCGCCTTTAATGCAGTCTCGAACTCCTCCTCAAACTCTAATTCATGCTCTGAATCAAGCTCAGGTACATCTATCATTTTCTTTTCCCACGAGGAAAGGTATATGGCATTCGACAGAATAAGACTCTTTCGCCCCTCTCTTCCTGCCGCTATGCTGACACCTTTTCCGTTACATTCATCCGAAAAGCTCTGAAGAACCTTCTCATACTGAAGCTCCTCTTTTTCGAAAGAAAGCTCTGTCCATGTTCCGTTTATTTTTTTGAAATACTCCGTGGATTCTGCCCTGTAATCCGGTTCCGGCATCTTCATCTCAGGATAGGTCTCACCTATTTTCAGCGTGTTTCCTTCACAGATTATGGTCGCTTCCTCAAGGGATATTTCAAGCCGGTTCGTTCCGGGAGCTTCTCCTGTAGATGTGATAAAACATCCTGTTGCTCCGTTCTTCCACTCAAAGTAGGCCGTCACATCGTCCTCGACTTCTATATCATGAAAATGTCCTTCTATACAGAACCCCTGCACCCGCTCAGGCACTCCAAAAAGCCACTGAATGAGATCAAGATTGTGTGGTGCCTGATTCAGCAGCACCCCTCCACCGTCTTTGCCCCATGTGGCATGCCATGAGCTTGAAGTATAATACTTTTCCGGTCTGTACCAGTCGGTAACTATCCAGTTCATTCGCTTAAGTTTGCCGTATTTCCCACTATCAAGTATTTCTTTGAGCTTTCTGTATATGGGGAAGGTCCTCTGATTGAAAATGATAGAAAATACTTTTCCTGACCCTTCCGCAGCTTTATCCATATTTCTGGCCTGTCTGCTGTATACTCCGGCAGGTTTGTCCGTAAGAACATTTATCCCCAGTGCCAATGCTTTTACCGCTATTTCCTCATGGGAAATGTGAGGTGTGGCAATCACAACCGCCTCCAGATTTAACTCACCGCTCTCCACAGCCTCGAAAAGCTTCTCTGCCGAATCAAAAACCGGAATTCCTGACTTAACAGCTTCTCTTAATTTATCTTCATAAGGCGGGCGCAGCCTCGTCAATGCGGAAAGCTCCATGCCATCGATTTTTTTCTTAAAAAGCATGGACGCATATTTGCTGCCCATGTTTCCTAGTCCTATCACAGCAGTTTTAATCATATAAAAGCCTCTTTTCTAAATATTTTTTCCCTTCACGAGTACCGTATATTCTCTTTATTTCTTTCATACTGTTAATATAATTCTACTTTAAAATAAGCTTCTTTCCACCCAAGTTCTTCTGATTCATTATTTTATCGAATCAAGCCACCTCTGACAAGAATCACAAAAACAACTACCCCTTGTAATATTCTCATAGATTCTTTGAACCCCACCATCTTCCTACTCTGTTGAACATAAGCGAATCAGATAAGAGTTTCCAGGTCCTTTGCCTGCATATATCCTCGTAAACATAAGAAACGTGATTATCTATCAGGTTCTTCCGTACCTTCTCTTCTACAAAATCTGATCTTCCTGATTCAAGAAGACTTTTATTCGGGTAAACAAATTTAAACCAGAATGAGATGAAGTTAGCATGATATTCGATTTACTTAATATGGTATCCCATATCTTCTGCATGATAGACGGGAACGAAGCATTGGCTTTTCCAAAAAAATAATCAAAAAATTCACAGTATTTGTGACCTTAAAACATAAAAATCTGTCTATATGTATGAAGGGACAACACGACTGTATATCCCTGAGGCCTAGTTTAATCAAGATATCCGGAGGCATTTATGAAGAAAAAACTCATAGCAAAAGGTCTGATGGCGGTATCAGTCATCGCACTTACAGCATGCCAGAGTGGATTGGATATCCCGTCCCCGCAGGATAACTCCGGCATTACCATGAAAAGCGAAAAAGATATAGCTGGAGATACCGGAAATACAGAAGCTGATGCAGAAAAAAAACGGAAGGATACATCCGGAGATGACCGAAAGGATGTAAATGATAAGGATGATACCTCAGAAACAGAGCTATCCCCTCAAAAAGCCATAGAAATGGCAGGGAAAGCATATGACGGGTATGAAGCATCCCGGGACAAGCCTACCGTTGACTACATGCTGCTTAACCACGGAAGTTTTCTCGATGAAAGCAGTGACAGACTTCTGGAAGCATGCGATACGGAAGAAGAAAGGGAGGCCGCCAGGGAGTATCAGAAAATTTCAGAATCCCTCAGAGGATATTTCAGGAAGGTCAAATATTACGAACCAAAAGATGGCATCACCATAGGGATAGCCAACAAGAAGCTATACGAATACAAGATATCCGATACTGAAGAAATACTGAACCTCTATAAAAAAATGCTGGAACTTATGTATAGTCTCCCTGGATACGGCATGACATATGATGATGAAACAAGTGCAGGGACATGGCTTAAGGGCAGCATGAATATGACAGGCTCTCTAGGGGCAATGAACAACTATATTATGGAGGCTGACGGTTTTGCTGCTGAAGCTGCATCCGCCCCAGAAGAGGCTCCATTACCTATGCCGACTTCGGCAGAAAAAGAATCCTTTGACTGGAATACGGAAGAATACAGGAGTTTTTCCGAGAACAGATTCATGTCAACTAAGGCAAGCCCGTTCTCTACCTTCGGTATGGATATAGACACGGCATCCTACGGGAACCTGAGAAAGAAGGTTTTCAACGGAAGGGACATTCCCGTCGATTCAGTCCGTACCGAGGAGATGCTCAACTACTTTGATTATAACTATGTGAAACCGGAAGGTGATGACAAATTCGGAGTAACCGTCGAGATGGCGGATACCCCATGGAATGAAGATACTAAGCTTCTAAGGATAGGTGTTAAGGCAGAAGAAGCAGCTACCGGTAACATAAGTTCAAATGTGGTATTCCTCATAGATACATCAGGTTCCATGTTCGACCCTGATAAGCTGCCTCTTGTCCAAAAATCCTTCCTCATGCTTCTCGACGGGCTGGATGAGGACGACAAAATATCAATAGTGACATATGCCGGAGGTGACACCGTAATATGCGAAGGCGTGACATGCAACAGGAAGGAAGAGATAACCGAGGACATACTCTCCCTTGAAGCATGGGGCGGCACAAACGGCGCAGCAGGGATAAAGACAGCTTACAAGCTGGCAAGAGATAACTACATTGAAGGCGGCAACAACAGAGTCATACTCGCCACAGACGGGGACCTTAACATTGGGGCATCCAGTGAGAGTGAACTTGTGGAGATTATAAAGAAAGAAAAGGAAAGTAATGTGTTCCTGTCCGTACTCGGAGTAGGAACAGGAAACTATAAAGATTCCAAGATGAAGGCACTTGCGGACAACGGGAACGGCAATTTCGCATACATCGATTCCACATCAGCTGCGGACAAAGCACTCAGAAAAGATTTCAACTCCCTTATGTACACTGTGGCAGAGGATGCGAAGATGCAGGTGGAATTCAATCCCGATAAGATCAAAGGCTACCGGCAGATAGGCTACGAACTGAGGCAGCTCGATGCTGAAGATTTTGCGGACGATACTAGGGATGGCAGCGAGATCGGCTCAGGACAATGTGTAACTGTTCTTTATGAAATAGTGCCTGTGGATTCATCAATGGAGATACCCGATGTAAAAACCAAATACGGGAATGACCGTAGGAACGTTACCGACACCGATGAACTCCTTACCGTAAGCATACGATACAAGCAGCCGGGAAGCAGAGAAAGCATCCTGATGGAAGTACCGGTGACAGGAGACTCTTATAATGAAAAAATGAGCAGCGACATGTCATGGGCTGCCGGTGTTGCCCAGACAGCCATGGTCCTTAAGGATTCGGAATACAAAGGGAACTCATCATACAGTGAGATATATGAGAGATTGATAAAGAATCCGGACATCAAAAATGACACTGCCAAAGCACAGTTTCTCTATATGCTGAAGGAGCTCAGGGATAAATCTTCATAAGGTTCTTCTCTTACAATTTCTGTTTACATTATCACACTTCTCGTTGAGCACAAAAAAGAGGTCCTCACTTTGATGAGTGACCTCTTTATAATCTATTAAGTCTAACTATTCTGTATGCTCTTTTTAAATATTAACCCTATGTTAGTCATCGTTTATTTAGCAATTCTTCCCATCTATCGAACATGACTGACCTGACTTGATTATCTGAAGTCCCTTTTCCTTCAGATAACCTTCCCAGTCCAGTAATACTGATCTATCCTCTGTTACAATTGTGGGAATACCTATCTTACCGGTTCCCTTGATCCAATCCAAGACCAAATGCATCTCCGCCATTTGATACACCAACAAAAATAACTCCGCCTTTCCCATTTGCATAACATACTATGGTTTTTGTCCAAGAAATGGGATTGCCCGGATTTAATTCTGCTTTATATTCATACTCCAAATCTTCAGTTATAACATCCGGGTATATTTCTTTTATTTTCATGGCAACACCTCTTATGAGTCTAAACTGAATACATCAGACATTACGCAACATTACAATGACATTGCGTGACATTACTCGACATTGCGTTTACATTACTATCAACAGAGCATAAAAGTAATGTTTGGTAACTTTACAATCAATGTTATATTTTCATGCGACCAATTTTCAGCCTAAATCCAGTCAAAATAAAAGTACTTCTCGGGTACCCTATAGATACCTTTGAAGTACTTTTAGTTCACTTTATGGTCTCAAAACCCGCGTAATTTCAGGCTTTTTTCTGAAAATCATGAGGCTTGTTCTGGTTCTGCATCCTGCCTGTGTATGAGTAGAAGTAGGTCTTCATCAAACCGTGTTTAATGTGAATAAAACCTTGAAATTACGTGCTTTTTTTGTACTTCAAATAAAATCCGGCCAATATTTTTATGCCTTCCGGCCAATTCTTGAATTCACAACAATTTGTCTTATAATTCGTATTTCTGACAGCTCAATACTTTACGTATCTGCTCTTAAATAAACATTATGATTGTTCTCCGCATATTCCAACAGCTCGTCAGTAAAGCCACTCTTTGAAAAGATTACAAAGTGCTCTTTTCTGTCCTCCATATTCCATTTCACCTCCCTAGATTTATTCTTCAGAGCATCAAGAACAGATAGTCCCTTCTTATTTTTGGAATATTTGCATTCCCCGAAAAGGATATCCTTGCCATTTGAATCGTAGGCCACGATGTCGATCTCTACATCCTTTGAACCCCACCATCTGCCTACTCTGTTAAACATAAGTGAATCAGATAAGAGGTCCCAGGTCCTTTGCCTGCATATATCCTCGTAAACATAGGAAACGTGATTATCTATCAGGTTCTTATGTATCTTCTCCTCTACGAAATCTGATCTTCCTGATTCAAGAAGGCTTTTATTCGGATAAACAAATTTAAACCAGAATGAGATGAAGTTATCCTTGATGTTATATAAGCCCATCTTACTTTTTTCTGGATGCTCCTCTGTAATAGGCACTTCTCTTTCGATGATATCAAGGTCCATCAGATTCTTTAGATAGGATGTAAGTTTAGTCTGATGGACTTCTAACGCAGCTGCAATCTTACCCAGCTTGTGATTTCCAGCTGCAATAGTCTTCAGTATTGAAAAATAACTTCCTATTTCTGATACTTCCTTCTGAAGCAGGAATTCGGGTTCCGCGTACAGAAATGCATTCGTTGACAATATGTTTTTCTTTATTATTTGTCCTTAAACGCTAACATGCTTTTACATATTTTATGAATCTGCTATAATAAATAATATACTGTTTATAATACATTATAGGATGATATTTATGGAAAAGAAATCAGCAACACCACTATATCAACAATTGGTTGAATCAATCAAAAATCAAATTTCTACCGGACAGCTCAAAGAAGACGATAAACTTATGACTGAACAGGAATTTAGTGAAGCATATAATGTAAGCCGCATCACTGTACGTAAAGCCATGGAATTGTTGTCTGACGAGGGTTTTGTTGTTAAGAAGCAGGGCATTGGTACATTTGTAGCTTCAAAAAAATTAAATCGTGTGATGGAAGGTGTCATGAGTTTTACAGAAAGCTGTGAAATGAATGGATGTAAAGCCTCAGCAGAACTTTTATCACTTGAATGGAAAAAAGCATCTATAAGTATAGCAAAACATCTTAACATCAATGAAGGCGATAAGGTTTTATGCATACGTAGGATCCGCGGGTGTGACGAATGGAAGGTAATGCTTGAAGAAAACTATTTTCCAGAAAAATATGGCTATATCCTTAGTGAAAACCTGAACGGATCAATTTATAAAATATTAAAAAGCCATGGTACGATACCTGTACATTACATTAAAACCGTTTCAATATGTTTTCCTTCCGAGCAGGAACAGGAAGCACTGGAACTCCCTGATAAACAGCCATTATTACTTCACAGAGAAACGGTAATGGATGCTGAGCGCAATGTTATCCACTATACAAAACTTATCATTAATCCTGAACACTACACATTGACTATAATCAGATGATTTATAACCATTATATATTCCAGTAATAATTTTTTATTATGACGTTATATTACAATTAAGAGCCTTCTTGGAAGGCTCTTATATATTTTGCACATATTTTTGTTATATATCTAATTAAGTTGCAACAATATTTATGTAATTTAAAATATTTAGTTGTTGCTGTTGATATGATGTTATATAATGTTTCCAGCAAACATACATAGAGGAGTGTATGAATAAGGAGGAAATGATGAAATCTACAATCAAGCGTTTATTGGCACTTGGACTTACTGCTGCAATGTCAGCTTCTCTCGCAGCATGTGGGTCTTCCACCGACGTTTCTAATGGTACAAAATCCGGTAATGAAACCACATCTGGCACTAATGCTGACAGCAATGCTGCAAACGCCAGTGATACATCAGGCAACGATGTAAAAACGATCAAGTTCTTCCACCGTTTCCCTGAGGATCCTGCCAATTCTTTCATCGAGGAAAAAATAGCAGAATACGAAGCAGCACATCCAGATATTGATATCGTTGTAACCAGCGCACAGAACCAGCCTTTTAAGGAGAAAATCAAAACTGTAGTCGGTACTGCAGAAGAACCAGACATTTATTATAGTTGGGCGGGTGAGTTCTCCGAAAGATTTATCCGAGAGAATTTGATACTTGATCTTACGCCATATCTCGAAAAAGATAGTGAGTGGAAAGACAGTCTTATTGAATCACAGATGGTTAACTATACAACTTCTGACGGCATGGTCTACGGAATTCCATTCCGACTTGATGGCAAGGTGTTTGCTTATAATCGTGATATTTTTGAAAAGCTCGGACTTGAAATACCAAAAACATGGGATGAATTCCTCTCAGTTCTGGAAACAATAAAAGCCGACGGAACATACACCCCATTGGCAGAGGGCAATCAGGATCAGTGGCCTGGCGCTCATTATATCGGAACTCTAAATCAGATGTTAGTAGCTGATGATGTCAGAGCTTCTGATTTCGAGCCAACCACAAGCTTATTTACAGATCCAGGATATGTTAAAGCCTTGGATGACTTTAAACAGCTTGTCCCTTATATGAACATTGGAGTCAACGGTATGACTCACGACATGGCTCGTCAACTTTTCACAACAGGTCAGGCCGCTATATGTTATATAGAGCTTGTTGAGATCACAAACATTTATCAGGAAACAGAAGGTACTGATTTTAACTGGGGTATGTTTATGTTCCCTACTGTTGAGGGCAACGGAAATCCAGATATTCTTACAGGAGAGCCTGAGGGCTTTGTCATTTCTGCAAACACAAAATATCCTGATGAATGTGTAGCTTTCCTAAAATGGTTCCTGGGACCTGAAGTCGGTGCACAGCAGGCAGAATCTGTTGGATGGTTCAATGCATCCAAAGGTGTAGCTGATAATCTTACCGATGAGGGCTTAAAAGAGGCTTATAACCTTATTATAAATGCAGAGAAGATGGGTCCATGGTTTGACGCATCCCTATATTCTACAGTTTGTGAAGAATATCTAAGGCAGATTTCAGATGTCATTAATGGTGATGTAACATCAGAGGAAGCCATGGCAAAAATTCAGGCTACAGCTAAAGAGGCCAAATCATTAATAAGCTAATTGCTGTCGGTCTATACTTTAATTGTAAAGAGTAACAAATCACGCCTGATAAAAGCTGTTGCCAAAGATGACAAGTCAACTGGCAGCAGCTTTATTTATAACATTTTCCCATCGATCATAAACATAACAACATGCAGCATCTGATTAAGCATGGCAATCGAGGAGGTTTTTATGAATAGAAAAAAAGTAAAAAAATCACTTTATCTTTATATTGCGCCCGGCCTTTTCATGGTACTGGCATTCGTTTATGTTCCTATCATTACTAATTTTATATACAGTTTCTTTCGTCTTTCATCCTACTCAACGAGTATGAAATTTGTTGCACTGGATAATTATCGACGATTATTCACCAATGAAACATTCCCAATAATGATACGAAATAACATCTATTACTGTATTATCTCTTTAATTGTACAGGTTGGCTTTGGAACTATCATAGCACTTGTACTAGAAAATAAATTAGTCGGCAAAATGGGAAGCTTCTATAGAAGTGTTTATTTTATTCCATCTTTGATTTCTCTCACTGCTGTTGGCCTGATGTTTAATTTTATATATAATCCCATGGCAGGAATGTTAAATGGATTTTTAAAAACGATCGGTCGTCCTGATCTACAGCAAATATGGTTGGGTGATCGTAATCTGGCCATATTCTGTATTATAGCAATGAGTCAATGGCAATATACCGGCTATATAGCAATGCTTATGATCGTTGCTTTTCAAAATGTCTCATTGGATTATGTAGAAGCCGCTATAATCGACGGCGCAGGTCCATTACGCCGTGCACTAAGTGTATATATCCCACTAGCCAAAGAGCAGTTACTCGTATGTTCTATCATAACAATCATCGGTGCGTTTAAACTTTTCACAGAAGTCTATACCACAACAAGCGGCGGTCCTGGAAATGCTTCTCAAGTATTAGGTCTGTTCCTTTATCAGAATGCTTTCCTTCATGATGACATGGGTATGGCTGCATCAACAGGCGTACTAATATTTGTAATAACCGTAACTCTTTCGATAATCCAGCTTAAATTAACCAAATCAGGTCAGGATTAAGGAGATAATAAAATGAATAAACAGCATATAAATACAAAGCGTATCTTTATGGCTTTCCTGATTCATCTTTTTCTGATGATACTGGTACTTGTCATCTTACTTCCAATATGTTGGCTGTTTCTTAACTCATTAAAAACAAATCAGGAAATGTTCCGCGACTCAATAGCACTACCCACTGTTCCAGTATTTCAAAACTGGATAAATGCCTGGAATAAAGGCCTGTACAATTACTTCTTCAGTTCGCTGGTCACAAGTGCAATGGCACTTTGCGGTATACTGATCCTCTCTTCTTTACTAGCCTATGGACTCACAAGATTGGATCTACCCGGAAAAAACGCATTGTTTCTGATCGTATTGGGAGGAATGGCCCTCTCTGAACAGGTAGCACTAGTTCCTCTGTTTAAAATGATTCAGGCAATAGGACTATATAATACCCGTTGGGCTGTCGTCCTGCCTTATATATCATTCCGTATTCCATTTACAATGTTCCTTTTAAGATCATATTTTCTGGGGATCCCTAAAGAGCTTGAGGAAGCCGCAATACTCGATGGCGCTACAAGATTTCAAATCTTCCATAAGATAATACTTCCTATTTCAAAGCCTGTATTAGCATCAGCAGCAATAGTAAATCTAAACTTTGTCTGGAACGAGTTCCTGTTCGCCAATATTTTCCTTGAGTCAAGAAATCTAATAACTATCCCACTTGGTCTTATGACCTTTCAGGGAGACTTAAAATCCGATTACGTTACCATGTTAGCAGGTATACTGATAGCTTCACTGCCAATGGTTATAATGTATCTCAGTATGCAGAAACAATTTGTTAGAGGACTTACATCAGGCGCAGTAAAAGGATAATATATATATGCCATACACTGATTCACAGTAGCTAAAATCCAAGATCAGTGTATAGCATTTTTTATTATTTATATTATTATTTAATCTACACAACTATTGTTATTCAATATTTACACAAATTTGTTTATTCAATATTTATACAGAATATATTTACTATACTGCATTAACGTAATGCTCTTTTTTATTATAATCGAGTAGGGCGGATTAAACCGCCCTCTCACACCACCGTACGTGCCGTTCGGCATACGGCGGTTCAACATAAC
>SVDD01000013.1:0-99126 GCA_015057945.1 Lachnospiraceae bacterium | reverse complement strand
AAATAGCGCCAATCCTTGAAATTTACTTTATCAAGGTCTTTTTCTGTGTTAATATATACTTTCATGGAGATTTTTCCAGGAGAACATATAGAATGAAAGAACGCATAAATAAACTTGCACGAGGGATAGTGGAGCTGGACAGACCGGTACTTAAATTGAGTGATACTTCATTCAAGGGAACTGTTGAAATCGGTGAACTGGCTAAATTTGAACTTGTTTTATATTCAGAAAACGGAATACTGTTAAAGGGACTTATATATTCTGATAATCCTCATGTCACTGTACAGAAGGATGCTTTTGGAGGCATACGTTCTCTCATCAGATGTGTTGTTGATACACGTAAGATGAAGGATGGTGATAAGATTGAAGGCCAGCTTTATATCGTATCTAACGGAGGCGAGGTAAAGGTGACCTATTCTTTTGATGTCCGTTCATCATATAAATCCAATGAAATTATTTCAGGGCTTCATACAGCAGAAGATTTCGCTGCTTTCTGTAAAGAAGACCCTGATTTTGCTGTACGTGTTTTTGATTACGATGATTTTAAAGAGGCCGAGTTCATGCATGATCCCGGACTCTTTACTGTGTACCAGGGACTGAAGAGCGGTCATGACCGGAATATAGCTTTACAGCAGTTCCTTTCTGCCATCAGTCTTTTAAACAGACCGGCTTTGGTTTCGGAGGAAGACGAGAAACATGAGGATGCATCGGAGGAAGATGAATCTGCAAAGCTTCAGGATGTGTTTGCCCTGGAAATCGATGACAAACCTCTTATAGAAAAGGCTGCGGGCATCTGTATAAGAGAAGGTGCCACAGATAAGATGGCATTTGACATCTATCAGAGAGCCATAGAGATGGGCTCCAACATTACACGGCTTTATGAGTATTACATGTTCGCCATGCCTAAGGGATGGAGCGGCAGACTTCCCAGGGAAGTTTATCTGTACTTCGATTATGAAAGTACCATGGAAGATAATATGAAGCTTCCTCTTTACTATAATATACTCATGAATTTCGACGAGTCAGATGATGTATATCAGCGCTATGAGCGTAAGATACAGAGTTTTGCCATAGATAAGCTTTTGAAATCCGACTTCAACAAAAGACTTAGTGTGATATATGACAGGATGATACTTTCGGATATGATCGATGAGAGGATAGCGTCGGTTCTTCCTGCCATACTTCGTTCCTACAGAGTGACAACGTCCGATAAGAGAATGAGCTATGTTGTTGTCAAGTACAGAGAGCTGAATCGTGAAGAAGTATATCCATTAAAGGGCGGAGCGGCTTATGTTCCTGTATTTTTCGAGAACAGTGAGATTCTTTTTCAGGATGATTACGGAAACCGGTATATAGATGTTGATCATACCCTGACCAGAATCATGCATAAGGAGGACCTCGAAAAGAAGTGTTTTGAGATCCTGCCTGAGCATGCCATGCTTAAGCTTTCAAGAGCCAAAAAGATTGCGGAGAGCGGAGTAAAGAACATCGGTCAGCTGAGACTGATCGAACAGGTGGCATCCGATATGGATATATCACGTCCGTATCTCAAGTATCTTATTCATGCCGTACTCATGTACCATGATGGCTTTACAAAAGATTCCGACAAGCTTATCGATGATTCCGATATTACCTTCCTGAGAAATATTGATATCACAGGTCTTCAGGATGAAGACAGAGGAATTCTTGTCAGAACATTTATTAAGCTCAATCTTTTTTATGATGCCTACGATCTTTTACTCGAGACAGGAGATACAGGCATCAGACGTCAGTATCTTGAGAAGCTGGGAAGATTCCTTATAAGCAATGAAAAAACAGCCCATTCAAAGGATGTTATGCTTATTGCACGGAAGATCTTCAAGATGGGCACAAATGATAAGGAAATACTGAACTACCTTCTTAAAGAGTTCAACGGAATTTCCACAGATATGATCGCTATACTGCGTCAGGGAATCAAGACCGGAGCCGACACAGCGGATATGACTGAAAGGCTTCTGGCCCAGATGCTTTTCTGCTTTGCGGAAGAGGGACTTGATGACGTATATCATATATACAGAGAGCAGCCTGAAACTCAGAATGTTTTAATACGTGCATACATAACAAAGAGATCCATTGACTATTTTATAAAGGGTCAGGAGATCTCTCCGGATGTGTTTGAAGACATTTACGGAATAGTTAGGGATGAACGTATTAAAGACAGAGTGCCTCTGATATATCTTCTTGCCCTGTCAAAGCATATGTCTGAGAACAAGAAGCTGACAGGTGAGGAAAAGATGGTGCTGCAGGATGTCATAGACATTCTTATACAGAAAAAGCTTGTATTTAAGTATACAAGAACCTTAAGTGATGTTATCCGCATACCTGACTGGGTCATGGATAAATATTATATTGAGTATCATGGAGATAAGTCCGTAAGACCTACTCTCCAGATGAGGATACTTCCCGATGAACAGGATTTTGAGGAAGAGGAGATCAGCAGAGTTTATCAGAACATATATGTCCGACCGATCACTCTTTTCTCCAGAGAGAAGGCAGAATACCAGATCTTTGACGAAACAAGGGGAGAGGATGTAGCTGAAAGCGGAACTATCAAAGCCGATAAGAGCGTACGTCACAAGGGAGACACCTTTGATATCCTGAATGAAATGTCCGATCTTCTGGGTCAGGACAATGACAGAGAGCTTCGCGAAGTCATGCTTCGCTATGTAAAAAATGAGTCGGTTATCGATGTGCTTTTTACCAGAGAGCTGATCGAAACTAAAGATAAGGAGCAGTAATTAAGTGAATCGCTATATTGGAATTTCACTAAATGATGATTATACATGCATCTGCATAAATGATAAAACAGTATCAAGGTTTCAGCCCACTGTTATCGCCAAGGATAAAACAGATGACAAATGGACCATCGGAGAGGATGCCTACAAAGCGACTCTTGCAGGGAGCGGTGTTATAGTTGACAAGCTTCTGAGCCTGCTGGAGAAAAACGGCACAGCCACCATTGCCAGAGTAAAATACAAGGCAATAGATATTCTTGCCCGTTATTTCCGTGAGCTTTTAGGCAAGGACGGCAGTAAGACTGAGGATGACATTGTAGCCATTTCCATAAGAAAGCCTAATCGTGACCTGGTGAGTAAGCTTAAGGAAGCAGTGGTAAAGGCAGGTGTACATGAGGACAATGTCTACATCATGAGTCACACGGAAAGCTTCGCTCACTTTGTTCTCGATCAGGATAACAGTCTTTATAACCGTATGGTTGGTATGTTCGAGCTGAACAATCAGTGCCTGTACTACTATGAGATGCATGTCTCAAGAGGTACAAAGCGATATGTCATGGTAGGTTCTGAAGCGGAGGATGAGGCATTCAGTCTTGATATACTGAAAACCACTTCAGGTGGAAAGATCGCGGATAAGATACTTATCACAGTGGCAGACAGAGTTATGAATAACAAATCATATTCTGCTATATTTTTATCCGGAAGAGGCTTTCAGGATACAAATTTTGCAACCAATTTCATGAACTATATCTGTAAGAGAAGAAGAGTTCTCATAGAGCCCGGTATGTTCGCCATAGGTGCGGAGATCTGTGTGAAGAATCAGGCAGAGGGAAAGAATGAAGAGTATATGATACTTTGTGATACACGCTGTAAATCAGATGTATCTGTCAAGGTGATGCTCAATGAAAAGCCGGAGATTCTGCCGATAGTCCGTGCAGGTGAGAGCTGGATGGATACAAGCTCCTGCTATGAGATGATACTGGATAATCAGGATTATATCGATTTCCAGGTAACCTCCATAGCTAAGCCCCAGAGACCATTGAGACTCCGTATGATGCTTGATACATTTCCGGAGAGGGACAAACGTACCACCCGCATACGCATGTCAACGGAGTTCACAGATGCCGACACACTCAGGGTCACAGTCAGGGACCTTGGATTCGGAGACATTTTCCCGGCATCGGATAAAGAAATTGTAGAAGAAATCGATTTATCGGAAAAATAAACAATAGGAAAAATTCATGGCTTTACTATTATGTAATAAGGGTGCGAGACATCCGTTCTACTATGAACAATTAGATATTGATCTGTGGTCGATTCAGGAACTCAGCTATGTAATCTACAGATATCCTGTCATTATTCCTGCGGATTTTGTGGATCACAAGCTTACCGCATGGCTCAGAGATGAGCTTAATATGGGAATCCTTGCCGCAAAGCTTGAACAGTTCATGATGGCGGGCGAGGACGGGAATCAGGAAAGACTGCTCCTTATGATACTCAGGGAGAGTAATTATTATACTCAGGCTGAGATTGCACGCTTTGAAAGTGAATACAAGAAGCTCAGAAACATTGAAAAGCATGTCTTTTTAAATATGCTTGGTGATACCTATTTCCGCATGGGAAGATACGGAAGGGCGATAGAGGCTTATGAGGAATCGTTTCATTTGAAAACAGATTTCAATGTGGAGATGAAACTTGCGGGAACTTATGTTACAGTAATGCAGTATCAGAAGGCATCCGATCTTTACGAGGAGGTTTTCATCGCCACAGGCTCCGATGAAGCACTGAGAAAGCTGTATTTTATCAGTAAGCTTGAGCCGTCGGTCAGCACCATCGAAAAGTATATCGAAAATATAGGTGTTGATATGCTTACGGACTGGGAACTTGAGTACAATAATGTACAGACATTGGCCGAGCACGATGAACGCGCCGGGGCAATACATGAGATATATCAGAAAAATCGTTCTGCATTCCGGGAACATGCCAAGATCATGATCTTGAAATGGAAACGGGAATACCGTGCGAAGATCTAAATAGATAAATATAGAAAGGTACAACATTTATGAAGGAACTTGCTAAACAGTACAATCCGGAAGAAGTTGAGGACCGCATTTATGAAATGTGGATGAAGGGTAATTATTTTCATGCAGAGGTAAATGCCAACAAGAAGCCGTTTACCATCATGATGCCTCCTCCAAATGTCACTGGTCAGTTACATATGGGACATGCACTTGATAACACTCTGCAGGACTCTTTGATCCGTTTCAAAAGAATGCAGGGTTACGAGGCTCTCTGGCAGCCGGGTTGTGACCATGCAGCTATCGCTACAGAAGTAAAGGTTACAAACAAGCTGAAGGAACAGGGTATCGATAAGCATGATCTCGGACGTGAAGGTTTCCTCAAGGAGGCCTGGAAGTGGAAGGAAGAGTACGAGTCAAGAATCGTCAACCAGCTTCATAAAATCGGTTCTTCCGCAGATTGGGACAGACTTCGTTTCACAATGGATGAGGGCTGTTCAAAGGCTGTAGAGACCACCTTCATCAACCTTTATAAGAAGGGCTATATCTATAAGGGCTCACGTATCATCAACTGGTGTCCTGTATGCCATACATCGCTTTCAGATGCAGAGGTAATCCATGAGGAACAGGAAGGCAACTTCTGGCACATCAAGTATCCGATAGCAGGACAGGATGGCAGATTCATAGAGATTGCCACCACAAGACCGGAGACTCTTCTCGGTGATACTGCAGTAGCTGTTAACCCTGAGGATCCGAGATACAAGGATCTCATCGGAAAGACAGTCAAGCTTCCTCTTACAGACAGAGAGATTCCTATCGTTGGTGATGAGCATGCCGATATGGAGTTCGGTACAGGTGCGGTTAAGATCACACCGGCTCACGATCCTAACGACTTCGAGGTAGGTAAGCGCCATAATCTTCCTGAGTTAAACATTCTCGCAGACGATGCAACCATCAACTGCCCGGGTTCAAAGTACGACGGAATGGATCGTTATGAGGCACGTAAGCTCATGGTTCAGGATCTTAAGGAGCTTGGACTTCTTGTAAAGATCGTTCCTACAAAGCACAATGTTGGTACTCATGATCGCTGCGGCACCACAGTAGAGCCTATGATCAAGCCACAGTGGTTCGTAAAGATGGCTGAGATGGCAAAGCCTGCCATCAAGGCAATAGAGACAGGTGACCTTCAGTTCGTACCAGAGAACTATGGGAAGACATATCTTCACTGGCTGGAGAACATCAAAGACTGGTGTATCTCAAGACAGCTCTGGTGGGGACACAGAATACCTGCTTATTACTGCGACAGTTGTGGTGAGATGGTTGTTTCCGGCGAGGCACCTTCAGTATGTCCTAAGTGCGGCGGAACACACTTTACTCAGGATCCTGATACTCTCGATACATGGTTCTCAAGTGCTCTCTGGCCTTTTGAGACACTTGGCTGGCCAGAGGAGACAGAGGAGTATAAGTATTTCTATCCTACCAATGTTCTTGTTACAGGATACGATATCATCTTCTTCTGGGTAGTACGTATGGTATTCTCAGGTATAGAGCAGACAGGAAATGTTCCTTTCGGAAAGGTACTTATCCACGGTCTCGTAAGAGATGATCAGGGCCGTAAGATGAGTAAGTCCCTCGGAAACGGTATAGATCCGCTGGAGGTAATAAAGACCTACGGTGCGGATGCTCTCCGTATGACTCTTCTTACAGGTAATGCCCCGGGAAATGACATGCGTTTCTACTGGTCAAGAGTAGAGGCTTCACGTAACTTCATGAATAAGGTATGGAACGCTTCAAGATTCATTATGATGAACCTTGATAAGGCAGAGGTTCCGTCTGATATGCCGTCAAACCTTACTATGGCTGACCGCTGGATACTCAGCAAGGTGAACAACCTCATTCAGGATGTCACACGTAACATGGAGGCATTTGACCTCGGTATCGCTCTTGATAAGGTACAGAACTTTATCTGGGAGGAGTTCTGCGACTGGTATATCGAGATGGTTAAGCCAAGACTCTGGGATGAGAAGGATGAGACAAAGAGCGCAGCTCTCTGGACACTTAAGTATGTACTTACAACATCTCTTAAGCTTCTCCACCCCTTCTGTCCGTTCGTTACAGAAGAGATCTTTGATACACTTACAGATTCAGAGACTCCTCTTATGAAGCAGGAGTGGCCTGAATATTCAGAGGCCTTCGCTTTCTCTGATGATGAGTCTGAGATCGAAGCAATCAAGGAGGCAGTACGTGCCATCAGAAATGTACGTACAGAGATGAATGTCGCTCCTTCAAGAAAGGCACAGAACTTCGTTGTAACAACAAACGACAGAGTTAAAAGGACATTCGAACATAGTAAGATATTCTTTGCTACACTTGCAAGTGCCTCAGATGTGATCATTCAGGAGGATAAGACAGGTATTGCCGATGACGCCGTATCTGTTGCCATCCCTGATGCTACAATCTACATTCCTTTTGCTGACCTCGTAGATATCGAGAAGGAGAAGGAGAGACTTCTTAAGGAGAAAGAGAAGTGGGAAGCTGAGATCAGGCGTTCAAACGGCATGCTGAATAACGAGAGATTTATCTCCAAGGCACCTGAATCAAAGGTTCAGGAGGAGCGTGAAAAGCTTGAGCGTAATATGCAGATGTTAAGACAGGTTGAAGAGCGTCTTCAGGCCCTTAACTGACAGCTCGCAGGTTTTAAGTATATGTAGTATCATGATTCAGTCGGCAGATTCCTGCCGGCTGATTTTATGATATAAGTGTCATAAGTCTTCCTCCACTTGTGCTTGCACAAAAGTGGAGGATAGACTTCATGACACGCCCCACATGGAGCACGAAAGGACGATTTATCGGCCTGAGAGTGCGGAATGTGGGAGGAACGCGAAAGCGCCTAGCGCGAAGCGGTCCGATATCGACTTTTGACACTCACATCATTTTGTTAACAAAGGAAATCATATAAAATCCGGAACGAAACAGGACAGGGAGCTGTCTCTGTTCGAGAGCAGTCCGGGACAGATGGAATATAACTATGAAGGTAACACTGGTAACAGTAGGGAAAATAAAAGAGAAGTATCTGAGAGATGCCATCGCAGAATACAGTAAGAGACTGGGAGCATTCTGTGATATAAATGTTGTGGAGGTTCAGGATGAAAAAACACCGGACCATGCGCCTCAGTCTGTTGAAGTAAAGATAAAGGAAACTGAGGGGGAGAGGATACTGCAGAAGATAAGTGACAGATCTTTTGTGATTGCTCTCGCTATAGACGGAGATATGTTAAGCTCCGAACAACTGGCAGGAAAGATATCGGATCTTATGGTTCGCGGAACCTCGGATATAACATTTGTTATAGGAGGTTCACTGGGGCTCTCACCGGCGGTCATGAAAAGGGCAAACTACAAACTCAGCTTCAGTAAGATGACTTTCCCTCATCAGCTTATGAGGGTCATACTTCTGGAACAGGTCTACAGAGCCTTCAAAATCAACAATAACGAACCCTATCATAAATAAAAAAAGGCTGCTTTAGATTTGGGAGGTATGAACCCCGAAAACCTAAAGCAGCCTTTCAGCTATCTATATTCATACTAAAAACGGTTAGTTTATACTCTATTTTAAACTACTGATTTGTGAACAACACCGGAAATATAATCCGGGATATCATCCTTCGGCAGATCCAGAACGAGAGATAATTCATCGTAAAGGATTCCCTCTGCCTGCTGCATATAATGTGTGTCGGTAAGTGTAAGTTTTTTGCCCTGACTGATACGCTCTTCCCTGCGAAGATGTAATGTCTTGATGACTCTCATGAGTTCATCCGGGCTGCAGCTCTTAATGCACTCTTTATAAGCATCCTCACGCTGCTTGTTATTCTTGATGTCAAGTACTCCTATTCCGGGAACAGTCTTGATAAAAGCCTTTGCCTCATCCTTTGACATCACTTTTCTCATATTGATTTTTGTTGAATCAACAGGTGCGTAAACAGAACCTGTCGGTTTGTCGTATGGCTGCATCACATAATACTCTTTATCCTTTGATACGCCATCAAGATTAAGAACTGTTGTGTCGATGATTTTGTGTATGCCCTTACATCCGTAAACTACATAATCACCATTGTGAAACATAATACCTCCTTTTTAAATTGTAGCAAAACATGGAAATGAAACAGGAATTTAAATCTAATTGTGAAATTTTTGTAATAAAAGAAAGAATATATAATCTTGACAATTAAACTCCAAATTCATATATTATATATTTTACATTTTTTCTAAAAAGTTTCAAAGTCAATATTGCACAATTACGGTGTAAAATTTATATGATTTCTTGATATGACAACTGCTGTAAGCTATACTTTAGCGTGATTGTCAATTGAAATATTGTCAAAATAATTCATTTGGAGAGTGTCAGATGCAAAAGCTAAAAGAGCTCTATTTCAGCTATAAAGAGATAGTGAATTATCTTATCGTCGGAGGATTGACAACATTAGTAAGTCTCAGTGTTTATTATATTTGCGTGTCCACATTTCTTGATCCAGGGTCACCATTAGAACTGCAGATTGCCAATATCATTTCATGGGTCATGGCAGTAACATTTGCATATTTTACCAATCGCCGGTTTGTTTTCGAGAGCAGCAGTGATGCTCTTTTTGAAGAGGCCGGAAAGTTCTATGCTTCAAGAGTGAGTACACTTCTCATGGATATGGGTATAATGTTTCTTACTGTAAGTCTTCTTCACATGAATGATAAGATCGCAAAGATCATAGTTCAGGTGGTGGTAACTATAGCAAATTATATTCTGAGCAAGTATCTTGTATTTAATCAAAAATGAAGGAGCCTTTACAGATGTTCTTACCTTATTTGAAGAGACATAAAAGTTATCTGATTTCATTCATATTTCCTGTGGTGGCGATGCTCATCATCTTTATATTCAGGGGCATCTTTCCTTTCGGGGATCAGACCTTTCTGCGTACCGATATGTACCATCAGTATGCTCCCTTTTCTTCTGAGTTCAATTATAAGCTTCAGCATGCAGGTTCACTTCTCTATACCTGGGACGTTGGTTTAGGAATCAATTTTACAGCTTTATATGCATATTATCTTGCAAGCCCTCTAAACTGGTTAATGATCCTTTGCCCAAAGGGACTGATACTTGAGTTTATGACATATTCCATAGTGCTGAAGATAGGTTTCTCGGGAGTGTCCATGTGTTACTACCTGAGACATCATTTTCATAAAAAATCCTACGGAGCTGTGTTTTTCGCAGTGGCCTATGCCATGTCCGGATACATTTCAGCTTACAGCTGGAACCTCATGTGGCTTGACTGTATACTGCTTTTTCCTCTCATTATGCTCGGACTTGAAAGACTTGTTCAGGGAAAAAGCGGAATGCTTTATGTTATATCTCTAGGTCTCAGTATCCTGTCAAATTACTATATATCCATAATGATATGTATCTTTATGGTCATATATTTTATTTGCCTTAATATCTGCTACGGAACATCAAGGACGGTAGTGGATCCCCATCATATCGGAAGTGACGATGAAGATTATGATGATACAGGGGCCTACGGTTTTGAATGTCTGATTATAAGAGCACTGAGATTCGGCGTATATTCCCTGATCGCAGGGGGACTTGCTGCAGTGACTCTGCTTCCCGAGATCTTCGCTTTACAGCTCACTGCATCAGGTGAGATCAATTTTCCCCATGTGGCTCAGCAGTATTTTACCATCATTGACATGTTCGCCCGTCAGATGCCTATAGTTGAGACAGAACAGGGACTTGATCACTGGCCCAATATTTATGCCGGCACCATGGTGTTCCTGCTTCTTCCTTTATATTTTATGAACCGCAGGATAAGGACGAGAGAGAAGGCTGTGAACGGTGTTCTTCTCATTTTCTTTTTCCTGAGTTTCAGCATTAATATGCTTAACTTCATCTGGCATGGTTTCCATTATCCCAATTCGCTTCCATGCCGTCAGAGCTTTATATTTACCTTTATTGAGTTAAGTATGTGCTATGAGGCATATATTAAAAGGCAGGAATTCTCTGTAAAGCATATAGGTGTTTCCATTGCAACAGCAATTGGATTTATCATTCTGGCTCAGAAGGTGGTCAATGATGATGCCATTAAATGGTACACCTTCTATGTCACCATGCTTTTCGTACTCATTTACTTTTTGTTCATGTATGCCGACAGGCAGAAAAAGCTCAATCGTGAATTCGGGGCTATATGTCTTACATTTATACTTTTTCTGGAACTGACCATCAATATGGCGGTGACATCCGTTACCATAACTTCAAGAGTCACTTACACTGCTGACAATGCAGATGTCCGGAAGCTTGTCTCAGAGATACGTGAGAAAGACAAAAGCTTTTACAGATTTGAGAAGATGACCAGAAAAACAAAGGATGACGGTGCATGGATGAATTTTCCGAGTGTATCATTGTTCTCATCAACTGCTTATTCTGCATGTTCGGATTTCTTTAAGGAAATGGGCATGGAAGCCTCTACAAATGCATATTCCATCACAGGCTCCACACCTCTTATGAATATGCTTTACGGTGTGAAGTACGGAATATACTCCCAGGAGCCTGCAGCCCCTACTGAAACAGCACTGAATTATGTTTCGGAGTCGGGCAGTACATCCATATACAGAAACAGTTATAGTCTACCTCTTGGATACATGTTTTCTGATGAGGAGCTTTTGAACTGGGAAACCGATATGGGGACACCGGCACTTGCCCAGAACAGTCTTTGTGAAGCACTGGGAACGGAACCTGTTTTGAAGAACATGCTGGGAACCTTTGAAGGAAAGAAATACATATTCTCAGCAGGTATTCCGGGAGAGTACTATGCTTACGTAAATAATTCCACCATAAAGGAGGTCACTGCGGATTACGGCTACAGGACCAAAAAGACCAATAATGTAGACAGAGGTTTCTTTATTGAGCTTGGATATCTTGAAGCCGGCGAAAAGGTCACATTGGTGAACGAGACCAATGAAAAGACCATGGATGCAGATGTCTATTACTTTGATTATTCAGCTCTCGAAAAGGTCTATGAGAAGCTTAATGATGAGACCTGGAATCTCTCAGTATGGGAAGATACATATCTTTCCGGAGAAATCACAACCAGGGAGGGCGGTGTTATGATGACATCGATCCCTTATGACGAAGGATGGACAGTATACGTTGACGGAGTAAAGTCAGATCTTAGAAAGGTGAAGAGTACTTTCATCGGCGTCGATCTGAAAGCGGGAACCCATACGGTTGAAATGAAGTATTTCCCGAGAGGTCTTAAGGCGGGAGCTTTAATCAGCTTTTTGAGTCTTTTGTCACTTCTTGTCATCAGCTTTTTCACCAAGCGATACGGTTACATCCACAGGATACTGCCGGAAAGATATGTTGATGATGACTTTGATGATGAAGAAGATTCTGATAGTCAGGATGATGAATCCATAGAAGCTCATGATGCTGAAGGAGAATCCGTAAATAGAGGTTTACATAAAAAGGCAGCGGAAGACAGGCTGACAGTCATAGACCTCACTGAGGAATCATTATAAGCAAAGAATAGCTTATATTCATTTTAATTATTTAACATTGAGCCCGGTCTGTAGTAAGGTTATCTATAGACTGGGTTTTTTGTATCCGGGTACAGCTGTTCGGTTAAACTGAACTGAGGCTCGCGGGGAGGTACAAGTCTTTAGCCTGCCTGACGGAAATTTTTGATTTGGAGGAAGTATTATGAAGCTTTGGGGCGGCAGATTTACAGAAGCAGAGGATGCATTGACGGAAGCATTTAATGAATCACTCAGCTTTGATAAACGTATGTATAAACAGGACATTACAGGTTCAATCGCCCATGCAAGGATGCTGGGGAATCAGGGTATCATTTCCAAGGAAGATTCAGAGGAGATTGTTAAAGGCCTCAGAGGCATTCTTCAGGACATAGAGGAAGGAAAGCTTCAGATCGGCGGAGATGCAGAGGATATTCACAGCTTCATAGAATCGGAGCTCACTCAGCGTATCGGTGAGGCGGGAAAGCGTCTTCACACTGGAAGAAGCCGTAACGATCAGGTCGCTCTGGATATGAAGATGTATACGAGAGACAATATTGACAATATGATAAATGAACTTCAGAAGCTGATCGATACTGTTGATAAGATTATAAATGAGAACAGGGATACTTTCATGCCCGGATTCACTCATCTTCAGAAGGCTCAGCCTACTACCCTTGCTCATCATATGGGAGCTTACAAGGAGATGTTCCTTAGAGATCTAAGCCGTCTCGGAGACACCAGAGACCGTCTTAATGAATGTCCTTTAGGTGCGGGAGCATTTGCAGGAACTACCTATCCTCTGGATAGAGACTTCACAGCAAAGGAGCTTTTGTTCAGGAAACCCACAAATAACTCCATGGATTCCGTTTCTGACAGAGATTATCTTCTTGAATATTTATTTGATCTTTCAACCATACAGATGCACCTTAGCAGACTGAGCGAAGAGATCATTATCTGGAATTCCAATGAGTACCGCTTCGTAAGGATTTCGGATGCATATTCTACAGGTTCAAGCATCATGCCTCAGAAGAAGAATCCTGATATTGCAGAGCTTATACGCGGCAAGACCGGACGTGTATACGGAGCTCTTCAGAGTCTTATGGTGACCATGAAGGGACTTCCTCTTGCATATAACAAGGATATGCAGGAAGACAAGGAAATGGCCTTTGATGCCATGGATACTGTTACAAATTCAGTTATCCTTATGAACGGAATGCTTGGTACCATTACATGGAACAAGCCTCGAATGGAGGACTCTGCCAAGCTCGGTTTTACCAATGCAACAGATGTGGCGGATTACCTGGTACGTAAGGGTGTTCCTTTCCGTACAGCTCATGGAATAGTAGGTGAACTTGTGCTTCTTTGTGAAAAGAAGAAGTGTGCTCTGGATGATCTCTCCATTCAGGAATATCGTGATATATGTGATAAGATTGATGAAGACATCTATGAAGCTATTTCCATAGACAGCTGTGTGAGAAACCGTAAGACAAAGGGTGCACCTGGAGAACTGCTCTCTGGTGATATATCACATGAATAAATGTCTTAAAGTGATGAATAAAAAATAAAGGATGAAATGAAACTGCAGGATTCAGCACTGTCATTTCATGGGATTACAGAAAGATTTTTCGGGACAGCTTCGGCTGTCCCTTTTTTTACGCTTTAAGGCCGGAAAATGCACGTGACAATTCTTGGGACAGGAGATAAAGGACAATTTGCGGTTATGACAGATATCACCTGAATATATGTATAAATATGCCTTAAAAGCGAATTAAATGATATTTTATGCAAGTTAAAATGACTAAATATGCATTTTTATACAGAAAGTGCTTGCATTTTTATATATTTGAGCGTATTATCCAAACATCGGATAAAACTTTCATACAGCATCACTTTAAAGGGGATGTAGATAGTACGAAGTACTTACCACACTTCAGGCTGAAGCCGGTACTTTCAGAGTATGAAACAAAAAGTTTTGAAAAGGAGAGTTATTATGAGCAATCTTACACCTAAGAACAACACACAGGGCGAGAAAGTCGTACTCGCATATTCAGGCGGACTTGATACAACAGCTATCGTTCCATGGCTTAAAGAGACCTTCGGCTATGAGGTTATCTGCTGCTGCGTCGATGTAGGACAGGGAAACGAACTTGACGGACTTGCTGAGAGAGCAAAGCTTTCCGGAGCATCAAAGCTCTACATCGAGGATATCACCGATGATTTCTGTGACAACTATGTTGTACCCTGCCTCCAGGCAGATGCAACCTATGAAAATAAATATCTCCTTGGAACTTCCATGGCAAGACCGGCCATAGCTAAGAAACTGGTTGAAATCGCCCGTAAGGAAGGTGCAAAGGCAATCTGCCACGGCGCAACAGGAAAGGGCAACGATCAGATCCGTTTTGAACTTTCAATCAAGGCTCTGGCACCTGATCTCGATATCATCGCTCCATGGCGTATGACAGACATCTGGACATTCCAGTCTCGTGAAGACGAGTTCAATTATATAAAGTCAAAGGGTATTCCTCTTACATTCTCTGCGGATAATTCATACAGCCGTGACCGCAATATCGTTCATATCTCTCATGAGGGACTTGAGCTTGAGGATCCTTCACAGGAGCCTAATTACGACCACATGCTGGTGCTTTCAAACTCACCTGAGAAGGCACCTGATAAGGAGACAGCAGTAGAAATCAAGTGGGAAAAGGGTATCCCGGTAGAGCTCAACGGAAAGAAGATGAGCGTGAAGGATATCATCATTGAGCTCAACAAGCTTGGTGGAGAGAACGGTATCGGTATCATCGATATAGTTGAGAACCGTGTAGTAGGTATGAAGAGCAGAGGCGTTTATGAGACTCCCGGACTTACCATACTTATGGAGGCACATAAGCAGATCGAGGAGCTTATACTTGACCGCCAGACCATGGAGTTCAAGCAGATGGTAGACACCAAGTTCTCACAGGTCGTTTACGAAGGAAAGTGGTTCGATCCTCTTTGTGAAGCTCTTCAGGCTTTCGTTAAGTCAACTCAGCAGTATGTGACGGGTGTTACCAAAATGAAGCTTTACAAGGGTAATGTTATCAAGGCAGGAACAACATCTCCATATTCACTTTACAATGAGTCTCTTGCTTCATTTACAACAGGCGATCTTTACGATCACCACGATGCATCAGGTTTCATTACACTTTTTGGCCTTCCTGAGAAGGTACGTGCCATGAAGATGCTGGAAGTAAAGAATCTTGAGAACAACAAGTGATCATTTACTCCGGTAAGATCTTTTTCGGGACAATGCATTTCCTGCAGAATCCTGAAGAAGCTTGCTCATAGGATGAGGCTCTTCGGCGCGGTAAACCGGAGAGCTGAATTCATTTTAAATGAGTGTGAAAGTGAAAAGATATTCATTATTCAGAGGTAAGTGTATAATCATGCATTACGGTGATGAATAATAATGAAAAATGATATTCATTTAAGAAATGTGTTAAAGTAGTACCGTATATATAATCTCGTAAAAAGAAGATTTAAAAGGTGAGTTATGGGAATGATATCAGTTAATGGCGGTGTATGTGCCGCTTCGGGTTTTATGGCTGCATCGGCAGCTGCGGGGATCAGGAAAAAGGGTCGTGAAGATATGGCCCTTATTTTTTCAAAGGAGCCATGTACTGTGGCAGGAACCTTTACTTCAAATGTGGTTAAGGCTGCTCCTGTACAGTGGGATAAAAAAATAGTTGACTCGGGAAATGAAGTTCATGCTGTGGTAGTGAATTCCGGAATCGCAAATGCCTGCACAGGCAAGGCAGGTTTCGAAGACTGTCAGGTACTTGCCAGAAGTGTTGCAGGTCAGTTTGGAAATGTGATTTCCGAGGAGCAGGTACTTGTGGCATCCACAGGTGTTATAGGAATGGAGCTGCCTATAAGGAAGATGCAGGCAGCCATTACAGAGCTGGTACTGAAGCTTGAGGCGGGAGAAGAGAATGCTACTCTTGCAAGTAAAGCTATTATGACCACAGATACAGTCAACAAAGAGTTCGCTGTTGAGTTCGAGCTTTCCGGAAAGAAAGTTCATTTAGGGGGAATGACAAAGGGTTCAGGCATGATCCACCCACGTATGTGTACCATGCTCTGCTTCCTGACTACTGATGCAGCCATATCAAAGGAAATGCTTCAGAAAGCACTCAGCGCCGATATCATAGACACCTACAATATGATATCTGTAGACGGTGATACTTCAACCAACGATACCTGCGTCATCCTTGCAAACGGTACAGCAGGAAATAAAAAAATCACCGAAGAGGATGATGATTTCAGGATCTTCTGCGAGGCTCTCCATCAGGTGAACAGTACACTTGCTACCCGCATGGCAGCTGACGGTGAAGGAGCATCACATCTTTTTACAGCAAAGGTAGTGGGAGCAAAGGATAAGGATGAGGCAAGAACACTTGCAAGATCGGTTGTTTCCTCCACACTTACAAAGGCTGCGATCTACGGAAAGGACGCTAACTGGGGTCGTATCCTCTGTGCCATGGGATATTCAGGTGCGGATTTTGATCCTGAGAAGGTGGATCTTTATTTTGTAAATGATATCGGAAAGATCGCTGTATATAAGCAGGGAGTTCCTCTTGATTTTGACGAGGATTTCGCGGAAGAGATCCTGAGCTATAAGGAGGTTACGGCACTTATTGAGATGAATGAGGGCTCTGAAACCGCAACAGCCTGGGGCTGTGACCTTACTCACGAGTATGTAGACATTAACGCCGATTATCGTACCTGATAAATCCGGAAACGATGGGGCTTATTTGATATGAATTGAACCTTGGAGGTATATGATGGATATTTCACAGGATATAATGAATAAGGCCGCGACTCTTGTGGAGGCGCTGCCATATATTCAGAAATTCCAGAATAAAGTTGTTATCGTAAAATACGGCGGATCTGCCATGACAGATGAGCATCTTAAGATGCAGGTCATGCAGGATGTATCACTTCTTAAGCTGGTAGGTCTTAAGCCCATACTTGTTCACGGAGGCGGAAAAGAGATCTCCAGATGGATAGGAAAGGTGGGCATGGAGCCGCAATTTGTGAACGGACTCCGTGTAACCGACGAAGAGACCATGGAAATCGCAGAGATGGTTCTCAACAAGGTGAACAAGTCCCTGGTACAGCTCATCAACAATCTCGGAGGAAAGTCGGTAGGTATCTCCGGCAAGGACGGAAATCTCCTCAAATGCGTAAAAAAATTCAGTAATGGACAGGATATAGGCTTTGTGGGTGAAGTTGTAGATGTAGACACCACCATAATCAAAGATCTTCTGGAGGATGACTTCATACCGATCATTTGTCCTGTGGGATATGACGATCACGGTCAGACCTACAACGTCAATGCTGATGACGCAGCCTGTGCCATCGCTGCGGCCATGCATGCAGAAAAGCTGGCTTACCTTACAGATGTGGAAGGAGTATACAGGGATTTTGAAGATAAGGAATCCCTTATTCATACATTAAATCTCGATGAAGCTAAGGATATGATAGATTCAGGAGTGCTGGGAGGAGGTATGCTTCCCAAGCTTCAGAACTGTATAGATGCCATGAAGAAGGGCGTGAATCAGGTTCATATACTGGATGGCAGAGTGCCCCATTGTCTCTTGCTTGAAATATTTACAAATAAGGGTATCGGAACCATGATCGAAAAGTCGATAGATAATCATTTCGACTAATTGGAGATGAGTGAGAAAAACACATTTCTATGATGTGAGTGCCGGAAGCTAAATTCGGCGGAATGGAGATTTAAATGAATTTTATGGATGATACCATCGTAAAGGGAAATGTAGTGAGTGATCGTCTTCGCAGCGAAGGCGATAAGTATTTTTACAAGACCTACAACCGTTTCCCTGTGGTCTTTGACCATGCCGAAGGCGTATATATTTATGATGTAGGCGACAAGAAGTATCTTGATTTCGGGGCAGGAATATCTGTATGCGGACTCGGATACGGAAACGAGCTTTTAAATTATACCTTGAAGTCCCAGATCGATAAGGGTCTTCTTCATATCTCGAATCTTTTCTACAATGAACCGGCTATAGAGGCTGCTGAAAAGCTCACAGCCGCATCCGGTATGGAAAAGGTCTTCTTTACAAATTCAGGAACAGAGGCTGTGGAAGGCGCACTGAAGATTGCCCGCAGATACAACTACAATAAGGGAAAGAAGAACAGTGAGATCATAGCCATGCAGGGTTCCTTCCACGGAAGAAGCATGGGAGCCCTCAGCGTGACAGGAAAGGATCATTACCGTGAGCCTTTTGAGCCCCTTGTGGGTGGCGTCAGGTTCGCGACCTACAACGACCTTGATTCTGTCAAGGCTCTTGTCAATGAAAACACCGGTGCCATTATTCTCGAGACCTTCCAGGGAGAAGGCGGTATCTATCCTGCCACCGAGGAGTTCCTGAAGGGTGTACGGGAGATCTGTGATGACAATGACCTCATTCTCATTTTTGATGAGATTCAGTGCGGTATGGGTCGTACAGGATATATGTTCGCATGGCAGGAGTTCGGTGTAAAGCCTGATGTGCTCACTGTTGCAAAGGCTCTCGGAAACGGAGTTCCTGTTGGAGCATTCCTTGCATCGGGAAAGGCCTCCGATGCCATGAAGCCGGGAGACCACGGTTCCACCTACGGAGGAAATCCTCTGGTATGTGCTGTGGCATCAGCTGTACTTGATGTATTTAAGGAAGCAGATATCCCGGGACATGCAAAGGAGATGGGTGTTCATCTCTGGAAAGCTCTCGATGAGATAAAGGAGAAGTATCCCGAACTCGTTGTCGATCACAGAGGAAAGGGACTTATCCAGGGTCTTGAATTCGCTCCTGATGTGAAGGTTTCTGACATTGTCAGCAAGGCTCTTCTCGAGCAGCAGCTCATACTGATCTCTGCTGAGCATAACACAATCCGTTTCGTTCCGCCCCTTGTTATCGAGCGTGAGCATGTGGAAGCCATGAAGGATAAGCTCATGGCAGTGCTGGAAGAGATAAAAACCAAATAATGATGTGAGTGTAATGAAGTACCAAATCAATGTGGAGTCGCATGATTTGGTACTTTTTAAATTTTACAGCAAATATCTTTGAACTTCTCTTATAAAAATACTGTTTTTTGCTGATATTTAAGATGTAACTATAAACTCACCTATCTTTATAGGAACATGCTTTTTAAAAAAATAAGGGAGGGAAAATGAAACGTAAACTGGTAATGTTTCTTTTAGCTTTCTCTGCGACTGCGACACTTTTAGCCTGTGGAGGGACCAAGGAGGCAAGTGCGGCTGAAACAAGCAAGAAGGAAACGGAAAAGGTCGAAACAACGGCAGCAGCTGTAAAGGAAACAAAGAAAGAGAAGAAAGAGGAAGAGTCCGGAAAGGCTGAAAAAGCAGCCGAAAAAACATCATCAAAGGATGTGGGCCATTATGAGATATATGAGTATACCGGAAACGGTAATACTGTGACTCATGAAATGCTGGTTCAGGCCGGAATGGGTGACACCTATCTGGATCTCAGGGATGATGGAACAGGTGAGCTCTGTCTTTTCACCACTGTTTTGGACATCACATGGAAGGAAGGCAGTATAAAGGTTTACGGTACAACTGACTACACCTATACATTGGACGGTGATACTCTGATCCTCGATATGGCAGGTGTTCAGTATACCATGAAGAAGAGCGGAGATGCTTCCCCTGCGGCAGCAAAGCCGGACAGCACGGATCCCGGTAAGGATAAGAAGGAGCCGGAAGAAACTACAGCAGAAGCAGAAACAGAAGCTGAAAAGAAAGAAGAGAAGAAGACATCAGCTTCATCCGATGTTCCGGGTGGAGACGGTATCGTAAGTGAAGAAGCGGTTCAGAAGGGTTATGTCTGGATGAACAAGATCAATAAGGATATCTTTAACACTACATACGAAGATCTGGTGGCATACTTTGGTGTAGACGGTGAGTTTGATAAAGAAGAGTATGTGGAGAATATGAAACAGAACCGCCGATACTATAAGTGGATTTCTTCAGAGGATCCGAATCACTTTATTTATGTGAACTTCGGAGAGAAGGATCCTGCAGGAGCTCCCGGAGTTTATAAGATCACTGGATTTAACTCAAGTGGATTCAAGTCATCGGAAGCTGAAGAAAAGTATCTTTCCATACTTGAACAGGAAGCATCGGAAGCTGGAAAGGCTGCAGCAGCCAATGCGAAAATGAAAGATATGAGCTTAACCATACATCCTTTCAGTTCAAAGGATAATACCATTGAATTGAAGCTTCAGATGCCTGACAGCGGATGGAGCACGGAAGAAGTCAGTGGAAAACAGAAGCTCATCGAGAATGAAGATCCAAAAGCCTTCGGTGCAGGATTCATCAAGTTCGAGATGGCAGAGAATGTAGAAAAGTTCGACTTCTATAAAGACAAATTCGAGAATTACAAGGAAATTGACGGAAGAAATATCGGCGGAGTCGATATGAAGGGACGGACCTACAAGAACATAGGCTATGAGTGGACTGAGTACATAGGCACAGTTTCAGATGGAAAGGCAGTTTCCGTAGGAATCGTAAGAGTGGATATTTCGGATGGTTCAATGGGAGACAAGATCCTTAACAGCGTATCATTTAACTGAAACATAAATGGGAGACAATATCCTCAACAGCATATCGTATTAACTTAAATATTATAGGAAGAGCCGCAGGGAGTGATCCTTACGGCTCTTTATAATTTTTATATTTTTTTAAACTATATTTTATGCAATTCAGTCGATAAATAATATATAGTAAATTATGTCTCAGGAATGTATGCAAAAAAAATCAAATTGGGATATTGCATACAAAACATTGTGATGACATAATGTTGATTGCGCGATACTTCGCAGAGGGATCTGTACGATAGTCGTAGAGAGAGCGCCTCGTAAGACAAAGACCGCAGCAGGAGGGAAAAAATGAATAATAATGTATCAACTTCAGCAACATCCGGAAGAGCTATCAATGTATCAAGCCAGGTACGTGACCTTTCGATCATGGCGATGTTTACAGCTATCGTTCTGATCATGGCATTTACCCCGTTCGGAATCATTGATCTTCCACTTATCAAAGCTACAATTTTACATGTACCCGTAGTGATCGGTGCCATCGTACTGGGACCAAAGAAGGGTGCATTTCTCGGTTTTCTTTTTGGAGCAACAAGCCTGTTTAAGAACATAACCGCTCCAAGCCTTTTATCCTTTGCATTCACACCGACAGTTCAGGTTCCCGGTCTCGACCACGGTTCACCTTGGGCTCTGTTTATATGTTTCGTTCCACGTATCCTTGTGGGTGTTACACCATGGCTTCTTTACAAGGGCGTTACAAAGGTTCTTCCAAAGATGAATGACGCAGTACGTTTTGTTCTTCTTGGACTTTGCGGTGCTCTCGGAGCTATAACAAACACAAGCCTTGTTATGGGAACCATTTATGTGGTATTTAAGAATGCTTATGCAGCAGCCAACGGTATTCCTGTTGAAAAGGTCCTCAGCGTTATAATCGGTATAGTCTTCGCAAACGGAGTTCCGGAGATGCTTGTTGCAGCTGTGATAGTTCCTGTTGTTGTGACAGCACTTATCAAAGCACGTATAGTAACTAAGTAATATATAATGCCGGTCATATCCATTTGAGATGTGACCGGCATTTTTTTGATAAAGTCGAGGCAAAAATGAAAACACTTTTAATTGATGTCGGAAATTCAAATATCGTTATCGGACTTTTCGAAGACGGTAAAAAGCTTTTTCAGGACAGGGCCGAGACCCGTATAAAGTGGGATCAGCTAAGCTTCATGAACAAGCTTAAAGCTGTATTCAATGAGAACGAGGTTTCTGCCGCTGAAATTGACGGAGCCATAATTTCATCTGTGGTTCCTGATATAAATCCCATACTTGTTTCGGCCATACGCCGTCTTACGGGCTGTAAGCCTATACTTGCCGGCAAGAACAATGTGGACATTCCTGTAAAAAATTACGATATGTCGCTCCTTGGAATGGACAGAATGGTGGATATGCTGGCTGCGAAGGAAAAGTACGGTGCTCCTCTTATGATCTATGATCTCGGAACCTGTACCACCATGTCTTTTATCGACAAGGATGGTTACTTTGCAGGAGGCATGATCTCTCCCGGAATACAGTTAAGTCTTGATGCCGAAGCGGAAATGACCGCCCAGCTTCCTGAACTGAGAGCGGATGCTCCTGAAAAACTCTTGGGTGATGACACAGTTTCCTGTATGATAAATGGTGTAGTCATTGGAACAGCGGCTATGATAGACGGCATACATGACAGAGTTGCCGAAGAGATGGGAACTGAGCCTGAGAAGCTCACACTGGTTCTCACCGGAGGTCTCAGCAGGCTGGTCATTCCATGGCTTAAGAACGAGGCACATTTTGAACCGGACCTTCTTCTTAACGGCCTTGAATTGCTTTATATAAAGTCAAATGCCGGAAATTGAAAAAAAGCCTGTAACAGAGGAGAAAATTAAGCATGTTAAAAGGAAAAAATATTTTACTGGGTGTCACAGGCGGAATAGCTGCATACAAAGCTGCGGATATCTGTTCCCGTCTTGTTAAGAATCATGCCAATGTTGACGTCATCATGACAGAGCATGCCCTTAACTTTATCACGCCCAATACATTTGAAGCATTAAGCCACAACAAAGTGACTACCGATACCTTTGACAGAAATCATCCTTTTGAAGTTGAACATATAGCATTGGCAGACAAGGCTGACTGTGTGATCATTGCACCTGCCACAGCCAACATTATCGGAAAACTGGCAAACGGAATCGCAGATGATATGCTTTCCACAACTCTTCTTGCCTGCGAGGGTCCTAAGCTCATAGCTCCTGCCATGAACACTCACATGTGGAATAACCCGATAGTTCAGGACAATATAGAAAAGATAAAGAAATACGGATATATCATCATCGAGCCTTTGAGCGGACATCTTGCCTGTGGCTACAACGGTTCCGGAAAGCTGGCAGAGCCATCAGTCATAGTTGACTGGATTATAAACAGCTGTGCTCATGAAAAGGATATGCAGGGACTTAAACTCATGGTAAGTGCCGGTCCTACCTGTGAGGATCTGGACCCTGTCCGTTTCCTGACAAACCGTTCCAGCGGAAAGATGGGCTACAGTATCGCCTCCGCAGCGGCTTCGAGAGGTGCTGAGGTGACTCTTGTGAGCGGGCCTGTTACACTTTCTGCTCCCGCAGGAGTGGAGGTCGTAAACATCAGAAGCGCGGCTGACATGTTCAGGGAGATCACTTCCCGTCAGGACGAAATGGATATCATCATAAAGGCTGCCGCTGTTGCGGATTACAGACCCGCAAGTTTTAAAGACAACAAGATAAAGAAAAAGGATGACGGTTCTGATCTTAGTCTTCCTCTCGAAAGAACAGACGATATACTGAAGTATCTAGGTGAGCACAAGAAGGAAGGGCAGTTCCTCTGCGGTTTCTCCATGGAGACTGAGAATATGGTGGAGAACTCCCGTAAAAAGCTTGAGTCAAAGAATATAGATCTGGTGGCAGCCAATAACGTGAAGGTGGAGGGTGCCGGTTTCAAGGGTGATACCAATGTCCTGACCCTTATTTCCCATGATTCCGAGGTGGAGCTCCCCCTCATGTCAAAGTGGGAGGCCGCACATAAGCTTCTGGATGAAATAATGAGGCTTAGATAAGCATATATGCATGAAAGATGTGTTCAGTACAGATTATAAATGGAGAGCATGATGACAGCAAAGGAAACGAAACTTAATGAATATCTCGAAAAACTCGGCGCAAAGGAGTCTGTTCCCGGAGGGGGCGGAGCCAGTGCCCTGGCAGGGGCTTATGGAGTCAGTCTTGGTCTGATGGTTGTGTCCTTCACCAGCGGCAAGAAGAAATATGCAGATTTTGAGCCAAGACTTCAGGCGATAAAAGAAAAGCTTGAGAAATTGAGAGTCAGGTTTTTGGAACTCTCAGACGAAGATGAGAAGGTTTTCTATCCGCTTAGTCAGGCATACGGACTTCCGGAAGAGACAGTGGAAGAGAAAGATTATAAAGAGACCACTCTTGAGACCTGTCTTTCCGCGGCTTCCATGATACCCATAAAGATTATGGAGTGTGTATGCGAGGCGTTGAATTACATGCAGGAGCTAGCAGATAACGGTTCGAAGCTTATGCTCAGCGATGTGGGAGTAGGTGTTTCATTCCTGAACACAGCCCTTCAGGGTGCAGTGATGAATGTCTATATTAACACAAAGATGATGAAGAACAGAAATCGTATGATAGAGCTCAATGAATATGCATATAAGCTTTTGTCTGACGGAAAGAGCAGAGCGAGACTAATATATGAGCAGGTCGAGACTGCGATAAAACCGTCTTATGATGCGGAAAATGACAAAATCACGAGAAATAAAGTCGATTTTTCCTGATATAATCTAACGAGACTGCGGAGATATTATTATAATAATTAGAACCATACACTTGATAGTAAATGCATTATCATAAAAGGTATAGGACTATGAGTGAAAATAATAGCCAAACGGGATAGGCCTTAATAAGCTGTTTCAGCAGTTAAACCTACAGCAATCAAAGAGGAGTAAATATGCAGGAATTAAGAGGAAAACTCATTGCAGACAGAATAAAGGGAGAGTGTCTCGACTTTGTGGGAAAGTACAACGGAATCATGCCGGCACTTGCCATACTCAGAGTCGGAAATAAGGAAGCTGATCTTTCTTATGAAAGAAGTATCAAAAAGCGCTTTATGGATTTCGGTCTTGAAGCAAAGGACTATGAGCTTCCTGAGAACTGCACCAACGAAGAGTTTCAGGAGGTCTTTGATTTCATTAACAACGATCCGGATATTCACGGAATACTGGTTATGCGCCCTCTTCCAAAGCAGATCGATGAAGAGGCTATGCTTAAAAAGATGAATCCATTAAAGGATATCGACTGTATAACTGATGCCAATGTTTCCGGCGTGATGCGCGGCGACAAGGAGGCATTTGCACCCTGTACGGCACAGGCGGTTATAGAGATACTCAAGGGCTACAACATAGAGATGGCAGGCAGGAAGGCCTGCATCATCGGCCGTTCAATGGTGGTGGGCAAACCTCTTTCCATGTTGCTCCTTCAGGAAAATGCCACTGTTACCGTCTGCCATTCAAAGACAGAGAACATCAAGGCTGTTGCAAGTGATGCGGATATCGTTATTGCTGCAATCGGTAAGGCCAAGAAGATAAGCGGAGGATATGTGAAGGATTCTGCCACAGTGATAGATGTGGGTATCAATGTTGACGAGCAGGGCAATCTGTGCGGTGACTGCGACTGGGATCAGATCGTACTTAAGGCTGGAGCTGCAACTCCTGTTCCGGGAGGTGTGGGAACCGTGACTACAGCAGTTCTCGCAAAGCATCTTATCGAGGCTGCAGCACGCCAGATGAATCTGGCTCCGGTTGATGATTCAAAGGATGAATATGTAGAGTAAATTGTTAAAAACTCATTTCATATTTCAAAACAGAGTGCTATAATTTCGAAGGTAAATATTTTTAAAAAGAATTTTTTAAGTAAGTTAACGGGGGTGTCGGTCAGAACCGGCTGAGATGGGAACTGTACGTTTCCGGACCCTATGAAACCTGATTTGGATCATGCCAACGTAGGGAGTGAGCTTTATTTAACGCCTTTAAAGGGATTGTCCGAATCAGGACAGTCCCTTATTTTTTTGATAAGGCTGTAAAGAGCATGTCGTGTCCGCTTGAATATGCATTTGGCAGCCAGATTCATCGAGAAGGGTGCTTCTTCCGTACTTGATTATTTAAAAATGAGTATGCTTCGCAGGAGAATATATGGATAAAAAGTCACTACTATTATACGGAATAACCGACAGAGGATGTCTTCCCCGGGGAAAGAGCCTCACTCAGGCAGTTTTGGAAGCCATAGAAGGCGGAATAACCATGCTGCAGCTCAGGGAAAAGGAACTGAAGGGGGAAGATCTAAAAAACCTTGCAAGAGAGCTTCTTTTGATATGCAGAAAACATGACATCCCATTCATCATAAACGATGATGCGGAGCTTTGCAGGATCATCGATGCTGATGGTGTTCATGTTGGTCAGGAGGATATGGCGCCTCTGGAGGCAAGAAGGATCATTGGTCCGGGGAAAATTGTCGGAGTTACGGCCAAAACTGTAGAACAGGCAGAAAATGCGGTAAAAAACGGAGCTGACTATCTGGGCTCCGGTGCTCTTTTCGGTTCATCAACCAAGAAGGATGCCATATACATGACGAGGGAAACATTTGCAGATATCATTCGCTCCGTTGATATCCCTGTTGTGGGAATAGGCGGAATAAATGAGGACAATGCATCGCTTCTTACAGGAACCGGGGCTTCCGGAATAGCTGTTGTCAGCAGTATCTTCGGACAGGAGGATATAAGAGGAGCTGCTGAAAGGCTCAGAAAGACAGCTGAAAAAATAGTCGCATATAGCAAATAAGAGAACTGAGAAAGTAGTGAAAACAGAGAGCAAGTTGAAACAAACACAGAAAAAAATAGAGTGATAACCGAAAGGCAGCTACAGTAAGGTGGCTATCGATATCGGAATCAAAACATAAAAGTATGATGCGATTCATGTGTTAGTCAGATGGCAATGTAATAATCACTGAACATACACATCGAAATATATCGCTTTACATACAGCGGCTTCTTGGGGGCACCACCTGAGGTCGCTATATAAAATTAGTGTTGTGGGCTGCAGAAGTGCAGATATGTGCATAGGTAAATGATTATGCAATATGGTGTCGGTCCTTGTCTTTATGATAATTAAAATGGATCGATATTCCCGTATGAAAGGAGAGTAATAATGAGAACAGCATTAACAATCGCAGGAAGTGATTCCAGCGGAGGCGCCGGCATCCAGGCAGATATCAAGACAATGCTCGCAAATCATGTATACGCCATGAGCGCGATTACGGCATTGACTGCCCAGAATACTACCGGTGTTTCTGACATTATGGAAAGCAGTCCTGAATTTTTAAAGGAGCAGCTGGACTGTATATTCACTGATATTTACCCGGATGCGGTAAAAACGGGAATGGTATCATCAAAGGGGCTTATAGAAGTAATTGCTGAGAGACTCAGGTTCTACAAGGCAAAAAACATCGTTGTAGACCCTGTTATGGTGGCAACAAGCGGAGCCAGACTGATCACTGAAGAAGCCATAACCACTTTGAAGGAGTGCCTGCTTCCTCTGGCTACGGTAATAACTCCCAATATACCTGAGACAGAGGTCCTTTCCGGTATGAAGATCGAGACAGCTGAGGATATGGTGTCGGCAGCGAAAAAGATTTTTGATGAATACGGCTGTGCCGTTCTCTGCAAGGGGGGTCATAATCTGAATGATGCCAATGATCTTCTGTACTCTGAAAAAGGATATACATGGTTTAACGGAACACGTATAGACAACCCTAACACTCACGGTACGGGCTGTACATTATCATCAGCCATAGCTTCGAACCTTGCAAAGGGATATGACCTTGAGACTGCTGTCCGTTATGCAAAAAATTATATTTCCGGGGCACTCGCAGCCATGCTTAATCTCGGAAAGGGATCGGGACCCATGGATCATGGATTTGCCATAAATGGTGAATACAAAAATATTTAAGACCATGGTACCTGCCGATTAAATAAATTGTTTACTGCTGCTCCTTGGAATGGAGATCAAAATGAATAATGTTAAAAAGGAAACACTGGAAATGAAGGGAACGACCTATATCAACACAAAGAAGCTTGCCCTGGCTGCTTTTTTTGCGGCTGTGGCAGTGGTGGGCTCCACATTTTCCATACCGGTCTTCGGGGCAAAATGTTCACCTGTCCAGCATCTTATCAATGTACTGTGCGCTATCTTTTTAGGACCGGGATATGGTGTTCTGGCCGCATTTGTGGCGAGTCTCATCAGAAATCTCATGGGACTTGGATCTTTTCTTGCCTTTCCGGGATCCATGTGCGGAGCCTTCCTTTCCGGAATTATGTATAAGAGCCTAAGAAAGCTGCCTGCAGCTTATATAGGTGAAGTATTCGGTACCGGTATAATCGGCGGCATACTTTCATATCCGGTGGCTGCATTTATCATGGGAAACAGTTCAGCGGGTGTATTCACCTTTGTGATTCCTTTCCTCATCAGCACCATAGGAGGAACCATACTTGCCATAGTCATAACCATGGCCTTAAGGCAGCTGAATCTCATTGAAAGGATCAGGGAAAATCTGGTTTAAAAGTCACTTTTTGATTTACTGAACTGAAACCTTTATCCGAAGATGAACTGCCTCACATGAATCACAGCTTGAAATTACAGGAATAATATATGGATACAACTAAAGAACTATCAGACAAAATCAGAGAATATCGCCCTCTCATTCATTCCATCACAAATTATGTGACTGTCAATGACTGTGCGAACGCCTTACTTGCCATAGGCGCCCGTCCTGTCATGTCCCATGCGCCGGAGGAAGCAGCTGAGATCACTTCGGGAAGTGATGGACTGGAGCTGAATCTGGGAGCTACGGAGTACTATGAATCCATGCTTCTCAGCGGAAGAGAGGCAGATTCATCAGGGATTCCCATAATCATTGATCCTGTAGGAGTTTCAGGCTCTTCATACAGAAGAAATTTCCTGAAAAGGCTTATTGAATGCTGTCATCCTGTGGCTGTAAGAGGAAACCGTTCGGAGATACTTGCTATGATAAGGGATGAAAAAACCGAAACAGGAGTGGATTCCCTAAGGTTTGATGCAGATTACTCCGACGTAGAAATAATTTCTATGATGCAGGAATTCTGCAGGAAAAGAAAAGAAGAGTATATAGCTTCAGGAGTTTCACATGAGCTCATTCTTGTCTGCTCCGGTAAAACAGATCTTATAGCCTGTTCTGATAAATCGGTCGTAGCAGAAGGTGGCTCCTCCGAGATGTCCGGAGTGACAGGAACCGGATGTATGTCTTCTGTGATTCTAGCGGCATTTATATCCGGAGGGAGGATGTATGTGAGTGAAGGAAAAAAATCCTTGCAGGATAGTGATATAAGACGCATGGATTTTGACAGCGCTGTTTCTGCGGTAAAATATGTTAATGCTGCGGCAGAAAGAGCGGAAGTGAATCTAAGATACCTTAGAAAGAAGGAGACATTGCCCTTCGGGACATACGGGACAGGCAGCTACAGGGTGCTTTTCATCGATCAGCTGAACGGTAACATTAAGGCTTGAGTAATATTTTTAATAGTTTTTTTAAGTTGATTGTAAATTGTTTATTCCATAACAGGAATGTAAAATAGTAAATGAAAGCTTTTACATTTTTTACAAAATCAAGGAGTATGGGAAAACATGAAATTAAAAAAATTAACTGCAGCATTTATGACGGCTGTACTTGTCACATCCACGCCGGCCGGTGCATATCTCGGTCAGTTGTCTTCATATGCGAAGACCAGTGATGACGAAGACGAAAAGGATTACAGCGTATCTGACGCTGCCTGGGAAGAAGAAACAGATTCCAACGGTAAGGTTCGTGTATACGCTACATGGACAGAGTCGGAAGACAAGGCCAGTGCCACTATTACCATTTATGTTGATGACAAGAAGCAGTCATCTGCCGGAAATATATCCACAACAACCAAGGCAGGTAAAAAGGATCTTACTTCCTACATAAAGAAAATCAACAAAAAGGGCAATTATACATTCAAGATAACATCCCAGAAAAAGAACAAGGGTGAGGATGAGAAATCATATTCTGATTCTGATGTACTTGAAGTCGACAGCGATTATCTGAAGTCACTTGCATCAGGCAGCTCATCAAGCTCTTCCTCAAGTTCATCCAGCAGCTCATCTTCAAGCTCGAGCAGTGGACCAAGCGTTGATCCTTCAAAGTCCTCAAATACCTCCACTGCTTCAAACGGAAGTCCTGCTGATGCCATGAATAGTGCTTCATCCACTCAGACTCAGGCACAGACACAGACACAGACACAGGCTCCTGTAACAGCATGGCAGGACTGGGGTATCGGCTGGGTTTACTTTGAGAACGGCGAGCTTGTAAAGGATAAGTGGGTGATGTCAAACGGTAAGTATTATCACCTTAATTCAACAGGATTTATGGATGTCAATACACAAGTAACCGATTCTCTTTTCGGTACTCACTATGTTGGTGCTGATGGAGCTCTTGTATCCTGAAGCTCTTAATTTAAAGTATATGACCTGCCTGAACACGCATGTGTGCGGTGGCGCTGTATCTGATGTCCTTACTTAGATTCTGATTTGAGACCTGCGTGCAGATATTGACATTGGGTCCTGTTATGTTAGAATGTGAACATCATCGGAGGGTGAGTTATTCTTTTGGAAATAACGAGCTGGATAAGATGTCTGGTTGAAATGCCGGATTCTTGTCCGGCTCTTTTTTTATGGAGGGAAATTTCAATGGAAAAAAGAATTGATTTTACATCGGGTGCTATTGTTTTACCACTTCTTAAGTTTGCAGGACCGGTTCTTTTTTTTATACGGGATTTTTCCACGGAGACCTGCTTTCAGGAGTATTCTCATCTGACGAGGCTGTTATTCTGGCAGGAGCAGAGTATATTAAGGCATATGCCATAGACTGTCTGCCGTAGACAAAAGGAAATTGACAGCTTTTACTCAGTCATGAATAACAACTTGATATACTGTCTTATGTAAATTAGAATAGTGACATTTGATGGAGACGAGACATTATGACTAAGACAGAACAGCAGTACAAAAGAATGACAGAGACACCTATCCCGAGGCTTATTACATTGTTGGCGATTCCCACCATGATATCCATGCTGATAACCAACATATATAATGTTGTGGATACAGCTTTCGTGGGAACCCTCGGAACCTCTGCCAGTGGTGCTGTTGGTGTGGTATTCGGATTCATGGCCATCATTCAGGCCTTCGGATTTTTGTTCGGGCAGGGCGGTGGAAGCATTATCTCCCGTATGCTTGGTGACAGGCAGCCGGAGAGAGCATCTGAAACCGCGTCAACTGCATTTTTCTGCTCACTTTTTATGGGGTTGGTTATAACGGTATTTGGCTTCTTTACACTGGATTCTCTTGTAAGATGGCTTGGAAGTACTGAAACCATAGCCCCTTTTGCAAAAACATATATAGGATACATACTTTTTGCGTCGCCATTCATGACCACCAGCTTCACTATGAACAATATCCTTCGATACGAAGGGAAGGCATCCCTCGGTATGGTAGGGCTCTTAGTGGGAAGTATACTTAACATCGGCGGAGACTATTTCTTCATGATGATACTTAATATGGGTATCGCAGGAGCAGGTCTTTCCACTTGTATAGGGCAGATCATAAGCTGGTGCATACTTCTGTCAATGTTTCTCAAGGGACGTACAACTTCGAGAATTTCAATCAGGCATTTCCTGAATAAAAGACAGGATGAAGGAAGAAAAGGTTTTAATACCGAAAAACTGATGATATGTATCAATACAGTTCTTCTCCGCGAAATCGTTCTCACAGGAATTCCCAGTCTTTTACGCCAGATCCTAAACAGCTTCACAACCATTCTTCTTAATGTTCTTTCCTCAGGTTACGGTGATGAAGTGGTAGCTGCCATGAGTATCGTAAACCGTATCGTATTTTTCGTGTTTTCCATAGCTCTTGGTGTTGGACAGGGCTTTCAGCCGGTATGTTCCTTTAACTATGGGGCCAGAAAATTTGATAGGGTAAGAAAAGCAATCTGGTTCACTGCAGTCCTTGGCATGATTTTTATTCTGGCTGCCATCGCAGCTACACTACAGTTCCCGGATGAAATCATCCGTATATTCCGTGATGATCCTGCTGTTGTGAAGGTTGCCCACAGGGCACTGGTCCTTCAGATGCTGCTGCTTCCCACACTGCCGATTTCCGTAGTGACGGAGATGACTTATCAGTGTACCGGAAAGAAGGGCGGTGCAGCACTTCTTTCATCACTTCGAAGCGGTTTTATCTTTATGCCGGTTTTATACATTCTTGCACATACAAGAGGTGTTGCGGGAATTCAGGAAGCGCAGCCGGTGGCATATGGACTTTCGTTTTTTGTTTCACTCCTGTTTTTTGTTATGTATATTAGGAAGCTGCCCCGGGAGACGTAGGACTGAACACTGAATAAGGGCCGTTGCCTAGATGAATTAATCATCTAATGCAACAGCCTTTTTTTATTCTAAAAATTTTCTGAATTATAATGCAGTAATCTTGTAATGAGTTTAAAGATGCATTAATCTCTTAGGCAGAAATTATATTTCTTAGATGACTGCATTCCCAGTCATATTTCCGATCAGTATATTAATTCGATATTGAAGTTTTTTGTGTTTAAAAGCTCACAGGCAAAGTAACACCTTAGGCAAATGCTGCTTTTAATCAGTGGATGCTTTCAGCGGCAGCATTGACCCTGACTCTGCTGAAGGTATCAGCCAATGCAGGTACCTGAAGAACGGCAAGAGTGATCAGCGCTTCAGCACCGATGTAAATAATGTTGTATACCGCAGAGTATAGTGCCGGATTCCAGCCTGACCATGCATATTCTCCGAAAAAGATCCAGCCTGACAGGAATGAGAAGAACCATCTTGCGATGCAGGCAACGATGTAGCCAAGAATTAGTCCGTTCTTGTTTTTTGAGAAGAAACCGGATAACCCAAAGGCTCCGAAGGCAAGGATATAGTCGAGGATGACCTGTACCGGTGTGAGCATATAGGGTTTAAGTATGAAGTTCAGTGCCCCGCAGGCAATTCCGCTGGTTATTCCCGCAACAGGACCAAAGAAATAGCCGGGAAGTGTGGCAAAGAGCATTGAAAAAAGAGTTACTGAGCCACCGGTTGGAAAACTGAATAGAGTCATCATGGAAGTGATGGTGAAAAGTGCCGTACAGGCAGAACAGTAGACCAGTGTTTTGATGTTTTTTGACATAAAAAAATCCTCCTTGATTTGAAACGTCACAGAGACGTTATCTGTGGAGGGGCATGCTGGAATCACACAGGAAAAACCAATGTGATACTTTCTTATATTGCTTCCCTACGCAGGTACTAACCTGATCAGGTAAAAAGGGTTGATCAAAAGATCATCTCAGCAAATGCGCCCCTAGCGTTTATCCATATAAATTATACGCCGGAGTTAATTGCTGTCAATGAAATGATGCAAGGGTCAAAAGTACCAAATCACGTGCTTGCACGTTGATTTGAGACTTTATGACCCGCCCGAACACGAATAACGTAGTCGTTTTGCACAGCAAAAGGACGTGAGTTATGAGTGTTCAGCAGCACATTGCACACGAATGTGTGCGTGCTGCGCATCATAAGTGAGTGGCAAATACTTTTGACACTCACATCATAAAAATTATAGGTGGTAAATACGCTATGACAAAAAAAGAAAATAATAAGCTCAGAGAAAGAATCTCTAAAATAAAACAGATCCTGATGATTGTTCTTATGCTGCTAAGTGGTATCTGGTACGTGACTATGGGAAGAGCAGAGAATAAAGCTTCTTATAAGCTTTATTCTGAGTCTCCGGAAGATACAAAGGTGAATGATGTTACAAAGACACATGAGGATGCAAATGTAAATGACATTACAAAGTCTCATGATAAAGAAAAATCCGATAAGGCAAGTGTGTCAGGGAACGATGATTCAGATTACCTTTCCGGAACAGACAGCAGTACAGAAACTATACAGAATAAAGAAGAATCATCAGATAACGAAGTAATATCAGATAAAGAAAAAACATCAGATAATGAAGAATCATATGTTAAGACAAATATTTCCGAATCAGACAGCAGACATGGGGAACTTTTTCCCCACTCAGAAACCGTGAAATCCTCTTTGGTAAATATCAATAAAGCGGATCTAAAGGAATTGGAATCCATTCCGGGAGTCGGTCCTGCTACTGCAAAGAATATAATTGAATACAGGGAAAAGTATGGCGGATTTGCGGATATAAATGAGATTAAGAATGTAAAGCGGATAGGGGATAAGACCTATGAAAAACTAAAGGATTATATAACTGTTTGAAAAAAACATCCTGAAACAGTAGAATATGCATAAATGGATGGATTTTAACTGACAGGAGTCAATGTCAGGAAAGGCAGGAGGCAGTAAAAATATATTGACAGAGGCTCATACATATCCTGCAAAATCGTGAGAGAGGAGGAATTGACCGGTATGACGGCGTCAGTTCCGGATAGAATACTTATATATAATCTTATAGCGGAGTTATGTTCTTTTTTAGTCAGGTCTGTCGGCAAAGATTATCTGATTCTTTATAAGAGCATTTCCGAGACAGAATTAAGTCGTATAGACAGGTACATTCAGGATAATACCGATCTGGTTTTAAGTGAAAAAGGTATGTATTTTCCGATTTTTGAGCCGGATCTTGATCATGATTGTATAGACAGACTGTATGCTTTTAAGGAAGCTCTGTTCAGGGAAATGGACAGGAAAAGTATCATAAGATTTATGCAGGCTCTTGACGAGGCTGTAGCTGTTCTATTGTATGATGAAAGGGAAATACTTGAAGGAAACAGTATTTCATATGAAATCAATACAAACAGAAAAGAAACAGGTATCTCGGTATTTCCGAAGATGAGATGTGTGTGGTCCAGAAAGAACAGACATTCCTTTTCTTATGAGCGTATAGACAGCTATCTGAAATATCTTCTTGTTGTTGAGGATATGCCGAATATAGAGGCGGAGCATATTTTTTTAAAAAAGGGTTTATTTCCACGATTTGACAAGACCAAACAGCTTAATGTCGCTGCCAGTCCGCTGAATGCCAAATCGAATTTTGATATCAAGTATCATAACACCGATAATTATCAGACCTTTGATATAAAGTACAACGATTCCCGCATAAAACGCGACAATGAACTCGTATGGCAAAAAATCAGAGAAGCCGGGGAGAATGGCAGTGAACTGATGGTTTTTCCTGAAATGCTGGGGAATCCGTTAATGGAGACATTTATCAGAGAGAAGCTTTGTGCCCTTGATAAAGAACAGAGAAAACTGATACCGTCGCTAATCGTACTTCCTTCCTGCAGTGAAGATGGCATGAACTATGCTCCGGTTCTTGACAGGTACGGAAATGTATTGACCAGACAGTGTAAGCAGAATCCGTTTTTTCTGAAGACAAAGCAGGGAAATCACAGAGAGTATCTGAAGAAAAACAATAAAATAACCATATTCCATTATCCCGGAATAGGACGTTTTGCTGTTATGATATGCAAGGATTTCCTGACCAATGAATATATGGAACGTATCATGCGCGGATTCATGCTGACCTTGATCATCGCTCCCGCATATTCTACAGGTTCTTATGATTTTAAGCTTTCATTGGATCTCTGTGCCCATGATGACTGTAACGTCATCTGGATAAATGCCTGCGCAGCTCTTATTCCCGGTAAGGAAGCCAATTTTGAAAACATAGGCTACATAAGAAAACGTATCGGAAGGAACCGGAGTAGGGAAGAGGCCACCTATTGCATGAAATCCTGCAGAAAACTTCTCATGGGCGGATGTGACCATAACTGTATGTATTATGACAGTTTCGGCTCTGTGTGATTTTCCTGGAATAGGTGTACGAAGCTTTAAAATCTTATCGTACTTGCAATACATCTGTTGATACTTTATCACAAATAAAAAACGACTTCCGGACAGATCACCATCTTTCCGGAAGTCGTTAAAAATCTTTTCAACTATCTTAAGTTTCCTTTTCCGAAGTCTTCCTGCTCCTCATAGAATCTGTCGAGTGAGAGATCACCGTAAACCCAGAGGAAACAGAAGAGCTGTGCTCTTGCTGACATTTTGGCTGTTTTAAGAAGTTCCTTTACATCGTTCTTACTGAGCCAGACAGCTTCGATCTCTTCAAAGCTTGAATTACTATCCTGAATCTCACCGTCGACGATGGCGATTACACATGAGGTGGATTCATTGGAAAGACCTACAGAATTGAAGCTGCTCTTCAAACGAACTATACGCTTTACAAAGTGAAGACCGGTTTCCTCCATAAGTTCTCTTTTTGCCGCTTCGGTAGGAGTCTCACCTTCATCTATAAGACCTGAAGGGAAATTGTAAACCCAGTCACCTACAGCCATCTGATACTCTTTGTTAAGAAGAATACGATTGTGGTTTCTGGAGAGACCGATTATACAAACTGTTTTACTGCCCCAGTCGGACAGTTCTTCCAGGGATGTGATATTCGGATCACGGCTTACGATCTCATAGGTCTTCTCTTTATGATCCCTGGATTCATAAAGGATATCATACCTGTTGATATATTTGCCTTTTTCGATTTGTTTAATGCCTTTGAATTGCATACTTTAAACCTCCCCTATGCTGTCAAAATCTTGCTCATCACGAATCCTGAGTGCACGCTCGGGACATATTTCTTTATATCTATAATAAACTCATATGGCATAAAAATATACAAAAAAGATTTTTAAATGCATAAAATAGAGAAATATGATATGATTGCATCAGTGTCATAGGTCCATCTATCCTTTGTGTACGAACATAAGCGGTAGATGGACTTCATGACAAAAGTATAAAAATCCAAATTAATCTGTACAAATCAGATATATATATGTAAAATGTGCATTTGCACAACTTATATTGGAGGTTCTATATGGAACAGAAGCTAGAGAGAACTACACATGTTGTATATGAGAAGGACGACAACGGTCAGGTTGTTATCGCTGATGAGGTTGTAGCTGTCATTGCCGGTATTGCTGCAACAGAGACCGAAGGCGTTGATTCCATGAACGGAGGCTGGTCAGGTGAGATCATTTCCAGAATGGGAATCAGGGATCTTGGCAAGGGCGTTTCCATCAGTATTGAGGAAGGTCATGTATCGGTCGATCTCAGTCTCAACGTAAAGTATGGATATTCCATTCCTGAAGTATCGAAGAATGTTCAGGACAAGGTTGCACAGGCTATTGAATCTATGACAGGCCTCAACGTGCTTGATGTAAACATCAAGATTTCGGGAGTTGTTACACCAGAGGATTGATGATCCTTTAAACATTTATTCATGGTTCATGATGATATTCATTATGCATTCCCGAATTACAAGGGACCATGAAATTTTAGAACCATAGTACATTTAAAACATTATCAGATAGGAAAAGTATGAATAAGCGAGAAGAAAGAGATCATAAATTTAAACTTCTTTTCTCCACACAGTTTTATCCTGGAGACGAGATTCCTTCACAGATGGAGCGTTATTTTGATTCACCCGATTATGAGGATGGTGACAGTCTTATAAGGATTGAAAATCTGACTGAGGAGGAGCAGAAGGATCTTGAATCCTCAGTTCAGAAGATAGTTGATAAGCTTCCTGAACTTGATGAAAAGATCAATTCAAGCGCTGATGGATGGAAAACCGATCGTATGACGAAGACAGATCTTACTGCTATCCGTCTTGCACTTTATGAGATAAATTTCGATGAAGCTGTTCCTGAGAAGGTTGCCATCAACGAAGCAATCGAGCTTGCCAAGAAGTATGGCGGCAATGAATCAGGTTCTTTTGTAAACGGAGTCCTTGCGAGACTTGTTGACAGCACACGCGAGTCCAAGAGAGTTGAGAAGGCACCACGTAAGCAGCCGGGTGAGCTTACGGAAAAGAAGTCAGCCGAAGGCAAGAGCGTTCATATTCTTATCAATAAGAACAATAAATAAACGATGGGTCAGCTTAACAAGGCATATACGGTATCGCAGGTCAACAGCTACATCGGCAATATGTTTGCTACGGACTTTGCGTTATCCGGCATTACAATAAAAGGGGAAATATCGAACCTGAAGTATCATACTTCAGGTCATATTTACTTTACATTAAAAGATACAGCTTCGCAGATTTCAGGCGTTATGTTCGCCAGAGATCGTGCGGGGCTTCAGTTTAAGTTAGAGAACGGTATGAGTGTTCTCTGTACCGGAAGCGTAGGTGTCTATGAAAGAGGCGGGACCTATCAGATCTACGCAAAGAGTTTTACATCAGACGGAGTCGGAGATCTATACATAAGATTTGAACAGCTCAAGAAGGAACTGGCCGAAATGGGCATGTTTGACCCTATGTATAAAAAGCCGATTCCCAGGTATGCACAAAGAATCGGAATAGTCACGGCTAAAACAGGCGCGGCAGTCAGAGATATAGTCCAGATTGCGAAGAGGAGAAATCCTTATGTAGACCTGACCCTTTACCCGGCTCAGGTCCAGGGTGATGGGGCTTGTGATTCTATAATCCGAGGAATCAAGACCCTGGATCTCATGGGGATGGATGTGATCATAGTGGGCCGTGGCGGAGGCTCCATAGAGGATCTGTGGGCTTTCAACGAACAGGCTGTGGCTCAGGCCATATTTGATGCCGATACCCCCATCATCAGTGCGGTGGGTCATGAGACCGATACCACCATAGCGGATTTCGTAGCGGATCTGAGGGCACCGACACCCAGTGCGGGTGCAGAGCTTGCGGTTTTTGATTATTCGAAATTTGAAGAAGATATTTCAGGGTACAGGGCAACTTTTGAATCTGTTCTTAACCAGCATATTCAGGATACAAGACAGAAGTTATCCATGTACAAGCTCAAGGTGAATCAGCTTAATCCCAAATTCATTCTCAATGAATACCACAAAAAAGAAATACTTTGTAAAAACGGACTTAAGCAGCTTATGCAAAGTAAACTTGTATCCTTCAGAGATAAACTCAGAGATTATGATGAATTAAAAACACTTATGAGCGATAGTCTCTACAAAGCCAGGAATCATCTGAGAGATTATGACGGTATGCCCAATGTTATGAATCAGAGTCTTAATAAAGCTCATCAGGAGCTCATGATAAAAACGGAACGGCTTGAGGCTGTCAGTCCCCTGCGTAAGCTTTCCGGAGGTTATGGCTTTATCCGTGATGATGAAGGACACAGAGTTGACAGTGTGAAGAAGCTGAAAAAAGGTGATGTGATCAGCACAACACTCAGAGACGGAACATTAACAAGCCGTATTGAAGATATAAATTTTGGAGGTTGATATGGCCGCAAGAACCAAAAGCAATGAGCCAGAGACAGAGACATCCGAGGAGAGCAGAAAACCCTTGAATGAGGTATTTGCTGAACTGGATGAGCTTATAGAAAAGATGGAAAATGAAGACAGCCTTGAAAAGACCTTTGACATGTATAAAAAGGGTGTGGGGCTTTTGAAGGAAGCAAACGAAAGTATCGATAAGATTGAAAAACAGGTAAAGGTGTTGGATGAAGATGGCATTCTCTCATGAACTTGATGAAACAGTAAAAATCGTAAATGAGATTATCAAAGCAGGTATCCCCGGTGTGGAAGGTCTTCAGTCTACTGTGCTTGATTCCATGTACTATTCTGTGGATGCGGGCGGTAAGCGTATAAGACCGCTTATGATACTTAAAAGCTATGAGCTTTATAAAGAAAGAAACGTAGGAAGAGATGATTTTATGCTTCCTGTTGTCCACAGCTTTATGTGTGCCATGGAGATGATACATACATCAAGTCTCTGTCATGATGATCTTCCCTGCATGGACGGAGATAAGTACAGACGCGGAAGAGAGTCTACATGGTTCAAGTACGGTGAAGCTATGGGGACATTGTGCGGTGATGCATTATTACTGTATGCAACAGAGATAACCACCGGAACATATAAGAAGCAGCTTACGGAGTATGCTTCCGGCAATATGAACATCAGCTCAGAAGAGCTCAATTCCTGTTCGCTTTCATTTATAAAGGCACTTAACATATTATCCGGAAAATCCGGAGTATACGGTATGCTGGGAGGTCAGGTGGTGGATGTTGAAATGACCGGTAAGCCACTGACAGACGAACAGCTCATGTTTATTTACAGACTTAAGACAGGGGCTCTTTTACAGGCGTCTCTCATGATCGGAGCTGTACTTGGCGGAGCAGACGATGAAGAACTCAAAAAGCTTGAGGATATCGGAGAGAAGATAGGTGTGGCTTTTCAGATTCAGGACGATATACTCGATGAAACAAGTACTGTAGAGGTACTTGGAAAGCCTATTCATTCTGATGATGAGAACAACAAGACTACCTATGTTTCCATATATGGTCTTGATGGTGCTCATAAAGAAGTGGAGAATCTGTCCATGAAGGCTATTGATGAACTCGGTGATCTCCGTGATGTGAACGATGACTCCCGCAGATTTCTTATTAATCTTACGGATATGCTGATCAACAGAAAAAAATGATGAGCTTCCGGGTGGCTTAAACAGCCGGACGGATGATTGATCATTTTACAACCAAATCTATTTAAGAAAGTTAAAGATTAAAATGTTACTTGATGATATACATGGACCGGAAGACCTGAAGGGGCTGGATGAACAACAGCTCAATCAGCTGGCGTCCGAAATCAGACAATTTATAATTGATAAAACTTCAGAATGCGGAGGACATCTTGCATCCAACCTTGGTGTTGTGGATCTGACCATAGGGCTTTACCGTGCCCTTGAGCTTCCTCATGACAAGGTGGTCTGGGATGTAGGACATCAGGCTTATACTCATAAGATCCTGTCAGGCCGTAAGGACAATTTTGACGGACTGAGACAGTATCATGGTATGAGCGGATTTCCCAAGCGTTCTGAAAGTCCATACGATTGTTTCGGTACAGGACACAGTTCGACTTCCATTTCAGCCGGTCTTGGTATAGCGGCAGCAAGGGATATAAAAGGTGAGAACTATACAGTCGTATCTGTTATCGGAGATGGAGCCCTTACAGGCGGTCTGGCCTATGAGGGACTTAACAACGCCTCCCGTATGAAGAAGAACTTCATCATAGTTCTGAACGACAACAATATGTCTATTTCTCAGAACGTCGGCGGTATCTCCAAGTACCTGAACGGTCTTCGTTCCGCAAAGGGCTACAACAGATTAAAGGTTGATGTGGGTGGAACACTGCTCAAGGTTCCATTTGTGGGAGAGAGTCTTGTAAAGCATATACAGCAGGCTAAAAATTCCATAAAGCAGCTTGTGATCCCGGGTATGTTTTTTGAAGATATGGGAATCACATATCTCGGTCCCATAGACGGGCATAATATAAGAGAAGTGGAGAGGACCATAAACGAAGCAAAGAAGATAGATCATGCTGTTATCGTTCATGTTCTCACGAAAAAGGGAAAAGGTTATAAGCCGGCTGAAAGATATCCCTCCAGATATCACGGAGTTTCTCCTTTTGACGTTCATTCCGGAAAGCCTCTTTCACATAAGGGAAAGACCTATACTGAATATTTTTCCGATAAGATTTGTGAACTTGCAAAAGAAAATAAAAAAATCGTCGGAATAACCGCAGCTATGCCCGACGGAACAGGTCTCACCAGATTTGCTCACGATTTCCCCAACAGGTTTTTTGATGTGGGAATAGCAGAGCAGCATGCTGTGACCTGTGCTGCAGGTATGGCATCGAACGGGCTTAAGCCTGTTATAGCGGTTTATTCAAGCTTTTTACAGAGAGCTTACGATCAGATAGTCCACGATGTATGTCTCCAGAAGCTTCCGGTTGTATTCTGTATCGACAGAGCGGGCCTTGTAGGTTCCGATGGTGAAACACATCAGGGAATCTTTGATTACAGCTTTCTGACTTCCATCCCTCACATGACAGTCATGGCACCAAAGAATGCCCATGAGCTAGAGATGATGATGGAATTTGCCATGAAATACCCGTTGCCCATAAGCATCAGATATCCAAGAGGTGTGGCATATCAGGGACTAAGTGAGTTTGAGTCACCTATAGAATACGGGAAGTCGGAGATGCTTTTTAAGGGTGAGAGGATCGCCCTTCTGGCAGCCGGCTCCATGGTGTCAACAGCAGAGCATATACGTGACAAGGCATTAAAAAGAGGTTATGACCTGACACTTGTCAATGCACGTTTTGTGAAGCCTGTGGATACGGATATGCTGGATCTTCTTTCACTTGATCATGAGGTGATAGTGACACTTGAAGAGAACGTCAAGCAGGGAGGATTCGGAATACAGGTAGAAGCTTATATTCATGAGAATCATCCTGAAGTAAAGGTCATTACCGTGACTCTTCCGGACAAATATGTGGAGCATGGTGATGTGACAAAGCTTCGTGAGGGACTGGGAATAGACAGTGAGTCCATTATGAAGCTTTTGATGGAAAAGGAAATAATTGATTTTGGATGCAAAGAGCAGGATGTGTGATTGAATCAGCAATATGCTCATACAGGAATTGTGTCCTATAATGAGGAACTGATTTTGAAGAAAGAAAGACTTGATGTATTACTTGTCAACAAAGGCTTTAGTGAGTCCAGAGAAAAAGCCAAGCGTACCATCATGGCAGGTATAGTTTATGTTAACGGAGAAAAAGAGGATAAAGCGGGCACCACATTTGATCCTGAGGTGGAGATCGAAGTAAGAGGTAATGTACTTCCTTACGTTTCAAGAGGCGGATTAAAGCTTGAAAAGGCCATAAAGGAATTCGGTGTATCCTGCGAGGGAAAGGTCTGTCTTGATATAGGAGCAAGTACCGGCGGATTTACAGACTGTATGCTTCAGAACGGGGCAGTAAAGGTCTTTGCCATCGATGTAGGTCACGGTCAGCTTGACTGGAAGCTTCGTAATGATGAGCGTGTGGTATGCATGGAGAAAACAAACATCCGCTACGTTAAGCCTGAGGATCTCGGTGAGCTTGCAAGTCTTGTTTCCATTGACGTAAGCTTCATCAGTCTTCAGCTTGTCCTTCCTGTTGTGAAGACACTGATAAAAGATGACTGTCAGGTAGTATGCCTTATCAAGCCACAGTTTGAAGCAGGAAGGGATCAGGTCGGTAAAAAGGGAGTTGTAAGGGATAAGAAGGTTCATGTTGAAGTTATTGAGAAGACTCTTTCTTTTGCATATTCCATAGGTTTTGAATTAAAGGGACTCACCTTTAGTCCTATAAAGGGACCTGAGGGTAATATAGAGTATCTTGCCGAGCTTATGCTGAGGGATGCTGAGAATTTCGAAGAGGATAAGGACCTTCTTTGGATTCATGATATTGCTGTGAAAACAGTGGATGCGTCTCATGATATGCTGGACATTAAATAAAAACCGGCACAGTGAGATTTACATGATAAATCAGATGATGATTTTTTCGGGACGGACATGAAGATTACATTAGTCGTTAATACAACAAAACCGGATGCTATGGAGTTTAAAGAGGCCATAGAAAATTATCTTACGGAAAGAGGTGTGAAAGTTTCCGCACTTCTTAAGGCAAATTATGAAAGAAACGATTTCAGCGATGCTGACGCCATAGTAAGTATCGGAGGTGACGGAACCATGCTGAGGATCGCAGGTGTACTGAGAGGTCAGGATACGGCGATTTTGGGTGTCAATGCCGGGCACCTCGGATATCTCACGGAAATCTCCGAATTGGAACAGATACCTGATGCGATGGATCGTCTTATAAAACATGATTACATACGTGATGTGCGTACCATGCTTCATGGAAGTGTACGTCGTAACGGTGAGGTCATCTCAAGAGGAACTGCTTTAAATGAGATACTCGTAAGCCGGTATAGTGGAATCAATGTGATGAGGTTCGCTGTGTCATGTGATGGTCAGAATTTGAGTAATTATATCGCAGACGGTATGATATTTGCCACACCCACAGGCTCTACCGCCTACAACCTTTCTGCAGGAGGACCTATCGTGGCTCCGGGATCGCCGGTGATAATCATGACTCCGATATGTGCACACAGTACAAAAAGCCGTCCTGTGGTATTTTCGGATTCGAGCCGGATTGAGATCAGGATAGAATCCGATAAGGAAATGGTGGCATTCGACGGCGATCATGTGGTGAAACTTGAGAAAGGCGATATAGTCACTGTCAGAAAGGCAAATGAATTGACCACTCTTATTAAATTACGAAAGAGCAGTTTTTTGGAAACTCTCAGTAAGAAAATGGATAATGAGAACTGGTAAAGGAGAGCTGAGATGAAAAAATCAAGGCATCAGAAGATCATAGAGCTTGTGGGACGTATGCGGATAGGCACCCAGGAGGAACTTGCGGATATCCTCAACAGAGAAGGATACAAGGTTACTCAGGCCACTGTCTCAAGAGATATCAAGGAGCTTAAGCTCAGTAAGGTTGCCGGAAATGACGGTAATCAGTACTATCAGATAATCGAAAAGGAAGAACATGTATATTCCGAAAAGTATATAAGAGTTCTCCGGGAAGCTCTCATGAGCATGGATACAGCAGGGAATCTGCTGGTTATCCGTACCATGGCAGGTATGGCCAATGCAGTTGCTGCGGCATTGGACCAGTTTAAGCTTGATAAGATCGTCGGAACTCTCGCCGGCGATGATACCATCATGTGTGCCATGAAAAACGCACAGGATGCTCTGGATGTAAAGAATCGCATTCAGGAAATAATGGAGTAAAAAAACATTTACCGGATGATAAGGACAACAGAGAAAATATGAGCTGTATGTCAATGCTTACAGAGCTCATATTTTCGGAAAAGAGGAGACTAAATGCTATATCATCTACATGTAAAAGATCTTGCACTTATTGAGTCAGAGGAAGTTGAATTCGGAGAAGGACTGAATATTCTTACCGGAGAGACCGGAGCCGGAAAATCCATACTGATCGGATCCATCAATCTTTGCCTTGGGTCAAAAGCAAACAGGGACATGATCAGAAACGGAAAAGAATCCGGCTTCGTTGAGATTGTTTTCGGTGATCTCACAGATCATCAGGAGGAGATGCTTAGGGAGCTTGATGTTGAGCCTGAGGACGGACAGATCATTATAAAGCGTAAGATCTCAAATACCAGATCAGAAATTAAAATCAATGACGAGACCGTGACACTGGGAAAGCTTCGTAAGGTGGCGGAGCTTTTGATAGATATTCACGGACAGCATGAACATCAGTCTCTTTTAAGAGATGGATATCATCTAAAGGTTTTGGATGATTTTCAGCAAAAAGAGACCGGTGTTCTTCGTGTATCGGTGTCTGATAAGTATCATGAATATACAGGATTGAAAAACAGGCTTTCCGATTTCGATATGGATGAAGGTCAGCGGCTCCGGGAGCTTGATTTTCTTAAATTCGAGATTGAAGAAATTGAAAACGCAGATCTTAGGGAAGGCGAAGAGGAAGAGCTGGCTGAGAGATACAAAAAGTATCAGAATATACAGAAAATATACGGGTCTGTTCAGAAAGCAAGAGCCATCATGGATGAGGTGGATCTTTCGTCAGCCATTAAGGCTATACAGGATGCCCTTAATTACGATGATTCCCTTCAGAACATAAGTGACAGTCTTTATGATCTTCAGACTATCTCCGAAGATACCGTCAGGGAGCTGGATCATTATCTTGATAAAAATGATTTTGATGAAGAGGATTTTCAGGAGGTCACAGAACGTCTTGATTTCATCCGCGGCGTGATGGCCAAGTACGGAGGCACTGTCGAAAAGACACAAGCCGGACTTCAGAAAAAGCAGGAAAGATTAAAAGAACTGGAAGATTATGATGAGAACAGGGCTGAATGCATAAAGAAGCTTGAAAAGACAGAATCAGAGCTTATAAAGCTCTGTGAAGAGCTCACTGCTGAACGTAAAAAGGGAGCAAAGCTTCTTTGCGAGAAGATCCGCAGCGAGATGGAAGAGATGGGTTTCCTTGATGTAAAGTTCGATATGGAATTCAACAGCCTGAAGGAGCCTTCATCAAACGGAATGGATGATGTACATTTTGTTGTAAGTCTTAATCCTGGTGAACCTGTAAGAGCTCTGAGTGAGGTTGCATCAGGCGGTGAATTGAGCCGTATCATGTTGTCCATAAAGACTGTTCTTGCGGATACTGATGAAATTCCTACACTTATTTTTGATGAGGTCGATACAGGTATTTCGGGAAGAACGGCTGAAAAGGTATCTGAAAAGCTAAAGAAGATAGCATTGACACATCAGGTGATACTTATAACCCATCTTCCTCAGATAGCAGCAAAGGCAGATATACATTTCTGCATAGAAAAGACGGCGGAAAAGGGGCATACTCATACCAATATCAGAAGACTTGATACCGAAGAGTCTGTGATGGAGCTTGCAAGACTTCTTGCGGGGGGAAAGGTCACGGATGCTGTACTTGCTAATGCCAGAGAGCTTAAAAACCTTGCTAATGACGGTTTGTAGGAAGTATAATAATATGTGTCAAAGGGTGTAAATTTATTATTTTTCTGCAATAATTTTCACTTATTGAATTTCAATACATCATGAGTTAACAGAATAGGAAACTAAAACACGAGTGGGAGGCTGTATAATATGAAAAATGTATTGATGCTTGCATCGGAGGCTGTACCTTTTATAAAAACAGGAGGATTGGCTGACGTTGTTGGTTCACTTCCAAAGACCATTGATAAGCGGTATTATGATTGTCGCGTCATGATTCCCAAGTATATGTGCATACCATGGGAGTGGCGGCAGAGAATGGAGTATGTGACACATTTTTACATGGATTATCTCGGTCAGTCCCGCTATGTCGGAGTTCTTAAATATGTTCAGGATAATGTTACATACTATTTTATAGACAATGAGTCATATTTTTCAGGTGATCGTCCATATGGTGACTGGTACTGGGATCTTGAGAAGTTCTGCTTTTTCTGCTATGCGGCACTTTCTGCATTACCTCTTCTCGACTGGCATCCTGATCTTATTCATTGCCATGACTGGCAGACAGGTCTGATTCCTGTTTTGCTTCATGATAAATTTGCCGGCGGTGAATATTACCGTTCCATAAAATCGGTCATCACAATTCACAATCTCAAGTTCCAGGGTGTATGGGATGTCAAGACCATACAGAGATTCACACAGTTAAGTGATTATTACTTCACTGCTGATAAGCTTGAGTGCAAGAAGGACGGCAACCTGCTGAAGGGTGGTATCGTTTATGCTGATGCCATTACCACAGTTTCCGACACCTATGCGGAAGAGATAAAGATGCCTTTTTACGGTGAAGGACTTGACGGTCTTTTAAGAGCCAGAGAGCACGATTTAAGAGGTATTGTCAACGGCATTGATTATGATGAGTGGAATCCCGATACAGACAGATATCTGGTAAAGAACTTCAACGCTAAGAACTTCAGAAAAGAAAAGGCCAAGAATAAAAAGGCACTTCAGGAAGACTGGGGTATGGAAGTAGATCCCGGAAAGATGATGATCGGAATAGTATCAAGACTTACCGATCAGAAGGGACTTGATCTTGTAGAGTGCATTATGGATGAACTCTGTCAGGACAACATACAGTTCGTTGTTCTCGGAACCGGTGATGAGAAGTACGAGAATATGTTCAGGCATTATGACTGGAAGTATCATAACAAGGTTTCGGCACAGATTTATTATTCCAATGAGATCAGCCATAAGATCTATGCTGCCTGCGATGCATATCTTATGCCTTCACTGTTTGAGCCATGCGGTCTTTCACAGCTTATTGCATTAAGATACGGTACTATTCCTATCGTAAGAGAGACGGGAGGACTCAGAGATACCGTTGAACCTTTCAATGAGTATGAGGATAAGGGTACAGGTTTCTCCTTCACCAATTACAATGCTCATGAAATGCTGAACACCATTCGTTATGCCGAAAAGATCTATTATGATCGTAAGCGCGACTGGAACAAGATGGTGGATCGTGCCATGGCAACGGATTATTCCTGGAGAACTTCAGCTATGAAGTATCAGGAACTCTATGACTGGTTGATAGGATATTGATTTTAGATGGATTTTTTCAGAGAATTACTTAGTAACTATATGCTCACCACAGCTGTATCTTCCTGGCTGGCGGCTCAGGTGATCAAAACAGCTATAGATGCTTACTTCAACAAAGGCATAAACTGGGAAAGGATGACCGGCTCCGGGGGTATGCCCTCAAGCCATTCCTCCTTTGTTGTATCTATAGCTACAGCTGCAGCTCTTCAATACGGCATAGCTTCATCCATGTTTGCAGTATGCTTCGCTCTGGCAAGTGTTGTTATGTATGATGCAACGGGAGTCAGAAGAGAAACAGGCAAACAGGCTGTTCTCCTGAACAAGATTCTGGAGGACAATCCTTTTAACTGGAAGCCTGAGGAGTTCGAAATGAAGCTTAAAGAGTATGTGGGACATACTCCTTTGCAGGTATTTATGGGTGCATTACTCGGAATTGGTATGGCTTTTTTCGTAAAAAGCAGATACCCATGGATATAAAGCTGAAACGGAAAAAAGCAGAGTATGATTTTTAGAAAGTTTTTAAAAACAACTGTAACTTTTCTGAGCTGCATGCTTATGGCATGCAGCTTAGTTTCATGTAAGGGTGTTGAAATCACAGGAAAGACTGAAAATGTAGATGAATACACCGAAGCGGAATGTATGATCGTTGTGGGTTCGGAGAGAAACCGTTATCAGAATTCTCTGGGACCGGATATCTGGAATCTGCCGGTAAAAGATCAGCATGAAGAAACTTATGGCCCTTATATGGTCTCTAAGATCAAGGAATTTCTTCAGGACATAAAGACCCTGAATCTTATGGCACAGAGAACAGGTATCATAGCCACTTCCACTGAGATGGACAAAATAAGGACTGTTGCCAATGAATTCTACAACGGTCTTACTCCTGAAGACATAGAATTCATGGGTAATTGTACTCTTGAAGATGTGGTCCGGATTTATACAGAATATTTCATAGCATGCAAAACAGCCGATTATCTGATATCAGATTCTGACCTTGAAGTATCGGATGCCGAGGTTAAGGTCATCAAGATACAAGAGATAGAGTGCTCCGACAGGGCAGCGGCAGAAAATCTGCTGGAGCTTGTTAATGTAGAAGGTGCTAATTTTGCGTATTATGCCAGACAAAACAGCGAAGACCCAGAGATAGAGAAGACCATGTCCAAATCAGATAAGACAGATGCTTTATATACAGCTGCCTTTAACCTGGAAGAGGGACAGATATCCGGAATCATTGAGGAAAATGATAAATTTTATATTATCAAGGTTGTGGATGCTTATGATGAAGATGCAACCCATGATAAAAAAATACAGTTGGAAAGTGCATTAAAATCCAAAGCCTTTTTTGAAGAATACGGTGAATATAAGGATCAGCATATAGTAAGGTTCAGAGAAGATTTCTGGAGTAAGATAGATCTTAATTCAAATCCTGAAAGCAAGGCAGATAATTTCTTTTCACTGTTCAACGAAAACATAAGCTTTTAATAAATGAATCTAATGATCGCTTAAGAAGTATCGGGGATATAAAGATACTTCTTAAGCGTATTTTTTTACAAAAAAGAAGAGCACATAATCAATTATTCTTAAAAAATTAATTATTTATGGATTCATTTGCAAAATACAACGCTTAATATGTACAAATAAAAAATTATTTTTAATGCAAATTCCACAGATGATGATTTTTTTATTGAAAACAATTTATAAAGAATTTACAATAAATACGGAACAATTAATAAAGATTTAATAATATGTTATCCGGTCAATAACATTTTACTAAATCGAAGCCCATAATTAGGGAGGTTATGTATGATCAGTTTTCTAATTTGTCTTTGCTTACTGATCGCAGGCTACTTTACCTATGGTAAACTGGTTGACAGCACATTTGGACCTGATGACCGTGAAACACCGGCCGTCACAATAAATGATGGTGTTGATTACGTGGTTTTACCACAGTGGAAGCTGTTCCTGGTTCAGCTTTTGAACATCGCAGGTCTCGGCCCTATCTTCGGAGCACTTCAGGGCGCACTTTGGGGACCTATCGTATTCCTTTGGATTACATTCGGTACCATCTTTGCCGGAGGTGTACATGATTATTTCTCAGGAATGCTCAGTGAGAGAAATAACGGTTATTCCATCGCAGAGGTAACAGGTAAGTATCTTGGAAATACCATGAAGTCTATTATGAGAGTATTCTCTGTAGTACTTCTTGTAATGGTTGGTACTGTATTTGCAGTAGGACCTGCAGGTCTCATCGTTCAGCTCCTCAAGAGTAAGGGCGTTGAAGGGGCATTTGCAAATACGGCTGTATGGCTTGCCATCATTCTTATCTACTATTTCATAGCCACCTTCATTTCTATCGATAAGATCATCGGAAAGATCTATCCTGTATTTGGTATCTGTCTTATCATCATGGCAATCGGTGTTGTAATCGGATTACCGATAAACGGATTCCATGCACCTGAGCTCTGGGACCACTTCTACAACATGCATCCTGATGCAAAGCCTATCTGGTCCTTCATGTTCATTACTGTTGCGTGTGGTGCTATTTCAGGTTTCCATTCAACTCAGTCACCACTTATGGCAAGATGTCTTAAGTCCGAGAGACAGGGACACTTCGTATTCTACGGTGCGATGGTAGCAGAGGGATGTATAGCTCTTGTCTGGGCTTTGGCAGGCTGCGCTATTTACAGCACAACAGGTGGTCTTAATTCGGGTCTTAATGAGATCCTTGCAGGTGGTCAGTCAGCAGCTATCTATGATGTATGCGTAAAGACCATGGGCAACATCGGTGTTGTTCTCGCCATGCTCGGTGTAGTTGCATGTCCTATCACATCAGGTGATACCGCATTCCGTTCAGCAAGATACACAGTTGCTGACTGGATTAAGATGGATCAGGAGTCATTCTCAAACAGACTTAAGCTTTGCGTTCCATTACTCGGATGTGGTGCATTCCTTGGATTCGGAAACTCCTTCGGTATTTTCAGTTATGCAGTTATCTGGAGATACTTCTCATGGACAAATCAGACTCTGGCAATGCTTGTACTCTGGACAGGTGCTATGTATCTCGTAAGAGAGAAGAGAAATTACTGGGTATGTGCAGTTCCTGCAACTTTCATGTCAGCAGTTTCAGCCACATACTTCCTGATGGCTCCGGAGTGTCTGGGACTCATCCCGTTCTTTAAGAACAACACTGCAGTAGCTTATCCTCTGGGAATCATCATTGCAGCATTCTTCCTGTATCTCTTTATCAGAGCTTCAAAGAAATACAGCACAAATCAGAATGCTAATCTGGCTCACGCCTGAAACGTAGGTTTACGGGGACTGAATAGGAGGAGTTCCGGAACTTATGATATGCCAACTGACCACTGGCATTTTTAAAATTAAATATTTGCATGATGCACAGAAAAGACGTAAGCGTACGCTGTTCATCATAACAAGGAAAAAAGTTCATCCTTATGAACAAATTTTCACTTCGACAATTTGATCTTTGGACAGGGTGGAGTAAATCTTCACCCTGTCTTTGAATTTTTTACAGCAGCAGGAGGACATTATGTTATTTGCTCCAACATGTCTCGGAACAACAAAATTAAGCAGGGAAGAGCTTAAAGAAGACAGAAAAAACTGTATCAAGGCAGGTCCTTGCGGTTTAGGTAAAAAGGCTATGTACCTTAACAGTTTTTTTATAGACAGACAGTATTATATAAGTTACAGAGACATCAGCAGATGCTTTAAGAGGGTTGCTATGAGTAAGGGAGGATTTTCCGGAAAGGGAATCTTCGGCACCATGTCTTATCTTGTTGTGCAATACGGAACAGGACTGGAGAAACAGTGCAATTTCAAGTATGAAGAAGATGTTGATATCTTTCTGACAGAGCTTGGAAAGATACAGCCGGATATGCCTCTTCACAGTGTAGAGGCGGAGTATAAATTAAGAAAAGCCGAGGAAGAAGAAAAAGCCAGATATCTTAAGGTTCTTTCACCTGAACAGGAAGCTTCGGTAAACGAGCTTAAAAATGCAGAAGAGCTCATTAACACTTATCCGAATCAGTACTCAAGACTTTCATCAACTGCAAGACAGAAGAGAATAATCGACAGAATAAATCCTACATATCAGAAGGTTGCTCTGGTCATACTGCTTCTTTCGATTTTTTCAGCATTATTTGGAATATACGCTATACTCCACGGACAGGGTATGGCTGTTTATTTTGTATTATTCGGTTTTTCATTTATTTTTATAGTTATTTCATCAAGAATTTTACCTACAGGGCACAATAACAAGAGAAGTGCGCAAAAGGAATGGGAGGATGCTCTTTCGGATATGACATCGAAAATCAGCGATAAGTCGGATTTTCCGCTGCCTCCACAGTATGCACATCCGGTAGTTATTGAACGTATGATAAGAGTTATAAGAGAAGGAAGGGCTACTACTGTAGCAGAAGCCTTCAGGACTATGAAGGATGATTTGAGAAAATTAAACAGCGATGTTACCGTCTCACAGAAAGAATATGATGAAGTGGTAACGGTAAAACCGATGTTTTTGATAATGGATTATAAATAAAAAAAGATAAACCTCCGGGGATTAAAGAGCCCCGGAGGTTTTTTGATGAACTATTAATATAAAAAATATAAATTCAGAATTTTAAAGTGCAATGACGATACCGCCGTCCTCAGCATATACAGTGGCAACTCCCATGGTGTTGGAAATAACTATCCTGCGGAAGCTGGCAAGCTTTAAAAGCTCTTCTTTTACATACTCGGCACGTTCCTGATTGTTTACATGAGTAATGGTAATAAGCATATTCCGGGTCTTCTCTGGGCCACCTGCTCTTTCAACTGCAAGCTGAACCATACGTTTTATAGCCTTATTGAGACCTCTCTGCTGATCCAGCTTATGAATGATTCCGCCAATGGCAGTCATGATGGGCTTGATGTTGAGAGCAGATGCGAGGAATGACTTAACGGCTGAAAGACGTCCGTTCTTTCGAAGATTTTCAAGTGATTCCAGGACAAAATAGATCTGCATGACATCAATTTTGTCAGTTATGTAGCTTACTACTTCTTCATAGGTCTTTCCCTCGTTTTTTAATTCCTGTATGGTGAGGCAAAGATTCAATTCACCTGAAGTGGCCGTTTTAGTATTGAACACTTTGATCTTCTTTGTGCTTTCAGGATGCTCCTCTTCATACATCTGGTGACCGATGACAGCAGACTGGTAAGAGCCTGAAAGATGTTCGGATATGGTTATGATGTAAACCTCATCCGAGTCACTTTCTTCTATAGCCTGTTTAAAAGCTTCAGGTGAAGGACAGGCTGTTTTAGCACCTTCTGGGGAAGCTTTAAGCCTTTTGAGAAAATCAAGCTGATCGAAATTCTCGTCGTCTGTAACCGTATAAGAACCGATTTCCAATGTAAGGGGAACTATAGAAAAATGAGGATCAGCTTTTAATTCCGGTGTGTAATCACAACAGCTGTCTCCTATAACCTTATAATCCATATAACCTCCACGTTTCTTAACGTAGTTTTGATTACTACATATTATAACAAAGGATAAAAGTATGTCAATGACCTTGCCCTATAGACCGATAAGCGGTAGAATTATTAAATATGTGTGCCATACTTATATAATTAATCGGAAGTGATTTTAGCACATTATATGTCATTTATCATATTAAAATGACTATGGCGTCAGATCTTCTCGAAGGGAAATCTAAACAGACTGACGTTTATGATAGAAGAGGGTAGTATCATGAGTTTAAAAAAGTTTTCTCAAAGTAATTCCGGCAATGTAAGACATTCGGATCGGTCAAGAAATGATTCCACCGCCATAAAATCAAAGTCAGATAATGAGTATTCAAGAAGGATACCTTCAGGCGATGATATAGAAGGATATCATACAACTGCATCCCATCGCTCAAGAAGGAGAACTTTTGATGATGTTCCTGAGGATTCCGAAGATTTTTATCTTGATTCCGAAACGGATAATTTCGATAATGACAGCTATGATTCAGAGCCTGAGACTGATCGTTCCTACGATACAGAGCATTACGATGACAGCTTATCGGTATATTCCGATGAAGAAAAATCTTTTGATGAAAGACTTGCGGAAAGGCGTGAAGCCATAAGAAGCAGACACAGACAGACGGTAAGAAAAAGAAAGCAGATGCGTTTTTCAGCTATTCTGATAGCCGTTGATATAGTTATTATTCTGATTCTCGCAGCATTTTTCTTAAAGGGCAAACTGAATTTAGGCGGTTTATTCGGCGGAAAAGCAGCTGTAGAAACAACTCAGGCAGCCGAAGAAACGAGTGTAGTTGCTGAGTCTGACAGCATATCGGAAAGTGCTTCCCAGCAGGAGGATCTCTACCAGCTTATAGCAGCAAGTGATATAAAGGCTCAGATGTATGACTACGATGCTGCTATAGAGGCATTGTCATCATCAAGCTTTGCCGCAGATCCTCAGGTTCAGGCAAAGATTCAGGAGTATCAGGCATCTCAAGCTCAATGTGTAGCATTTGACAGCTCTCAGGTAACACACGTTTTCTTCCATATTCTTTGCGTAGATACAGACAGGGCATTTACAAATGATGCTGCAGGAAAGGATTTCAATCAGGTAATGACCACCATTCCTGAGTTTGAAGCTATACTTCAGCAGATGTATGACAGAGGATATGTACTTGTAGGACTTCACGACATGGCGGAGATCGAAGTTCAGCCTGACGGAACAGAAAAGATGGTAAAGAAGCAGATCATGCTTCCGGAAGGAAAGAAAGCCTTTGTTATGTCAGAGGATGATGTCTGCTACTATGAGTACATGGAGGGCAAGGGCTTTGCCGATAAGATGGTTCTTGATGAGAACGGTAAGCTTAAGCTTCAGTATACAGATGCTGCCGGTAATGTTTCTGTCGGAGACTATGACATCGTTCCTATACTTGACAATTTTATCGAACAGCATCCGGATTTCTCCTACAGAGGAGCTAAGGCAATCATCGCATTTACAGGATACAACGGAGTTCTCGGTTACAGAACAGACGAGACCTATGATGAAAGTTCACCGAATCGTGATCCGAGCATGAAGGCAAATCCGAATATCGCTGAGGACAGAGAGACCTGCAAGATACTTATGCAGGCACTTGTGGATGATGGTTATGAGCTTGCTTCCCACAGCTGGGGACACCTCAATTTCACAAACAGAGAGCTTGCAACTCTTACCAAGGATACAGACAGATGGGAGCGTAATGTAGAGTCTCTCATGCCAGGTAACTGTGATATAATCCTTTATCCTTTCGGAGCGGATATCGCCGACTGGCATCCTTACACAACCGAAAACGAAAAGTTCAACATGCTTGTCAATGCAGGCTTCAGATATTTCTGTAATGTGGATTCCAATCCTGTATGGGTACAGTTCGGAAGCAACTTCATTAGACAGGGCCGCAGAAATCTTGACGGCTACAGAATGTGGATGGATTATTCCGGACAGGACAGCAAGCTTTCCGACCTAATGGATGTAAAGACTGTATTCGATACCAGAAGACCTACTCCTATAACATGGAACTAAATTAAATGTATAAAGAAAAAAGTCATGACTTCTGAATCAACACTGTAAAACTTTAGCGGATTAAAAAATTAAAATACATATTATAAAAATTCATAAAGAAAAAACTATTGATATATAAGCATGAATTATGTAAATTATGTATCTGAGTTATGACAAACAAAGGGTATGTGACGAAAGTACATGCCCTTTTAGATTGCGACTTTTCACTTGAAATGAGTTATGACGGGTGTTATACTACTTTCGAGTTATAAAGTGTAAAAGTGCACAACATTAGCACGCTAAAATATTAAAGTGATTTATAATGAAGGTATGGTCATGACCAGATATAAGGTCTGCCATACTGCATCAGACGATTGCATAGCAAAATCCATTAGTCTGATGTATTAACAGAGGATTTGGAATGAACAGTAAATTAAAGACAAAAGAAGTAGATCATTTATTTGATGCTATACTGACACTTAAGACAAAGGATGAATGCTATAAGTTTTTTGAGGATGTTTGTACTATCAACGAGCTTCTTTCCATGGCACAGAGATATGAAGTTGCAAAGATGCTTCGTGAAGGAGAGACCTATCTGAACATCGCAAAAGCAACCGGAGCTTCCACAGCCACCATTTCAAGAGTAAACAGATCTCTAAATTATGGTGCAGATGGATACGATATGGTATTTGAAAGACTCGGGTATGAGGATAATCTGAAGAAGAAATAATAAAATCGGGACAACCTTAGGTTGCCCCGATTTTTATTTATTTCTTAATTTATTTCTTTTTCTTCATGGCTCTTTCAGCAGCCTGTCTGGAAAGTTCCGCTTCATGAAGCTTATCAGCTATTTTTTCCATAAGAAGCTTCTTCATGAATACATCAAGTCCCAGTTCGCATAAGAAAGAGAAAAGCTGAAGTTCACTCCGGTCTTCATCCGAAAGTTCGGAAAACTTGGGGTCATCAGCTCTGAAGGAGTCAAGTGACATCTTCGCCATGGTTTCAACCTCTGCAAAGATCCTTTTTTTCTCATCCGGCTCCATAGTGAATACTTCATCATAAATATCAGTAAGGCTGACTGTAGGATGTCCGGAAAAATACTTCTCATTAAGAGGCCTGAGAATGACCTCAATATCGTTTAACTGAAGTATGCCCTTGTAATAATAGATGAACAAAAGAATGAGCATATGCTCCCTGTTGTATCTTTTTCGATCAGGAGGAGGCAGGAGCTTGTTTTTGGCATAGTTGTTGATCATGGTCTTGGTCAATGCCTTGTCCTCATGATGCCTCTTTATGGGGTCAAGATGCTGGTCCATAAAGCCTGTCACCTGGTCCATATAAAGATCAATGTTGGGAATATCCTCTGTAGTAATGTGATCCAGTGAATGGAAATATTCTATTAATTCTTCAAAGTATTTTTCGTCCATGCCGTAAAGTATAACACAATTAAATTTTAGCCACAATAAATACTTTTGACCCCTAAAGGCTCTTGTGTTATAATCTAGCGACGCTAAAAAAATCAGGAAAATAGGAGTAACATGGAAAATCTGGAAAGCATTTTAAATAAGGAACAGTGTGATGCGGTAAGACATACAGAGGGTCCTTTACTGGTCCTTGCGGGAGCCGGATCCGGAAAAACAAGAGTACTTACACATCGTATAGCCTACCTCATAGAAAACTGTGATGTTCAGCCCTGGAACATTCTGGCCATAACATTTACAAACAAAGCTGCCGGAGAGATGAGAGAACGTGTTGACAGAATCGTAGGTTTAAGAGCCGGTGAGGTCTGGGTATCAACCTTCCATTCCATGTGCGTGCGCATGCTCCGTCGTCATATCGACAGAATCGGATATACCTCCAATTTTTCAATCTATGATACAGATGATCAGAAGACTGTTATGCGTCAGGTATTTAAAGAGCTGAACATCGATAATCAGAAGATCAAGGACAGAGCGGTTCTTTCAGCAATTTCCAAAGCCAAGAACGAAGGAATGTCACCTGAGGATTACGGAAAACAGATTTCCGGAGGTGATTTTACGGAAAAAAAGATTGCTGAATGTTACACCCTTTACGAAAAGAAGCTTCATCAGAATGATGCCCTTGATTTTGACGATCTGCTTTTAAAGACGGTTGAACTTCTTGATACTGAGCCGGAAGTACTTCAGTATTATCAGGAACGCTTCAAATACATACTTGTAGATGAGTATCAGGATACAAACGATATTCAGTTCAACCTTATTTACAAGCTTGCAGGAAAGTACAGAAACATATGTGTCGTTGGTGATGATGATCAGAGTATATACAGATTCCGTGGAGCAAATCTCGAGAACATTCTTTCCTTTGAGAAGAGCTTTCCGGGCGCGAAGGTAATCAAGCTCGAACAGAATTACCGTTCCACAGAAAAGATACTTGATTGTGCCAATGCTGTCATCGCGAACAATAAAGGCCGTAAGCAGAAGCGTCTGTGGACCGATAAAAAGGGCGGTCAGGATGTCACCTTCCAGGAGTTTGAGAGTGCGAACGACGAGGCCTATGCAGTTGTAAGAGAGGTAAAGAACACAGGAAGAGCCTACCACGATCAGGCCATTCTTTATCGTACCAATGCCCAGTCCCGTCTTATGGAAGAGCAGTGTATAAAGATGAACATACCTTACCAGATTATAGGAGGCGTTAACTTCTATCAGAGACGTGAGATCAAAGATGTCCTTGCATACATGAAGGTGATTGCCAATGCAGCCGATAATGTGGCCTTTGAACGTATAATCAATGTTCCGAAGCGGGGAATCGGTGATGCCACCCTTGAAAAGCTCAGGGTATTTGCTGCGGCCAATACCACTCCCGACCATGTTGTGACCATGTACGAGGCAGCCACAAAGGCAGAGCTCATAGGCATTTCCGGAAAAGCGGGTAAAAAGCTTCTTGAGTTCACTGATATGGTTGAGAAATGGAAGTACAGGCTTCGTATCGCAGGATACCTGGATCAGCCTGCAATGGATGAGGAAAGCTATTCAATACAGAAGCTTATTGAATCAATACGTGATGATACCGGATACGGAACTGAAATAAAGGCAGAAGGAACCATTGAAGCCGAGACCAGATTCCAGAATATCGAAGAAATCATAAACAAGGCGGCTGACTATCAGGCCCATGCCGAAGAACCCAAGCTCAGCGAGTTCCTTGAAGAGGTGTCTCTGGTTGCGGATATCGACAGAAAGGATGACAACACTGACCTTCTTACACTTATGACCCTTCATGGAGCTAAGGGACTTGAGTTCCCGAAGGTATACCTTGTGGGTATGAGTGATGGTCTTTTCCCAGGCTACAGATCCATGGATGACCATGAGGAGCTTGAAGAGGAAAGACGTCTATGCTATGTGGGCATCACAAGAGCAGAAGAGGAGCTTGTGATGACAAGTGCACGGTCCCGTATGGTGAACGGAAACTTCGAAAGGATGAAGCCATCCATGTTCATCAATGAAATTCCTGATGAGATGTGCAAAAAGTCCTTCATCAACAGATATGGTGAGGATGAGATGCCTTTTGCAGATGCCTTCGGTTCAGGCTACGGCGGATCCTATGGCTCAGGAAGCTACTCGGATTACAGAAAGAACAGGCGTGAGAGTCAGAAATATAATGAGAGGGATGAATACAGCTTCGGTTCCGACAGCTTTGGAAGCACCATTGGCGGAAGAAGCAGCCGTTCATCGGGAAGCTTCGGTTCATCATCTTATGGTACAAACAGCTATGGCTTAAGCGGTATGGGCTCTACAGGATATACTAACAGAGGCACTTCCGGAAGCGCAAAGAAAAAAAGCGGTTCAGGCATTCCCAAGAATCTCGTTTCACAAGGTGTTCAGAAACTGAGCTCCCTTGACTATAAGGAAGGAGATACAGTCAGTCATATCAAATTCGGACGCGGAAAGGTTCTTTCCGTAACGGATGGTAAAAAAGATTATGAGGTTACTGTAGAATTTGAAAAGGCGGGTCAGAAGAAGATGCTGGCAAGCTTTGCAAAACTGAAAAAGGTAGAAGCGTGACGATATCGACTTTTGACACTAACATCATCTTATAACAAAAGAAGCCCGGATGTAAGCAGGTACTTATATCCGGGCTATATTTATATATGTATGATTTATATATTTAATTATACAATTATATATTTATTTATCTGAAACCTTCTCGAGAAGTGCTATACATTCGCAGTTGTTGGTTCTCGGGAACATATCTACAGGACAGAGTTTAAGAACCTTGTAGCCTGCTTCCTGAAGGGGAACCAGATCTCTTGCAAGACTCTTTGGTTTACATGCTACATAAATAAGTCTGTCTACACCGTAATCTATGATCTTTGTAAGAGCCTTTGGATGAATACCGTCTCTCGGCGGATCGAGAATGATGAAGTCTGGTCTCGGTGCATCTTCATAGCTTCCGTCTTCCTTTATGAGTCTTCCGCCTTCCTCTATAACCTTAAGAACGTCTCCGGCGATAAAATCACAGTTGGTGACACCGTTAAGTTCTGCATTTTCTCTGGCTGCCACAACAGCTTCTTCAACGATCTCAACGCCCACAGCCTTGCTTGCAACACTGCTCATAAGCTGGGTGATGGTACCTGTTCCGGAATAAAGATCGTAGATAACAGGTTTTCTCACCTGAGAGTCTTCCTGTTCCTTTTTGAGTTCCCGGAAGCCTGCGTATTCACGAACCTTTTCATAAAGCTTTTCTGCTCCCAGTGAATTTGTCTGGAAGAAGCTGAACGGTGTGATCCGGAAACGAAGTCCCAATATCTCCTCATAGAAGAAACTCTGTCCGTAGAGAACAGTTGTGCCCATATCAGTCACAGCATCAGCGAGAGAATCATTGACAGTATGAAGAATACCGGCAAAGGTACCCTGAATCTTTCCATCCTCCTTGAGCTTTAGAAGTGTATCCTTCCAGCCGTTTAAAACATCCTCTTCCTTCATAGGAGGAGCAACTCTTATGTACCTGTCAGGTGTGGGCATCTTGTGCTTTTTCTGAGCCTTGGGACTGTATCTTCTGTTGAACCATTCCGAAAGCTCTTTAGCTCTTGCCTCATAAATTTCTTCCGGTGCTATTACACGCATGGCGCTGTCCCACTGAGAGGTGGTGACCAGATCCACAAGAATCTCACCGGTCTTTATGGCTCTTCTGAAAAGAAGATGTCTAAGATACCCTTCATGGGCCTTCTTATGCTCGTAAGTGATTTCAAGTGCTGCAAAATACTCTCTTGTGGCGCGGATGATTTCGTTGGCATCACTATGTGGAAGAGAGCAGACATCTGTATTGATAATGTTAAAGAAGCTGTGCTTCTGGTGGAGACCCAGAGTCAGAGGTCCGTCTTTTTCCGAATCACCGAAGGAGAATTCCATCTTATTACGGTATCCCTCACAAATGGGAGATGGTACTATCTCTTCAAATATATAATCATCTGTACGGATAACAGGCTCCAATAGTTCATGTAAGCCCTGATTCTTTATCTTAAGCTCTTCATCATAAGTTTTTCCCTGATAAAAGCATCCTCCGCATCTTTCTGCATTGGCACATAATTCCATAAATACTTCTCCTATAGAATCAAACAAAACATAGTTAATTGGCAATTCATTTTACTATATAGAAAAGACATAAACAACAAAACTGAGAAAAATACGAAAGAAAAAAACTTACAAAATAATAAGTGAAAATATAAAAAGTAATTACTTTCTGACTTCTGCTTTTTGGGCACAAAAAAGGACATGGTATATGAACCATGCCCTAAATGTCAAAGCCTGATATCAGTCCTCGGCAACAACGTCATCATCATCGTCGTCTTCTTCGCAATCCTCATAATCATCGTAGTCCTCGAGATAATCAGGAGCAACAAAACGATAAACGGCGTATGCTATAGCTGCAACAGTTGCTACAATTCCGATAACAGCCAGGATAGCGATAAGAGTGTGCTTGATCTTATCATCCTCTTTTTTCTTATCGATATAGTCCTGTAACTTTAATTTCTGTAAAAGCAGCTCAGCCCGGTCTTTGGCGTCATCTCTATAAATCTTCATACTGTTTCTCAATTCTCTGGCATTGTCTCTCAGAGCATCAATATCAAATTTATCCATGAAAAACCTCCTATACTATAGATAAACAAATTATAACATTGAAAAAAGATTTTGACTATTTAACTTATTTGAATAATTGGTTTTTATGATTTTGGGAAATGTAAATTGTAGGACAAAAGCATCAGGAACAGGCAGATGTATGGATTTGTGCATAGCGCACAGATGGATAGATATATACAAGCCATTTAGTGTGCGTTATTTAAAATATAAATAAATATAAAAAGAAATTTCTACAAATAATACAATAAAGAAAAACGATTAACCCTGTAATATTTAGATATTAAAATGATTTGTAGGGCAATTATTACAAAATGCAAAAGATTTCGGGGGTAATTAAGATGAAAAAAATTTCACGTCGTGACTTTTTGAAGGGGAGTGCAGCTATCGCTGCAACAGGACTGTTGGGAGCCTGCGGTTCTCAGGATGTTCCTTCAGCGACTTCCGCAGCGGCCGAAGCAACGACAGCGGCAGCTACTGAAGCTGCAAAAGAAACAACAGCCGCAGCCACGGCAGCGGCTACCGAGGCTGCTACAGAAGCTGCGAAGGAGGCTGTCAAAGCCATTTACAAGGCAGGAACCTACAAGGCAACAGCTTACGGCAACATAAGTAATATCACAGTAGAGTGTACATTCAGCGACACTGCACTTACAGCAGTCAAGATACTTGAACAGGGTGAAACACCTGTACTTTTCACACAGGTAGAGAAAACGCTTATTCCTGCAATCATAGAGAATCAGGCAGGCGGCGTTGATGCTATTACAGGTGCTACAAATTCTTCCCGTGCCGTAAAGGAAGCAATTGCAGACTGTGTTGCTCAGGCAGGCGGAGATAAGGAAGCATGGCTCGGAAAGAAAATCGAGGTAAAGCCAAGTCAGGATGAGACCTATGATGTTGATCTTGCAGTTATCGGCTGCGGTGCTGCAGGATTTATGGCATCTATCACAGCCGGTCAGGCAGGTCTCAAGGTACTCACCGTAGAAAAGTCCGGTTCCGTCGCAGGTGTTAACGGAATCAAGGTTTCAGGACCTTTTGCAGTAGATACTTCTGTTCTGCATGCTAGAGAGGGTGGAACGACATTAACGGTAGACGAAGTGTTCCAGCATGTAATGGAATATTCACACTGGACACCTAACCCTGCACTTATGCACCGTTGTCTTACAGAGTCCAAGAATGCTGTTGAAAAGCTTGTCGGCATCGGATATCAGATGAAGGAAGCCAATTTCCGTTTTGAGACTCCTTTCAAGGATGAGAAGGGCGGATTCCACCTCATCACAAATTCTCTTGATGAGAGAGTAGAGATGTGGGAGAAGGCATTAAAGGATGCCGGAGTAGAAGTTCTCTTCAACACTCAGGCTACAGACCTCATCATGGATGGAAGAGCTGCCAAGGGCCTTCATGCGGAAAAGGCTGACGGAACAAAAGTCACAGTCAATGCCAAGGCTGTTATCGTTGCGGCGGGAGGCTATCTAGGAAACCGTGATCTTCAGGAGAAGTTCCTTAAAACACGTAAGTTAAATGCAGCAGCAGGAGGAAACAGTCTGTGCACAGGTGACGGTATCCTTATGACAGCTGATGCGGGTGCTGTTCTCAGTAAGACCTTCGGATATTGTCCATGTGAGTACGGCGGAACAAACAGTAAGGCTACAAGACCTGCAAAGCAGGATAAGTATGATCAGAACCTTTGCTTCAAGTTCGGTCTCTACGGAAATCTCCTTGTAGACGGTGAAGGAAAGAGATTTATAAACGAAGGACTTCTCTGCGATTATCCGATGAGCTATGGCTCAGAACAGATCATACTTAATGCTCCATGGTACGGTATCGTGGATCAGGCTTATGTTGATGCTATGGCAACAGAGGGTCTCTATGAGTACACTACAAAGAAGGGTGCAAATGAGAAGAACTGGTTCATAGGCAACTACTTCAAGGACAGAATTCTCGATAAACTTCCGGAGGATATCGAGGAAGGTCTGAAGGAAGGCTGGCTTGCCAAAGCAGATACCATCGAAGAGCTGGGAGAAAAGTTCGGTCTTACAAATCTTAAGGAAACAGTCGAAGAGTACAACAAGTTCTGTGAGGATGGTGTTGATGCAAAGTTCGGAACATCTCCATGGTACCTTTCAAAGGTTTCACAGGGACCTTTCTACGCTGTACAGTGTGAGCCGTCAGCATGGTCAACCTTTGGAGGAATCCGGACAGACGATTGCCTCAGAGCTCTTGATATAGAGAATCAGCCTATGGAAGGTCTCTATGTAGTAGGTACAGATAACGGAAGTCTCTATTACAGCCCTTATTATGATGTACCGGGTTACTGCTATGGTTTATGTATAGATTCCGGATACATCGCTGCAAACGAAGCGGCAGAATACATCAAGTCCTGACATGATATAAGTGTCATAAGTCTTCCTCCACTTGTGCTTGCACAAAAGTGGAGGATAGACTTCATGACACGCCCCACATGGAGCACGAAAGGACGATTTATCGGCCTGAGAGTGCGGAATGTGGGAGGAACGCGGGAGCGCATAGCGCGAAGCGGTCCGATATCGACTTTTGACACTCACATCATTTTATACTCAGGTATTAAAAATAATAATCGAAAACATACAAGAGAAGACCTGTTTATATGGTCTTCTCTTTTTTAAACAAACATAAATAGGAGAAATAAAACAGCATTGTGCTTTAGAGTGAAACTTCATCATGATATAATAAACGTAAAAATAAATGAGTGAGAACGTAACAATTAACCATAGTTTTAATTTGTTCAATATTTGCCGAAAATGAAATTACAAAACACAAAAAAACGTATTCTGGAAAAAACCCTGGATAATCTCTCATCTGAAAGAAAATCATCTGTATCCGGTCTTATTGTGCTGTCTATTATTTACCTCGGATCATATTTTGTTATGCCGTTTTTAGTCAATTCCACCTTTGCAATAGACTATAAGGGCACAGCCTTTGGACTGAATGCTTTTGCAGGTGTCCTTTCTTCAATCTGCAATATTTTTGCAATTTTACTCACCCTTTATTATGGTGATGTAGGATTTACCATTTCTATTACGGTGTTGCTCCTCAATATTCCCATGATCATTTCCAATGCCATCAGAAGCCAGAATATTTCCAATATTTCCGGTGTCTTTGTAACATTGGTAACCATACTGACACTTATAGTCATTTATTTCAAAAACAAAGGTATCGAAAGATATCAGGAAAAACTGAAAAAACAGGCTGTAACAGATATACTGACAGGACTTCCCAACAGATTTGCCTGTTCAGAGCTTGTGGATGATCTGGTGAAAAAAAATCAGCCATTTACAGTGGTTTCCATAAACCTTAACGGCTTTAATGATATCAATGATACAATGGGATTTGATATCGGAAATGAGGTCCTGGTAGAATTATCCACCAAATGGAAGCTTTTGGCTGATATGGGCGCTTCCGGAACTCTTGACTTTATAGCCCGTATCGGCGGTGATGAATTTGCACTGATCATAAGAAAGTACAGAGCCGAAAAAGATCTCATGAATACCCTTTATATGTACAGGGATGTACTTGGCGACAAGCTTCTTATACATGATTATGAGATTCATGTTTCCGCGGCTTACGGTTATGCGGAGTATCCTTCCGATGCGGCAGATACAGATTCACTTTTTTCTTTTTCCAACAAGGCCATGCTTAAGGCAAAGGAGAGTAAAGAAGATAACAGGATTCTTCGCTTCACAAAGGATATGCTTATCGACAGGCATGTAACGGAAGTGGAAAATGAAATCAAAACAGCTATCATTAATAACAGCTTTTATTTCCATCTTCAGCCTCAGTTCGATATGAATCATAAACTGAGGGGCTTTGAAGCACTTGCCAGGATGAATGATAAAAACGGTAAGCAGATTAATCCGGGTGAATTTATTCCTATTGCAGAAAAGGCAGGTCTTATTGACAAGGTTGACAGTGCTGTTTTCAGAAAATCAGCAAAATTTATCGGAAACCTTATTCAGGAGACCGGTGCTGACATATTGCTCAGTATCAATATTTCCGTAAAGCATATTATGAAAAGACATTTTCTTGAAGAGCTAAAGGAAATTCTTGATTCCTGTAATCTGTCACCACGCAATGTTGAAATAGAGATTACCGAATCCATCCTGATAGAGTCTGTGGAAAAGGCATCCAAATGTATCCGTGAACTCAAATCAATGGGTATACATATAGCCATAGACGATTTCGGAACAGGATATTCCTCCCTCAGTTACCTGTTTAATATTCCTGCAACCCTTCTTAAGGTAGATAAATCATTCATCGACAATATGAATAATAATGATTCTTCAAGGAAGTATGTTGCTACGATCATTTCACTTGGACATATCATGGGTATCGATGTAATTTCAGAGGGTGTTGAAACAGAAGAGCAGCTTGAAACTCTGAAGGATATCGGATGCGATTATATCCAGGGATATATCTGGGGAAAGCCGTTAAACGAAGAAAAAGCCCGTGAGGTGGTTATGAATTCATTATCCTGATAAACCTGTTTTTATTTTGTGCAGGAGAAAAAGCTATACTAAAAAAGAGTAATGGGTGATATCATGTATTCAATTGCCTGGTAAGACCATAGGAATAAAAAGGAGCGCTTGAAGTGAAGTCTAATGATGAAAAAAAAATAGAACAGGTCGTAAACATGATTTTATCCGATTATGAGGATGACAGAACCGTAAACCACATTGATATATGCAATCAGCCGGACAAAAAAGCAATAGTCGATGTTGTGGAAAAGCTTCTGAAAATACTCTATCCCGGTTATTACAGTGATAAAATTTACAGGATATATACATTGAAAAACAACATGTCCGCAACTATAGAAGATGTTATTTTCCATCTGAACAAGCAGATATCCATCGTACTTAAGTATCAGGGAAAGGATGATTCCGATTCTGAAAATATCACCCTTGAATTCATGAGTCGTATACCACGCATCAGAAAAACTCTTGAGACTGATGTGGAGGCAGGTTTTGAAGGTGATCCTGCAGCGGCGGGAATGGATGAGATCATCCTGTCATATCCCGGGCTTTTTGCGATTTCCATTTATCGCATGGCACATGAACTTTCACTTCTCGGCGTTCCTATGATTCCGAGAATCATGACAGAATATGCACATGGAAAGACCGGTATAGATATTCATCCGGGAGCAACCATAGGTGATTATTTCTTCATTGACCACGGTACAGGTATAGTAATCGGTGAAACAACAGTAATAGGTGATCATGTGAAGATTTATCAGGGCGTTACTCTGGGAGGTCTTTCAACCCGCGGAGGACAGAGCCTTAAGGGCAGGAAGCGCCATCCAACCATCGGAAACAATGTCACTATTTATTCCAATGCTTCCATACTTGGAGGAGAGACAGTCATCGGCGATAATACTGTTATCGGAGGCAATGCATTCATAACAAAGTCTATAGATGCCAACACCAGAGTGAGCTCCAGAAATTAAAAATATTTTTCTTATATATGATTAAGTCATCGTAATCTGTTAATTTGGAGGAGGACACATGGCACAAAAGATCGGACTTATAGCATTGGAATCAGCAATCTCAACTGGACAGAAGATAAACAGAATTCTTCAAAGCTGGAGAGGCGAGAGCTTTCTTATTCCTTGTGAATGTCCCAGATTCAATAGCGGAGAGGGCAAAGGAATACTCAGAGAATCTGTACGGGATAAGGATATCTATATTCTTGTGGACGTATGCAACAATGCTCTTACTTACAAGATGGACGGCAGTCCTAACCGCATGTCTCCCGATGATCACTATCAGGATTTGAAGCGTATCATCTCCGCCTGCAACGGAAAAGCATCAAGGATAAACGTGATCATGCCGTTCCTTTATGAAAGCAGGCAGCATAGAAAGACTATGAGGGAATCTCTTGACTGCGCGATGATGCTCAGGGAACTGGAATCGATAGGGGTACATAATGTGATCACTTTCGATGCCCATGATCCCCGTATGGCCAATGTTGTTCCTCTAAATGGTATTGAGAATATCTCTCCGGCACTGCAGTTCACTCAGGGGCTGCTTACAGAGTACGAGGATATAATCATTGACAAAGAACATCTTATGTTTATAGCGCCGGATGAAGGTGCAACGGAAAGAGTTGTTTTTCTTGCTTCTCTTTTTGGTGTAAATATCGGTATGTTCTACAAGAGGAGAGACTATTCCACCATAGTAAACGGGACCAATCCCATCGTTGCACATGATTTCTGCGGCGGAGATATCGCCGGTATGGATGTCATCGTTGTAGATGACATGATAGACTCCGGAGGAAGTATGCTGGATGTTGTCCGTCAGCTAAAGGAACGGGGAGCAAGGAGGGTATTTATATTTGCCACCTTCGGCATGTTCTCCAAAGGCTTTGAGAAATTTGATGATGCCTATAAAAATGGATATCTGGACAGGATATTCACCACGAATCTTATCTTCCAGAAAAAGGAATTACTTGAAAAGGAATACTATTTCAGTGTCAACATGGAACGGTATATCGCGGCTATCATAGACACCATAAATAAAGGTGAGTCACTTTCGAGACTCACAAAACCGGCTTCCAGGATAATGGAGACCATTAAGAAGTATAAGGGTGAATAAAGCTGATTTTACAAATAAGCACAAAACAGGTGTAATATGTATCCTGAAAAATGATAATAATGTAAAAATTTGATAACTCTTTCTAAACTCTGTTGACGTTGCTATGTTAAAACCCTATACTGATTAACAAGTTTAAGGGAGTAGCTTCCACCATAGGTGTTGCATATTTCGTCAGTACGGGACTTGTTCCCCGGGATATGTTGTAAAAAGCGAGACTTTTACTGCTGAGGCAGTAGGAGTCTCGCTTTTTTTGCGATAAAGCTGTCAGGTGTCCATTTGAATACCGCACTTGCATCAAGTCATGAAGGGACAAATGAACATTTGACAAAAAAGCGAAATCGAACAGCTTTGCTGAGATGCCATGAACCCATTAGCTATCAATTTATGGAGGTATGAAATGATTTTACTGTACATCGTATTCCTTGCACTTGGAATGTTTGCACTTATCAAGGGAGCTGATATGTTTGTAAGCGGCAGCTCTTCAATCGCAGCAATTTTTCATGTTCCGAGCCTCATTATAGGGCTCACAATCGTGGCGCTCGGTACCAGTGCTCCTGAGCTTGCAGTAAGCACATCCGCTTCACTCCAGGGATCAAATGAAATAGCAATAAGCAATGTTGTAGGATCAAACCTCTTCAACCTCCTTGCAATACTCGGAATATGCGCTGTCATGAAGCCAATGGCGGTTGACAATGCTGTAATCAAGAGAGATATACCATTCTCCATAATCATTACCATAATTGCTCTTATAGCAAGCTGCGGTCCTATCCTCATGAACGGAGGATTCCTTAATGTTGATGTGGCACAGCATGCAGGTGTAGTCACAAGACCTCTTGGAATCCTTCTGGTGCTTCTCCTTATCGGATATATAACTACTCTTGTTATCGCTGCCAGAAACAGTAAGGAAGAAGCAGAGGATGTTCCCCAGTACAGTATATTAAAGTCAGTAGTTTTGATTCTTGCAGGGCTCGGAATCATCATCGCCGGAGGACAGGTAGTGGTTTACTGTGCAAAGGAGATCGCAAGAGCTGCAGGAATGACAGAGACTCTGATCGGACTTACAGTTGTTGCCTTCGGAACATCACTTCCTGAGCTGGTTACATCCATAGTTGCCATAAGAAAGCAGGAAGCTTCCATGGCTATCGGAAATACCATAGGTTCCAACATCTTCAATATTCTTTTTATACTTGGACTCTCAGCTGCCATCCATCCTGTGGAGGTCAACATCGCATCCTGCGTAGACATGATGATACTCGTAGTTGTGACTCTCATTGCTCTTGTATTCTCAATCAGCAACAGAAGGATCTCAAGAGTTGAAGGCGGTCTTATGCTTGCCATGTACTTCGCAGATATGGCGTATGCAATCGTTAGATAAAGCTGAATGAATCGAGTAGGAGAAAGCGTCCTACTCGATTCCACGTTGGCCGTCAAATGTGCTTTTTAGTAGAAATGCAAAGGTCATAGAATCATTACCGGAAGATCTTCTTGAAATCTGTGCAGATTATATTAAAAGAGCTACTGAAAAAATCAGTTAAACAGTAGAGATGTAGGCTGTAGGGAATTTCCTGCAGCCTATTTTTGACACAAAAAAGTCTTGATTAAGATTTATCAAAAATTTAACAAAAAGTGATTTCCAGAAACAAAATCTACTGTATACTTGTACATGGCTCATCCATCACTGGCACACGAAATAGGGATGCAGCCGGATTTCTGAACATTTTTTCCTATGACATGTTTAGAAACCTGAAAACTATCGGAGGGTTAATATTATGGCAATAACTTTTGAAGAATCAAAAAAGCTTTTCAGGCTGACAACAAAGAACACCGAATATCAGATGCAGGTGGATGAGATCGGTCTTCTCATACATAACTATTACGGAAGAAACACTTTTGGTGCAGATATGAGCTATCAGATTGTATCTGTAGACAGAGGATTCTCCGGAAACCTTTACGAGAACAGACTGGACAGAGGCCGCTCCATCGATGTACTTCCACAGGAGTTCTCAGGTTCCAATGTCGGCGACTACAGAATAAGCTCAGTAAATCTCATTTGCGAAAACGGGAGCAGAAGCTGTGATTTCAGATACAAGACACATGAAATACTGGATGCAAAACCTGAAATTCCGGGACTACCTTCTGTAAGACAGTATGACAGCGAAGCAGAAACGCTTATCATAACAATGGAGGACAGTGTAATAGGCTTACAGCTTAAGCTTTACTATTCCGTCTTCCCTGAGAAGGATGTCATTACGAGACATTCCGCTTTTGTGAATGTTTCGGACGGAAGCATTGACCTGAGAAAAGCATCCTCTGCAATGCTTGACATACCTTACGGATGCTGGGATGAGATACACTTCGCAGGAAGGCACTGTATGGAGCGTTCCATGACCCGTAACAGGCTCACTCAGAACATAGCAGTAATCAGTTCAAAGCGCGGCATGAGCAGCCATCATGAAAATCCTTTTGTGATACTTTGCGACAGAGATACCAATGAGGACAGAGGCGAATGCTACGGCATGATGCTCATGTACTCAGGAAACCACAAGTTTGAGATAGAAGAGGATCAGGCAGGCGCTGTAAGGGTCGTTTCCGGAATCAATGATGAGAATTTCTCATGGAAGCTGCAATCCGGCGACAGCTTCCATACACCGGAAGTAATCATGTCCTTCACAGATTGCGGTCTCACTGAATTAAGCCACAATTTTCACCACATAATCCGTGAGAATGTCTGCGACAGGAAGTACCTTAACATGAGACGTCCTGTTCTTATCAATAACTGGGAGGCAACCTATTTCGATTTCACCAGTGAAAAGATACTTGATATTGCAGGAAGCGCAAAAGAGCTTGGAATCGAAATGATGGTTCTGGATGACGGATGGTTCGGAAAGCGTGATGACGATAACTCCGGTCTCGGTGACTGGTTCGTCAATGAGAAGAAGCTTCAGGGCGGACTTAAGCGTATTTCCGACGAGCTTGATAAGATGGGCATGAAGTTCGGTCTCTGGTTCGAGCCGGAAATGATAAATGAGGACTCGGAGCTTTTCAGGAAACATCCTGAATGGGCTTTGAGAGACCCGTTAAGACTTCCTACCATGTCACGTAACCAGATGGTTCTCGATATGAGTAACAGTGCTGTTGTTGACTACCTTTTTGACTGTATCAGCAAGATTCTCTCCGGAGCACACATCTCGTATATCAAGTGGGACTTTAACAGAAGCATTAGCAATGTTTATTCAAACAACCTTCCTTCAGATCGTCAGGGTGAGGCTGCCCACAGATTTATACTCGGAACCTATTCTCTTTTAGACAGAATCCTGAAGGCTTATCCTGATCTCATGATAGAGGGCTGTGCAGGAGGCGGCGGACGTTACGATGCCGGAATGATGTACTATTGCCCCCAGATCTGGTGCTCTGATGACACAGATGCAATCGAAAGACTGGAGATTCAGGAGGGCAGTTCCTTCGGTTACCCTGTAAGTACAGTAGGAAGCCATGTGTCTGCAGTGCCTAACCATCAGACAGGAAGAACAACACCTCTCCATACCCGCGGCATCGTTGCCATGTCAGGAACCTTCGGATATGAGCTTGATATAACGAAGACATCAGCTGAAGACCGTGAGACCATTAAAGAGCAGATTAAGACCTTTGACAGATACTACAGTCTCATCCAGAGAGGAGACTACTATAGACTCGGCCGCAGAGAGGATCATGAGATATACAAGGCATGGGAGTTTGTTTCGGCTGACAGATCCGAGGCACTTCTTAACATAGTTGTAAAGAAACCTGAGGCCAATGCTCACATCAAAAATGTAAAGCTGAAGGGACTTTTGGAAACAGCAGTCTATGAGCTTGAAGGCACAGAGCTCTCATTTACCGGAGCTGCCCTCATGTACGGAGGATATGCCATAAACCTTTCCCAGGGTGATTACCCTGCAGTGCACCTTCATTTCATGAAAAAGTGATCATCGTAAATTCAGCCACCTCTTATGAGGTGGCTTTACTTTTAATTATAGTTTACTATAATATCAGCCGGTCACATATCAGCCAAACATGTTATGTTATCCTGACATTTTTTTGTTTTTATTTCACAAAATTAATGACAGGATTTTTTTATTTGGGCTATAATTAAAGCAATAGTTTTCATGGATTTTATAAGTATTAATTTAAATAAGACCTGGAACAAAAAATCTGAAAGGGGATGTTTTAAATGTACAACATACGAGAAGTTCAGAAAGATATATGGTGGATAGGGGCCTCAGACCGGAGACTTGCACTTTTTGAAAATGCTTATGCAACACCTTCAGGCATGTCCTACAACAATTATCTGATACTTGATGACAAGACCTGCCTCATGGATGGAATCGATGACGCTGTTTCCAGACAGTTCTTTGATAATCTGACTAAAGTTCTTGATGGAAGAGAGCTTGATTACATGGTGGTTCAGCACATGGAGCCGGATCATTGCTCCTGTATACCGGAACTGCTTCTCAGATATCCGAAGCTCAAGATAGTAGGATCACAAAAGGCCATCCAGATGATTGATCAGTTCTACCATATAAAGGTGGATGCAATAGTGGTTAAGGAAAAGGATACTCTTCCTCTTGGCCATCATACCCTTAACTTCTTTACAGCTGCCATGGTGCACTGGCCGGAGGTCATAGTCAGCTTTGATACTTCAACCGGAGCTCTTTTCTCGGCAGATGCCTTCGGAGCTTTCGGAGCCATGAGCGGAAACATTTTCGCTGACGAAGTAGACTGGGAACATGACTGGAAGGATGAGGCGAGACGATACTACGCCAATATAGTCGGAAAGTACGGCGTACAGACAAACGCACTTCTCAAGAAGCTGGAGACTCTGGATGTGAAGATGCTTCTTCCTCTCCATGCACATCTCTGGAGAAAGGATCTTGATACCATTATAGACCTTTATAAGAGCTGGGCATCCTATACTCCTGAAAAGAAATCGGTTGCCATATTTTACGGCTCTGTATACGGTCACACCGGAAATGCGGCAGACATACTTTCCATGAAGCTTGCGGAACTGGGAGTCAGGGATGTAAAGGTGTATGACGTTTCAAAGACAGAGGTCTCTTATCTTGTTTCGGCAGCCTTTGAGTATCCGGCTCTTGTATTTGCCAGTGCAACTTACAATGCAGAGATATTTGACAACATGCACACCTTCCTTACGGATCTTAAGAACCATAATCTGGCAGGAAGAACAGTGGGAATTATTGAGAACGGAAGCTGGGCACTTTCGGCAAAGAAAAAGATGACTGAGCTTCTCGGCACAATGAAGAATATGACCTTACTTGAGCCGATGATTTCCATAACTTCTTCGGTTGATGAAAACACAATGGCCGGTCTCGATGAGCTGGCAAAGGCATTGGCAGAAACAGTTAAATAAGTCTTACGGAATAAATGATGACACTCACATCATTAATATAATTTTCAGAAGGAGAACAATTATGAACGCAAAAGTAGCAGATCTTTTAGCAGCTCAGGTAAACAAGGAATTCTATTCCGCTTATCTTTATCTCGGAATCTCAAAGTATTTCACTCAGAATGATCTCCCGGGATTTGCCGCATGGTACAGAGCACAGGCTGCGGAGGAGCAGGAGCACGCATTAAAGATTTATGATTATCTTCTCGATAACGAGCAGGATGTTCCTTTAAAGGCCATTGAGGAGGCAGCCCCCAAGTTCAAGACCATACTTGATGCTGTAAAGGAGGCTGACAAGCATGAGCATTACATCACAGATGAAATCAACAAAATCTATGATGCGGCAGTTTCAGACAAGGACTACCGCACACAGCTTTTCCTTAACTGGTTCATCACAGAGCAGATTGAAGAGGAGAAGAACTCCAGGGATATGATAACCAAGGTTCAGATGCTGGGTGACAAGCCGAAGAATCTTTATCTTCTTGATCAGGAGCTTAGTGCTCGTAAGTGACCGGATATCGACATATGTGCCTTACATCATATCCTTATTTATGAAATACAGGATCAGCTGTCAAACAGCAGAAGAGCTCAATTCATCGTAAACCTTCATGATTTCTGCGTCCGGCAGCGAAGCACCTTCACGGCTTACGACCTTTCCGGATATAGCATTGGCAAAGGACATGGTCTTTTCCATGCTCCATTCCATGCACATACCTGTAAGAAGCGCACCGCAATGAGAATCACCTGCACCTATTGTGTCTTTTACGACAGCCTTTTGAGACGGCATCCTGTGAAGGGAGCCGTCTTTTTCCATCCAGAGAACCCCTTTTTCTCCCAGTGTGATCACGATCAGATTCCGGGACTTTTCCTGAAGCTTTGACGCCGCATCTTCCGGAGTTTTCGCACCGCTTAAAGCCATAGCCTCCTCTTCATTTAAGTGAAGTACCGGATTCATGGCAAAGATGCGCTCATTCTTGTCGGGAGATATTTCCACACCTCTCGGACCCGGAGCATATAAAAGTGTACCGGCGGAAATTCCTTCAGAAGCTGAGGATCCGGTTCCTATATGATTCTCAAGCCACCGGATAAGCTCATATCCTGTTTCTTCCTCAGCCTCCAGACCACAGATATAGGTGTAGTCAAAGCTCTGTCCCTTTAAGTTTTCCATATATGGCTCATGGAAGCTGTATTCAACGCCATGAACAGATACAAAGGTTCTTTCACCATCTTTTTCCACGAAGCAGTAGCAGCAGCCGTTCTCAGCCCCTTCAACAGTTACAGGACCTTTAAATCCCTGCTTCAAGAGATTTTCCTTTACGAAACCACTGTATACACCCTCTGTTCCCACAGGAGTGACCAGAGTCACATCGATACCGCATCCTTTGGGAACCCGGGCGACGTTATAAGCACAGCCTCCCATTGCGAAATGCTGCCATTCCGGATGCATATCCTCACCTGTTTTGGGAAGATGGTCCAGTTTTATGATGACATCCACACATGTTGAACCTATGACAAGCAACTTTTTGTTTCGCATAACAAATCTCCAATCAGTATCTTTTAGAATCTCGGTAAATTGTAGCCTAAATACCTTATTTAATCAAAAATTATTTCTTGCGAATTGCATAAATAAAAGCGATAATATACACGTTGATTTTTTATCAAAGTCTAAAGACAAATTTAACATATGTGTATGGTTAAAGGAGGAATCTCTACATGATCAACTGGAACAATCTCGATACACTGAAGTCCTATGAAAAGCTTAAGGCAGTAAAGCGTCTTAACCTTGTGGAAGCCATGTCAGGCGCACAGGGAGCAGAGCGTGTCGGCAAGTACTCTGTACCTATGGCAGCAGGTCTTACCTTCAATTACGCTTCAAAGGAAATTGATGACGATATCCTTTCAGTTCTCAAGGAGCTTGCAGAGGAAGCTCAGCTCACAGAGAAGTATCAGGCTCTTTACGAAGGTGATGTTATAAACACAGGTGAGAAGCGTATGGTTCTTCACCAGCTCACCAGAGGGCAGCTTGGAAAGGACGTAGTTGCTGACGGAGTAAATAAGCGTGAGTTCTATGAGAACGAGCAGAAGCGTATCGCGGAGTTCGCTGAGAAGGTTCATTCAGGTGAGATTGCCAATGCTTCCGGCGAGAAGTTCACAACAGTAGTTCAGATCGGTATAGGCGGAAGTGACTTAGGCCCTCGCGCTATGTATCTCGCACTTGAGAACTGGGCTAAGAAGCATGACACCTTTAAGATGGAAGCAAAGTTCATCAGCAATGTTGACCCTGATGATGCCTCATCCGTACTCAATTCAATAGATGTAGCACATTCTCTTTTTATCCTTGTTTCAAAGTCCGGAACAACACTTGAGACTCTTACAAACCAGTCCTTCGTTATGGACGCACTGAAGAAGGCCGGTCTCGATCCTGCAAAGCATATGATTGCAGTTACATCAGAGACATCACCTCTCGCACATAGCGATGATTTCATCACAGCCTTTTACATGGATGATTACATCGGCGGACGTTATTCAAGCACCTCAGGTGTAGGCGGAGCAGTTCTTTCACTTGCTTTCGGTCCTAAGGTATTTGCAGACTTCCTTGAGGGAGCTGCAGAAGAGGATAAGCTTTCAGCTGAGAGTGATCTATTAAAGAACCCTGAAATGCTCGATGCCCTCATCGGTGTATATGAGAGAAATGTACTGGGCTATCCAAGCACAGCGGTACTTCCATACTCACAGGCATTAAGCCGTTTCCCTGCACACCTTCAGCAGCTTGACATGGAGTCAAACGGAAAGTCTGTTAACCGTTTCGGTGAGCCTGTAAATTATGTTACAGGACCTGTTATCTTCGGTGAGCCGGGAACAAACGGACAGCACAGCTTCTATCAGCTCCTTCATCAGGGAACTGACATCGTTCCTCTCCAGTTCATCGGTTTCAGGAACAGCCAGATAAGAAACGATGTTGATATCCAGGACAGCACCAGCCAGCAGAAGCTCTGTGCCAATGTTGCTGCCCAGATCGTAGCATTTGCCTGCGGAAAGTCTGACGAAAACCTGAACAAGAACTTCAAGGGCGGACGTCCTTCCAGCATCATAGTCGGTGAGGAACTTGATCCAAAGGCACTTGGCGCACTACTTGCACACTTCGAGAACAAGGTAATGTTCCAGGGCTTTGTATGGAACATCAACAGCTTCGATCAGGAAGGTGTTCAGCTCGGTAAGACTCTTGCAAAGAAGGTTCTTGCACATGAGACAGACGGTGCACTTGCAGCATACAGCAAGCTTCTGAACATCTGATAGGTGTTCCGAAGGTAAACAAGGTAAAAGTGTTCGGAAATCCGGCAGAGCCTGATGATTTTGGAACAGGGTTCAAAAAACACGTTTACCTATACTGAAACTGAAAATAAAAGAGGTCAGTAATAAAGCATGCCTCAAAAAGAAAGAACCAAGAGCTTTATTGACTCAAGGTTCTTTCTCTTTTTATTAAAACTAATATGTACAAAAACTTGTCTATAGCTGAAGCAAAACGATTGAAGGAAAAAGGCTTTATGATGTAATCAATGACTCCTGAGTTTAAAGAGCTTTTAATGACCCTCATAAAGAGGACTTATATGCATAAGGACATTAGGCGGTTATGATGAAGGAATTTATGAGGAGCTGGGACAGACCAGTGACCTTTCGGAATGGATTCTTCAAAAATCAGGTCTGCTGAATGATAAATAAATGGTAATTTTTTTTAGTTGCAAAAGCTTAAAACTTTTTCTAAAATAGTATATATTCAAATACAGAAAAGCAACAGATAGTAAGATACATGATTCGTGAAGGGCAGGATTTTTCTGAAAATGAATAACTGCCGTTTTTATCTTGCTATAAAAAAATATTTCACTCAGGAGGAAAGTAGTTATGGCAAAGAGTACAGAAGACTACAAAGGTTTAAAATTGTTTGAGCTGCCGTGGACCGTCTTCGCTGTTTTTTCAGCGATAGTCCTTGCAGCTGCTTATCTTGGTGTTTTACCGCAGGGTATGGCAGGATGTTTTGCATTTATGATAGTCATCGGAACCATACTTAATGAGATAGGAAACAGGACACCGATAATCAAGGATTATCTCGGCGGTGGAGCTATAGTTGTTATCTTCGGATCAGCGGCACTCAATTATTTCAATCTTCTCCCCAAACTTATGGACGCTGAGAATAAAGTTTATGCCATGGGTATAAAGCTTGACCTCATAGGAAATATCACAGCATTCTTCAAGCCGACAGGTGCGTTTCTGGATTTCTATATCGCAGCTCTTATCTGCGGTTCCATCCTCGGAATGAACAGAAAGCTTCTTGCAAAGGCAGCAGCGAGATATTTCCCGGCTATCTTCGGAGCTATCGTTCTTTCATTCCTGCTTGCAGGTGTTGCAGGTGCAGTGATGGGCTTTGGAGTTATCAAGTCAGTTCTCCTTATCGCACTTCCTATCATGGGCGGTGGTATGGGAGCCGGCGCAGTTCCTCTTTCCAAGATCTTTGAATCATCTGGAACCATGACCGCAGATGAAGCCATATCCACCATGACACCGGCGGTTGCCATAGGAAATGCGGTCTCCATCGTTATGGCAGGTGTTTTTTCAAAGGTTCTCAGCGGAAACTTAAACGGTAAGGGCTCACTTATGAGAACAGGTCAGGCCAATGCCGCAGAGTACGAGATAAGTCCTGAGATGCAGAAGAAGAGAGATCATATAAATGTTGCAAATCTCGGAAAGGGACTTTTCGTATCATGTTCATTCTTCGCATGGGGCTATATAGTTTCCAAATTCTGGACCATGCTGGTTCCTTCAGTAAGTATCCATGCATATGCATGGATGATCATTTCCGTTGCAGTCTGCAAGGTTCTGGATATTATTCCTGAAGACATCGAGATCGACTGCTTCCAGTGGTTCCAGTTTATCATGAAGAATCTTACAACCACACTCCTCGTAGGTATAGGTATCTGCTATCTGGAGCTCGGTACAGTTATCGCAAGCTTCTCACTTACATATCTCGTGCTGTGCCTCCTTACATGTATAGGTGCATTTATAGGTGCTGCATTTGTAGGAAAACTGGTTGGATTCTATCCGCTGGAGGCCGGTATAACTGCAGGTCTTTGTATGGCCAACATGGGCGGAACAGGAGACGTTGCCGTTCTTTCAGCTTCAGACAGAATGGAGCTCATGCCTTTCTCGCAGATCTCATCAAGAATCGGTGGTTCCATTATCCTCATAATCGGATCACTTTTGTTATCAATTCTCGGAGGAATGTTGTAAAGCATATATGAATTGCATTAATTGTCAAAAAGATGCAGACTACAGGTACAGAGTGCTGGAGATCCAGACCCTTCATGTGAGATCCCTGAAGGGGGATAACAGGGTACAGGCTCTCGGAAAATTCCAGGATTACGGAATATGCCGGAGCTGTGCTGAAAGGAAATTGAAGGATATACTGGATTTTTCAGGCGAAAGAAAGAAACACAGCATATTCAGCATTGTAATCATAGTATTGGGCTGCCTCATACTTCTTAATATGGAAAGTGAAGGACTTATAGGATTTACAGGGTTGTTTTTTATACTCGGCGGTGTTCTCATAGAATACGGAACTGTAAGCGAATGGTTTCGTACCAGAAAAGAACTGATGGCTCTTTCTTTTGAAGAAAGACTGAAAAGGGCCGCCTGGCTTGAACTTCTTGCCACAGCTCCGAAAAAGTCCCTTGATTCGGACATATCCTATATTCCGGCAGACAAAGAAACTGTCAATATGAAAAAAGGGGATTTTATGATAATGTATGATTTGATCCCTGAAATAGTTGAGAAAGCATGGTCTGTAATCAATGCAGACTATTTAAATCAAAGATAAAGGAGAAAATTATATGGATTACGCTAAAGTATCATTGGAGAAGCACTATGAGTGGAAGGGAAAGATAGAAGTTACTTCAAGAGCTGCTGTTGACTCTTCAGAAGCATTATCCATCGCTTATACCCCGGGTGTAGCCCAGCCTTGCCTTGAGATTCAGAAGGATGTGAACAAGTCCTATGATCTTACAAGAAGATGGAATACGGTTGCTGTTGTAACAGACGGAACTGCGGTACTTGGTCTCGGTGACATCGGACCCGAAGCAGGTATGCCTGTTATGGAAGGAAAGTGTGTCCTTTTTAAAGCTTTCGGTGATGTTGATGCCATCCCTCTCTGTGTACGTTCCAAGGATCCTGATGAGATCGTACATACCATACAGCTTTTGCTTGGATCTTTCGGAGGTATCAATCTCGAGGACATCTCGGCTCCAAGATGCTTCGAGATAGAGAAGAAGCTTAAGGAGGTTTCTGATGTTCCTATCTTCCATGATGACCAGCACGGAACAGCAGTTATCACTCTTGCAGGTCTTATGAATGCCCTCAAAGTAGTTGGAAAGAAAATCGAGGACATAAAGATCGTTACTTCCGGCGCAGGCGCCGCAGGTATCGCCATCATAAAGCTTCTCATGGCCATGGGACTCAAGAATGTCATCATGACAGACAGACAGGGTGCCATCTACGAGGGAAGAGACGGTCTCAACCCTATCAAGGAGGAGATGGCAAAGATCACAAACTTCAACCATGAGAAGGGAACTCTCGCAGAAGTTATAAAGGGAGCTGACTGTTTCATCGGTGTTTCTGCTCCGGGAACCCTTACCAAGGATATGGTCCGCACCATGGCTAAGGATCCTATCATCTTTGCATGTGCAAACCCTACACCTGAGATCTTCCCTGATGAGGCAAAGGAAGCAGGTGCTGCAGTAGTTTCCACAGGACGTTCTGATTTCCCTAACCAGATCAACAACGTTCTCTGCTTCCCTGGTATCTTCCGTGGTGCACTTGATGTTCGTGCATCCGACATAAACGATGAGATGAAGATAGCAGCAGCAAAGGCTATCGCAGGTCTCGTTTCAGATGAGGAGCTGAATGCTGATTACATCCTTCCAAAGGCATTTGACCCGAGAGTAAAGGATGCAGTTGCCAAGGCTACAGCAGAGGCAGCAAGAAAGTCCGGAGTTGCAAGAATCTGATAATATGATATAAGTGCTATGAAGTCTTCCTCCACTTTTGACTCCAATAAATGTTCATTGCTTTCCATTGCAAAATATTTCTTTTAAAAGCCCTTGAAAAGTGCCCTGAAACCTTGAAATAAAAGTATTTTTCACAGGGTATTTTCAAAGAATCTGTGATACCATAACTATAGGAAAGTCTATATCATAGACAACGTGTTTGTATGTAACTATTAGTTTACGGTATATAAGGATATATACTGACTATCCAGGGAAAGGAGGCAAAAGATGTCTATAAGTGCTATCGGCGGTATAAGCTCATATGATCTTTACAATTCGGGCTATCTGAACAATATGTACCAGCTGATGCGTTACCAGTACGGTATCAATCAGGCATCGGCTTACGGCAGTACATCAAGGATCAGCTCGTTCCTGGGCACACAGGCTGCTACGACCGCTTCCTCCTCCGGTGTTGACAAGACTCAGGCCTTTCTCAGTGCATATCAAAGTGATGTGACAAGTACAGAAAAAGCAGCGAATAGTTTGAATTATTTCAAACCGGGCAATGTTTTTTCACAGTATACTTTAGGATCCTCTGATGAGGCTGTTGCAGAGATTAAAACAAATTCTCTTAGAAAGTCCACGGAATTTACAGTCGATGTTCAGAATCTCGCAACAAAAGACCAGCCGGCACGTTATTCCATAACAGAGAACGGCAGAACCACACAGTATACTTCCGCGTCCAATACCATCAAGCTCGGCAATGCTGACGCCACCATGACGCTGAAGGGTACGGGAACTACAAACATTTACACCGGTGTTGATGAAGACAACATTGTATCGGCCATGAAAGACATGGTGAAGGCTTACAACAACACTATGGAGACTCTTTCCGCAGGAAAGAACCTCGGTTCAGGTGTTCAGAAACAGCTTTCACGTATGTCCGGAAGCATAGCCAACGGAAACATACTCAGTATGGTAGGCTTATCATATGATAAGAAAGGCGACCTCAAACTGGATGAGGCGAGATTAAGAACAGCCCTCGAAAATGATTACGATACTACTCGTGAACTTATCGGAGGTCAGTACGGTATTGCCACAACCTTAGGCGAGAGAGCCAGGGCCACCTTATCAGAATCTGTCTCAAGCATCGTCGGGACCTCCACATCGGCTTCAGCCGTAAGAAGAGGATTGTCCTCACTGCTTTCAGGTGATGATATCGGTCGGAACTATTTTAATCTGATGTATGACTTCTCAAGGAGTATGCCATACAGTATTTCAAATTCTTATTCAGTAGGTTCCATGTTGAATCTTCTCGGATGATTTCATCTGAGTGCACGACACATTTGAAAGGGAAGGCCATCGGCCTTCCCTTTCGATTTCTTATTTGACATTGCTGTTAAGTATCTTTTCTGTCTTTTTCTTGAAAAAATCCCCCATGGATTTGTCTGCATCGCTTACCTCACCGGCGATGGCTTCAACTATATTCTTGTAATCCTTGGTTCCGGTATAGTACATATAAACATCAGTCGGTGCAGTTTGCCGTCTGTACTCCGCAAAGCTTTTATTACTGAAAATAGCGTCCCAGTTTTCCCTTACTCCGCCAAATTCCAGAGATACGACCATAGTCTGCTCATTTTTATCCTCGGAAACAACCGTAACGTTAAAGAAGGGCTTGATATAAGTTTCGTAGATCATTTCACCATTAACCGCTACATTGGGAGTGAAGGAATGATATTTGTCTTCTTTGACGCTCATTGTAAAACTGTAGGTGTACCAGATATTATCTTTTTTATATCCCATATTGATGGCCTTATTGTAATGACTGGGCTGGTACAGAACACAGAATCCTTCATCATAGTAAATGTAGGATGCACCTGCGGTGTCATCAATTCTCATGACTACAGGCTCTTTCTCTATCTCAGACATCATTACATCCATTTTCTCGTTGACACTGCTAAATTTTCTCTCCTGATCGAAGCAGGCTGTCAGAGTGAAAACAATTAATATAAACATGCAGTAAATAAGTAGAATTTTCCTGTTTTTCATATATGTTCATCCTCATATTGATATTAAGCTGTTAAGCTGAACTTAAAATGCAGATGCAGAGACATTACACCATAAGAGAACTTCGTCAATATATTTCATAAAATAAGTTTAAATTAAAAGTCAAACTATGATATATTGGTGGCTATGAATTTTTACAATTACCTGAAAGAACATGATATAAATCTCACAAGACAGCAGCAGCTCGCAGTCAATTCAACAGACGGCTCAGTGCTGCTTCTTGCTGTGCCCGGGTCCGGTAAGACAACCGTTCTTGTCACGAGACTTGGCTTTATGATATATGAAAAGCACATAAATCCGGGGAAGATACTAACACTCACCTATACTGTTGCAGCCACCAGGGATATGGCAGAAAGATTCCGGAATCTGTTTGGGCCTGAATATGCAGACAGACTGGAATTCCGTACCATTAACGGTGTCTGTTCAAGAATCATAAACTATTTCGGCAAAAAGATAGGTAAAAATGCCTTTAATCTGGTCACTGATGACAAAATGACCTCAGAGCTTCTCGGTCATATTTTCAGAAGCGTCCAGAATGAATTTGCAACTGAAAGTGATCTTAAAAATGTACGCACTCTCATAACTTACATTAAGAATATGATGCTGAGTCCCGAGGAAATAAAAGCTCTTGATGATACAAGTGAGATGAAAATCTCGGAGATTTACAGGCTGTATCAGGAGGAGATGAGGAACCGGGGGCTCATGGATTATGATGACCAGATGGTATACGCTCTTATGATACTTAAGAGAAGTACGGAGACCCTTAATTATTTCCGGGATAAATATCCCTATATCTGCGTCGACGAGGCTCAGGACACCTCGAAGATACAGCATGCCATAATAAGCCTCCTGTCAGAAAAAAGCGGCAATCTTTTTATGGTGGGAGATGAGGACCAGAGCATATACGGTTTCCGTGCGGCCTACCCTGATGCACTTCTTAACTTCGAGAAGGAACACAAGGATGCCAGGGTACTTCTCATGGAAGAGAACTTCAGATCAAGAAAATTTATCGTCGACAGTGCTCAGCATTTTATATCCCAGAACGTACTGAGACATGAAAAGACCATGTTCACCAAACGATCCGGTAAAGGTGCTGTTCACACCATCGCTCTCAAGAGCAGGACCGCACAGTACAGCTATCTTATGAAGGTAGCCAGGGACTGCAGTACAGAAACAGCAGTGCTTTACAGGGATAATGAAAGCATACTTCCTCTTGTTGACCTCTTTGAGAGAAATAACATTCCCTACAGAGTAAAGAATCTGGATCTCAGTTTTTTCACTCACAGAACCATAAACGACATATCCAATGTCATAAAGTTTGCTGCAGATCCCTCAAACGATGAACTGTTTTTCCAGATCTACTATAAGCTTAAGACCTACCTGTCAAAAGCATTGGCAACAGAAGCCTGTCAGATGGCAAGAAAGCATGAGCTTCCCATCATAGATGCGGCCATTAATTACTGCAAGCTTCCGAAGGGTACAGAAGCAAATCTTCTGGAGCTTCGCGCTAATCTCAGGAACCTTCTGGATGATAAGGCTGATCAGGCCATAGTGCGTATCACAAGGCAGATGGGATACAATGACTATCTGGAGAGAAACAAAATAAGTGAGAGCAAGCTCTTCATACTTAAAAGTCTTTCCTATCAGGAGCATAGCCCCTTAAGTCTTCTTGAGCGGCTTAAAGACCTGCAGCTTATACTCAGGGAGAAGCGAAGCGCCCCGGAATGTCCTTTCATTCTGTCAACCATTCACAGCAGTAAGGGTCTTGAATACGATACTGTATACCTTATGGATGTCATGGACGGCATCTTTCCACAGGAGGTTCCTGACATTGCATGGAAGAGCAGTTCCATAAGAAAGTCTGCAAGCGGGGAGGACAGAAAACAGCTTGAGCTCTTCGAAGAAGAACGAAGACTTTTTTATGTTGCTGTCACAAGAGCCAAAAACAACCTGAATATTTTTGAATACAAAAATGAGGATGCCACATTTCTGAACGAGCTTCTGGACAGAGGATACAGCCACAGTCCTTCTGACAGCCTTTCATCCCGGTTTTCTGCCAATGCTTTTACCGGGACTTCCAAAAAGAGTTTTTCCTTTCATAGCGGCAGAGGTTCAGGCTTTTCAGGCGGCTTCAATAATACATATAAGGATGATTCCGGTACTTCGGGATATGCTTCCGGAAGAACCGGATATTCCATTTTCACGCCTCATGGATACAGTGAAAGAAGTTCTGAATCGGAAAAGATCTTTTCCGAATCGGATTACAGAGATTTTATAGAATCCTTAGGTGAAGGTGTGAGAGTACATCACAAAAAGTCGGGAGACGGAACAGTAGCAGCCATAGACGAAAGAAAAGTTGTCATAGCCTTTGACAACGGAAAAGAAACCACCTTCCAGCTTCATTTCCTGTACTCACATGATCTTTTAAAGCTGCTCTGACTTAGTCAGGGCAGCTTATTTTGATAAAAACGATTAAATAAATTTTATACACTTCATTAATAATGCTTTGATCGCGCTTGAAAACTTTACACTGTTACGCTTTGCATCCCTAAAGTAAATGTGTATAATCTCATAAGGTAATAAAGTAAAGGAATAGGTTTTATAAAATGCAGTTATTTCAGCTTATCTACAACTTCCTCTGGGGGGACCTCGTAACTATACCGCTTCCCGGAGGATCATCATTAGGTCTTTCATTGCTGGTTCTTCTCTTAATCCCCACAGGTGTCTTCTGTATGGTGATAACAAAATTTTTACCTGTACGCCTGCTCCCTGAGATGATCAGGGTAGCATCGGAAAAAAGCAGTGACAGTGATAATAAGAGCACGGTATCAGGTCTCGAGACCCTTATAGTTTCTACCGCCACCCGTGTAGGAATGGGAAATCTTGTGGGAGTGGTTGCTGCTGTATCTGCAGGAGGAGCAGGTGCTGTTTTCTGGATGTGGGTAACAGCCATAATCGGTTCGGCCACAGCCTTCGTTGAAGCCACACTTTCCCAGTTGTACAAGGAAAAGGATCCTCTTTACGGTGGTTTCAGAGGCGGACCTGCCTACTACATACACCATCTTATGGCAGGGAAAAAGAAGAAAAGCGTCATGGCCGTACTTTTTGCTCTGTCAGGACTTCTCTGCTGGTGCGGAATCAGTCAGGTAATCGGGAACTCAGTTTCATCAGCTCTTGAAAATGCTTTCTCGGTACCTCCCCTTGCAACAGCCATTATCCTATGTATTCCGGGTGCATATATTGTTTTAAAGAAAAATGTCACAGTCAAAGTACTTGATATAATTGTTCCAATCATGGCCGGCTTTTACTTCATTCTGACACTTATTGTTGTCATGAAAAATTTTTCAAGTATTCCTTCTGTATTTTCACAGATTTTAAGTCAGGCCTTCGGAGCCAGGCAGGCACTTGCCGGTGGTTTCGGCGCGGTTCTTATGAATGGTGTGAAGAGAGGACTTTTCTCAAATGAGGCAGGTTCAGGATCAGCACCCTGTGCCTCTGCAAGTGCCGATGTTGATCACCCTGTTAAGTCAGGACTTCTTCAGGCTCTGGGTGTTTTCATTGACACCATCATCATATGCAGCTGCACAGCATTTGTTATGCTTCTGGCACCGGCAGAGTTCACGGAAGGGCTCGGCGGTATGGATCTTCTCCAGGCAGCCATGAAATATCACTTCGGAGATGCGGGAGTTATATTTATAGCAGTCACACTCTGGCTTTTCTGTTTTTCGACCTTCCTGGGCATACTTTTTTATGCAAGATCCAATGTTGCATATGTTTTCGGAGATAACTGGACATCACAGACTGTTTATAAGGCAGTGGCCCTCATAAATCTCTTCATCGGATGCCTCGCTGCTTATACTTTCGTATGGGATCTCGGTGATGTGGGAATCGGACTCATGACCATATTTAACCTTATTGCACTGGTGCCTATGTCAAAGGAAGCAGTAAAATCCCTTAAAGATTACGAACAGAACTATATGATGAAAGAATTAAATCCTATAAAAGAAAAAGCCGTTTGATTTTAAGGACCTGCGGAAATGCAGGTCCTTTTATAATGAACCGTAGACTTCCGGGGTCTATATCATTACAATAAGGTCTATGAATTTTTTTGATAGTATAAAAAACGAATTCAACATACCGGATGCTTACACTAACTGGAAGGAGTACAGGAGAGAACTCACCGACAGGATACTTCGATTTGAAGAAAGAGAAGGAATTTCTTCGGAGAATGATCATAAGACCCTCGCCATTCTCGGCGCAGGTCCCTGTAATGATCTTAATCTCAATCGCCTCGCGAAGCATTTCTCCCATATCGACTTGATAGATCTGGACAGCGAAAGTGTCAGGGTCGGGGTCAGGAATCAGGGACAGGAGCATTGTCATAAGATACACATAAAGGAAGGTACTCTCACCGGGGTTACCCAGGAAATGACGGAGAGGTTCTTTAACAGACTGTATATGTATCTGGTGGAAAAGGGAAGAACACTTACTGAAGCTGATTTCATCCGGCGGTCTCTTGAGGAATTCGAAATTCTGGAAAAATCCCTTAGGAAAAGTCCGGAGGATTTCGAAGTGATCCTTCCGAAAAAAAGCTACGATATGGTGGTTGCGGCGGGGCTTCACAGCCAGCTCTGGAGCATCCTGTCCTACAGCTGGCATATCCTTGCCGGCAATGTCTCAGAACAGCTCTTAGGCGGCAGACCTGTGGATCCCGATCCTTTCCACGATCACCTGAGGGATGTGGATGATACATTTATACCCCTGATGAACACAGCCATACTTCAAGCCTCAAAACACCGTGTACTGTTTTCTTCGGAATACGACCCGAACAATCCTTCCGAAGGTGCATGGCAATGTATAAAGGATGTACGAAAAAGATACACGGGAGGAGAGATTGAACTTATGGAATCAACTCTTGAATGGCCATTCTTTCCGGAACAGAGAAGAAAATACACCATGTTGATTCAGGACATAAAGTTGTGCTAAGATAATGCCTAAAGTTTTTTAAAGCAGGAGTACTTATCCAAATGGAGAAATCAGAAAACAAGAAACGTAATATCATCCTGATCGCAGCTATACTTATACTTATTCTGTTAAGCTTCGGTCTTACAGCATATATGCGAAACAGTTCAAAGCATAAAGAACCCTCTGAGACCACTTCAGGAGCTTCGGGTTCTGCGGAAACAGAAAGTACGGAAGCTTCCGAAAAGGAGCTTCAGGTAGTTGTACAGTATGTTGATCGTGAGATTTTCAAAGCGCCACTTTCCAAGGATGCCCTTTATATGATAAAGGATGGCGTTGTTTCAGAGGTACCTGAGGGTACAACCCTTGAATCCATGGGTGATGAAGCACTGGAGACAAAGCATCATATCAATCTCATGCAGGTAAAGGATAATTCGGTATCTGTAATAGAGTCCAACTGCAGCAACCAGATCTGTGTATCCATCGGAAAGATGACAGATACCGATTATGATTTTCCTATCACATGCCTTCCACACGGACTTATCATAGTTATACAGTGACATGATTACATGATGTTTCAAAAGCGGTTTGTTTCAGAACATACCGCTTTTTTTAATTCGATAAATCAGTAAGATTATGGATATAAATGCATGGGACTATACTGTATAGCTATTGATAAACAGGTAAAAACAGCCTTAAAAATCCTCACTATTGATCATTTCGGCAAGTAAATGTGCATTAAAATGACACAGAAATATCATTTAATATTTTTAACTACATTGAAACCGCTTTCAATTTGTTTTTTATTGTTGAATATGCTTAAATAGAATCGTATTTTATGGGTGCTTTAATTAGGAGGCAAAATGAAAAAATTTCTTAGAGGCGCAATGGCCGTGGGCCTTGCAGCATCAATGACTGCCTGCGGATCACAGCAGGCACCTGAAGTAACAACTGCAGCCGCAACAGAAGCAGCTACTGAAGCTGCAACTACTGAAGCTGCCGCAGCCGGTAATTTTGTTGCCGGAACATATTCAGGTTCTGATCAGGGCTTCGGTGGAAAGGTAACTGTTACAGTAACAACAACAGATACCGAGATCACAGATGTCCAGATCGAGGGTAAGGATGAAACACCTACAGTTGGTGGAGCAGCTCTTGAAGAGCTTGCATCTCAGATCAAGACAAATCAATCTGCTGAGATCGATGGTGTTTCAGGTGCCACATTAACATCAAACGGTGTTAAGGCAGCCGCAGCCGCAGCAATCGAGGCTGCAAAGAAGGGCGAGGCTACAGCTCCAAATGATGCAGCACTCGCTTTCACAGCCGGAACTTACACAGGTAAGGGAACAGGCTATAACGGAGATATCGCTGTTGACGTTACATTTGATGACGGCAAGGTAACAGCGATCGAGGTTAAGGAGTCAAAGGAGACTGAGCACGTAGGTGATGTTGCATACGACATCCTCATTCCACAGATCATCGAGGCAAACGGTACAGGCGTTGACGGTGTATCAGGTGCTACATTCTCATCAAGAGCTCTTAAGGAAGCTGTTAATGATGCAGCTGATCAGGCAAAGGTAACAAACAAGGATGCCTTCACATCCAACACAGTTGAGTCTAAGGCTCAGGATGCTGTTGAAGAGAGCTATGATGTAGTTGTAGTAGGTGCTGGTGGAGCAGGTATCTCCGCAGCAGCTCAGGCAGCTCAGGACGGCAATACAGTTCTCGTAATCGAGAAGAACGCCGAGGTCGGTGGTAACACACTTGTATCAGGTGGTCAGTACCAGTCAGTTATGCCATACCTTGTATGGGATGAGAAGAATCCTGATGCAACAACAGGCAAGGGCTTCGACGGCAACGAGTACAACAAGGTTAAGTCAGTTCAGGGATGTATCGATGAGTTAAAGACTATCCTTAACTGGTCTGAGGATGAGTTCGATGCTGACTATTACAAGGATCACGAGTATGTAGCCGGTGATATCGAAGAGCTTTCAAAGCATGGTGTTGTTAAGGATTACCTTCCTACACTTCAGGCTCTGAAGAAGGAAATCCAGGCTTATCTTGACTGGGCACAGCCTAAGCTTGATGCAGGAACTCCTGAGTCAGACCTTACACTTTTCTCAACACTCAACCTTCATATTTTCCAGACATACTATGGCGGACTTCGTCAGAGTGCTGACAAGTCTTCATGGATCTATGGTGATGTAGATCTCGTATCACAGTTCATCACAGATGGACAGGATATCAAGCCATGGCTCGAGTCTATGGGTTCAACATTTGTTGAGGATACACAGCCTACACTTATCGGTGCTCTTTGGTACAGAGAGAACCAGTTCATCGGTGCTAATGTTGATGCTGACGGTGATGGCAAGGAAGAAGAGTACGGCGGAAGATGGGGAACATACTTCATGGCGCCTATGACTTCATTCAAGAATGCTAACGAAGCTAACAAGATCATGACTCGTACAACTGCTGATGAGCTCATCGTAGAGGACGGTCGTGTAACAGGCGTTAAGGCTACTATGTTCGATGGAACACCTGTAACAGCTCATGCTAAGAAGGGTGTCATCCTTGCAACAGGTGGTTTCGCAGCTAACATTGCAAAGGTTGTAGATACAAATGAGTACTGGTCAAGCGAGTTCCTTAACGATAAGCTTGAGACAACCAACCGTTCATCACTTCAGGGTGATGGTATCAAGATGGCTGAGGCAGCCGGTGCAGCTACAACTGGTGAAGGCTTCACACAGCTTATGCCTATTTCATGGGTAGACAACGGAGATCTTGCCTTCGGTGGCGGAGATTATGCTATCTACATCAATCCTACAACAGGCAACCGTTTCGTAGATGAGACATCTGAGCGTGATGTTCTTTCACTTGGTGAGTTCAAGAACGGTATCGAGTGGAAGGGCCACAAGGGCGTATTCATCGAGATTGCTAACGCTGCTGTTCCTATTCCTGGACCATATCCATACAAGGATGAGGACGTAGAGGGAAGACAGTATGTAAGAACTATCGGTGAGCTTGCAGATCTCTTCAAGGAGATTGGTTTCGATACTGATGCTGATGCTGTAATCGAAACAATCAAGGACTACGACCAGGCTATCATGAACGGAAAGCAGCCTAAGGATGTTACAAAGAAGCAGTTCTCAGCACTTATCGGTGATGCAGAGAAGAACGCTGACGGATCATACAAGGCTGATACATACAACCTTGATGACGCTAAGCTTCGTGTACGTCTCATGGCTCCTTCAACTCACCATACAATGGGTGGAATTTCTGTTGATGTTAACCGTCATGTACTTGACAAGGACGGTAAGGCTATCGATGGACTTTACGCAGCAGGTGAGGTTACAGGAGGCATCCATGGTGGTAACCGTCTCGGCGGTAACGCTATCACAGAAATCTTCGTATCAGGACGTACAGCAGCTAAGGCTGTAACAGCTGATAATAAGTAATCTGGTTCTTATTAATTAAATTTAAAGCACAGGGATAAAATATTCAGGGAACATGTCAGATGACATGTTCCCTGATTTTTTATATACGAAAATTGATTCATTTGTGTATAATATGAGGACATAAGTTGCATGAAAAGTCATAAGTTCATCCCCTTTAAATCAGTGAATGAACTTATGTGACTTAAATAAGAATTTTAGAGGTTAATATATGAAATGTCCTAAATGCGGTTCCAATATACCGGATGATTCAAGAAATTGTCCGGATTGCCATACACCTATTATAAAAATCAAGCCCATGAGAGTCTGCATGAATTGCGGAAGTGAGGTTCCCGATGATGCTGATTCCTGTCCCGGATGCGGACGCACCGTAAAAAGAAAAGCCCATCAGACAGCCTCCGGCAGTTCTCAATTTGATAATGAGAAAAATGCCGGGAACGGGTCCCGGCAGGTAAGTAGTTCATCGGAAAATCATTTTATAAAGGTTTTAAAAAGAGAGAAGTACGCATGGCTTCAGGCAGTTCTCCCCGGTACCCTGGCTCTTTTATATCATCTTCTTGTACTGAGAGATAACCTGAGCTTTAATCTTGTAAATACATTTATCATCTATGAGGCTCTTGTTTTCTTCTTTGGATATCATGATATAAAGGAACTTAACAGGCGTCCTGAAATGATGGAGGGACTGGTCTATAGCGAAAAGTTCGTTTATATGACATATTTTCTTCCCATACTGAGTCTCTGGGACAGAAGACAGCTTCCGGGCATGGACCGAAAGGCTTTATATCCTCTGATACATACAGTGATCTTCACAGTGCTTATCATAAGTGTGATGTTTACCATGGATATAAGAGCACTGACACTTGCAAATCTGTAAAAAAATGAGGGTCATACTTATGACCCTCAATAAGAAATATTGTTTCAGTTAGTAAAAACTCTTACTACAGATACCATGGTTCCGTATTCAGTATGCTTTACTGTTGTGGTGGTAATCGAACCATCCTCATTTACAACAGTTGTGGTTCCATCTTCGTTCTGGGCAGCAGCAGCGGCATTCTGTACCTGCTGACCAGCATTAGCCGCACCGGCCTCGGTGGATGTGTCTACATTGGTATAGCCTGTATAAGCAACACCATCCGTTGTAGTACCGGATATCTGACTGATATTCCCGCCTATGAAGCTTGATACAGACTCTGAGTTGGATAACTGAACAGAAGAGCTGCCTCCGTTTGACAAAAAGATTCCGGAACTGGTGGCTCCGCCTGTAAGCTCATCTATGGTGGAAGGAATATTGACAGTAAGAGCCGTATTCTCCGCTGAAGCAGGATATACCTGTGTGAAGTTCCTTACCAGCCTGTCTATATAATCATAGGTATAAGGTGCATAGGTCATAAGGGTATCGGGATCTGTACAGTAAAGTCCGAAGGAACCTGCAAAGTATTCATTGGCATCGGTCTTTTCATACTTTGTAACAGGCGCATTTTTTCGTTCAGACATGAAAATACGATTAAACTCATCTGTATCGGAGATGTATCGTTTTCCATCCTGAGTCACATAAAAAATTATGTCCCTGAATCTCATGGTCTTTACGGATGTACCTTCATCATTAAAACAGATGTCATCAAAAAAGTGACCCATTTCATGTGTTATGGCTTCTGCACCTCCGAAATCCCTGTTTGTAAGTATGATCTTCGCCTGTTGTCCTTCCTCTCCGGAATAAGCACCCAGAAGATCGCTTATGGAAGTTGTGGTCTCAAAAAAGTAAATCTTATTTCCCAGATCCTCATAATACTGACGTATGGAAGCGGGAATCATATTATACTGATATGTGACTGCCTGTATCTGCTCATTTGTGGCAGTGAACCCCAGATCATCAAGCGGGATAGCGGCATAGCCTGTGATTCCTGCTATGGCAGAAATAGCAGCAGTTGAAAGTACGGTAATTAATCCTGTCTTAATATGTTTTATGTTAATGCTCAGCAATTTAATCCTCCTGGAAACACAGATTTTTAAGGTATCATCAGGTTCCTGTTCCATATCCTTTAATCAACAGACCAAAGACCTGATAGCTGCTTAAAATCATGTACTATTAGTATATCGGCATACCAATGAATCATTTATAATCCTTATTTGTGTTCATTCTATGACATTTTTTTTAAATGTAAGTTTATTTATTTTATATGAAAGAGAGTACTATGCAAACACCAGAAATCAAGCCTGATTACTATGATGATTTTCACTGTATAGGCGGTGAATGCTCCTTTACCTGCTGTCAGGAGTGGAAAATTTCCGTAGACCGGAATACAAAAAAGAAATGGCGTTCAGTAACAGCTCCATTAGATCTGAAACAGCAGAACCGATTACCAGCCGGACTCAGCGAACACAGCTCCCTGAATAAATTTATAAAATCAGTGGATGATACTGATGTTATCGGACTTTTACCCAATATGAAATGTCCTTTCCTGGATTGTGATCATCTATGCCGCCTTGTAAAAGAGCATGGCGAAGATATGCTTTCGGTGACCTGCCATGAATTCCCAAGAGAATACCATGTTTTCCCGGACCGTACCGAAAAAGCCCTTGTCTCATGCTGCCCCGAGATCGTGGATCGCTGGAATGAAAGAGAGTCCCTTAGTTTCACAGGCCTTGACTTCAGAGACACGGATTATCTGAAAAACTCCGGAAAAAAGGATATTCTCAAGCTCACAAGGGATCTTATGATGTTCCATCTTTCCGATGAAAAATCAGACAACCGGACGAATCTTCTCACAGCCTTTTTTATACTACTTGACATCTATAATAAGAATTCCATAGATGATATAGAAGATTATACAGATTCAGACTCCATTATAAAACTGAAAAAATCTATAGGGATGCTTGAAAGGAATCAGGAAGACTCATTAAAAGAAAGGAATGAGCTGTTCCTTGATATAACTGAGAATTACGCAGCTGAAGGACGCTACACATCTTTTCTCAAGCCTCTAAGAGATGCTGCTGACAACTATAAACAGGAAGATCCTGAGCTTTTCAATAAAGTCTTATCCGATTATGAAAAACTGCTCCGAAACTATCTAGTATCAGAGACCTTCTCAAATCTGCTGATCCCGGATATGGACCTAAGAGATATGGTTCTTCAGTTCGAATGGATGATGATGGAATATGCTTCTATATTACAGGCTTTATTCCTTAGATGGGTAAGTTCTCCGGATCATACAGTTACATACGAAAGTGTAAGAAATACGATTGTTCTCATATCGAGACTTACAGGCTACGATGCTTCTGACATAGAAGAGTACCTGACCAACAGTTTTGAATCACCTGTGTGGGACTTCGGCTACGCAGACTTTCTGTTGGGATAATGTGATGTGAACACAATGCACAGGAATGTATGGTGGCGCTGCAAGTGATTGTTAATGCCTTAAGCACTAACATCAAAATATCGGAATGATAATGGTATATACAGAATCTCCCGGAATTATGAAGGAAATTTCATAATTCCGGGAGATTCCTATATAGAGAATTTATATTTATGACTTGCACCTGAAAGCCTATATCATAGCTTTAGTCTTTTAAGACTGTAAAACCACTCTTACCTGTTTATGATACATAACATTATCAGAAGCTGTAAGTCTGAGTATATGGATTATAGTTTGATACCCATACACCGGCTGCATTAACATAATATCCATCAGGTGTTATGGAATTTGTAAGCATGGCTCCGTCAGATCCGCAATAGTAGTACTGGTTGTTCCAGTATATCCATCCTGTCTTCATATAACCGCTTGTACTGAAGAAATAGTATTTTCCGTTTATAAGCTGCCAGCCGTTGGATGTCCATGAACCGTCAGCATTTCTGTACCACCATCCATTCTGGTCCTGTATCCACTGACCTCCTGTTGAATCTACAGGTGAGTTGGCATAAGCAGTACTACCGTAAACAGTGGTTCCCGTAAGAGAAGAAGTATAGGAGCTTGATGAGGAGCTTGTTGTGCTGTTCACACTTGCATTATAGGTAGACTTGATGGATGCAGCTTCTGACTCGGTCACATAAAAATCATCCGATGTAACCCATGATCCCTTATATGAGCTTGTGTAGATGGCACGAACCTTGTATGAATATGTGCCGGCCTGTGTGAAATAGTTGGCGAAACTGTAGTAGCTGTTGGTGGTGGTAACTGTAGTAAGAAGTGTACTTCCTCTGTAAAGCTTTACTTCATATTTCTTTGCACTTTCCGCAGAACTCCAGTCTGCGATTCCGTTTGATTCCTTCCAGTCGGCATCGTCAATTGTCAGATCAAGTGAACCGGCCCAGTCAGTATAGACCTCATCAAGATCGTTAAGAGTATAGACTATGGTAAGGTAACCATGACCGCTTCCTCCGGAAACGGATGTGACGGTACCCGCATCACCTGTTACATTAACTGTTGATTTGGTAATGTTCCACTTATACTCATCGTCATCTTCCAGAGCCAGCTTGATCTGTACCTTAGGGTTGTCATCAGCATCCCAGCCATCACTCGGTACATTGGTAATTGAAGCACTGTATACATCGTACAAAGTGGAGCTGGTGGTAACTTCAACATCACTTGAAGTTGAACCAATGGACAGGTCCGTAGCAACATTGATCTTCACGGAAGAAACGGAAGTTCTGGTATCTGCCGCATAAGAGGGAATCGCCATTACAGCCATCATGGAAGCCGATGCGATAATAACCGCAATTTTCTTGAAATTTAACATTGTAAACCTCCTAAAATTCTTTTGATGTAACGCAAATTAGCGGTAAATGAATACCTGAAGCGTCATCACTTATGTCGTTATATTTCTCAATCCCAGTCCGGATCAGTTTCTGTTTCATGATTTAATCATAGCAATACTCGCTGAACTGAAACTGAAAAAGTATCCTTATGATATGACAGCATCTTTACAAAATATAAATAGACAACTTTCTGAGAACATAACTATAATCTTTTTCAGAATATTGTCGGTAAATAATGATGTAAGTACATCATAATTCATTTTGATCTTTAATTTGAAAAGATAAATTGAAATATCCTTTACAATATAGGACAAAAAGAAAGAAATTATGAACATTAAAAACATAGCTCGCAGATTATTACTGTTACTTTACTGCATACTGTTCGTAGCTTCGTTTTCCGGATGCACCGGAAACCATGCTCCGGATATTGATGAAACCTTCAAGGAGCAGGAGACAGGCACATCCGTCACGATAACAGAGGACGGTATCTATTCCTCAAAGGATGATGTGGCCCTATATATCCATACCTTCAATCATCTTCCTTACAACTACATAACCAAGAAGGAAGCCAGAGATCTCGGATGGAAGGGTGGAGGTCTTGATGATGTGGCCTACGGAAAATGTATCGGAGGAGACAGCTTCTTAAACCGTGAAGGTCTACTGCCGGAAAAAAAGAAACGAAAATATTACGAATGTGACATTGGCACTCTCCATGAAAAGAAAAGAGGAGAGAAGCGTATCATTTACTCGAACGACGGACTTATCTACTATACGGAGGATCATTATTCAAGCTATGAACTTCTGTATGGCGACCCATAAAATAGAAGTCAGTTTTCACAAGTTTAGGCATGGATGCCGGAAAAATCGGAGGAGGATATGAAATATTTTCTAGATCTGTCAGATGTAACCGATCGTGACGAATTATATGACGCTATCGAAGATCAATTGCCGGTACCCAACTACTTTGGCAGAAACCTCGATGCGCTTTATGATGATCTGAGCGAGGTGATAGATGATTGTACACTGATCGTAAAGAACTTTGAGGAATTTGCAGAGACCGATCCGCAGTATTTCAAAAAGTTCAAGCACACTTTAAAGGATCTTATGGTGGAATTACCTGATTTTTCCGTACACTTTTCGACCGATGATGAATCTGATGAAGACGAGGAGGATTATGACAACGGAGAAGAATCGGAGTATGACGGCAGCGGGGACGACTATTCCGATCCTGACGACAACTACAGTGATAGTGACGGTTATGACAAAATGGACGTAAATGAATAAAATAAGGGAGAATCGCAAATCTGCGATTCTCCTTTTTTTTATGGCATATGATAGAGCCCATTGCACACGAATGCGTGCCTGCTGTGCATCATCGGTGAGTGTCAAATACTTTTGACACTCATGTCATCATATCTTTAATTAAAATTCATGCGATGGAACTGGTGTAAACACCATTAGGCATCACATTTTCCTGAACCAGGTCCCTCAGCGACTTGGGTCTTATGCTCTTTTTATTGGTTCTTTCGAGATTATACGCTTTAAGAACCGTATCAAATTTTTCCAATGGAACCGGTCTTGAAAAATAGAAGCCCTGGAAGAAATCACAGCCGTTAATCTTCAGAAATGCTGCCTGCTCCTGGGTCTCCACACCCTCTGAAATAACCTGCATATCAAGACGCTTTGCCATCTCTATAACAGAATCAATGATGATCTCCGTACGGATAAGATCTTCGGTACCCTGCAGAAAACCCATGTCCAGCTTCAAAACATCAGCGTGAATGTTCTTTAAAAGAGTAAGCGATGAGTATCCACTGCCGAAATCATCTATCTCAATGGAAAAACCTGCGTCATGCAGTCGTTTTATAAGGTCTATATAAAGATCAGGACTGTTTACAAAACTGTATTCAGTTATCTCTATATTCATCTTGCTTGGAGGAATATCATATTTTTTAACGAGTCCTACCATAATATCAGCTATATCGAGGTAGTACAGATCCTTCGGGGAGATATTGACGGAAAGACTGAGATTTTTCTTCTCAGGATCAACCTTCCATTGACTCAAAAGCTTTGCAGCCTTATCCCACATATACAGATCCAGTTTCCAAATGAGTTCAGACTCCTCCAGAATATCGATAAAATGTGAAGGACTCAGTACGGTGCCATCATCAAGGCGCCATCTTGCCAGAGCTTCCGCACTTATGATCTCACCCTTAGTATTGGCCTGTGGCTGAAGATAAACCAGAAAACGCTCTTCTTTAAGAGCTTTATCAAATTCACTGATTATCTTTTTACTGTAAAGACGCTCTTCCATGATGGATTCGTTATACCATGCCACGGAAAAGGGCTCGTCTATCTTAATGGATTTTATGGCAAGCTTGGCTCTGTCACACATAGACAGAACTTCCATATCAGGATCGCTGATCTCATAAATGCCCAGCTGAAAATGCATACAAAAATCAGCATTATCGATCAGTTCGGAGCATGCCTCCGCAATCCTCTTAAACAGTATCTCATCATACCGTTCTTTTTCAATCATAAAAATGAACTGGTCAACATGAAGCCTGTCAAATACCTCAAAACATCTTTCATGCTCCATGATAAGCTTTTTCATACACCTTAGGATCTCATTTCCCTTCTGAAATCCGAATATCTGGTTTAAGAGCTTAAAATCCCTGATATTGGAACGCACCAAAACATATCGCTTATCAGGATGGGTACACAGTACATGTCTTATCCTCTCCACGAACATGAAACTATTCAATTTCCACTTATCCATACAACTATCCTTCCCCTAAAACATCCGGTCACACCCTCATTTTTTGACCATGATGCCATATCGATAAACAGACTTGTTCAGTACCGTCTCTTCCAAGAGACAGAAGATTACGACCTAAATATGACCCTAACATATAAAAATCCATAATCTAAACACCCTATTTAAGATACTAGTATAACGTAAAATAAATAACTGATACTTTAATTATTCTATGGTATAATAGTTTTATCATATAAAACAGAGGT
>SVDD01000055.1:0-13539 GCA_015057945.1 Lachnospiraceae bacterium | reverse complement strand
CTCTCAAAATATGTTTGGGATTATTATCTCAGGATTGTGACAGGTTTTGTAGTACGGTGAATTTTGTACCGTTTACACCATCGGATTAAAAGTCCGGTGCTCTACCAGCTGAGCTAACGGAACATTAAAAAACCGCCTACCCTCATACAAGGTAAGCGGTTTGCAATAACATGTTTATCTATCTGCTACAATCCTAATACTCCCGGATCTTTGCTAAAACAACATTTTTTCGCATTTGCTTAGTCTTATATGAGCGTACCAAAAGAGCTCTACTCTCGAAACGTTTTACGAGTGTAGATTCAGGTCGGTCACTATTCAGACTGTATATACGATTCATTGTTGCCATTTCTGTTAATCCTTTCCAGAAGCATTATTCACTGCTCCGCTTATATCTTTATATTTCGAATATTAACACTAAATTCTTTAGTTGTCATTATACCATAGGTATAAGCTAACTTGAAATTATCAAAACGGTTTACTCATGTATTTCCAAAGGAAGCCCGTCTGGGTCACGGAAAAACGTCATTTTTTCACCCGTGAAAGCATCCAGTCGTATCGGTTCACAAGGTATACCCATAGACTCCAATTCTGCAACGACCTCATCCACGTTATCTACCCGGAAAGCGAGATGGCGTAATCCATAAGCTTCGGGAGAAGGACGAAGTGGATGATCCTTCATAATGAAAAGTTCAATTTCACTTTCACCGAGCTTAAGATCTATCTTCCAATCATCCCTTTCTGATCTATAGTTTTCACGAAGAATCTGAAATCCAAGCTTTTTATGGTAAAAGTCCAGTGCGGTGTCTTTGTCAGAACATATCACAGCAATATGATGAATACGATTCAAGTTCATGAAGTGCCTCCTAGTTTTAACCAAACAAATGCCGATTTGTTTATATATGCTAATGTATCATTCTTCCCAGAATGCTTTAGTATAGTTTTCAGCGGCGAGTAGTTTATTGAGTCGCAGCATCCCTTCATAGCCGACAATGGCGAGTATGGTCTGCTCTGACGACTTTAACAGCTGTACTATCTGCTCATTGGACAAAATTTGGGGGACCGATCTGCAAATACAGTTATTTCTGATGATCCTTTCCATAACATCTGCATATTCTCCAAATATGTAGACCTTGTCAGCATGACTTAATTGACGATATACCTCAGGATTTAGATTTTCCAGCCATACAAAATCCGGCTGATAATCATAATATAACACAAGGATGCTCCTTGAAATTGATTCGGCAAGTTCAGCACAAATCTGTTTCAGGGCAATTTGATTCTTGGCGAGAACAACCTTGATTTCCGATTTCGGAAGCGCAATATTATCACAACGGCCGAATGGCAGTTTATAATCGCAAAAACAACTGAAACAATCTGTGGCAAGCATGTCCAGAGCATACATGGCTGACGCAGCCGATGCAACATTTTCAAGATTGTATTTCATAGGAATATCTACCATCATCTCATGGATACCCCCATTGATCTCAACGGCGTGCTCAGCTAAAAGTCGGTATGAAACCAGCTTTGTTCCATGATAGGTCCCTGCAAAACTCTCATAGTAATTCATGTCCCTATTAAGGCACAGAGTACAGTAGGTCAAGGATGAAATCACCCTGATGATCTCCTGCGCCATATGATCCACACTGATCAGTCTTTCTACCTGGTCTTTATACAGGTTCGTAAGCACCAGTACTTCCGGTCTCAACAGCTTCGTCATGGAAAGCAAAAACAACTCGTCACATTCAATTACCGCAAAATCGTAGTCTAATTTCCCCTCCGGATTACAATGGAGCCCGAATGCAGTAGCGATACCTTCAGTTTTATTAGCACCCTCCCTGTTGGAAAATACACGGAATCCCTTTGCTCGGAGCATATGAACAATCATGCTTGCAGTTGTGGTTTTACCATTTGTGCCACCAACCATTATAGTCCTGACAGTCCCGCCAATTTTCTCAAGAAAATCCGGACATTTTTGCAGAATGTATTCTCCCGGAAGTACTGTTCCGCCACACCCGGCCTGATTTTGTTTTTTACGTATTTCTTTTGCCTTTTTGATGATGTCTGGCAAAGACACAGAAGGCACTCCCTCCATCATTGTGATGAATTCCTCCTTGAATGTTCTTTATTTACATTGATATGGATCGTCAGCACATTCAGTCCCAGTATATTCTGGTATTCGAAGCTCTCTGCCATATTATGTACAAGACGTATACCCACACCTTTCGTACAATCAGAAGGATCAAGGAATTCCAGTCGTTCCAGCGGATCAAACGGGATACAGTCATCCTTGATTCTCAGAATCACCTCGTCGTTCTTATTGACAATTCGAATGTCAACAGAATGGTTTTTTCGATCCTTTGTGAATCCATGTTTAACGACATTTGCCGCCATTTCTTCCAAAAACAGTCCTGAGAAAAAAGAGGTCCTCTTGTCAATTCCCCGTTTTCGACAGAAATCAGTAACCTGCTGAGAGACCATGACAACTTCGTCTATGCTTCGCACGGTAATATCTATCCGCGCGTCCTCTGTGACACCGAAATCATCGGGAACGACCATGAGCTGCTCCAGATTTCCCGGAAATTTTTTGCGAATACTAAGTGAATAAAGCACGATCACAATTACACAGACGATACCGTTAAGGGGATAGGCCCAGTACACACCGCTCATTCCCATAGGCTTAATCAGAATCGCAGAAAAAAAAGCTACACATACAACTCCCTCCAGCAATGCCAAAATATGACTCAATACATCTTTTCCGGAGGTCTGCGCATAACAGGAGAATTGCATACGAAAAACGCTCAATGGAAGAAGCAGGGGAAGGATGCGAAAACCCATAACTGTCAGATCAAAGACCGGATCGGACTGATCGCGATAAAACAGCCGGGTTAGAGGTACAGCCAGCATTATCATAAACACCGAAATGAATGAAACCAGCGGTATGCAGCGAAACAGTCCCACACGCATTACATCAACAAGAGTTTTTCTATCTTCCTCACCGATGCTGACACTCATCAACATACGGGCTACCTGTATCATTCCAAAGGGAATTGTTCCGACTATAAGCATTACCACCTGGGTTGCCGCAAATGCAGACAATCCAACTGACCCGACATACATTACGATAAGCGAGTTCAGGATAAAACCGAGCACTGCCTGATATCCATCGATCACCGCACTTGGGAAACCGGTTTTTATGATCTGCCATGCATCACGAAGCTTTAAACCTGTAAAATTGATCTTATAAAGGGTTTTTCCGAAGACATAAGGCTTCAGTTCAATCAGCAGAAAAATCCACATACCTATAGAGGGCGCCAGTCCAAGGCCAAATTCCCCCAGCCTGAATACAGCCACAAACAAATAATATAATGAAAGGCTGACGAACAGAAAAACCACACTTGCAACTGTTGTGTACTTGGCTTTGTTTTCAAGACACAGGAACGCAGTAAACTGCTGGCTCATAAGATATGGAAAAATGCCAATGACTATGCCGGGAATGTATCGATTCAACGCTTGTTGCACGGCCACATCGGGTGTCAGAAACCTGCCCATATCAAACAGGACTGCAGACAAAAGAAAAATGATCGCAAGGATTGATAATGCAGTCGTTATCAGGATATCAACAGTAAAGATCTTCTTGGTTTCTTCAATTTCATTTCTTCCCATGAATTTGCCGCAAATAATCTGAGATCCGATGACAAACATCAGGCTTATTGCGATTAAAAATGTGTCAAAAGGAGAATATAATCCAAGTGCGCTCATAGCGTCTGTTCCAATGTAATTACTTGCAAACAGTCCGGAGAGGATATCATTAATCGAAGAAAGAACTATGAGTAAAATCTGATACGGAAGCAGTCGGAAAAACTGTCTTGTCAAAAGTCGATAGTCTGTAAGATTACTTTTCATTAACTTATGCCTCTTTATATGTATGTGCTGCTTTTGATAAATCTCAATTTGTTTAATAACAATATTCTACTTTCTTTGAAAACAAAAATAAAGCCCACATGTGTGAGGTATAAAAGTATCACGAAAATCAAAAAAGCTCTGTTGCTCTCAGTATTTTCAGCTCGCCGATAATACAAGTACAATCATAAAAATAAATCCCATGAACCCAAACATAGATCCTATACTGCAATCGGAATCATTATTTAATTCATCACGTGTTTTCCATGTTTTGGCGTCACTGATCGTATATGGTCTGTCACTGTAATAATAATACGGTCGCCCTTCCATATAATATTTAAATCGATGTGCTCCGATAAAAATGTGTGTACCGAATCTTGCATTTTTCCGATACGATCTGCCATGCTTGAATAATGTATATGCGTTCATAATACACTGCCATTCCTTTCCGGCTACAGTCTATCCAACTTTTTTATTGATCTACATAATCCCACGCATTAAAATTCTCTTCCGTGCGCTGTTCTCCATCTGTTATGCCCTTTACAAACTCCGTAACATATGTATCTCCAGAAACAGAATCAATATAGTAACGTAGCTCCGCACCTGTATACGACCTGAATAACACAACAACCTGGTTATCTGTAGATGATTCTATCTCCCAAAAAATAGTGTAATCACCGGATTTTACCATATCCTCAAGTTCTGGATTATTGGCAAAACAGTAGTTTTTGATGGCTGATAATGCCAGTTCATCTGTATCTATTTTTCGTAATGTTTCTAAAATCTCTGTTGAAGGATTTTCAGAAGAGCTCTCAACCTGTTTTTCAGTAGTAGCTGGCTCTGTCTGACTAGGTATATTATTTCCGCAAGCTATAGTTAAAGCTGTAAAAACAATGCATAGTGCAATAGTCAGTATTGTTCTCTTCATAATTAATCCCCCATATCGTCATAAACTGCTGATTACAAGTAATCTTTCTATTCTGATATAACTTAATATTCTGGTTACCTAGACTCAGCACAGTTTCCACGAAACTTAAATCGTTCATATTGCAGACATCTGTAAGCATCTCTGAAAACCTGAATTTAATGTTCAAAGCCTAAGATATGGGATAACTCACGAATACAATCGTACAGCTTGCTTACCTCGTTCTGTGTTATTTCTCTCATGCCCTTTCACCTATAGTTTTGTCAAAACCATACATTCTTCTGAATCTCTAAATCCTATTCTTTCATATAAATGCACTTCAGGATTTTTATAAGCTTTTCTTTAGTTCCTCTCTGACTTTATCCAAATCACTGCATGTCAGGATTGGAATCAGACTGTCTATTTCCTCAATACTCTTATCCCACCATTTAAAATGTAGTAATAAGCTTATAAGTTCATCGTCAAAACGTTTTCGGAGCAGCTTAGCCGGATTTCCTACTACAATAGAATATGGCTCAATGTCGCTTCCAACAACACTGTTGGCTCCTATAATGGCTCCATCACCGATACGAACGCCCGGCAGGATCACAGCGTTCTGACCCATCCATACGTCGTTACCGATAACCGTATCTCCCTTTAACGGAAGGTCTGACACGGCAGGAGGATTCATATTCACCAGCCTCACATAATAGTTTTCACATACTCTGCGTTATCAGACATTTGCAGCATGAGATCTGCTTCCATGGATTTCTCCAGACATAACCTGACATTTGCCATATCACTGAAATCCACAAATCTGGTTGCTGTTTCTATATCATTTCCGCTTTTCTTCTTCCTGTCTATAAGCCTTCCACGTAGTACACCTTCATTGGCAGAAATTCTTATCGTATAATCGGCCATTTCTCTAAGGTTACACCATCCCTCTTCATCGAGAAGCAGGTAGTTTCCTTCAAGCAGGACAATGTCTTCTGTAATATGAATTGCGTTTTCAACCGGGTTATGCCGATGTCTGTCATAGGCTGGCCAGTAGCAGTCTCCCCCGGACAAAACCATTCTGATAGCATCAGTAAGTTTCTCAAGATCAAAGGTTATGGGCGCACCTTTTATATCCACCATTCTTAATTCATTGCCATCTCTGAAAACTGTATGTGATAAGAGATACTCCTGTCTTCTGTGAAATCCGTCCATACCGATAGCCTGAATATCACCTATATCATCATGCTCTTTTGACAGATATTCAAGGAAACTGCAGAGTGTGCTCTTTCCTGCTCCGGGCGGAGCAGCAAGCATTACCAGAATGCGTCTTCCTTTTTTCTTTTGGATTACCGTAAGCTTATTTAACAATGGTAAAAATATCTCTGTCACTGTTTCGTCACTATATGTAGCTTCAACATGTATCCCATTTATTTCTACAGTGTACTCTATCACGTTTTTTCACCATCCTTAGATTTCTTAGCTTAAGACAATATATCCTTCATAAAACTGAAAGCAAATCCCATGATGAGGACGTAACTCAATAATTTGTTCTGAGATTTTTTCATTTAAAACACTTTCTAAGTAAACTTCAAGTTGTCGATTATAACTCAACAAAAGCCTTTATCTCCTGCTCCAAGAGACGAAATACATTTGCTACTAAATATCCATCTGCAATTGCATGATTCAGACGTACTGTCACAGGCATGACGAGTCTACCGTTTTCTTCCCTGTATTTTCCCCAATTGATGATAGGTGCAAAAAATAAATGTCCATCCGGCAGCTCAATATTAAGAGAATCATATGAAAGCCATGATATATAGGAGGCATCAAACCAGTTGGGATGATTAGCCATATCAAGCCCATATTCTCTTGTTTTTTTCGCCTCTTCAACATCCCTCAACGCTGCAGCGTAGAACTTTTCATAATTCTCATCGTATGATGTATATACCGGAGTACATGTTTCAGTATCCTCATGAAAAACATACTGCGTAGGATTGATCACATCATAACAGATCAGTTCATTTGTCTGCCAAAGATATCCCATTCTATAATCTTCACGCGAATTCAAAACCTTGGAGAGAATATATAGGAAGTTGATATAAAACTTTGTCCCCGTACTCCTGGAATATTCAACCAGTTCCGTGACGTCAATTCGCGCTGTCATGGATGTCGAACATTTACAGTCTTCCGAAAAGTGTCGGAAAACACCTTTTCTATAGTATTTCTCCCTGTCAATTACCTTGTAATTCATTTGCATCATCCCCTCAAACAACGATTTATTTCATTCCCACTTCTTCCATATTCCTGCCATTTAATTCAAGCGGTTTTCTACCTGCTTTGTCTTGTCTTCTGAAATCAACCTTATCCCTACATTGGTACTAGGTTCAATTAACTCCATCCTCTTTTTCTCTTGCATATCGTTCAACGTGCCACGTGTACCTGCCATTCTTCATACGCCCAATTGCCAACACCACCTTAACCAAATATATCGTCTATAATTTTCTCTACCTTCTGTGAATCCAGGGAACCGTTCTCATCATATGTAACAATGAGATTCTTTCCTTCCTCAATCCCGTTCTTCTTATAAAACGTCTTCTTATCTTCCCATCGTTTCTTATACTTGGGATCATCCATCATACCACAGTGCTCCCAGTACCACTCCTCTCCGGTATCATCGTCCACAACTTTGAAATCAGGGCGCTTCACCTTACCTTCCAGAACAAGCTCCGGCTCATAAATATATTCCAACTTATGATAATGCAATGCATTCGCGATGATCACCTCGGACTTGGAGCGTACAAGTTCCCCACGAACTGTCTTATGCACAAGTCTGTCTTCATAGAACTGATCCCCAACCTTTACCACCAGCGGACGCATATCAACATCCCCATCGTGGAACACATCAGCAAACAGATCCGTAAACCGTCTGGCAATATCCGAATTCTCTTCTGAAGCGTATTTCAGAAGGTGATATGATTCCTGATTGTAAAGGATAATGATTTTTCTAATCTGCCTTGTCAGTGATGTATAAAGCATTTCCCTCGATATGATACGGCATGGCTCCGCAAGCACAAGAATAACTGTATCAAACTGGCTCCCCTGAGCCTTATGTACTGTTAGCGCATAGGCAAGTTCCAAGCAAGCTGTTCCATCCTCTTCACTAAAGTCTCTTGCAGTATAAGTGTATGAGAATCCCTTCTGCGACGAAAATTCCACGTGAAGATAATCATTCGCCTTCTTTGCGGAATATGAGCCACAGGCAATTCCTATCTCCCCGTTTGCCACGTAATTCCGGCTGTCATCCTTAGGCCATGCATCCCTGCCATTGTTAATGACATTGATGACCTTATCGCCATATATGATATTTTCAGGTCCCAACGCTTTAGGTATCCTCTTTTTTGCCCCATAGTACTTTGAAACCCGAAGGAGTTTCTCCCTATATTTCAGATGGATCAGTCTGTTAATATTCATAACGCCTTGCGGCATATTACGAACTGGTGCGAGTATCTGCCACTTCTCAGCAAACTCAGCACATCCGGTATTGAAGAAAATACCATAATCACCCTTAGTACCGCCCAGCGAAAGATCAAAGCCCTCCTGATCATCCACATTATCCATACCGATCTCTTCAGTCATAATCTGTAGGAGCTTTTCTTCAAGTTCTTCCTTTGTGGACCAACGGGCAAATGATATATTTCCGCTGTTTCCTTTTTCAATCTCCGCTACAACATCTCCATCTGGTGCATCTTCAGCATTTGTGAAGAGTTTTGAAAGCTCTACATCAAGACGCTCTTCATCAGAACTCTGCCTGCGGTTGACAGTGAGCTCACCATAACAATTACATACCCTCGGAAATACTCCGTCCTTCAGGTTCATCCTTAACAGATTCACAAGATCAACAAAAGGACGACCGGCTCCTATAGGCGGCAGCTGATTCGGATCGCCAACGAAAATAATTCTCTTTGCTGCTTTCAAAGCCTGCATCAGCGCACCGAACATTTCTTCGGTAAGCATAGAAGCTTCATCTATGATGACTGTCTCCGGCACATCACGGAAATCATAACCGGATAGCTTATATCTCATATCATTCCAGTCAAAACGCTTGCTCCGTACAAGGAACTGAGCTACATTAAGTGCCGTCAAATCTTTTGCATCGTCTCCCATGCTGTCCAAAAGACGAACTGTAGCCTTACCAGTAGGTGCTAAAAGAAGAACACCGCCCGCCTTTATATCCGGCTGGTTGCAAAGTACTGAAAGCACCGTTGTTTTTCCTGTTCCGGCATCACCTACCAGTACTCCGATACGTGCTCCGGACAATTCTCCAAGAATAGCTGCTTTCTCACGCCTTGCTCTTTCCTCATCGGAATCGGGATCCAGCTTCACTTTCTTTCCTTTGTCAAATTTAGCATCAAGAAGTCCGCGCCAATCCGCATTCACTTCCAGCTTATTTGCCTTAAGCCGCTTACTGATGCGTTTTTCAATTATTTCATCAAACTCGTTTATGCGAACAAGCTTGTAATATTCCGTTCCATCCTTCATTTCCCTGCGAATAATTTCTTTATGCAGGAACTTATCGATAGCATTAAGAATATCCTTTGTGATCTTGCAAGCCGGATCAAGGATCATATCACGAATCTTATCCACCATCTGATCGCATGGAAGTATCGTGTTCCCAGCAAGAGCTTCATTTTCCAATACCGCTACAGCAATTGCACGGGCACGTCTCTGATCATTATCTGAGGTGAGAGCCGTTGGATCCTCCAGTGGATACTTCTCTAACACAGATGCAACCGGAAATACCGCACGGTCAACCTTCTTCACAGAGACGTACAGCTTATTGATCTTAAGCCTTGTCTGCTCATAGACAATGTACGGATTATCAATAATATCCTTATCGCTGCATTCAATACCCTGCTTAATGCGTTCGTTCTCATAAAAAAGGACATACGCCTGTTCCAGATTCAATGAAAATCTGCTGAGTAAACGAAATAATGCCTTCCGTTCTTCAGGCATATTCTTCCAGGTCTTTTGTATAATGGGAGTAATCGCTTTCGCAAGCAGCGGATCCAAATATTCCTTTGGCTTTGCAATCAGCGAATCCAACCGCTCCCAGATATCATCGCCATCCTCCATATCTTCCTGCATACGCTTTGAGATAAGAATACCCTGCGGTATTTCAAGCGCACAAAGCATAGCACCCAGACCGGGGAAAGCACCTCTATCTTCCCATACAGCAGCCAGTTGTTGGTTCAACCATTCAAGCACATTGGAATAATCCTCATCAAGGCAGCTGTTGATAATCTCAAATGCCTTTATGCAGGACTGAAGCACGTCTATGACCGCATCATAGCTCACATGCTCGGATGCATACGAAAATTCACTAAAAGCGTCATTCGGCGCAAATACTGTAATGGATGCCATATCAAACTCAGGATGGTCATTGGCATATTCCATCATCTGCTGATACGGAATCACAAAACCATCTTCATGATTCTCTCGGATAGAATGGCATATCATCGTCTCCCAGATCATCGACCTGAGACTACCTTCATTCGTACAATTATGCTGGATCGCCGGAATGATCTTCTTTACGTGACCGATACCAATCACTACTCGCCTGGTATCTTCCACAAAAGGAACCTGCTTTGCATAGGCAATGCAAAGAGATTCGTCTTCCACCACATCTCCATAAAAATAATCAAATATTGCCTTGTGGTTTTCAGCGTCCTGTACCCACATGGTTTTGAACTTTAAGACCGGTTCACGTTCCTCCTGATAGTCGATATTATAAATGTCCTTAATACCAGCAATCCAGTCCTTCATAAGCCATGCAAAAGGACGAGCAGGGAAACTATACGGTGGATATGTCACATCCGTAGGAAGAAAGTGTCCGTGCGTAGCAGGATTGCTTTTCCTATACGGATGTTCTGTTGTCCTTATAATCTCCTTTGGAGACATAAAACAGGCACCCTCATCAATACAACTGAGGGCATCGGCATGATCTGCCATACACTGTCCGCATATGGCAGCTTCCGCTTTATCATTTCGGTTTTCTGAAATGTTCTTTAGTCGCAGACAGGCGTTGTTGCTTTCGGGATCTGCACATACAGTTCCATCCCATCCATGATCGTGCCAAGGCACCCTAACAGATATATGCTGCGGCATGATGACTACCTCCTACTTAATTGCTTTGCTTCATTACCTTCTCCATAAGTGATGTGTAGCTATCCACTACATCGTAAACCACATTCTCACCACTGATAGCTTTGAAATGCACCCTTGTGCAATAAGAAATTGCTACTGTATTCTATGAAATACTTAATACAACCGTAAATATCTTGAAAGGGTACATGGTACCTAGTTCTTAGAATTCTTATCCATTGAAGAATTGTAGCTGCCATGATGGCCGACTTTATAGACATCAGAATCAAGTTCTCTGTGATATAGCCAGAACCATGCCTGAAATAACAGCTGTGATCCACGTTCCCAATCCATACTCATTTCCAGCCAGGTAAATCGAAGTTGGTCCATCCGCTTCTCCGTAATGACAATCAAATTCCTGGCTCATATATCCCCCATGTCATCATAAACTGTCGATTTAGCATGCTTCTTATCACATATTCATTCCAACTAACACAATCCCGGAAATTGCCAAAAGAATTATGACCAGCTTTTTTACAATCCGTTCATCCAATATCTGTGAGCTTTTAATCCCTGCAAATAATCCTATACCCATAAATGGCACAAGAGCTATGGCCTGTTTCATTGAATCAAGAGTGAAAATTCCAAGTAAGACATACATAACAATTCTTACCGTGTTTTCAAAGATGAAAACAGCACTGATGTTAGCTTTAAATTCATCTGTAGTAGTGGTTACTCTTCCAACATAAGCTGCCAGTAAAGCTCCGATTCCAAATAATCCACACAACAAACCAGATAACAGACCAATGAGGCTTAATACCAGTCTTGATTCTTTAGTCTTTCCATGTTGATATTCTCTTAAAAGCATTTCTGCAGCAATAAGAATGACCACTAAACCAAAAAATACTTTTAAATATCTGACTTCTGCATTCTTAAGAAGAAACGCTCCCGGAATGCTGCCACCCAACACCAACAATGAAAGCGGAATATACACTTTCCGATCAAGCTGCTTTCGATTCCTCCAGGTCAGTATTAAATTTGTGGGGTAGCCCAGCAATAATTCAACCGGTGATATATTAACATTTGCTTCGCCAAAACCTAATACTGCTGTAAAAACCAATGTGTTTGCGAAGCCACAAAGGCCCTTTATATAGAATGCTAATACCGTAGCAAGTATCCACAAAATCAAGTTAAAATCTCCTTAGCATTTATAAGACTATATGTCTTTTCATTATCCCAGCATCCAGGATAAACCACGGTTCAAGTAATCATTCCAGAACGTCCAGTCATGCTTTCCCGGGCCATCTTCAAAAAAGAAATCGGCATTTTCCTTCTTCAGGAAATCCCTAAAATCCGTATTTGCATTATACAGTTCCGGTGAATCCTCAGTACCGATTGCCATATAAAGTCTTGGGATTTTCTTACCCTCTCTCTTTAACTTTTCGAATTGAACCTTTGGATTCTTTTCTGATTCCATAAGTTTTGATAAATCACCAAATATATCTGTGAGCATTTGGACCGGCATAAGGCTTGTAGCTGAAGCATCCGTCTTTGCTATATCCTCTAAGTGTATCGCTGAAGATAATGCAATGCACTGTGAAAATCTATCGGTATAAGCAAATGCAGTATGAATTGCTCCATAGCCGCCCATAGATAATCCTGCAATGAGAGAATCCTCTCGATCAGAGAAGTATCCGAAAACCTTATGGATATAATCCGGAAGCTCTTCTCCTACAAACTGACAGAAATTACCGCCGACATATCCTTTATCCAGGTAGAAAGAATTACCCGTTGTTGGCATGAATACAGCAAGGTTATACTGTATGGCCATCTCCTGCGCCACTCCTCCAAACAGCCAGTCTGTATCAGTGCCGGTTAAACCATGCAGAAGTAAAAGGCTTTTCGTTGGCCGTTCATAATGTTTGGGATCTTTGACTTCAGCCATTTCAACATCATTTGGTAACACAAAAGAAAAGTTCGCATGCTGCATTATACTCTGCGCATGAAATTCCATCCTTCCACTTGACATATTTGCCCCCTTATATCAAATCCTACTCTCCAATATTCGTTGTATCACTAGCGCATCCAGGTCATATGTTCTCTGCTCGAAATCAACAAAGTTGTCCATACCCGTAGCCAGTGTACAGATATTTCGCTCACAAATTTTATTGACTAAACATATATATCTTACCATACTCTCACTCACAAGAAACTTGCCAAAATTCTTTCTATATCATCCAAACTCCATATATAATCTCAACTATGATGTGAAAGGATCTCAAAATTGCTTTGTTATATAACAAAAAGCAGATCAGTGATTTTCACCAACCTGCTTTGCTTCTCCAATAATTCAACTAACTTGCAAACAATGTTCCTATGTAGAAGCTTTGAAATTATAAATCGGCTTCATGACTTCAATTACATCTACAGATTCTGTAATGACATCAATTATGTCCGTTAAAGACTTATATGCCATGGGTGCCTCATCAATAGTGGACTCATTTACTGAAGTAGTATAGACGTAAGCGTCAAATAGGTGGTGCATATCAAAAATTGCTTCTTTTTACTATGATTAATTCAAGTCATAGTAAGGAGGA